>NZ_CP127161.1:3140680-3881360 GCF_030263895.1 Proteiniborus sp. MB09-C3
TTGAAAAAAGTCTTCTGACTTGTCAAAGATTATATTATCTAAATATGTAGCTAATCTATGTGCATTGTTTTTTCCGCTTAATTGCTCTAATGATTCAAGTTTGTTATTTCCATGGATATATATGTTCACCCTATCCATATTTGCCAAGCTTAAGTATCCAAAAACTAAGGCTAACTGCTTTGCTAGAGTAGATTTTTTAGGATTGCCAAAATCCATGGATTTAGATGCATCTATAAAAATATTGATATTAGCTTCTCTTTCCTCCATAAACAGCTTAATAAAAAGCTTCTGAAACCTTCCATATGCATTCCAGTCTATCTTTCTAAAATCATCTCCTGGAACATATTCTCTAAAATCAGAAAACTCCACTGATGAGCCTTTGCTTTTAGATTTTCTACCTCCACCATATCCTTGGTTTAGCACCACATTGGAGTTAAGCTTTAGAGATTCTAGTTTTTTTAATAAACTGCTATCTATGAGTTTTTGTTCCATATAATCAATCCTTTAAGCTATCATTTTTCTTAATAGAGATCCTTCGCTAGCGCTCAGGATGACAAGCTAGAATAGGGATCAGCCCCTATTTGACTTCTGTTCAATATGACAGGTTTTCAGTCACCCTTAACAAATATGAAAAATCACTTTTTTAAAATCACTCTGAATGGACATGAAAAATCTTTCTTTTTTAGTCATACTAAACGAATGTGAAAAATCTCTCTTTTTTTCAGTCATTCTGAACAAATGTGAAGAATCTCTCTTCAATTCTCAATTAATTTCGTAACCCTTCAATTATTTGTTTTATAATATCTTCACTGTTAATGCTATCTGATACTGCTTCAAAATTCAGTAATACTCTGTGTCTCAATACAGGATAAGCGGCATAATTAATGTCATCAAATGAAACATTATATCTGCCTTCCATCAATGCCTTCACTCTTGCAGCTTTGATAATAGCTTGAGCTCCTCTTGGACTTGAGCCATATCTAGTATATTTTTTCGTTATCTCTGGACTTGAAGCTTCCTCTGGATGTGTAGCAAGTATAAGCTTCATTGCATATTCCATGACTGGCTTTGCTATAGGCACTTCCTTTGCTATATTTGCCATCTTAATAAGCTCTTCTCCATTACTTACTTTATCAAGTTCGTTTTCTCCTACTGATGTGGTGATATTGACTATTTGGCTAAGCTCCTCTAGCTTGGGAAACTCTACATATAGCTTAAATAAGAATCTATCCATTTGAGCCTCAGGTAATGGATAGGTTCCTTCCATTTCAATTGGGTTTTGCGTAGCTAATACAAAAAAGGGCTTACTCATAGTATAGGTAGTGTTGCCCACTGTAACAGTTTTTTCCTGCATTGCTTCTAGCATTGCACTTTGAGTCTTTGGCGTTGCTCTGTTTATCTCGTCTGCAAGAACTATGTTGCTGAATATAGGCCCTTTTTGAAATGTAAATCTACTTGCTCCCTTTTCATCTTGTGTGATTATATTTGTACCTACTACATCTGCTGGCATTAAATCTGGTGTAAATTGAATTCTAGAAAATTCCAAGTCAAGAGCTTTTCCTATAGTCTTTACAAGCTGGGTTTTGCCCAAGCCCGGCACCCCTTCTAGTAGGACATTGCCCTCGCATAATATAGCTATAAGTACCTGCTCTATAATATCTTTCTGGCCAATTATAGCTTTGCCTATTTCATTTTTTATTTTTTCCGTTTGCTCCCTAAAGCTCATTATATCTTTTTCTGTTATTTGCATTTTTACACCTCTATTCTTTTTGATATCTACTGGCATCGAACTTAGAATAAAATACACACTCACGGTTTTGGACATGAATAATTCTATAACTTATTTCGGTAAGATTTATAGTCATGTCCTGCAAATGTTCGCTTAGCATTTTATTCTAAGTTCTTACTCTAGGTCACTAAAATATTTACGTATTACTTCCTTCATATTGGGAGGTATTTCTTCGTTATCTAGCCTTTTGTATGCATTTTGCTTATACATATTTAGTACCTCATTATAAGGCATGGATTCACCTTTCATATCTCCAAACTTCTTTACCTGTATAACGTCCTTGTCTCCTGAATTGTTCATATTGCCATGTACTTGAGTTTGATTTCCTTCTCCTCCAAGATTTTTTGGAGTGAATACACTTTCGTACTCTTTTACTTCTTTTTTGGAGCCTTCTTTTTTTCCCGACTGTCCTGAACTGTTGCCTGAGGAATTTTCATTTCCAGGTGATGAACCTTCTCCCGCTCCACCGCCTGCGCCTTGACCTGTTCCTGAACCTTGACCATTACCAGAGCCTTGACCTTGACCGTTTCCCTGTCCTTGGCCACCCTGTCCGCTATTCCCTTGGCCGCCTTGAGAACCCTGGCTATTTGAACCACTGTTATTTCCTTGAGAGTCTAATTCACTTAGATTGTCCAGTGCCTCATTAAGCTGTGAAATCGCTCCTGAAACCTGAGAATCACTCATCAGACCTGATAATGACTCTTCCAAGCTGTTTAGACTATTTGATAGCTTAGCATCATCAATATTGCCCTCAATATTTTGTGATATAGCCTCAGATAATTGATTAAATGCATTCTTTAGGTCAGGATTGTCTTTAAGCTGTTCTGCTAATGCGGCTACGTCTTTTGCTAAGCTTTCAAGCTTTTCTTTATCCATATTTTTTATCTCTTGCGCCATTTTTTCAATGCTTTCAGCAGTCTTTTCTGCATTTTTATCTTTTAAATTCTCCGCAAGTTCTTTAGTAAATTTCTTATCAGAAAGTTTTTTTGCTATGTCCTCAATTTTCTCCTGCCTTAATTTTTCTTCTATATTTTTAAGCTCTTTTTTAGCCTTTAAGGCTTCCTTTTGAATGTCCTTCATATTTTCAGACTTATCAAGCTTCTTCCTTAATTCTTTCAGTATATTCTCTATTTGCTTTTTTTCTTCTAATGTAAGCAGTTTTTCTTCCTTTACCTCTTTTTCTATTTTCTTAATGCTTTCTATTTCATTTTTAACAATATTTTTATTCTTTTCTTTAAGAAGTGCCTCTTCATGAGAAGGTGTCTTTATAAATCCTACAATTATTGAAGATAAAATCATGAGCATAGCTATGTCAGCTATTTTCATTGAAGGCTTAATAAAAATATGTTTTTTGATATCCTCCCTATCTAGACTATAAACAGCATCCTTTTTTTGCAGCTCTGCTAGTCTTGAATCATTTCCCTTAAGCTCTAATGCCGTTATAGTCCTTTCCTTTAATCCAAAGGAATCTACAAGCCTAGCAGTTTCATAATATGAAGGGAATTTATATATTGACCATAATAGTCCAAACACTAGAGACATACCCAAAGCTAAAATTATCTTTGTCCATATGAATGTAACTGGAATTACCTTAGATAGTATCATTAGCATGAGCAAAAATGATGAAAATGCCAAAAATGAATATGAGACATATATCATCAATTTACTAAAATAATATTTAATCCTTAAGGGCTTTAACAACTCTATTAATTTTTTATCAAGCATAGCAATCAATCCTTATTTAGATTTTTTAGCTAATTTCTTTCTTTTACTCTTTCCTCCAAGCCTAGTCATAGGATTTATCCTTAATGATGATAAATACAGTAATATAGCTGATAAAACTAAATCAAAGCCTAGATTAATGTACAGTGGAAGTAAAGGATTGCCGGTAGATCCTCTTCCTATGAATCCACTTAGTATATCTGTACCCATCATTTTGAAAAGTATTGAACCAAGACCACTAAGCGGATTTGCATATAAAATTACAGGGAAGGTCTGAGTAATAGATAATCCTCTAGGTAGATAATAAAATACTCTACTTAATAGAACTACAAAAAAGGTCCCCCCTAGTAAAAATAATGCCATCATATAGCTTGCTACTGTTGATGTTGATGTCTTTTTAAAAAATGTTGACATAAAAATACCTATACTCCCGAAGAGTATTGCTGTTACAAAATAAAAGCCAAATATAAGTATTATGTTTCCAGGTGAAACTCCGCCAAATATAAAAAATGTACTCATTACAGGTATAGATGCTATCAACAATATAATCACTTCAGCAAGTGAAGAAAAAAGTTTTCCAAGTATTATTGAAATACTAGACATCTTAGTACAGATTAACAGCTCAAGTGTACTACGTTCTCTTTCTCCAGAAATGCTACCTGCTGTAGTAGCAGGTACAATAAATATGAGCAGTAGTAGCTGAAATATAGTAAATACAAAAAACATCTCTTTCACATTATCTAGTCTCATACCTCTATAGCTGTTATATGAAAAAATAACTTCTGCAAATACTAATAATACGAGCAATGACAATATTAGTACATAGAGAGAAATCATTACAGGGGTTCTCCATGTTCTCATTCTAGTCTTTAATTCCTTCTTTAAAACTGGATTCATTATTCCGCATCTCCTTTCGTAACCTGCATAAATATTTCTTCAAGGTTGCTTTGAAGTGGATTAAATGAAGCTAAAGATATTTCCTTTAACACAAGCTTTTTAATGAGGCTAGCCATGTCTTCTTCACTACCACTAAATCCAAATTCTATTACATTGTCATTGTCATATATATTTGAAACCTGTGGCTCCTCCATTAAAATATTAATTGCTTTCTCTGCATTATCTAATACCTTTATACGTACTCCATTCGTACCAGTTACCTTCCTCAATATTTCATCAACAGTGCCACTTATAGCTACTTTACCTTTTTCAATTATACCAATGCCGGTACATAGCTCAGATAATTCGGGTAAAATATGAGAGCTTATTAATATGGTTTTTCCCATTCTCTTTAGTTCTCTTAATATATCCTTCATTTGAACTCTAGCCCTTGGATCCATACCAGAAGCTGGTTCATCTAATATCAGAAACCTGGGATTGTGAATAAGACTTCTTGCTAAACAAAGTCTTTGTTTCATACCTCTAGATAGTGCATCTACATAAGAATCCGCTTTGTGAGATAAATCTACTAAATCTAAAAGCTCTCCTAGCATCCTTTTCTTTTCATCTTTATTTAATCCTTCAATATCGGCATAAAACTCTAAATATTCATTTACTTTAAGATTATCATAAACTCCAAAGAAGTCTGGCATGTAGCCTATGCTGCCTCTAGCTTCTTTAATATTTTTAGATACATCTATATCGTCAATATATATATTCCCTGAAGTAGGTTTTAGCAAAGTAGCTATCATTTTTAATGTTGTAGTCTTACCTGCTCCATTAGGTCCTACAAATCCAAATATTTCTCCTTCTTTAATTTCAAGGGAGAGATTATCTACTGCTGTAAATCTTCCATATTGCTTAGTTAAATTCTCTATTCTTATCATTACTTAGCTACCCCCTTTATAGAAAATGTAGGCATCCATATTCGATCTCTTCCGTCTACTTCTATCTTTAGCTTGGTTCCATAAATTTCATCATAGTAGGTGTTTTTATTGTTATTATCTATTAGGATAGTAAAGCTCGTATATTCATCCCATTGACTAGTTGCATAGTTAAATATCCAGATTTTATTGCTAGAGGATATATTGCCATATGCTAGGTTAATATTTAATTCATCAAAATCTATTTTTTCATCTGATTTTATGGACATAACTGTGCTTCCCTGTCCATAAAACCCTCTATCATAAGCATCGTAATTCAAGCCATTCAATTCTAATATCTTTGGTGATAAAATTCCATATGGTATTTCTACTACTTCACCTTTTTCATAATTCATATTAATTGGCATTAAAATAATATTTCTATCAATTCTTTCTACGACTTTTTCATTTACAGTTATGTCACTGGATAGCTTATCTGTATTCCATGCTATTATAAATGCTCCATCATTATTGTTGTCAACGTTAATATATTGAAATAAGCCTTCTAACATATCTCTTTTTATATCTTGAGAAAGTATGACATCTTGATTATTTATATTCCCAGGTCCACTATTCCAAGGATAAATAGACTCTATTACTTGATACATATCTCTTCTGTATACTGCTGCCCCTTGATTAATAGTAGAAGATGTATTTAAGTTAAAGCTTATGGATTTTGATTCTCCAATTTTGATATCTCCTAGCTTATGAAAGTTTAGGCCATAGAATAATATAGCATCTTTTAGCTCTATATTTGAATTGTTTTTTATTTCTCCTGATATTGTATTGTCCTTTAACTTTAGCTCTTGGGAAATGCCATTATCTAACTTTTTGGTTTCCTTTAAAGTTATTTGCTGCACATCCCAGACACCTTTCTTTTTGAATGAAATAGCTCTATTTTTTTGCAGAATGTACTCTAGAATAATATCATTATCACCGTATTTCATATAGTCATCATTGCTGTATCTGCTATTTGGAAATATATCCGTGTCTTCACTTGAGCTAATGTTTACATCCCCATTTTTAAAGCTTATAACGCCTGCAAAGGTATTAATGTCATAGCTATCTGCGCCATTATTTATATTGATAACCGAAACATTATTCATAAGAGGATTTTTGAAGCTAGTTCCAGAACCCCAGATGAGCACTACTACAGAAAAAAGCACAGCTAATGCAGGAATAGTAATCCAAGCCATTTCTCTTTTATCTAGTCTCTTTAAAACTAGGTAATTAATAGGTCCTACTATTACAGTAAATATCATTAATACTGCAATAATTACTTTTACAGAAGGAGCCTTGCTACTTGGAATATATTGATTTATATCAAAAAATCTATAGGGAGAATTATTGCTGGTTAAAATATCTTCAGAGTGAGTTTCTGAAACATCACTGGTCAATATTCTCTCTAGAAATTTATCTTTCCCACTCCAGTCTATAAAGGGACTCAAACCTAGATCAAAGGTTGATATAACTACGTTTCCATTGCCTTTGCTTTCACTAAATATAATAGGAAGATTTCCTTCTTTCAAAATAACATTTCCCGAACTAGATATGGCATCAACTATTGAAAGAGGAGAACTAGGCATAAATGCATTTCCACTAGAATCCTTAATATTGTCAAATTTAGTAATCGCAGTAGTTCCGGATACTTCTATGTAATTGATATCACCTAGACCCTTTAATGTCTTATTGTAATTAGGCCCAGTACCTATTAGCAGTACTCCCCCATTGTCTACCCATTTTATTAATGCCTCTTTTTCTTCACTAGTTAGCTTTTCAGTATTATAGTTGTTTATTAAAATTACATCAAGCATGTTTAAATATCTAGTATCCGTAGGAATTTGTCCATCTAGATCACACATGGATGATGTTCTATTGCCACTTTTCTCATCTGAATTTTGAAATGTCATAAGAGGTAAATACCATAAAGATTCAAATTCATCACTTAGTACCCCAATACCTACTGTGTTAGATGCTTTAGCTATAGGCATAGCTACGGATTGGTCTTCCCATATGAGTTTATCATTGCTGTCTAAAATCCTTATTTTATATTCGCTTACTTGTCTGTCTAGCTTAAGTTCCATATTTATAGTCTTTGTAGCTCCTTTTGCTATGTCTAAATCTTTAGTATAAGCAGTATAAAGCTTTTTACCTGAAGAGACTATATTCTCAAATAGAATCTGTATTTTTCCATTAACATCTTTTTGATTGTTTTTTACCTCAATATTTACAGGTGTAACATATTCATATTTAAAAAATCCATTAAAGCCAATATTAGCCTTAACTTCAAAAGGCGCTTCTGCATAGGTTGTGGCAGAAAAGCCAAAGGAAAAAATTACAAATGCAGCCGCTAACATTAAAACAGTTTTTATACTTTTGCGCATCCCGTTCTCAGTCCTCCTAATTTAGTTATAGATATTTAACGAAAATGTTCTTTATTTGTTCCGCATATCACTTAAAGAAAGCAATTCTCTCTGAATGGGTCATAAGCTTATTATACTATATTTCACATTATAAGCTAGAAAAGTAAACATATCGTAAGAAAAATATAATAAATAGCAAAAACCCTATAAGTATATTGCTCACTTATAGGGTTAATACATAAATTTTACTGCTATTCCCATCTTTTATTTTATAAAAGTTCCTCTAGTTTTGCTTTATCAAAGCCTACTATTTCTTCTCCGTTTACTACTATTACTGGAACTCCCATATATCCTTTTTGCATCAATTCTTTTCTTGCAGAAGGATCAGTGCTAATATTTTTTTCTTCATAGCTTACACCCTTTTCTTGAAGATATTCCTTTGCTAAAGTACAATATCTACATGTATTACTTGAATAAACAACTACGTTTGCCATATAAAATCCCTCCTTAATTTTTATTGTATTTTTATTATACCCTACAGGGGTATGATTAATCAAGTTATAAAAAAATTATTCTATATTACTTCTCCATTCTTTTAAAGTTAATTTTCTAGATTTCTCTAATACCGCCGGATCATTTTCTGCAAGCTTTTTAGCTTCCTCAATGCTATCTACTTTGTAGATTATAAGTCCTCCACTATGATCGGTAAAAGGACCCTTCGCAAATATCTTTCCTTCATCTATGTATTTTTGAAGATAAGCTTTATGTACATCTAATATTTCTGCATCCTTTTCAGGATCTATGGTTTCTAACATAGCAGCATATAATATCATGCTTTCAACTCCTCATGTTTTTGATTATTGTATTATATATTTTTATTTTAGGCAATAGATATGTTTTTTATAAATTATACTAATCTATGTTCCAATATTTACGATGTTTTTGGACTAAATTCTAAAGCTAGGTTCCATTTCTATTCCAGTAAGGGTTATAGTGTACAAAGTTCTAAGATTATGCCCTAGTACACCTTTATACAAATATAATTTAAACAGCTGTATCTAGCTTTATTATTATTTTCTTTCAGCTATTATATTACCTATCATATTATTTACTAGTGGTTCTATTCGTACTTTGATATCTTCCCAATCATATTTTTGGATAGGAAAAATAGAATTCTCATCTTTAATTACTTCTTGTATTGGAAGTGCTATTCCGTTAGGCCACTCCTCATTTACGCCTAATATATTCATTTCTATTGGATATGATAATGCATTTGCAATTGTATTTAAAACTACTCCTTTGTATCCCTTGATTATTTCTTCTGTTCCTCCACCATGGCCTATAATCCCAACTGGTTTTTTATATAATGGAGATCGATATTCTTCCTTATGAAATCGTGGTAAAAATGTTAACTGCTCCATTTTTTCCAATAGCATAGATAGCTTAGATGGTATCGGAGCATAGTGTGCTGATACTACAAATAATCCATCGGATTTTATTACTTTAGAATAAATATTATTAAAATCTTCATCATATACACATACTGCCTTTTTAAAGCATTTTCCACATCCAATACAAGGGCTTAATTCATAGTCCACAAGCTTTATTATTTCTACTGAAATTAGGCTTTCACTCTTTTTTATGACCATTTCTTTAATTAAGTTGCATGTCTTTGATGAAGTACCATAATCCTTTGCATGCTTAATATTTGATGCTGATATACAAGTAATTATCATACCCTACTCCTTTTCTGCTTTTATTTAACTCAAAAGTTTAGCTTAGATATGAAGCTAATTATGACATCTAGCTATTAAATCTCAGTCACATATGCCTTATTGGGTCTTATTAAATATTATTAGTCACCTTATTTAAAGCTAATCCAATTTTAGTAACCTCTAAATTTATTCTCAGCTATTTACAATAGCTTGTGCTCATTTTGTAAAAAAATCTATTTTAAAAGTATGTTTTTATAAAGAAATATTTGCTCCATTATATGCCCAATATTGCCTTCTCCAGCAAACTTAGAAACATCAAAAAAATTCTGATTTATTTCTATCCATTCTAAGTCGTTCTCATCTCCATATACAGATATCTCTTTATTCAAACGTCCAACATATGCTTCTACTTTAATGCTAGATAAATAATATGTAAAATCCATTAAATGTGTTAATATAACATCTTTTTTAGAAATACCCGTTTCTTCCTCCAATTCACGATAAGCTGCACTTAATCCATCTTCGCCACTTTCAATCTTTCCTCCAACTAAATTGTATAGTCCCTTATATGGATTTTTTCTCCTTTTACACATAAGTATATGTTTACACATACTATCAAAAACAGCGATTACATTAAAATCTATATTCATTGTTTCTCCTCCATTTTTTAGACATGAAAACTTGCATTGGTTCATTCCAACCTTCTTCTCTGATTTCATTAAAAATATCATCAAGGTCATGAACTAATCTCTAACTCTTAAAATAACATATATAATCTATCTTTCTCAGCTTTAATAATTTGGTTTTTTCTTTATATTTAGTAATACTAATGCATCATTCAATTGAGCATTGTCAATAACTCTTAACCAAATCCATTTTCCATCATGATACTGTTTAGTACTATCTACTAAATTTAGCGTTGCTTCACTCACCTGATCCTTCATATTATTAAAAGTCTCTAATTCCTTCCTGCCAAATGTAAATAGGACAGTAAAAGCTTTTCTTTCAGGATGAATTGAAATAATTGTTTTCTTACCGTATTTATAATGTAATTCCCAACCATAATTTTTTCCACCATATTTGATATACTTATCAAGTCTATAATTATGCTCAATAAAACTAATAAGCTTATTCCAAAGCTCTACAATGTTTCTTTCTTCAATAAATTTTTTCATAATATCTTCACTAGGCTTAATTTTTTCATTAAACATTCTGGAATGTTTCCCTTGCATCTCTCTCAGTTCATTTAATCTTTTAACATTTTCATATGGCTTAATAATGTCCCTATAATCATTTCTTTTGATTTTTTTTTGAAATTTTTCCTGTATATCTTCTAACCTAACAGCCCTTTCCTCAAGCTTTTTGCATATATATCTATCGCACTGTGAGCAATTTTCATATCCGTGTCCTATTACACAGGGCCTAACAGGACATCCACCGTCAATTAGACGTGCCGTCAGGCAATCTGAACTAATGCATCCTTCACAGTAAATATCCTTTGCTTCTATTCTGAAGCCAAAGATTTTAAACCAGCCATCGCTCAATAACTGTCTTTTATCCTCTTTGTCAATATTCTCCTTGTATGCTAGACACAAATCACATCTATAGCCACATCGTGTTAGTATTTCTTTTGTCATTTACTGATACCTCCTTTTTGGATAAATACATATTCTAGAAGAGCTTAAAAGCTTTAGTCTACTTTATTTTAAGAGTTCGCCTTATAGCACACTCCTAATTTTATAATGATTTTTCATTGATATTTCCAGCCATGTTCTTATATACTAATTATATGAAAATATTACCATAGCATCAATATCTGATGCATAGCCTTGTGAAAAATCTCCGTTCATTTATTTTCATAATTATCTCTTAAAATAAGTATAGCACTTAAATTTGACAATAGTATGTCATATTTAAGTGCTATACAATCTTATGTTTTATTTCAGATATAAATAATACTTGGAATTTTAGCAATTTCAAAGTATTGGTTTTATTTATTAATTCAAACTCCTCGTAAATCGCTATAATTAACTCACAATATCAGACCAAACATTCTTGAAATTTCTTCAAGGCCACTTCTGATTTCCTCTCTTGAAAAGTCAGCACTTTCCAGTTGTTCGTCACTTAGCTCATTTAATCTTTTATAGAAATCAACGGCTACCATTAAGTAATTTCTGTCATTGGCTTTGATTCGTTCGTATAATAAATTCTCTGCCTCATTTATTTCTAAAGAATTCAATAGCTCCAATAGTTCTTTATATAATAAGTCTGTCTGAGTATGATTTGTTTCATCTATGATTTCATAATGAACGGTATATTTCTTGAAAAAAAATCTAGCGATTAATTGAATTATATTTTCAATTTGTCTCATAATCCAATCCTTTTGATAAAACATAAAAAGCTTCACCTCATCAAGCATAAAATGCTATATTCAATACTATGTATATTATTTAATAAAAATATTATTTTTTTCTCTTAAATACTGCTATTGCCTCTCTACCATATCCATTAGCTCCATTTGTTGAAAAGCATGAAACTAACTCCCATCCTTGTTCTCCAAGTTTATTTAGCTCATAGTCGAAATCTTCTGTTTCCAATATGCCTCCGCTGAAACCCTTGAGTTTTATTTTGATTGTTGAATACTCCCACCTTTCCATTTAATTTCCTCCTTTACTCTACAAATATAAATATATTATTACTCATCTCTTAAATAGATACAATAATCTAAAATTACTTTTCCATTTTCATCTGGTGTTGTAAAACGTGGACAATTATAGAGTTCAAAGACCCAAGCATTATTTGCAACCTGCCATCCTTCATCATTAATTTTAGATAGACACATGTCATGTGATTCCCGTCCATAAATTTCACCATTATCATCACGACCGTAAATCCAGCAAGTACCTACATCCCCTGAAGGAATATCAACATACATATAGCCCTCTGGAATTGGTGTCTGTTCTGGAAAAAACATTCCTATCCAATATTCAAACTCGTCTGCACACCTCATACAGCCAAGATAGGCATCTCCGTTTTCAGGTAAACTCCCTAGCTCTTCTAAGGTTTTAAAATAGCCTTTTTCAAACCATTCATTCCACTTGCTGCCAAAACTGCCAGATGAGTCTCTGTCCTTATCAGTATATCGCTTCCCAATTAGCCTTAGAGACGGAAATCTTTCCCTATAAACCTTGATAACTTCTACCATTAATAATACCTCCTGTTAAATATTTTTTCATTGACCTTGTTCTACTAATTTTAAGCAATTAAACAAATCTTGAGACTATACAGGGCTTAACCACCCGCAACTACCACAAATCAGCCTTTTCATCTACCTTTCAATTTATATTTTTTAATAGCCTAAATTTGAGACCTTTACTAAGCAGCTTTCTATAAGTTATAGATTTGAGAATTTGAGCTCTTTAACAAGATTTATAATACACTAATAATGTACACTCATGCATAAAATATAAATTGTTTTTAGCTCAGACAATTCAATTGAACTTGTTAAAAAAATAAGTTACATCATCCTCCTGAATACTACTTGTTTTTTCACCACCAGCTTTTTCATATAATGCACAAGCAGCAATATTATGCTTTTGTGTAAATAAGAAGAATCTACAAATGCCTGTCAATTTGCATAGATTCTTTATATCAGTAAGAATTTGAAAACCAATTCCCTGCTTCTGAAATTTTGGAAGTACACCTACTTCATGAATATATAGCATGTTACCTTTATTATCTAGACGATTTAACTCATATCCGTATGCAAAACCAATTATTTGATCCTCCTGAATACATGCAAAAATCCAATTTATTGGATTTGAAAGAAATTGCCTTGCGTTTTCTTCAAAGATAAAATTACTTCGAAAATCATTTTCCATTTGTAAGACAAGTTCTAAATCTGAAAGATGTAGCTTTCTAAATTCTCTTTTCATTTTTTGAGCCATCATATTCCTCCCATGATATATATAATTCCTCAATCTTCTTAAACAGATATGGTTGAATTAAAGGATATGTTAAGCTTTCGGGTATAGTATCAAATAGTTTAATTTCACATATTTCAGAATCTGGCAATTTACCAAGATACCTCACATCGGAATAAAACAATTGTCCAAAGGATTCAGTTTCATCTCTAACCACTGAGTATATACACACTGGAATAATACTAAATTCCTCTGCTCCAGTTTCTTCAGACAATTCTCTTGAAGCTGTAAAATCAATACTTTCATCTTTTTCCCTATGTCCGCCTGGAATTTCCCAGGTTAATCTCTCTTTATGTCTTACAAATATCCATTTACCTTCATACCTTGCCATAATAACTGCAAATTGAAGTTTATTATCTTCTATTGTATTCAGTTCATAGAATTTTACCTTTAGCATATTAATAACTCCTTTAAATTCCATTTTTGTAGTAAATCAATGATGCCTTACATACCTCATTTCAAAATATATTGATTCAATACCATCTTCAATAAAGGTTTCAATTTCACAAAATCCAACCTTTTTTAATAAACCTATTGAGCTGTGATTATTGGAATATGTAAATGCTCCAATTTTTTCTATATCGAACTTATTAAATACTTCTTTTATAAAGGTTTTTGTAGCCTCTGTTGCTATACCCCTGCCCCACAGTCCCTTTTCGAAAATAACAACACTTAGCATCGCCATTTTTTCATTACTTTCATCTATACCATAACACCAAATATCTCCAATATATTTATCTTCAAAATAAATTACTTTACCATAGCTCAAAGCATCTT
The DNA here is from genome assembly GCF_030263895.1 of Proteiniborus sp. MB09-C3. Taxonomy (NCBI): domain Bacteria; kingdom Bacillati; phylum Bacillota; class Clostridia; order Eubacteriales; genus Proteiniborus; species Proteiniborus sp. MB09-C3. The sequence continues at coordinate 3,154,889 of NZ_CP127161.1, forward strand.
CTCTCAAAGATTCCTTAAATAGTATTAATGCTTCTTTTAAAGATTCAATACTGAAAGGAAATAATCTTTTTATTTCATCATCTTGAGTCTTCTCCCAAAAAGTCACAACATGATCTTTAGTTCTTGTTTTTAGCATTATGTTCATAAATATCACCCTTTTATCATTGTCTAACATCCTATACTTGAATTGAGCAACTCCTTATATTCAGGTATAAGTCGATTGTTGATTGCCATCATAAGGTCTTAAACAGCCAAAATAAAAATATGCCCTATAACATTTCTCTTGCTATAGATCCCATAGAATTTAGATTCTTATTACATGATATTTTTTACGCTACAGATACCTAACTACATCTATTAGCGAATCTACAAATAATGTCTCTCCTTCTCTATTTCCTATTCCTATACCAAATGTCTTTATTTCTAACTTTTCCCCTAGTTCAACATCACATAATGAATCTCCTACAATAAAACAATCTTTCATATCTATTTCTGGATATTTTTCTAATGCCATTTTTATCAAACCATCTTTTGGTTTCATACAGCTACAATCTGATTTTCTAGAATGAGGACAATAAAATATATCTAATATTTCAATCCCATTATCTTTTATTTTTTCTACAAACTTATTTGTAAAATTTTGATATTGCTCTATAGAAATGATTTGTTCATCTATTAAATACTGATTTGTTATAATAATAATTTCATAACCTTTTCGTTTTATTTCTTTAAGAGCATCTATTGATCCCTGTATAAAATCAGGCTCAGTTACATTTCTCCATAACTCATCCTCATAGTCTTCTATAATTGTCCCATCCCTATCTAAAAATGCTACCTTCAAAAACTTACCTCCTTATTTAGCCATTTCTCTAACTCAAAAAACATATCTGCATATCGTCTAATAGACATTATAGTTTCAGTTACTTGAGTAGTTCCCATCTTCTGCTCTTCTTCGTCCGTACATTCAATCCATAAAGACCTTTTTAAATTATACTCGAGCCATTTTTTATATATTTAGGACTGAAAGAGCATTTTGATATTCTTCTTTAGAAGGATCACCTTTACCATCAACCATAATAAAGTTTATTGGAGGTATTTCAATTAAAACAGGTTTATTCTTTGGCATATAAAGATCTTTGTATTCTTTTTTATAATCTAATTTGTCAGACACATTTATTAACTCCCCTCTCGTAGATAATTCTAATTTTTCTAATAATTTTCACAAATAGCACATAATGTCCTAAGATTACACCTTGATTTGCATTTACGAAAATATATTGTTATCTTTTTCCCAATAATTCTTCTCATGATATAAGGGATGCACAACATATTTTGGTTACCAACTAGGATACAATACACCTGTCCCACTACCTGCAAATGAGCTTTGCTTTCCATCATAGTCAAAAGAAGCAACTTCCTCACGATAAAAAATACCGCCTTTTGTTTTCATCTCTAGCCATACAGTATGTGCTCCTTCTTTTTTACGGTATTCACTTAAATCTACATCGAAGGAAATAGAGCTTAGTTCCTTATTAAACTTTGCATCGGCTTCTGTCAATTGCATTTCTTTACGACCTATCTCAGTATCTGTAGAAATATCTTCAATTACAATTGTTACAGTAGGTGTTTCGTTTAGTAAAAAATATGATTTTTCATCCCGAACATAGACTGTAAGTGTAAGTATTTCCTCATTCTTCTCAGTAGAATTATTTTGATTTCCCCAACGGCTTTCATAGCCTAAGGAAAGTAATTCATCAAGGTAAATTTCTGGTAAGGACTCCTGTCTCATGCCCGCTAGTGATTCAAATGAAATAATAGGGACAATCTTTTGAGTCATTTTAAGTGCAAAGATCGCTGTATAGTCTAAACCATTAGTGGAAACCATCTCTTTCTTTTCATCCCCCAAAGATAAAAATATTATTTCATCAGTACGTTTTTCCTTTGGCACAGCTCTAACTGTAAATGCTAGTTGCTCATTTTTGTATTCGGTTTCTGTTTCCAAGGATGACAGCAGACTTTCACTTTTTTCGATTTTACTTACCAGTTTATTCCCTAAATTACTTATATATTGATTAGTAGTTCTAATCTTATTATTAAAATTAGAATGCATTCTACCTACTTCATTTTGAAGATTTTTTACCTGCTTTTTCAATGACAGCATTGTCCAAATACTCGAAATCATAAATACACATATTATAATTGCCACTATTTTTTTGTTCCTATTCATTTTGCCATCTCCCTATTGCCTAAATTATCCTTTACCTAAATGCTGTGTTCAGTATAGTGACAACACTCATTTGCTATCGAACAGTTACAGAATAAATATCATTCTATACATAACATTATTATTTTTTTATCTACATCATCAAATTCGCCTATGTCATCCTTAATATTACTCCTAATATACCTTTAATCATATGTATTATAATTACAAGATACTACTATACTTCATATTCTAAAACACCAAGGCTACCCATCGGAAGTTCCTTTAATACATGTCCATTTTGAAATACGCAGCATCCTCCCTTAGCTCTACTTTCATCCTCTACATAGCTGTTTATCATCAACACTGGAGCTTGAATTTCTTTTACTTGATGAGCATATTCTTCTCTTTCGCCATTTTCCCACTTGTCTATAGAATAGTCAACATATAATGGCCATAAAACACAATCTGCCTTCAACTCCTTAATCGAATCAATGTGCTCATCATCCCATAAATCTCCACATATGGCTGTTGCAAATCTTTTGCCTTTGTAGTTGAAAAGAGAAAAGCCGTTCCCTTCTTTATAATATCTAAGGTCTGCTATAGGCTCTTTCCAGCCAGGCGATATTCTACGATAATTATCTAATATTTCACCACTGTCAGAAATAACTATATTACTGCTATAGATTATATCTTCTTCTCTCTCAATATATCCAAAAGAAAGGGCAATTTTATGCCTTATTGCAAGCCCTCTTAATGAACTGATAATTTCATCATTTTGGGAGCATGCTTTTAATAAGTCTTGATGATATTCCCAGGATAATCCTTCAAATCCTTGTAAGAAAGACTCTCCAAAGCAAATTAGATCGAATTTCTTCTCACTACACTTAATCAACTGTTTCTTTATTTGATTAAAGTTGTATCCAATGTTTCCATCCTGAAAAACTTCTGAAACTAAACCAATTTTCACAAGATAGCACCTCTCAAAATTTACTAGTTTTACATAACTTGGTAATCGTTCAATCCTTGTTTTTATCAAACACTTCCTAAACTTTATACTAATATTTCTTTTCTTCATAAAACTATGCCTGGCTCACCTTTACACAAGTACATTTCTATAAGAAGTTTCAACATTCTTTTCTCATATTCCTTCACATAATAAGAAAAACATGAAATAATAATTTATTTATACATTTGAATGTACCATGTTTTATAATCATGTTTTTTATAAAAACTGATGATACTATTAATATCTTTCGTTGATGAATAAATTAAAGACCTCTCAATTCCATTTTCTTTTGCTACATCCAGCAATTTATCTAATAAAAGGCTGCCTAAACCTGCGTCTCTGCTCCTTTGTGATACATAAATGTCATCTACCTCATTAATAAATCCCAAAACCTCTTCACAACAATCTTTCATAAAAATAAGCTTTTTATGGCAACTTTCAGAACAATTCCTTCCTGTACATCTCCCAGCAACTTCTATATTTTTTTCTGTCAGAGGTATGATCTCTCCTACATATATTTCTCTTCCGTGGTTTATTACATAAGGCTTTTCTTCAGGATATTGATTGTTCAATAGATTATCCAAGAATTTATCTGATATAGGGCTAAAATACCTTTCATAATTCCTTCTTCATAATAAACAGTTCTCTTATTTCTTTGACTTTTTTATAGCCGTTTTTTTCATATAATGATTTAGGTTGCCAATTATGTTCGTCAGGAAATGATAGTACTTCTATCGATTTATATTTTTTCTCTTTCGCCTCTTTTTCAAGATAATCTATTAGTCTCGTAGCTATACCTTGTCCACTCATTTCTTTACGGACAGAAAGACAAGTAATCATAACATCATTATCATCTTTACTTGATATTGGAAAGCCTAACTTTTTTGATATATCTAATGGAAATGCTTCAATAAAACCAACTGGCATTTCATCATAATATCCAATATATCCAATTAAACTACCCTTATCTAAATTCTCTTTCAAAAAATCGCCCTTCAATTGTTCATACTTAATCCAGTTTTCTGGAAAATATGCTTTTTCATCTAGATATGGATTATATTTCGTACAAATAATACAAGTATCTCTAAGTATTTTTTTCCCATATCTTTTAATTTGAACTCTATTGTTATCACACTGAAATATTTCTTTTTTTATCGTTGTATAATCAAATTTGTAATCTTCTTCTTTAAAAAATATTCCATATTCTTTTAGAGCATTTGATATTGATTTTGGAGATGGTGGAAAACCTTCAATTTGATTTCCTTGAATGAATAATTCCCCATAAAGAAGTGGATATGTTCCGTTTCCATTAACACTTTTTATTATTTCTTCTTCACTAGGAAACCATGGATGTGACGATTCGAATTTACAATCAAATACATTAAAGGATTCAAAATCAACCTGTTCTTTATAATTTGAAAACAAATTATAAAGACGATCTAATGAAGCAAATGCTTCTGGACAAATTGGAGTATAAAAATATCTTATTATAATTTTTTTCACTATAAATCACCTCTTTACTATATGGTTTATTTTAGATAACTTATCGGTATTTGAGACATCACTGAATCAGCCCCATTCACCTGCGCCAATACCGACATTACATACTTTTATATTTTTAATGCATCTGAAATTATCCTCATAAAACTTTCTGAATAAATATTCGATGTATATACTCTCTTTTGATAAATTCCATGGACCTGCTTCTGGCCCATATATAGAACCGTATATTTTTAATAATTGATCTTTATCCATGCTTTTCCCCCATCTTTTAGTATTTTAAACTTCACATGGCATCCAACATCTCCAATATATCCTTGAACTAAGCTAAAGACCTTAGATATCTTATATCTACGTTTGTAAAAATGTCTGGAAGATACCATTTCGATCTGCTCATTTAGCACGTTTTACGGCATAATTCCCTATAAAACTGCCAAATAAAGCAACTACTCCATATCCAATGCTATAAACCCAAGCACTGGAATTATAGAATATTAAAATAGACGGCAGAAATAAAAATGCTACTATTACAGAATAAAAAATGCTAAAGGGTCTTTTAATTCCATAAATAAATGAGCATATGAAACAAATTAAAGGGATGATAATTAACAACATAAGCATTGCTATTCCTGTATCTTTAATCAACAATGGTAATAGATAAAAATCTAAAATGATTGCAATTAAAAAAGGTATCATTGCTTTTATCTTCTCCAAAACTTCAACCTCCTCAAAATATAAATACTCTCTGTTTGTAGGATTAGTTGCAATGTCACACAACACCTACGCATTTATGGTGTCCCTGAGCTAGTCTTCAAAGATAGAACTCTTGACAATTTTTTGCTCTTGGTGGAGGAATGTGATGCACATCTCCCTAGGATTGCGCCCTCACGCACCTTTATATATTATATACATTACTATGCGTAGTTTTAAAAACTTCCTTTCTTCCTAAAAAGCTTTTTCTGCTTCCCTATCTCTTCAATTATTTTTGTTGTGCTAACGACATAATTATCCATTTCTTCTTTGGTAAGATATTCAAACTCTCTATTAAAGTCTGGTTTTTCATTTAAATAGTAATCTCTTATATATTTTGTCTGCTTTTCAATTGCACCCTTTGGAAAGTAATCTAAGTAATCAGGCACATCTTGTATATGTATAAATTTCTTGAAAAACACTGATTCTAAATTTTCATTAAGATATTTGAAATCAAGCCCATACCAATCTTCTTTGACAGTCCAGATAAAACTTGGGTCATTTTCAAGTCTCTCCTTGTAAATCAAATTTTCTTTCAATCTCTTCACAATTTTATCCCACTCAATGTCAGCTATGAGATGAAAATAATATCCTATAAGAAATGAATTTCTTTCTCTATTATCAGATAGCTTATCATCTCTAATGTACTCCTCATAAAATGCATCGGCATTAATTTTACCCTCTTCATCTTTCCAATGAGTTATTTTTTTAGGTGGGTCAAATTGACTCCAATCTTCGTTTGGCACACCAGAATCTGGTCCAATGTTACCTACTAAAAAAGGTTCAACTTCAAACTTGTATTTTTTCAATATATTTTCTGCAACTCTTAAATGAGCAATCCATGTTGCCATTATCCATTCCTCCATTTTTTATGATTCCATCTGAGAAAAAAATCTAATTTTAAATAATTACGTATAATGAACCTGCATTTATATTTAAGCTATCCCCAAGTCAAATGATAAATGCTTTATGAATTCTTTAGTGAGTTTTTGCTTTTCCTTCCAAAACTCTTTTGCTTTAGCTGTAACCATTGGATTAGTTCTCATAATTTTATCTGAAAAATTCTTTATGTGTTCATATGTCTTCTCAAAACTTTGTATTTGTTCTGAGCCTTCCATCATACAATCCCAAACAATTGCTAATGCTCCCGTTTCATCAAGTAAATCAGCTTCCATTAGTATAATTAATTCTTTTGGCGTATCCTTTATATACATTAAATCTTTTTTAGAGTGATTTCTAATTAGATATGTAACAATATCTACAAATTCAATACTAAATCCATTTTCTATCAAATAATCTTTACATATCTTTGCACTATTCTCAGCATGATGGCTATTATCTTTGTCAATTCCATATCCAACATCGTGGAATATCGCCGATACAAGTACAGCTTCCTTATTTATATTATCTACTTCCGACATTAACCTTTTTGTCCATAAAAATACACGCCAAATATGCTCTGAACGTTTACGAAAAGGAAACTTGCCAACTTTACTACAATCCTCACCACCACTAAATTCCAACCTATCTTTAACAAAATCTAGCATAGACTTATACATATTTATTCACATCCTTGCTTAATTTAAATTTCATTAGCTTGTCTCTATTACCAGAGAAGGTTTATCATTCTAGCTCCCACATATTTGCAACCTCCCTAAGCTAAACCACAAGCGGAGTCTTTCTACCAACTAAGGGATGTGATGCTCAATTTTCTAAGATTACGCCTAAATGCATCTTTATGCAAATACACTTCCAAATACCACTATCCAAGACTCATATTTTGCATTGTAAATACTTTATTCTATTTCATATACTGATTTTTCTAAAGCACACCAGTATCTTTAAGAATTTTCATAGTTGTAAACTTTTCATTATTATAGTCATATGTAGTATCATCAATGAAAAAAGGTAAAGGAGCGTTTCCAGTTAATTTGATCAAATCTAAATTGGCTCTTACTCTTGTAATGTTTTCGTTAAGTGTTGCTTTTATTGATGGCAATTGTATATTTGCTAAGTTTTCTAGAATATTATGCACACCACCATACTGGTTAATTAGTTTTATTGCCGTTTTAGTTCCAACTTTGGGGACTCCTTTTAAATTATCAGACTTATCACCAATAAAAGCTTTGTAATCTGCAAATAAGGCTGGCTTAACTCCATATCGTTCAAATACTTTTTCTTCATCGTATATGATCGTATTTTTACCACGATAAACATATAAAGATACATTTCTATCAATAAGCTGTAAAAAATCAGTATCATTCGAAACAATAAATATCTTCATTTTTTCTCTATACATTTTTACATAACTTGCAATAATGTCATCTGCCTCAAAACCATTAGTCGTTTCAAAATACCTTATATTTATGTACTCCAAAGATTTCATTATATCTTCTAATTGTGAAAAAGGATTATTAATTTCTTCAATATCCGTGTAATCCATTCTATTAGCTTTATATTCTGGATTAATTTCCGCACGGTTGCTACCACTTTCGCCATCGAAAATAACAACAATATTGGATGGTTCAATATTTTTTATTATTTTTAATAATGCCCCAAGAAAACCTACTATTGCATGAATAGGCTTGTTATCTTTACCCAGTATTCTTGCAGGCATCCCATAAAACATTTGAAACAGTAGATTGTGGCCATCTACTAATAATAATTTTCCCATATATAGTCTCACCTCCGTTAGTTTTAAAATTGCATATTTTACAACTACCGTCATGTTAATTCACAAAATATAAATATTGATGTGAAAAATATATTAATCAATATTCAGTCCCATAGATATAGAATCATAAAACCTGTTATTAATGAAAAAATCTCTGGTTATAACTCCTTCTTCTTTAAATCCAAGTTTTTTATACAAATGAATTGCTGAAAAGTTGTCACTTCTAACTCTTAAATTAATTTTTCTTATTATTCTTGATTGTTTGCACCACTCAATCATGTATTTAATAAGCTGAGCTCCTATACCTTGTCCCCAGTAATCTTTTAATACACTAACCCCAAATTCTCCGGTGTGTACTATTCTCGGTCTTGCACCTCCTGAAAAATTTAGGTTTCCAACAACTTTTCCTTTTGTTTCTGCAATAATGAATAGCGCATTATTTTGTTTTGAAATGTTATCAATAAAATATTCTTCCTGTTCAATAGTTTTATCGAATTCTCCTTGTCCAAATGTTAAATAATCTGATTCTTCACTAACCATATCAATATAATTTAATACTGCTCCTGCGTCAGATTTATTTGCTTTTCTAATTATTACTGTATCTCCATTCTTTAATTCAAATTGTTTCATTCTGTCCCTCCAAAATATGTTATCATCATTTCCTATAATGTCTCAAAGATTAGCGATGTCGGACTTTCTTTAAATTGCTTCTCTCCAATGTCACTAAAGTTCTATTAGATGAAGCTGCTTTTTCACTTCACTTAAAAGTCTTCATTTCTAGTCTCCTCTCAATTATCTCAAAAATATCTTTACTGATACTGATATTATTTAGATACTTAATAAACTTCAATTCTGCTTCATCAAAAGATATTCCAAATGACTCTTGAAAGCAAAGGTTAAAGTCTTCGCCTAAATTCTTGTAAAACTCTTTGTATGTTCCTATTCTAAAAACAGATATCATATATTCAGTAAATGCTCCTGACAAAGAGTATGTAATAATATAGCTATACTTATGAAAATTTGAATTCTCTATTAAGTCACAAAGTCTAGGCAACTTATTTTTTTCTAGGAAATAAACTACCCAAGCAAAATTGGATATGCCCCACCAAGTTTTGTCAAAAAACATTGCTAGACCTTCTCGAATAAAATTTTGAGGTGGTTTTGCTAAAGTATTATATGAAATGATATGAGCATCTTCATGATACCCGATGCATTTAATATCTTTATTGTAAACTGCATAGATTTCATCTGGCATTCTCGCAAAACCGTTACCCGGTTCATTATCTCCATAAAATTCACCTACTTCAACGGGCGAATTGCAAAGATAGTAGTTTAACTTCTTATCTAATTTAACATCTAAAACTTCACATATATACTCAAAACAATTTTCTTGTGTCTCAATAATTCGAATTATATCTTGTTCAGCATGAGATCCTCCATGATAATGAAAAATATAATGCTCTGATTCTCTTATATTCCACATATGTACTCCCCCTTACCACCAGTATAAACAACCTTTGCTAATATAGAAAATTGATGTGTTTGGGCGACCCTAGTGCTTGTTTTAATCCAACTTCAGTTAAATCAGCATCGGGATACCCCTCAAGATTGAAAACACGATCTTTTTTAGTTTCTCCATGCCTAATAAGATATATATTCATTTTTCACTCACCTGCTATAATTTAGATTAATGCTCAAAATTTCGGATTAACTTCCAATAGCTTATTACATAGATCTATATTTCCATTAACCTCCAATCTTCTAACTTTATTTAGAATTTGCATATGTTGCTATATAGAAAAAATACTTATGAAAATATGTATCTACAAATCTGAATGAAGGCATATTGTTATTTGTAGCTGCTGATGCAAATCGATAATCACTTGCAAATAATTCGTTCATAATATTTAAACTTCTTTATTTACATTACAACAAATCTATCAATTCTTTCAACTTAAATATTTCATTATCAGGTTTAATGTCAGTATCATTTAATTTAAAATTCTTATTGAACCATATTCCAGTTAAACCTAGCTTTTGTGCTGGTTCAATGTCACTTTGGAGATTATCTCCTACCATTATGGCATCTTCTGGACTAACTTTCATTCTATCCAAAGCAATTTCAAATAATTGTTCCTTTGGTTTACATATTTTTAGGTAATAACTAAATGTAAATATGTCTATATACTTAGCTAATTCAACTTTTTTAAAACAATTAATCATGACCTCATCATAAAGTCTTGAATTTGAAATAACACCAATTCTATATCCTTTTTGTCTAATATTTTCTAATGTTTGGTGAAGATTTTCTTCAATCCAAACATTATTCCTATATTCTGTATAAAAAATATCTAGTGCTTTTATACACATATCTAGATCTAGTTCTACATCATATTTTTTTAAAAAGCTATTTAAATAGTCCTCTACTGCATATTCAGTATGATGAATTTTTCTTAAAGGCATAGCTTTTTGCCACTCATCAAAAAAATGTTTTTTCACATTGTTAAATTCAATTTGGCAGCTATATTGCTTAAGAAAACTTGTGAGGTAACTTATTCCAATAACATCCTTTTCTTCATCAGTTTTTCCAAAATGAAAATGTAATAATGTGTTACCCATATCGAAAAAAATTGCTTTTGAGCTTTTTACCATCATTTCCTCCAAACATTTTTTTATAGTTAGTACAATATTGGTCAAAAATTTCATCTAACACTTAGAATTTGCGATATCAAGACACTTTAGCCATACTTAGATTAGTGTCGCAGATATAGCTTGCTGTCTCTTTAAGCTAAATGTCACGTAACATACATGTATTTGTAATATATTTGGACTGAACCCTATAGATATACCCCGTTTTGCCACCAGCGAAGGAATGTATTATACATAGTCCTAAGATTGTGCATAATGTACCTTTGCGTAAATGTATTATCCTTTATTCATTAAAATGTCTTCATCAACTCGTCTATGCTTCTAAATTTAGAATTTTTAGTAGTAAAGAAAATGATGTCCCATAATCTTCTGAGCACAACCCTAGCTTTATTTTTACTAATGCTTTACAATGAAGTAAAATGATTTAAGTAAAATTCATAATCAATAAATTCCATTCCTTGATATATTACTGTCGGTATATTTTCTATTACTATTTGATTATTAATTATTTCATGTAGATACAAATCATTTCTAATTTCAAAGTTTTCAGAAGTCAACTCATTTCTTCTAAATTGATATACTTTCTTAGGTGATGCAATAGACTGAAATACAGTGGTGCACTTTGCCCTAAAAGTTCATTCTAGTGCGCCTTTATGCAAATGTACGTTATCTAATTATGCAACATGCTTTTAAACAATATCTAAGAATCTATAATTTTATAGAAACAACGATTTCCTTAGCTCTAATTTCAAACCCTAAATTCTTGGCTAAATTTATTGAAGCAGTATTTTCTGAATCCACCCAATATATAGGAAGAATATTATTATTAATACACCATTTTACTGCTTCACTCACAACTGCCTTTCCAAATCCTTTATTTCTATAATTCGAATCAGTCCATACAGCAATGTTCCCACCACCAAAATCTATATCCGAAATTTTACATGCAGATACAATTTTTTTACCCTCAAGTACGACAAATTTTCTACCCTCTAGGATTTCACCTTTTTTTCTTTCCCAAATTTCCATTTTCTTTGCTTCCTCTATATTTTCTAAGTCATTCATGAAAATTTCCTTTGTTAATTTTAAAACAGATGAATTTAATGAATCCCATATACCATAGTCTACACTAGGAATTAATCTATACATTTTTCTCAAACTAAAACTTTCTAATATATCACTGAAAAAAGTGTTAAGTATTTCAATAATCTCATCTACATTTTCAGTAGCTTGTCCTTTAATAAGGTCAAGTAAATTATTATAATATTGAGGAGCTACTGAAAAAATTAGTTTCCCATCTATATGTGTTGATATCAAGTATTGTACAAATTGACCATTTAAAGATTTATTTCTTTGATTAGAACTAAATACCCTTTTACCTATTTCAAGTTCCCTTTTATCTATACCTAGATACTTATAGTAATAGTTTTGAAATGTTGAGTTCAATTGAAATCTTCTCCTTTCACCATTCTAAAATTCTTGCTCTAAAATTGCACTTTCAGATAGGAAATGAAAATTTCTTTCATCAAAATAACACTTTATATAGAAGAAATAACTCATTTTGTATTGCTCATTAAAGGAACGTAATCAATTCCTTTTCCCTCACGATAATCGTTCCATTCTCTAAAAGCTTTTCTCATGTACTCCTCTTCATCTTGAGTAATGTCAGTAGGCAAATATCTCCATTTAACACATAAGTCAAGTAATCTTTGAAATCGATAATCTGTAACTTCTTTGTACATATTATCAGCTATTTTAAGCTTGCTTGAGCAACTCATGCCAGTTTCAAAGAAAAAATCTAGCATTGCACGTATAATTACAGTTTGTACAATAATTCTTATCGTTGGGTTTTCACAAGTTTTTAAATATTGGACATACCAATCTGGTTTTTCTTCTTTTAATAATTCATTCCATTTTCCAGAAATATTCTTAAATAAAATTATATCTTCACGTGTAGGATTATCTATCTTTTCAATAATATTTTCTCCGAATATAGTGATGCCAGAATCTTTTATTCTCATGATTTCTATTGGTAATTCCATTAAATCTTTATTTTCTAAATTTAAATCAAAATCTGTACTATACGGTATAAATAAATCGCTGTAACGATAAATACATCTTGATATTGGGATGTCGTTATTTGTTTCTTGTTCAGTCTTAGTGATTGTTTTAAACACTATATCACGTGAATTAGATGGAGCATTATCTGAAAGAACATGAATTAAATCTATGTCACTACCAGCATTTCCTGTATAGCTATTATCTGATAAGCTACCTACAAGTATCACTGAAATAAAAATGCTATTATTTAATGAAGATATGTTTTTTAGATGGTGATTTATTATTTCCTTCGCTCTTTCCAAGCTTTTATTCATTTTCTATTCCCCCAAGTTAGTATAATTACTCCTGTTCACAAGTTTATATTATTCTGTATTATTTATTTTTTAAAACAAAACTCTCAAAAATAGGTCCGCTATTCCCATTTTCTATAACATTTCGAATGTTCACAACGTTCATCTGTTCTTATTAAGTTGGAATGCTGATGAATGTTGAGGACATCCTGTTATGAGACGTTATACACAGATAGCACATTATAAAAATTATATTTAAATACTTACAAAGTATTTGTCCGGTTTAATATGATTTTCCATCCCTTTGAAGGCAGCTATTTCATTTATGCAAGTTTTAATACTTACATCAATAAATTCAAGAATACTATCAAAAGGATATATCTCTAAATCTGATATATCAAACCTTTCTTCACTAGAAAGCTCCATCCTTAATTCCTTGAGCAAGCCACTTAACTTTTGCTCCTTTACTTCTTCAATCCCAATATCTCTTATCTCAATAATACGATATAATAAATCATATCTATCTCTCAAGATACTATTTAATTTTCGATAATCATTATAACCCTTTTTATAATATATATTGCGTTCAGATTTCGGGATTTTCCTAACATAACGATCTGCCATTAGGCAAAACCATATAGCGTCCATAATTAAATGGCAGTAGTATCCTAAATATAGATCATCAACTTTCATTTGTTCATAATACTGAGTTTCAAACTTACTCCAATTGATTCCTTTCAATTGTTTTTCGTAAATATAGTCCCAATAATGTGAGGTATTGTAGCTCCCATCATCATGTGAAGACATATCCGGCGCTAATGACCCAATCAAAAATCTATTTTCATCTTTTATCTGTATCTTCTTAATTATTTCTTCTGCGATTAAATAATGTAACACTTTAGACGCCAATACTTTCACCCCACTGTAATCTAATAATCTTTAATTCACATTTTTTTTCTGATATGTCTTAGCAGATACTTCAATATCAGCTAATGGTAAAAAGATACATCCCCTTACGACCAAATTCACTTAATGTTCATGTATTTGTGACATCTCTGAACCGGGTCTCAAATATAGACCCCATAGTGAAGCTTTGCTTCCAACGAAGGGATGAGGTATAAAGCTTGTACCACATACACCCATACACAAATATCAGTGATAGTCAATCCTCTATGTCATAGATCCTTCAATTGTACTGATTAATAGTTCGTATATCATTCGTGCATAATTTTTGCATGTATTCGTCATGTTTATTAAATGATTACTAATAATATCTCTATTATAATAAGGTTATACTACCCCTGCATTGATTATTTGTACTTCCTATTGACGTACTAATCATCTTTATGTGTAAAATCAATAACTTTAACCTCTTTACCATTTAGTTGAAAAGTTATAGTTTCTATGCTATAAGCAGGGTTATGAGCCCCTACGAATGTCTCTACTTGCATTTTTAGTATATGGTCAAATACTATTGGTTCTATAGAAATAATCTGTGCATTCATGTACTGCCTAGGTTCTCCATAATACTTGGTAATTTCCTCCTTGATATAGGGATGTAATAGTAAAAATAGGATACGTTCCTTGTAATAACATTTTTGTTCATCTGATAACTCTTCCCATAAGCATTCTCCACTGACATTATTTTGGTTCGATATTTTTTTGCTGTTTATTTTTGGAGATGTAAACCGGAATATAAGAAATAGGGTACTTACACATATTATTACTATAAAAACAATGATTATTGGTTTTTTCCAACAATAGATCTTTTCCATAAACTCACCTCTATAATTTATATGCTTAATTAGGTGAATTTATCTTATATAAAATAATTCTATTAGCAGCGTTAATCAAACATAATAGTTTCTCTAATCTGTAGGTAATGTCCGTGATTCTAGACTCTTTGTTTTTCCATGAGTCCGATAACGGAAAGTAAATATAATCTTTTACACTGCTACCCATATCCCATGTCCCATTTTCATTCCTATTGTTTCTAACCCATTCTTCAACGTATTTTAACTTGTGGTTATTGTGTTTATACATAGTCATTAATTCTACGGACGCAAGAAAACGACTTGCTGTTTTAGAATTAAATTCTGCAGGAAGATTGTATAAAGATTTATTATATCCTAAATAATATATACCATTTTCATGTTTCATTATATAGTCAAATACAAGACCCTCCACTTCTTGGCTAAGTCTATCAGCTATGAGAGATACCTGATAAAAGGAAACAAAGTCAATTAATCTACCCCCCTGTGCTTTTTGTGAAAATACCTGCTTATATGCCTCAAGATAATCATAATGAGAATATTCACCAGTTCTGAATGCAGATGAAATAATCCAAGCCCATATATCAGCAATATGATTTGCTTCAATATCATCGTTAGTAAATCTTCGTATCCATGTTGAAAGCATTAATTGTGTGAATATATCCCAATCATGAATTTTTTCACGTCTATCAGGCATTTGTTTTTTACCAACCATGCAATCATGCATATATTCAACAGCTTTTTCAATACATCTATCCTTAATAGTATATCCTAAAATTTGCAGCCGTCTTAATGCTTGTTCGGTAGTAATAGGATTTTTATTAGGTTCTGATAATGTGTGAAAATATCCCCACGAACCATCTTCTCGTTGTAATCCAATGATTTCATTTGCCCATCTTGTTTCTTTATACATTATTTTCACCTTCTCAAAGTATGTATTACCTATGCTTCAACTTATATTTGAATAGATTTCTCTATTCTTTAAAGATTGCACCCTAGTGCACCTTTACACAAATACTAGGAAATAATAAAGTCCAAAGCTTTAATTGATAAAAAAATATAGAATACACATTTATTTATCTTAAGATATGCTAAGAATAAAAAACTATATCAGATGCTTATTTTGAAAATACAGTCTTTTCCGCCACTAGCTATAGTTTCTTGAATTTCAGATGAAACAGCTTTATCACAAATCATACTAAATGTTTTTATAACATGACCATTACAACATTCACACCATGTTTTTGATATAGGCTCATATTCTTCTAATTTGCGAAACATTCCACATACGCATTTACCCAATCCAAATGAGACGTTAAGGATACCTTCATCTTTTTTTACATATCCTGGAGTAAGAAATTTTGAATATTCAGCACAGAATTCATCAAGATTATTGCATTTCTCCTTTAACCTGTTAATTTCGACAATCTGCTGTTTAGATGGATTACATGTATGTTTCTGTCTTACTCTAACAATAGTATCTTTATCAAGTAACTCGTCCATCCTATCCATTATTGCTTTTCCCAGCTGTGCCTGTTCATGAGCAGGCATTTTATCTGGTAGTGTGGAACAGCTTTATAGCCATGTCCTCCCCTAGTACCTCCTTTATACTTATGTATATCTGGTGAAACTTATAAATAGCCATTAATATCACTCCAATCATTTTCATTTATATGTAATGACAGACGCACTAACATCCCAATATTCGCGGCATCCCCAAACTAGACCTTAGAGCATTACTCCTTTCAGCAAAAGGATTGCACAATACCCTAGATTGCGCCCCAGTACACCCTTGCGCAGACACATGTTATCTGAAGTAAAACACAGCCAAATCATTTCATGCTTTTGATTGACTCAAATAATTGCCTAGCTATACTTCCACTACGTAATAATTCCTTGGCTCTTTCGAAACTATACCATTCAACCTGGTCAATTTCCTTCGACTTATTGAATTTTCTCTTTTTCACTTCACATATAAAGCCAACCATCAACAATTCTTTCTTCTCATGATAGTAACTAGCTAAATATTCTACTTTTTCAACTTTCTGGCCTGTTTCTTCCTCAACTTCTCTTATTACTGCTTCTTCCAATGTTTCTCCCTTCTTAATATATCCAGCAACAAGACCCCAATAAATTTTTGATACACGTTCTTGCTTTAATAAAGCAATTTCACCATATTCGTTTATTACAGCAGATATTATGCATTGCCCAAACCAGTCAAAGTATGGAACATCACATTTGTTGCAAAACGGCATTAGCCCTTCATCGCCAATTTCTCTTAATCCTAATTTTTCTCCGCACTGTGGACAATAATTAAATTTCATCCTTAATTCCCCCAATATCTTTTCAGTCATATACTATTACTATTATTTATTTCAAATAACATCCCTGAGCTAGACCCTAGATATATACCCATGAAGGGATGTGGTGCTGACTTTCCATACCAACGTTCCTCTAAGCCCTTTGTGTGAACACGTTGTTAGATGTTGAAGTGATATCACTCTACAGTGTCTTTCTAAACTGTTTTTTAATGGAAAGAATCTTTTCAACCTTTAATTTTTTCTCATACCCACATGATGTTAAAATCATTTAACAAATAACCTTCTTTATATTTCGTGTTCTCTCATTTTGCGTTTAATAAGTCATCCATTTCAAACCAATGGTCTGTAATCCATAATATTTCATCTCTGTACAGTGTAGCTTTACAAAAGTCCATTGTAAAACATTCAGATTGCACCCACCATAATATTTCTATGCACCACGAAATCCGCAAAGCATCTGTAACATTTGATAATGTCAACGGTAAGTGCTGCGAATATCCTTTTATGAATGCATTGATTTTTTCAATATCAAGTTGATTATCATTTAAGGCAAAAGATAGAATTGCTCTACCAATATCATGCCAAACAAAGCTATAACAGTTTCGATCAAAATCAATAATTGCCGATACACCATTTTTATCAAATAATATGTTGTCAGGTGTGAAATCTTCGTGAGTAACCCCTTTAGGAATCTTATCAAAAAAATCTTCCTTAAGCTGCCTTAATATGGGTTCTTGTGCAAGTACAGCTTGTTGATATTCAAGAGGCATATCTAAAGAAATATTTTTCTTACGGTTATTATAGTTATCCCATAATGAGTTAATTATCTGTTTGCCGTCTATTGGAAATCCTTTAACCGTATTTTCTTGCAGCTTAGAAAAAGCTTTATGCATTAATGCACACTCACTACCAAGGCTCTGCATTTGGGTTATTGATATAGTTTTACTTGTTTCGTTTTTACCCAAGCAGTAATCCATAACCATATACATTGTTTCGTCATTTAAGATACGAATCACTTTATTATCATATTGATAAATATATGGACATATTATACCGTATTTTCTAAGGATTAATTGTCGTTGCAAAGCTGATTCAATAGAATTTATCTGATTTCTACTAAACCTCTTGTTACTATATTGCTTAACGAGTAATTGACCATTTTCAGTAGTAATCTTCCATAGCTTGTTCAACCAACCACCTGCAATAGGAGTTACGCTATTGCAAGTTATCTTATAACTGTTTTTTAAATCAGTTAATATACTTTTATCCATATAATCACCATCCATAAAAACAAAATATAAATAATCTACAATAGCTAAGTATCAATTCCTAACAGAATTAACACTTTAAGTACGTTTATTTTGACCTCAAAGCTATTCTCTGAAATGATATCACTTTTTCATCTAACGTTCCCGTATTTGCAACGTCCCTGAGCTGGACCACAGAGATATATCCCTTGGTGGAGCTTTGTTCATATACAATAATTTCATGCATAACAAAAGTGTATTGCTAAATATTATAAGCTAATATACCTTTTGGTTATTCCTTACTTAAGGGCTCTTCAATGAACAATGGTGAAAAACTATTTGTCTTTATATATTCCATAAGTTGATCGTGTATATAAGGAACATAATTAATGTCTTCTAAACCTGAAATAGGTACCCATTTTGATTCACTAGATATCTCTGGATTATCGGGATTTATATCTGGGACAGATGGAGGTTTTATTTTATCATCCCCGTTTAAAAAGCAACGAAAAACAAGACTGATTTGCGGCGTTTTCCCATAAGTAAAATTGCAATTATTTGGCTCATATTCAAGAACAAATATTAAATCTCCAACAGTAACATTTAAGCCTGATTCCTCATATATTTCTCTAATCACAGCTTGTCTAACAGTTTCTCCGGATTCCACACCACCCCCTGGTATATTATAATACTTGCCCCCACCAAACTCATTTAATAAAATCTTATCCTCATTAATAACAATGCCACGTGCACTGACCCTAATATGAAAACTCGTACTCATATTTTTTCCCTTTCTTTGAATTTTTAAGTTTTTTTTAACTAGAAAAATGATACGAACTAAACAAAACTATGGTAATATAAAAGAACTAAATTTAAGACCTCGAAGCCTCCCCTCAATATTGACATTGAACATAACGCCAATATTTGCGACATCCCTGAACCAAGCCCGAAAGATAGATCCCCCTGGCGGAGCTTTGCTCACAGTGAAGAGATGTGGTGCACATTGCCTAAGATTGCAGCCCAGTGCACCTTTACCCGAATACATTGTTATAAGATGTGGCGACATCTTTTCCCTCAATAATCCTAAAATATACGTCTTTGTAGAAATTATCAATCATGTTTATTTAACATTCTGTGTATCTTAATCGTTCTTAATTGCTTTTGAAGCAAATTTACGATATCCTTCATCAAATATTTTCTTTAGTCCCAAATTACCATTTTTCAACCACTCATTAGCTAGGTACAGCATTCCAACCATTGCTCCAAATCTTTCATAGTAACTTCCCATCGTTGATGCTTGAATATATTGTTTTTGTTTAGATGTGTCTTCTTCAAGTAGTGCATTCTTCATTGTTTCAACGGTATCTGTATAAATCTTTCTGAATTTTTCAGACTTCCAATCTACTGATGAAATGTTTTTATTTTCAAAAGCCAACAGATGAGCAAATCCTTCATTAAATGCAATTGCATCTAGTCCTTCAACATATGTTCCAGATATGTATGTGTTCTTCAGATCTGGAAAAGCTGCATTAATACAAACATGACATAATTCATGTGTTAATAAATTATTTATAACATCAGATACCACAATATTCTGATAGGCAAGCCAATTTCCTATATCATAAACTGCAATTGTATTTTCGCTTTCATCTTGTAATGCTAAAGCATCAAACCCCTGTGGTAAACCTACAATAAAATAAACAACAACATCCGATATAATTTCCCCCCAATTTGGAAATAACAGATTCCATATTTCAACATTATTAGGTTCAAAGTTATCTATATGTTTTCGGATTTCTGTTGCGATTCTTATCATTGTTTGAATATCTTTTTGAGAATACGATGGCTCTTTAAAAATATTCATATCACCACTTAATCCTTCAAGATACTTGAAAAGCCAATTCTCCTTGTACTTATCAATGTTTCCATTTTCTAAGTAAAAATCAAATATCTCAGAATTTATAATCATCGCAATTCCTCCTTCATATTGTACAAATTCTTTTTATAGTACATAATTCTAAAATTTATCACAACTTGCTTTTATAAAACAAGACCCAAAAGCATTACCCCTGGTGGAGAATTGCAATTTTTCTTTACGCACAATCCTCCATAATTTCATAGTCAAAGTTGGATATCAACTTTATATTCATCATTAATCAATATATAATTACAATTATATTTCTTGCACATTTCTAAGCAAGTTTTATTATCCCTTAAAAGTAATTGTTTCGTACATTCTGTATCATCAAGACGCTCCTCAATAATACTAGCGTACTTTAAAATATCATCAAAATGATTCTCTATATAGTTCGATGTCATAATTAAATATACTAACCTAATATGTTTCAAATAATCTTCATTAAAATAACTCTTCCAATCATATGGGAAATAACATCCTTCAATAATTATATTTTGTTTGTTTTCAATTACCGTTTTTATTATTTCTTTTACAATTGGCCATAATAAATCCGTCATTTTATCATCATCATTAGGTGTAAGATTTGTCATCCCACTTCTAATCAGGCCCATTTTTAGGTGATCTAATGACATTGCTGGGAAATTATATTTTTCAATTAATTTCTGAGATAATGCTGTTTTTCCAGTATGTGTACTTCCACCAATCAATATAATCATATGCTCCTCCTATTTTTCTATATTATTAATTATCATAACCTAACCCCATAGTGGAGCTTTGCTCACAGTAAAGGGATGTGATGCACATTGCCCCAAAAACTTGCCCAAATGCACCCCTGCGCAAATATATTGTTATGTACAGTGGCAACCACCTATTAGATACTTTTTTCGTATTTTATGTAAGCCCCATAGAATTCCGTTGAATCATCAACTACCTCTATAAATGAATTATCAAAAAGACCATAAATAGTAGCATACTCAGTTGCTTCGTAGATATCTTCCATATTTTTTTCACTTTCTGTATCTAAATGTGGTTCAATATTTATATCTACTAATCCTATACCTTCAAAAATTGATAACTCAGGGATATTATCTTCTATATCTTTTGGCAGTATAACTCTTTTAGCCATATTTATTGAACCTGCACTCATACCGATAGTAATTCCATTTCGGTTTTGTAAAGACGGAATTAATCCATATTCTTTTATGTAACTAATCTGTTTTAGTGTATCTCCACCTGATATCCATACAATATCTGCTCTCTCTAGGTAGTGAATTGCTTCATCTTTTGATACTCTATTATCTATTACCTGTACCTTATCAAATACTATCCCTTTTTCCTTAAACATACTTATAAACAAATCAGCATATTTGTCTGTTTTAGAATATCCTGCAAAATCTGATGCAATAAAAACAAATAAACCTTTATTACAATAATATTTCTTTAATCTTTGAATAAAATCATCTGTAAAACCATTTGGAAAGCCACTTGTCAAAAAAAATATTTTCATTTTCTTCTCCTCCCCAAAATTGCTAAAAAATATAAAGACTTCAAGGTCTTGCCCCGATATTGCCATTGCCATGTGACCCCTTGTTATCTATAGAGCCAATCTTGCAACAACTTCACCACCGGAAATATCCCCAGTTTCAACAAAACCAAACGAGGCATATAGTTTTCGAGCAGCTTCATTTTTTGGATGATATGAGAGAAATACAGAAACTGCATTCCCTTGTGGAAATGTTTTAATTAATTCTAATGCTTTTGCAAATGCTTTTTTTCCATATCCTTTCCCTTGAAAATCCCTATCGATCATAAATCTACATACCCCATAACTTTCTTCAGAATAATCGTTCTCTTCAGCTGTATCGTGATACATCATCACGAATCCAATAACATTACTGTCTTCGCATATAGCATATGTCATAGGTGGTAGTTCATCATTTAACAATGCAACATATGATTGTGCTAAACTATACATATTGGAAGAAATAAAATCATCTTGTTCATCCGTAACTCTAAGACGCATGCATGCTTCCCAATTATCCCATGTGATTTTCTCTAACGTAACCATTCTATCATCCTCCTAAGAATATATTCCATCTTTTATAAGCAATATTAATATGTCTCCAAACTAGTTGTTTTTTTACAAATCCTACTTTCGGTGCATGTCATCTAACGTAACCGTATTCGCGACGTCCATGAGTTGGACCTCAGAGATAGACCCCTTAGTGGAGCTTTGCTCCCAGCGAGGGGATGTGGTGCACACTACCCCAAAAACTTGCCCTAGTGTACCCTTGTGCAGATACAATGTTATAAGATGTGGCAACTTTTATTCCTATAATCCATTACATAATTTTTACGGTGTACAACTAATTCACCAATTCATGCATCCCTCATTGTAGACTTGTTCTTTTTGGATTTTTCCCTATATATTTTTCCGAAACATTATGTCAAAAATAGCAATGCAACAATTAAATCTAATGCTACTACCATGCTTAATAGGATATGGTATAGGTCTGGAATAATTCGTTTTTCAAAGGTTTGTAGTACTTTAACTGTATTCTTAAAACAGTCATTATATCCCTTGATCTTTTTCTCTGTTGCCCCAAAGAAATAAAATCTCCAGTGATTCATAAATAAGGCTGTGAACCATAGTAAATAAAAAATAAACAATGCCCATTTTCCTACATTATTAAATATTATAAAAACAGCTAAAACAGTCACTAATATTAGCCACTAATAAAATTCAAAACTATGAAATCCCATTCCATCAACAAGGACCTTTCCCTTTATACTATATGCCTTGACACATCCCCAAAATAATAATAATGTTAAAAATGACATTAGAATGACAACATAATACAATGCATTTCACCTCACAAAAATAAACCCTGTTATCTGAGTATTTAAATAATTATACGAAATTTAATTTTTTATAAAAAAGACTTCAAAGAACGGCTCTGACATCGCCGTGTCTTCTGACGTTCCCGTATTTACGACATCCCTGAACCGGATCCCAGCGATAGATCCTCTTGGCGGAGCTTTGCTCCCGGTGAAGGGAGGACAACTTGATGCTGGCTCTTTAATCTCTATACACTGTGCCTTCTATTCCTTTAAAGTGACCATATATTTCAAGTAATTTATATTACTGTTTAATAGCCAATTTTTATTATTTTCAATATAATCAATAAGAACTTTTGCCTCATTATAAGCTAAATCATATTTTTCTTTTGATATCACTTTATCTTCCAACGCTTGTTTGAGTTCATCTTCATCAAGTAATAGAACCTCTCCAGATGGAAGTAATACAACATCAAGGTATAAATCATCATAATAAGGTATCCCAGAGGAACTAATCTTATTACCATCACATATATCAAAGTATAATTGTATAATTTCTTGTTTTTCATCAAATTGAGTAGTCAAAGCATAGTTTCGATCCTTAGGAAAATATTGGGTCCATATAAATCCATCGTTAGCTAAACACAACTTTTTCTCTCCTTCGCCTACAAATAAAGGTTCACATACTTTGTCTAAATAAATAATTGCCATATACCCTGTATAGTCTTTATCTTTTATATACGCTAACATAAATCTTTTTTCAACAACTCTCGTCCAATTTGGTCGATCTGCATAAGTTCGTTTCATTTCATACCCCCAATCCTGAATCATAACAAATTCCGAGCAGGAAGAGCCATCTCCTGCCACCTATATCATCTAACGTCTCCTTGTTTCCGGCACCTTTGAGCCCTGTTAAGTGGAGAAAAGGTGTGTTTTGGATTCTTCGAAGGCTCGCCCCCCCTGTAGCCACAACGAACGGAGACACTTTGTTATGTGCAGTGGCAACTGCATCTTTGACTTAATAATTTGCTATAAGATAAATGAAGAATACAAATTGTATGCTTTATCCATGTCCTTTTATATCTTTCTGTTGATTTCTAAGTTAAACTCTGGCTGTGTTATATATGACAAGTACTGTACATTTCCATCATAATCTAGATATGCTTTAAATCGTTGACGAATAGCAGGAGATGTAATCATGTCAAGTGCCTTGTCTTTCTTTACCCAGCATGATTCTGAGTTTTCATCCGAAATATCTAGAGTGCCACCTAAAAAAGTACAAATAAAATCCATCATTACCTTTGTTGGGACCTTTTCAACTCCATTGTATCCCTTATTTATTCCTGTGTTTGATGAAATTGCAAAGAGCTTTTCTACCTTAATATCAATTCCGCTTTCTTCTTTTATTTCTCTAACAACTGCGTCAATCAGGTTTTCTCCAACCTCAACCTGTCCACCTGGGAAAACCCATCCTCCATGATACGTTTTAACCAACAAAATTTCATCCTTATCATTTTCCACTACACCTGCTGCTGCAACGATATGAGTTGGCATTATCATTTATCTCACTCCTTCTCCAAATTTAATCTTGACTCAGTAATGATCTGAAGATTTTACAAGTTCATCATCTTCTGTAAAAGCAACATCTAAATCTTCTAAATAATCTGTTAAGATAATTGTATGATATGCCCCTGTGTCAACTATAACATCGTCAATAATAATAGACTTGTCCCCTTCTTGTAAAAAAATAGAAGCATATAAAAGTCCATTTTTATAATGTAAATTATACATACTTTATACGCTCCTCCTAATTCCTATATGTTTTACTAGGTCAATTATTATTTTTTCATTTTTAGTGCTATAAATATACTCCCCTTCTTTACGTTGAATAAAATCTTTCATGGCTTCTTTACCATCTTGAATAGCTTTTATAATAGCAACTTCATCAACATGTTCCTTGTTCTCTT
Source organism: Proteiniborus sp. MB09-C3 (assembly GCF_030263895.1). NCBI lineage: Bacteria > Bacillati > Bacillota > Clostridia > Eubacteriales > Proteiniborus > Proteiniborus sp. MB09-C3. The sequence continues at coordinate 3,180,088 of NZ_CP127161.1, forward strand.
CAATGCGAGATTCTACTATTTTAAACTTAACAAACTGATCAGGATATAATTTTCTTACTTCATCCCAAGTCATAAAATCTCCCCTTTTTATTTATTACATAATATAACTTTATTATATCAAACTTGGATAATAAATTCTCATCAAAATTTCTATCTTAATTACATAAATAAATCCCAAAGATATTCTATAAACGTGTCTGTTGCCTAACACCCCTGTGTTCACGACGTTTTATCATCAGACAGTAAGAGATTGTTCATAAGGCACGATGATGAAATGTGGTGCTGACTTTCTATACCAACATTCCTCTAAGCCATTTGCGTGAACACGTTGTTAGATGTTGAAGTGATATAACTCTACAGTGCCTTTCTTAAACTAGTTTTTAATGGAAAGTATCTTTTCAATCTTTAATTTCTTCTCATACTCACATGTTGCCAGCATGAACGGCCATGCATTGTTATCTGCAGTATGGGGCAGACTCGCTTGGATTTAAATAACACCCTAAACCCTTAGGGAATTACCTATCTTATTATTTTTTTGCTAAAATATCTCTTAAGCTTGTCTGCATATTCTATTCGCTCTTCAGCTTTTGTCATCTCTCTTTTTGTTCCATATAAGTTATCATCTTTATATCGCGGGAATACATGCAAATGATAATGCCATACATCTTGATTACCACAAGGTTCATTGTGTTGTCTTGAGGATACTCCATCACATCCATATACTCCTTTAAGGGCAATTGCTACTTCTTTTTCTAAATCATGAATTTTTGCCGAAAGATTTGATGGTAAATCATATATATTTTCAATATGTTCATTTGGAATTATAATGACATGACCTTTATTGTTTTTCCACCAACCAGCTGCAATAAAAGCTGTTATGTATTCATCTTGAAATATTATATCTGATTGTTTTGTTAGAACATGTTCATTTTCAATTCCTTGAACTACTAAACAAAATGGACATATATAATTCTGTGGTTCATGGTTGTACATTTAATCATCTCCTAGTATAATAATGTCATAGTCACGAATGACTATGCTGTTAACACATTTCTATTATTTCGTAACAGAAGAAGGAGTTCTTCCTTCATCAGACGTTACTTCTTAAATTAACATGTCTGACGGTTCCTGGTAGACTCCAGACCTATCATAAAGTATAATCTTTACGGATAGGATAAAGAATGTTCATCTCCTTGGGAAGTCAGTTTCTACTGACCTATACCTACGATTAAGTCAATTAGTCCATTCAATGAGGTTTTATGATTTGGCTGGTTGGGAGCCTCAGGCTATACCTGTATCACATGCTAGGATGTGTACTCATTGCTTGGAAATGGATTCCTATCAGAAAGGAGCTGTAGATCATGTCAAACATTATTAAATATGATTCTTTTATTTCGGTTGGTATTGATGTTGGTGCTGACTTTAGCTGGATGTCTATTGCACTACCTAACCAAACCTTTGTAGGAAAACCTTTCAAAATTCTACATTCTGATTTAAATTCCCTAGCTGCTTCTGTTTCTAAAATCAAAGAAGCAGAAGAGCTGTATTCTTTGGAAAGTCGCATTTTCCTCGAATCCACGGGAATTTATCATTACCCACTCTTCTGCTATCTTCGTGATAAGGGATTTTTGGTATCCATCATTAATCCTATCATCACTAAGAATAGCACAAATATTAACATTAGAAAAGTACATAATGATAAATTTGATTCAAAAAAAGCTGCATTAATTGGTTTAAAGCCTGATTTAAAAGTTTCTATTATGCCATCAGACCTTGTACTTGATTTAAGAAATCTTTCAAGAGAATATTATGATCTGATGGATAACCGCTCTGCTTATGTTAATAAGCTCCAAGGTGAACTGCGGATGGTATTTCCTCAGTTTTTAAATATTTTTTCTAAAATAACTACAAATACTGCTTTGACCTTGTTGGAAAAATATACTTCACCAGATGCTTTTTTAAACGCTTCTAAAGATGAAATAATTCTTTCCATTCGCTCTACTGCACGTTTTGGTCTTACTTATGCTGAAAACAAGTATAATGCAATTATTCAGGCAGCAAATGATGCAAAGACTTTTGGTCATTCAGTAAGCAGCAACTTTAAGCGTATTCTTCTATATATTCGTTTTATCCGTCAGTATGATGAAGAAATCTCAACCATACTCTCTGATATGCATGAACTCGTGAATGCTAACGAGGATACTGAATTTGTAAAACAGATACACCTCATTGAATCCTTTAAAGGTGCAGGATTTCTTTCTGCTGTAAGCCTTATGGGTGAAATCGGAGATTTTTCTGCTTTTCATTCGCCTAAACAGCTTTTTGCTTATTTTGGTCTAGACCCGGCGGTAAAGCAATCTGGCAAGTTTAATGGCAGCAAAATTAGTATGTCAAAACGTGGTTCGCGTACTGCTAGAAGAGTAATACACACCATGGCTTTAGTCAGTATTGGGTTAAATCGTAATGGATCTGCTAACAATTCTGTTTTACGTGAATACTATCTTAAAAAATGTCAGTGCAAACCTAAGATGGTAGCTCTTGGAGCAATTATGCACAAAGTATGCAATATTGTATTTGCAATTTTACGTGATGAAAAAGAATTTGAAATCATCACTCCAGAACAACATCAAATGAATTACTTAAAAGCGAAATGCGACATCGCTGCATAGTGAAATTCTATATTTCAAATTTTTGTTTTTTGATAATCACTCAAAAGGCTTGTTAACGTTACCCTTTTTTAGCGCAACTGGTATATCAAATATTTTTAAATTACTTATTGACAATTCTTAGCTGGACTTGTATTAGAACAATCTATCAAGTGGTGAAACCCAATAGAAAAACCATAGGCTCCGCCCATCCCAACCCCCATTGCAGATAACGTCCACGTATTTGCGACGTCCTGAGCTAAGCCCCAAAGATAGAACCCCCGGCGAAGGGATGTGATATACACTGACCTAGGTTTGTTCCTGAGTGCACCCTTGCGCAAATACACTGTTATAAGATGTTGCAACTTCTTTTTCCTATAATCCTCCGCATAATAAGGAGGTTACGAGGCAAGCCATTATTTTAACCAATCTTCTACAATTGATATTTTCTTTTCCGTAGCATTAAGTTCGATATCACATCCTATAGGTAAGGTCAGCATTGGATGTGTATGACAACAATCAAAGTCCGCAATAAATGGTAACTTACTATCTCCTAGCACCTCTAATAATACTTCATATGGTCTTCGACTTGTCTTTAAATCGTCAAATAACTCATGTTTTCCAAGAATTATTCCCGAAATTTTATCAAATACACCATTTACCTTTAAAAAGGAAAAACTTCTTTCTATTGTTGCAATATCTTTTAAACTATCTTCTATAAAAAGTATATCTCCATTTTTTATTTCAGGCATATATTTACTGCCCCATATCCCTTGAATTGTATTTAAGTTCCCACCTATAACTCTGCCCTTGACAACCCCTTCATTAACTGTTATCCATTTGTTTTCTCTTTTCTCCTTGCTTCTATCTTGTGTTTCCCAGCTAATGTACTCGTCTGTCCAATATTCAGGGGTTTCGAAAATATAAGGGATTTTTATTTCATCCACAATGATATCTTCAAAATACTTATATGTATAATCAACAAAGGGTAACAGCTCTCCGAAAGAAGCCACTAATGCAGGTCCATAGTATGTACTTATTCCAGTTTGAGCATATATGGCAAGTAAAATTGCAGTTACATCAGAATATCCTATTATTATTTTAGGATTTCTTTTAAATGCCTCATAATCTATATATGGAAGAATCGAATTTGAGTTCATTCCTCCAATTGTTGACATTATGCACTTTATTTCTGGTTTTCTAATCAATTCATTTAATTCTTCTGCTCTTTCCCTAATAGTTCCGGATCTGTAGAAATCATGCTTCCCTATAAGATTTCCTTCTATAATATTAAAACCTTTATCTTGTAAATATTTTTTTGCTCGTTTAAATCTTTTAGGACATGAGTATGTTATAGGTGATGATGGTGAAAAAATACCAATTGAATCTCCAATCTTTAATTTTTTTATGTATCCCATTATTAGTCTCCTTTGAACATAATATTTTTAATTCGTAATAATTTACTATTTCAGAATATCTTACTTCCGTCAAACTGGCTCCCAAAGTACAACCTTGATATCGTCATGTCTTATACCGTCCCAGTATTTGCTACATCCCTGGGATAGACCCGAAAGCATTACCCCCTGGCGGAGCTTCGCTCCCGGTGAAGGGATGTAGTGCACATAGCCCTAGGGCCCTGCCCAAGTGCACCCTTGCGCAAATATTTTGTTATAGGGCGTGATGATGTTTTTACCCGCCATACACCTTCACATAATATAAATGACGTGCATCTAAAGTATACATTTATAACATCTATATGTATCATTAATATTAAAGCCTGCAGCCAAAGCTGAATTTAATTCTTTAGTATTATCTTCATCAATAAAATATAGAACTTCCTTTAATGTACCGAACTCATTATATAATTGCATCAATACTTCATCAATTAAAATACTTTCAATATTTTTATCTTTATATTCATCATCAATAAACAAACCAAAGATTTCTGCGATTTCTTTATCTGTTTTAACGAAAATACTCGCATGAATTACTCCGCTTTCTTTAAAAACAAATACTCGAAATCTTTCTATTTCTTTTTGTAAGTTTTTGCTATTATAATACATTTCTAAAGGAATTGCATATTTGTCATGAAATATTTCATATTCTTTAAAATTGTCTTTAGTAATTTTTTCTACCAAATCATGTTTTAGGCTTATATGTGATTGTAAATTATATAATCTGGTATCTATTAAAGAGTCGATACATCTAAAATTTCTTTTCTTGAAATATTGGTTAGCATTTGTATTGGAAAAAGGTACTCCTATGAATAATTCATATCCAGGTAATTGCTCACCTATATAAGCAATAAACTCATCTGCAATTTCATCATAATTTTCTTTTATTAAGAACATTGTTGTTTGTGCATATTTTTCATTGGATTTCCAAAAGTATATACAAACTCCACATAATACATCCTGATGATAACAAGCTATTATTCTTTCAAGCTCTGAGCCTATAGCCCTTTCAATATATTCTTTAACCTTTTCTATTGAACTTAACCTATGATAACTTGCATACAAGTCATCTTGACATAGCTCCCATGCAAAATCCATCACTTCATCTAATTTGTTAACTGTTTTTATCATCGTCTACACCCCTTTTGAAATTAATCCTTAAATTCTATTTAATTCCTATTAGTTGGTTGTCGAGTAGGTAGGGAACTTTTCAGTTCCTTTCCCCCCTAAGAACCGTACTTGTGTGTTTCCACACATACGGCTCAAGCCATCATTTATCTCAAACATATTGGTAACTAAATTTCTTGAATTCTTCTTTCATCAATATATACCCTTCTTTGGAATTAGGCTCTAAATGATTTCTATTAAAGTAGGTACTGACTCTGGGTAGGTCTTTACCTCCTCCATATTTCTCAAGCAATATTTGGTGTTGTAGCTGACAACTATGGTGTAACAGTTCCAAGTTGGCATAACGTTCATCTCCACCTAATCTTTTAGGTACAATTTGATTTATCTTAAGTTGTTCTTCTCCTACTAGTGATTGATTACAAACTCTACATTTGTAACTGCTTTGTTTTGCTAATTTTCTTCTACTCAAAATATTATCTCTTATGAATTCCTTTTTATCTCTTTCTTCAAAGTATTCTTCTAAACTAGCATCATCAGGGCTATTTCTATATTTGACTACTGCATGTCTGACTATTGGTATCCAACTCATCTTAAATAGCTGGGTCTTGTTATCATGAGGGTCTGTCAATATCCATCTATCTTTACTGACACCTGTATAGTCTGGTTTGAAGTATCTTTTGTAAATCCATTTAAAGGGTTTATTGTCATGTAAGTTTTTCAAATACTTTCTTATTTTAATCCATATATACATATCCAGATTACTAAATATCTTCTTTGAGACTTCACTTGACCAATAGTTTCCTATTCCTCTTATTATCGGATTTAATTTCATTATTAGGTCTCCAGCTGGTCTCCCTCTCATTTGCTTGAAGACATTTTTTATTGTCTCTTTAGCTTTTTTAACACTTGCTTTGGATGGTTTTATCAGTAACTTCATACCTTTGTTAGTTTTGTATTGTCTTAGATTGAATCCAAGAAAATCAAATCCTTCTTCAATATGTGTTACCTTTGTTTTATCTTCTGCTAGTGTTAACCCTCTTTTATTAAGGTATGGCTTAAGCTTTTCATACATGCTAATGGCTTCTTCTTTTGTTTTACATACGATTACAAAATCATCAGCATATTTGACTACCCCAACTGACTTCCTAGATAGTTTATGGTAGTCTCTATCTTGATAGTAGCTGACACCAAGTTCTTCTTCCATACCATGCAAAGCAATATTTGCCAGAAGTGGAGATACTATACCCCCTTGAGGGGTTCCAGAGTCTGTATCGTTAAAGGAATCATTATCAACAAATCCTGCTTTGAGCCATTTCTGTATAGCATCCTTAGCAGGAAATCCTATCAAACAATCCATAATATATTGATGATTAAGGTTATCAAAACACCCTTTAAAGTCTCCCTCAAATATCCACTTTCTTGTACTTCTTGATGATAATTTAGTGAATAAATTGACTATGGCATCTTTTACACTTCTTTTTGGTCTAAACCCATAGGAAGAAGGTTCAAACCTTGCTTCCCATTGTGGCTCTAGGGCATTCTTAACAATATTTTGAAATATTCTATCTTTAATGACTGGTATCCCTAGAGGTCGCATTTTCCCGTTTTTCTTAGGAATATATACTCTTTTTGCTGGTCTTGGTCTGATATATTTGATATTGTATCTCTTAAGGAGATTATATAATTCTAATCTATCTTTTGATGTAAGTATGACTTGTCCATCTACACCAGCAGTTTGTTTACCTTTATTAATCTGTGTTACTCTTTTAATTGATAGTAGCAAATTAGCTTTACTTCTAATCATTAGCCTTTGAAGCTTTTTTAATTTTCTTCTTTGACCCAATTGTTCGGCACGAAAAATCCGTTGGCGAAGTTTTTTCACATATTCATAAATTTTCTTCCAATTAATCGTTTCCCAACTCTGTACATATGGAGAAACAGCCGACGTATTAAATTCATTAATAGTTTCCATAACATGCTTCTCCTTAAAAAAACTCTTCTGTCCGTTTTCTTTCGCGTTGATGACCTTGTGGAAGTCTGCCCTCTTTCGAGTGAATTATCAAATTCTATCCAGCGGGTTATGATTTTCCCTAGACTTTCGTCTTGCTGACATTCGCTTTCTCCACAATCCTTTACCCTCTGGTATTGTGATTTTCTTACGATTATCCTACCTCTATCGAGGAACATAAAGGGCTTACCAAGTTCCACTAAATGTAGATTCAAATGGGTAAGTATCCTTCTTTACTCCGATGGATATATGGGTTACTGCACGATTGAAATGCGATTCAATCTTTCCTATCCATATTAAGCTTGGTACTACGCAGTACGCTTATCGTAGATAACGAAGATTACAAAGGTTCAACTCTCGCTTATACTCTCCCATCTTTCCCTTAACCCTGTATTACTCCTGCGTAAAGCAATGACATTGGGCATTTGACTCTCATGCAACCTACAATTCAATTACTCAGAATGCAGTTTCGAGCAGGGATATGTTTAGTAACTAACATAGTTTCTACAGAAACACTACTATTTAGCGACTTCTTGTCGCACCACATTTATCTACTGTTATGCAATATCTCCTTTTCATTTAAAGGCCCACAGAGAACTGCCCTGAAATTGCCGTGTCTTCTAACGTTTCCGTATTTGCGACGTTCCTGAACTGGACCCTAAAGATGGACCACTTGGTGGAGATTCGCTCCCGGTGAGGAGGATGTGATACACACTACTCCAAAAACCTGCCCGAGTGCACCTTTACGCAAATGTATTGTTATAAGATGTGGCGATGTCTTTTTACTCAATAGTCTTTCACATAAAATAAGCCTTCAGTTCCATTCAACAATGCAGATTGCGGCTACAAATTTAATCACTTAGCAGATGCTGAATATCTCCTATTTCCTTTCCTCTTCGTTTTTGACGCCAATCTTTATATTGTTCATGCATCCACTGTTCCTGGTTCGAAGTTATCTTTTCTGGAGTATACCGATAAACTATGCTCAAATCTAGAATCTCCTGAAAAATATAGCTTTCTACATCTTGTTTCATGCGCATCCCGACCTCTTTTTTACTGGAACAGCTTTTTCCCGTTATAAAATAATAATCCAGCATTGCATTAACGATAATGCTCTGTGCTATAATTCTAATAGGTGGATTTTCAACGTATTTTATTCCTTCCTTATACAGTTCCGGAAACCTTTCTTTTTCCTGTCTACTCCATGTGGCTGATAGTTTTTTGGATTGTATAATATCATAACGTGTTGGAGTATCTATAAAATCAATCACATCTTCTCCCCAGATAGTAATACCAGAATCCTTAATCCGCAAAATCTCAATAGGTAATTCAATTAAATCCTTATTTTCTAAACATAGTTCAAAATCACATCTGAAGGGTCTTTTCATCTCATTAAGCCTATAAATGCACTTTGCAATTGGTAAATCATGTTTCGTAAGTGATTCAGATTTCTTAATTATATCTTTCACCCTATTTCTAATATCATCGAATACTCCATCTTTATATATATGAATTAAATCAATGTCACTTCCAGCATTACCTGTATAGCTATTGTTAGATAATGAACCAACCATAATTACAGATAAAAGTTCACTTGATAATGCATTTTCTAATTCATGAAGATGAATACGAATGATTTCTTTTGCTCTATCTTCTGACTTATCTCCCAACATTTTCACCTCAACTAATATAAATATTGTCGTTTATAAATAAGACCCTAAAGAACAACTCCGATATCGCCATGTCTTATAACGTTCAGTATTTGCGATGTCACTGAACCGACCCTAAAAATAGACCCCTCTGGCGAAGCTTCGTTCCCGGTGAAGGGATGTGGTGCACAATGCCCTAAGATTATACCCTAGTGCACCCTTGCACAAATAGCTGGTTTATGTGTAGTGGCAGTTACCTTGCAGTCTATTCATTTAAATAGTCTATGAAATATATTAGAAATTAATAGCCCAAGTTAACAACTTATAAAAAAGAATCTAAACTTTATTCTCTCTTCTGGGGCTCTAATAACCTCTTATTCAGATCTTCTGTTTTAGAAATGAAACTAATTAATTTCCATTCCAAATCTTCTAGAACACTTTTTAGAGCAATGGTCACAGAAATAAATATTATAAAGCCTACTAATAGTGGATATTGACATATTCTAAGAAATTCAAACAATTCATTTTGAGATAGATATCCAAATCTCGAATGAAGCCTTATAAATACGCAGACAAATAGAGTTCCAAATAAAATGCTTAATCCAATAAAGTAGCGATAACATTTTTCTGTTTTTTTATAATTACCTCCAATAACCCTTTACAACAGAAGTTCTTTTAGTTTCTGTTTATAAAGTTCTGCTGTTTCATGATAGTCCACAAGCATCCCTTCTTCTCTGACAAAGTTTCCATAGCCTCTTGGCTCTCCTTTTAATCTAGGAAAAAGTTGAAAATGCAAGTGATTCCTCTTCCCGTCGCATATTGTGCACATATATACTTTCTCTGCACCTAAAATTTCTTTATGAAGCTTAATTATCGCATTTGATATTTTTAATATGTATGTTCCTAATTCGAGAGGCATTTCAGAGATATCTTCATAATGTTCCTTTGATACAATAATTGTCTGTCCTGTCGCCCTTGGGTACTTCTCAAATTGACATCTTACCTTTTCATCCTCGTAAATAATTAAACCATCGTCAGGAAATATATTCCCTGTACTAAAATTATAGCATCCGAAGCATATGCCTTTTTCCTGTAACTCTTTTATCTTTTCAACTCTTTGCTCTAGTGCCTTTTTTTCCTCTTCTGACAATTGCTTAACGTACATTTTACCCCACCCCTTTCCATTTTCATTGTTCTACAATATTTTACAGAAGTGACGCTTCATAAATTAAAAAGAGGCAACAAATTTTTGCTTAAATGTAAGCCCTCAAATTATGACTTCGAAGCCCTGCCCCGACATTGCCATTGCACATAACGTTCCCGTATTTGCAACATCCCTGAACCAGACCCAAAAGATAGACCCCTCTAGAGGAGCTTCGCTCCCGGTGAAGGGATGTGGTGCACAATGCCCTAAGATTGCGCCCAAGTGCACCCTTGCGCAAATACACTGTTATAGGACGTGATGATGATTTTTGCCCGTCATAAACCTTCACATAATATAAAAAAACGAATCAACTTCCGAAAAACTTATTTATTCAACCCATTTTACAGTATAGCTGTTATATCATCAAAATAATTTTGGGCATTAACGGCAAGATTCAGATATCAAATTGTCAATCCCATCTTCCAAGCCATAATCAATCAAAGTTCTTGACTATTTCAATACAAGTCTTTCCCATTAAGACCTTTCCATTCTTTCCTGCACCTGAAGCACCGTCAGCTAAAAGGAAAACTCTTTTATCAGGTGAAATATAAAATATGTCACCATTAACTCCTGAACTGCCCGTTTAACTTGAGACATAGGATATAGTATTCATAAAACAACTCCCCTCTCATGTAAATAACACTTACTTTGTCATATTCTACTAATACACATTATCTTAAGAATTCATCCTACTTCTCAACTAAGATTGCTCTATCATTTTCCACTCTGAAAATCAAAAAATCATCATCTTCCTCTACACATTCTTTTTCATATCTAAATTCTTTATCAATTAACATCTCGAAATAGTTCGTTTTCATATTTAGTTCGAAAACTGGACACTGGTCAAATCTAACATCACCAATATAGATTGCTCTGATTTTTTTCATCTAATGTCATCTCCTTTTAAGACACCTGAATCTACAAATGCGCATAAATGGCTTCTAAAATATATTATCTTTCTTTTTACATATTTTTTCAAACAAGACCCTCAGAGAACTGCCCCGATATCTCCATGTCTTATAACATCCCAGTACTTGGGACGTCCCTAAGCTGGACCCGAAAGATAGACCCCTTGGTGAAGCTTCTCTCACAGTGAGAGGATGTGGTGCACATCGTCCTAAGGTTAAGATGCGGCAACCTGTTTTTGCAAAGTATGTTCCACATAGTATAAGAGTTGTGGAGTAGAACAACTTCTGTCTGCACTTATACCATGAAATTATGGCTTTCTTGCCAAATACAAAACTATCGTATCATAAAGCTTTATATTATTATCAAAACTCAAAATAGCGTCCTTGATGCCTGCATAAAATTTTGATTTATACGGCTCCTGAAGAGTTATATGACTAGCATGTGTACTTATCCATGAGACATACTCGTCAGCATTAAATTCTCTAGTTTTGTGATAAAGACGTCGCTCAATATCAGTAAAGCCATACTTTTCAGTATTATTATAATTTAATTTGCCGCATATATATTCTGCTTCTGGATGAAAATATTCATCATATATTTCCTGCATTTTTAAGTATAAGGGTTCATTAGCACTTTTTTCATCTGTTCTAGTTAACATCATCGCAAATGTTCCATTGCTTTTTAATATATCATAAACTTTTGGAAATCCGATTTCCTCTGGTATCCACTGGATTGTTGCAGCCGAATAAACCAAATCAAATTGATTATGCCCAAAATCATATGTTTCAAAATCAGCATTTACAATTTGAAAATTATCATATGATCCAAATTTATTCTTTATATACTTTGCAAGATTTTCGCCAAGTTCAATTGCTAAATACGAACAGCCTGTTTTCAATATCGGTTCAGTAGCTTGACCTGTTCCGGGGCCAATTTCAAGAGCTTTTTTGCTAAAATCTAGCTTTGAGTATTCTATAACATCGGAAAAAAGTTCATAACAATAACGGGTTCTCCATTTGTCAAATTCTTCAGGAATGCTGTCAAAAACCTTTCTAAAATCCATATTAAGAACCCCCTTTAATATAAAAAATCTCCAGTATACTTTTCTACTGTCACGCTATATCTTGTTTTTCATTAAAAAGACTCCAAATCATAACCTCGACATCATCATGCCCTATAACTTATAAATCTCCAACACCATGTCGGTAATCCTGACATGTATATCATCGTCAATACCCTTAGCTTTAAAGCCTTACAACTCCCCTAGCTCTTAACTCTTTATAAGTATATTAGGTATAAATGGGCAATAAAAAATAAGTCTTATACTATTTCTACATAATCCATCCTTTCCCTTCCACACTTCTACACTTTTACATAAATAAACAAAATAATTTTTGACAATAAATTAATTACCCGGCGCTACAATATACGCCTTCACAAACTTCACTGATTCTGAATATTATGAAGTACGTAGATTTTTGATTTAAGGAGACGATATAGATGAAGGAACAAAAAATAGTAGAAATCAAAAATGTTGGCATGAATTATCATACTCTAGATGGTGAAACCATAGCCATAAAAGACATTAGCCTTGATATATATAATGGTGAGATAATTGGTATTGTAGGGCCTAGTGGCTGTGGCAAGTCTACATTACTGTCTATAGTAGCGGGACTTATGAAGCCAACGAAAGGTAATGTCTATATTAATAGTAAAGAAGTAAACGAACCAAGTAAAAATATAGGATATATGTTTCAAATGGACCACCTATTTGAATGGAGAAATATTTTAGATAATGTCCTAATAGGACTTGAAATACAAGGCAAAATTAATAACAGTACAATAAAATTTGCCGAAGATCTTCTAGAAACCTATGGTTTATCCGAATTTAAGAAACATTATCCAAATCAATTGTCTGGTGGTATGAGACAGAGAGTAGCTCTTATAAGAACCTTAGCCGTAAAACCAGACATATTGCTTTTAGATGAACCTTTCTCTGCTCTTGATTATCAGACAAGATTAGCCATAGCAGATGAAATAGGATCAATTTTAAAAAAGGAGAAAAAAACAGCTTTAATGGTTACACATGATATTTCAGAAGCAATCTCCATGTCCGATAGGATTGTCATATTGTCTAATAGACCAGCAACTATAAAAGAAATAATTCCAATAGAACTCAATTGCCCGAATGGTATCAGGACACCTATGAAATGCAGAGAAGCTCCTGAATTTAGATATTACTTCAATAAGATATGGAAGGAGCTTGATGTCCATGTATAATAACAATTCAATTGATAACAACAACATATCAAAAGAACAACAAGAATATTTGAAAAGAGTTAAAAATCGAAAAAGAACAATACTTGTAACTCAAGTATCCATCCTATTAATAGCTGTCTTGCTCTGGGAAATTGCTGCCCAATTTAAATGGATTGATACTTTCTTTACTAGCTATCCTTCTAAAATAGTCGCTTTATTTATAAAATATGTAAAAAATGGTATGATTTTTGAACATATCGGCATTTCCTTAATGGAAACTATTGCAGGCTTTATAGCTGGAACTGTCCTTGGTATACTAGTTGCAGTTCTTCTATGGTGGTCAGAATTTATAGCAAAGGTATTAGATCCATACATGGTAGTGCTGAATAGTCTGCCAAAGACAGCCTTAGCACCTATAATAATATTATGGGTAGGTGCTGGATATTCTGGTATCATCGTTACAGCTATTAGTATTTCAATAGTCATAACAATACTAAATGTCTACAGCAGCTTTATTGAGGTTGATGAAGATAAAATAAAGATGCTAAAAACATTTGGAGCTACTAAGTTTCAAATATTAAAAAAGGTTATATTTCCAGCTAGTGTGCCTGCTATGGTAAGTACTTTAAAAGTAAATATAGGAATGTCCTGGGTAGGTGTAATTGTTGGAGAATACATTGTATCAAGAGCAGGCCTGGGGTACCTGCTTGTATATGGTGGGCAGGTATTCCAATTGGATTTAGTAATGATGAGTGTAATAATATTGGCTATACTCACTACTTTTATGTATAAAATAATTGCTATTTTGGAAAACAAAATCATGAAATGGAGACAGTAAAAAATAAAGGCTGTTGATTATATTTAATCGACAGCCGCCTGCATCTGACTAGTATCTAGAAGCTCTTTGATTTTTTTGTTGTTTTCTAGCATTTCTACATTCTGGACATCTTTTAGGCTCTTGGAATCCTTTTTCTGTATAAAACTCTTGTTCTCTTTCTGTGAAATCAAATTCTTTTTCACAATCTTGACATACTAACTTCTTATCTGCCATTACATTTCACCTCCTAAATGAGTGGTATCTTTATACATTTTTACACAAGACCACCAACTTAGGAGAGGGTTGTTTCAAATGGATAAAGTATTATATTATACTAATAGAGTATACCATGTTGTTGGCATAAAATCAACATGTAACGTGTTTAAAATTGTTTCTTTATTACACTTTTTTATTATACAAAGTGATTAATCCTCTAAAAGAAAACTGTATCTTTCATTTTCTCTTATGACCTCAAGATCCTTGTCTGTCCTTACCATATATCCAAAGTCTGGATACAACTTCTTTGCTATTATTAAGTCATCAATAGCTGTATCAATATTACCTAAGTTTATATTGCAGCATGCTCTATTGTAATAAAGGAATCCTGCTTCAGGATTTTTTTCTATTCCTTCTGTAAGAATATTTATAGCCGAATTATATTTCTTTTCTTCTATATATATGGCAGATATATTTAAATAAGAATAAGGATATCCACTATAGGCCTCTATAGATAGTCTATAGTACTCAATTGCCTTTTTAATTTTTCCCAAATGTTTTTGAATTACTCCCATATTGAATAATGATTTATAATAATTACCCTCTATCCTTATGCTTTCCTTAATCATTCGAAAGGCTTTATCATATTCTTTAATCTCTTCATATATTGAGCCTAAGTTATTATATGCAACATAATCGTCTGGTGTTAATTCAATTACTTTTTTATAAAATTTTATAGCTTTTTCTTTATCTCCTCTTTCATCATAAATATTTGCAACATAAAAATAGGCCCTATCATACTCTGGCTCAAATTCAATTGCCTTAAAGTAGTTTTTTAACGCGATATCTTTTTCACCTTTTTCATCAAATATTATAGCCCTTCCATAATATGCCCCTGCTTCATTTGGATTTATTCGAATGATGCTATTATAAGTTTCAAATGCTTTTTCCTTTAATCCTAATTCATCGTATAAAACAGCTATATTAAATAAAATATCTATAGTTTCATACTTCTCTCCTTCAAATTCTAAAGCTTTTTTGAAGAATTTCAGTGCCTTTTCCTTATTATCTTCATCAAAGAAGTTTTCTGCTAAAATCATATAATTATTCCTGCGATCTACTTTGTTACATCTTTGTCTCATCAATATCTGCACCTCTATCTTTATTGTCAATAAATTAAGACTCCATTCAGAGAATGCCTTCTCTTTCATGGATAGATATAGTTTATCATATGTGAAAATTAAATCATATAGTCAAAATATTATCATCCTTCTGGCTTTTAGGCAATATAATTACAAACCTACTCCCTTTTTCCTCTTGACTATATACATTAATGCTTCCTTTATGTGCCTCTACCAAGGTCTTGGCTATAGTAAGTCCAACCCCCGTCCCTCCCGTCCTTCTACTCCTAGATTTATCACTTCTGTAAAACCTTTCAAAAACAAAAGGAATATCCTCTTTATTTATTCCAATGCCAGTATCTGTTATTTCTATTGTGACACTTTTTTCATCTTCACTAAGAAGCACATCAACCTTACCTAAAGTATCTGTAAACTTTAATGCATTGGAAATTATATTAATCATTACTTGTCTTACTTTGTCCTTATCTGCTTCAATCATGACATTTTTCCTTATATGCTTATTAAGTTCAATTTCTTTTATCTCAAATTCATATCTAAAGCTTTCTACTACATTTTCGATTAGCTGCGATAAATCAACCTGCTCTATTTCTAATTCTACTCTATGGCTTTCAATATCTGTTATATATTTAAGCTGTTCAACAAGTTTTTTAAGTCTAATAACCTCTTCTCTACATATATCTAGCTTATCCTTTGTAGGCAACCAAATTCCGTCATTAAATGCCTCTATATGGCTTTGAAGTATTGTAAGTGGTGTCCTAAGTTCATGGGATATATCTGTAGTCAATCTTTTTCTTAAAATTTGTTGCTCCTTAAGGGATTTGGCTAGATGATTTATAGATTTTGACAGCTCTATTAGCTCTTCAGCATCGTTTTTCATGTCAATATTAGTATCTAGCTTTCCCTCTCTAATATTATTTGCAGCATGAGTAATTTTAAGTATAGGCTCTGACATAACTTTTGAGTTATATAGTCCTAAGAGCATAGCTAAAACTAGAGAAATAAATGAAGCAAAAAGAATCGAGTTGTTTATTCCTCTTGTAAAATCTACTTCTCTCTGGGATATTATAAAAGGACCTGCATATCCTATCTCAACTGTTCCTACCCTTTTATCGTCTACAATTAATTCTGACATTTTCACCGTAGTAGTTGAATCATTTATTTGGCTTCTACTACTTCCTCTCATCATGCCTTTGCTCATACTTCTCATCATTTGATTGTGCATTCTCATCATACTGTTGCTCATAAAGTTCTCAAAAACAATGTCGCCATTTTCGTTCTTTATCTGAATATCAAAATTATCTATAAGACGTGAGTTCAATATATTGCTTAGGACTCTATTGGACCAGCTTTTATCAAGAGAATATGAATATTCCACCATCTTAACTACATCTTCAATCCTATCTATCTGTTCTTCCTCCATATAGGTATTGAATTTTTTAAATATCGTTATATTAGTAATTATTCCAACTAAAAAGATAGACAGTGTAGCTATGCTTATCATTGATATAATAAATTTAGTTTTAAGCTTTTTAGACATATCATTCACCTACAAACTTATATCCTACTCCATAGACTGTATGGATGTATTTAGTATTTTTGTCCTCTATTTTTTGTCTAATATTCTTAATATGAGTATCGATAGTTCTATCATAACCTTCATAATCAATTCCTAGAATCTTTTCTATTAAATCCTCCCTGCTAAATACTATATTGGGGTTCTGTGCTAGTGTAGATGCTATTTTAAACTCTGTAGGAGTTAAATCAACCTGTTCTCCACTTTTCTTTAACTCCATTTTATTTAAATCTATAAGCAAATCGCCTCTATTAAATTCTATAATATCTGCTTTAATAAAGTCTTTTTGTGTCCTTCTCAGTATAGTTTTTATTCTAGCCACTAACTCTTTTGGACTAAATGGTTTGACAAGATAATCATCTGCACCTAAATACAGACCAGTGACTCTATCCTCTTCTTCTGCCTTAGCAGTTAGCATAAGTATAGGTACTTGCGACTTTACCCTAATGATTTTGCATATTTCTTCACCAGATAAATCTGGGAGCATTAAATCCAATACTATGAAATCAATAGATTTTCTTTCAAATGTTGAAATTGCTTCATTACCGCTATATGCAGTATATACGATGTATCCTTCTTTTTCAAGGTAAGCCTTTATGACTTTTGTAATCTGAACCTCATCATCTACCACAAGAACATTTTTGGCCTCATCCATAATTTTCACCCCTTTAACTCAAAAATACTACAATGACCAGTATCTTGCAATACTGGTCATTAAAATAAGCGTTATTATTTTATTCTCTTTTTTATCTTTTCATATTCCTCGTCGCTAATTTCTCCATTTACATATCTTTCATTTAGTATTTCCATTGCTTTATCTGAATTGCCTGGAATATTGGTGAACCCTTTTATCAGCTTATATACAAGATATATGACTAAGGCTGCTATTAGTACCCTAAATACTCCCATGCCTAGTATCCAAGGTAAGCCGGCTCCACCACTAAAGCCCATTCCAAATCCACGACACATAACATTCACCCCTTCAAATTGTTTTCTGACTTTAAATACATTATAGAAAACAAATTTGAAGATAATATGAAGATTAAAAAACTAATCTTATTTTATTATATAATTCTTGAGTTTTTTCACTGCTGCTATAATTTATTATTACATATCCCTTTTTTAGCCTTAAATACACATATGGAGGTTTCCCATTATTTATATATAACCTTCCCTTTCCAATACTTTCAAGGGTAAACTTACCTCTTAAAACATTTCCAAAGTCAAAGCCATTGTTTTTTCTCAGTACCTCTGGAATCGAATCCAGTAATACTACTTCCATAATATCTTCCGTATGAACTATAGAGGCATACATTCCTCTAATATTTATAATTTTATCATCTACAGTAATATTGAGTTCTTGTGCTCCATATACACTAAGCCAAATGACAAAGGCAAAGATAACTGCCATAAATCCAATAGTAATACCTATAATAATCCGTGTACTTTTTTTCATGCTTCCATCGGGATCTAATGCATTTTTATCATATTTCTGAACCTTTATCAGAACATAGGGAGTCAAGACAAAGGGTATGGCCGTAATCAATATTATTCCTAAAGTTTTTAAGCCTGTGGAGATTAAAATCGCTCCTAAAACAAAAGTTCCTCCTAGTAGGAAAGCAAAATTTCCCATAAGCCTACCTAGTCCTTCTGTATCAACATTTTTTTGCTTTTCTTTAGACATAGTATTATAGCCGGATATAAGCCAATAAAATTTAAAATACTTAATCAATATACCTAATACTATAAATAAAGTCCCTATAAAGATAAAAATATACATCACAATCCCTCCTTACCATAGAGGTATTAGCTGGAAATTTTATATTATATTATACCACAAAATAATTGGTTGTTAAACTTATGACGATATTTTAATAAAACCAGTAAAATTATACAATTAACTCTTTTATTATCTTGGCTTTAGTGCCTTCAAAATCAATATATACAATATGAGGCATTAAAGGCTTTATCCTTTCAAAGCAGCTATAGTTAAAATTTCTATCATAATAGTTTATTATAGTACTAAGGGCTGTTCCATGCGTACCTATAACAATATTTTCATCTGAATTTTTTTCTAGTATTTCATGTAGTGTAGATATATTCCTTTTTTGTACCTCATTCAAGCTCTCACCATGCTCACGCTTGTAGTCAAAATCATTCCACTGTTCTCTTGCAAAGGAATTAAAGTCCTCTAACCATATATCATCTATTTTTCTTTCTCTAAAATCATCTATAATATTAATATTCAAATTTGATTTTTCAGCGAAACTCTTTATGGTATCATAGGCTCTTTTGTACGGACTTGAAAATATCTTAGTAATTTGCTTGTCTAATAGAAATTTAGTCACTTTTTCACTATCTGCTATGCCCTTCTCAGTAAGCGGGCGCAATAAATCATCTTGTATTGAAAAATCTGGCTGTGCATGTCTTACGAAATATACTCTTGTCATAATTTTCTCCTGTTCTTTATTTTTTAGATAAACACGAAAAATTGTATCCGCTCAAAGAAATCAAAACCTGTGAGGGAAGGTAGAAAAACCACATTAAGACTCCTGAAATATTATACAATAGATTAATTATACCACTAGAAATGTTTATTAAGCTAATTATATTAAATATACCTACATTTACATCACATAATAAGAAAAGCACCATTCCAAAGGCTATTAAATATTTATTTGGAAAAGGAAGCAAGTCATATTTACATGCTTTTATAGCTTTTATAGTACTGATTATTAATGATACAGCATAGAATAGAGCCGATAAAAATAGTACTTCTATTTTTATAATAAAGAAGTTTATAGTCAGGTATATACCCACTATTATGAGCAAAATAACTATTGCCCTTATCAAAATAAGCTTTGTTTTATTTCTTTCATATCTGATAGCATAAAGTATATGAACTACTGAGAAAATACCTGTTCCAAGAACAAAATAGTCTGTGAAAAGGAGCAAAAAATCTGCAATAATAGTGATAAGTAGTCCAGATTGCAGTAAAAGCTTATTTTCTTTGTCAAGATAATCTTTTCCTATTAAAACCGACAACAGAAAGCATAGTACTATAGATATAAATTTTACTACGCTTGATGAGATGAAAACTTTTACTGAAAAGAAATCAAAATATAAAAAAGCAATGTACAATATACAAATCACTATAAGCAATATTTTAATTGCTAACAGCTTACTATTTGTTTTTACATGCATAATTCATCTGACTCCATTCATTTTATAGATACATTTTAATTTTCCATCTAACGAAGCTAGAACCTAGCAAGCATAATATCTATTGTGTAAAGCACAATGATTCTTGATGGTTTACATGCAAATAGGTTATCTAAAATCAACTATTTTATTTACTGATTCCTTTAAGGCCTCGCTAGTCTTCACTTCTATTACAACAGAAATATTGTTATCTCTAGCAAACTCAAGTCTTTCATCTATAGGTATTATTCCAGTATATAGTGATTGATGGTCCGATTCTTCATTAAAATCATGAAGATGCATATGCTTGATTCTATCGGCCAAATTCATTAAAACAGGCTTTTCACTAAAATTAACCTTAGCATCATGTCCCACATCCCATGTTAAGTTAAAATTTTCAAATACAGTTAGCATATCTAATGCTCTTTTGATAAAAGGGATGTGAAAATTGGAGGTATTTTCAATACACAATATTACTCCCAATGAGCTTGCATAATCATTTAACTCAGAATAAGATTTATATAATAGTTTTTTGAACTCTTCCTCATATTTTTCATTAATCCATTGCCTCGAACTAGGTAGTGTGCAATAAATACCATTGCTTAAATGCATATTAGCAAGCTTAATCTCAGCTTTACTAGTCCATTCTATCAGTTCTTTACAGCGTTCTATATGTCCTTTTTTAATTGGTGGATGAAAAGAAGATAAGTCAATTTCCTCAGGAAAATGAACCGTAAAATTAACTCCATATTTCCTTTTAGCTTCTAATGCTTTCCTGTAACTGAAGCTTTCAGGCATAAAAATAGGATAATTCATATTTAGCTCTATAAAATCTAGTTTTAATTCATTGCAAAGCCTTATGTTTTCTTCCAGACTATTGAATTCTATTAATACAGGCATTCCTAATTTCATTTATAAAGCCTCCTGTCTGTAGCTACTTTGTAAGTAGAAGTACTAGAAATCCTCTGCATCTTTAGGTAGTGCTTTAATCCTCTGCAGATATTCTGTTACATTTATATCATCTTGTGCTGGATAGGTATATCCTAATTCTTCTGCCAGCTTTAAATCTAAAATGAGTTATTTCCTTCAATTTCAACAGCTTCATCTGCATCAATATTAATTTTTATTTCTCCCTTAGCCTTTTTACCTACTAGCTTTATTCTACTGGTTCCCTTATTAAGCGAAATAGTTTTGCTTCCCTCTTCTGTACCACTTACAATATTAATAACTTTATTATCTGACGTTATCAAAACTAATTTAAAATCACCTGATTTTATAGTTGATTCAACATTAAATACAATATCTTTTTCCCTATCAGTTTTAATCTTAAATATAGTATCTGTCCCAGAAAAAGAAGTAAAATTAATCTTAGCTTCTTTCCACAGGACCTCCCCTTGTCTTTCCAAATATGTAAAGCTATCTTCCACTTTAGCTATTTTACTTTCATCATCAAATATACTGTTTTGGTAAGTGACTACAGGACTACATCCAACAGTAGCCATAGCTAAAATAATAATAAAAAAACTTAGTAATAATTTCTTATAATTTTTCAACCTTAAAACCCCCAAATCATTTTTTTACTTATTTCAATTTAACATTTTCAACAAAAAAGTTTTTAAACCCTTCAGCCATTTTATATTCTGTTTCAAAATTATTATCCTTATTTATCTCTAGATAATACTGACCTGTTTCTATTTCGATTGAAATTGAGTCTAAAGGAAATCCGTTGATTCTTTTTATATGAGGCTTTGATGTTATAATAAACTCTTCGGAAGCAATATCTTCTCCGTCGTATTCAAAAATATTTTTTTCATCAATGATCAAGCATATTGCATTCTTATATTTTGCTTTAACAACTCCCCCCAGTTCCGTTACTAAATTAGTATAGTATTCTATCATCTCATCATCATTTAATTCTTTTCCGTTAACTCTTCTAACATGAACTCCTGGCTGCCTCTCATTTTCTAATCCTTCAATATATAATTCTGAGTCACAAGAAAATACCGGTATTTTTAATTCTCTATAATATGCCATAGCCTTAATCTTGGCATTTTCTAATGGATCATTGCCTATTTCATTAATTGAAGCAATATCTGGATTGCCAATATCTCTTAAACTAATAATTTCTATATCCACTCCTTTCAGCATTTCCTTCATATGTTTGATTTTTGCAAGATTAGATGTTCCATATAATAATCTTATCATCATGATTCCTCCCTAGCTAATCTTCTCTTATGTTCTATAAGTAGAACTAGACTTAAGCCTTATCCAATTCGACTAGAAATTAAGGATTAAGTACTTCAATTAATATCAATAGGTTCTTTTACTACGACTAGAAAATCTATATCACTGTCATTTGTATAGCAGCCCATGGCTAACGAACCATGTAAGTATATACCAATAAGATTTTGTATTAGTATTTTTTATAGCTTTCAATTATTGTATCTAGTATTCTCATAGGCTCTATGCTATCACCTAATCATTTTATGTATAGAACTTTAAGTGCTTTCTGTTTTCTTTGTAAAAAACAATTCTGTCTTCACGGGTTTTTGTGTGAAACTCAAATTTATTGCCGTTTTCATTCTAAAACACATGCAAAAAATGAAATAGCATTATATAGAGAATGGGCTAAAATACAACAGAACAGTGATCCTGTGCTTATATATAACAGTCCTAGTATTAAACCACATACTACTGCAGATAATGTTTGTACAAAATTAAAATGAAGTATAGCAAATAAAAGTGAGGATACTAGGAGAGCAATAACTGTACCATATTTATTTTGTAATGAACTTAGTATATAACCTCTCATTAGTATTTCTTCTACTATAGGAGCAAGCAAGCAAATTCGAATAAAATTTGCGATGGGAAATTGTCTTAATGAAGCAATTGTTTTCTGATATCCCTCTGCACTAGTAGTAAACACACTATCAAAGAAAGTATCTAAAAATTTATCGAGCAAAATAAAAAACAGAACTGAACAGCCAATTGCTAACAATATCCCTTTTAATGTTATATTGCTAAAAATGCTAATTTTTAGCTTATATTTATTGGTTAAATAAAAAATAAATAGGCTATTGAAAACAATTAAAGTTAAGAGGTTTAACCAAGTAGAAATTTTAGTCCCAAAAGTTCTCCATATGGTTATATCTAATATAGTAGGAAGTATCCCGCACATTATAAAGTATATTACTAACCAGACAACAACATTTTCAATGCTGATAGTGTATTCCATGTATTCCCCACTCCTTACACTGCCCTTTTAAGCTAAGTTAAATTTATTTATTCAAAACTAATTTTTGATAGTTGATACACACTGATAACAATTGCTACCAATAATATAATAGCAAGTGGTATAATTAATTTTATATCAAAACTTTCACTTGTCATAAGCTTAAATCCCCATGTAGCAGGGAAAACTTTTCCCACATTTTCAAGTACCTTTGGGAGCATATTTACAGGGAACATAATTCCTGCCAGCATAATTGAAGGTAAGAATATAAACTGTGATGCCATTGTAAGCTTTGATATGTCTTTGATAAATAGTCCAAGCACTGTTCCTACTGACAAACTAACTATAATAAAAATTGCAAGTGATAAAAAATAGTGAGCTAAATTAGTAGGAATTTTTGCATTAAAAGCTAGTGGAGCAGTAAAAAATATTACGAGACTCACAATGAAAAGATGGACAAAAGCCGATATAAAGTTATTTATTGTAGCTACCCATAGGGGTAAGCCGCCCACCTTGTAAGCCTTTTTAATTTCACTTCCATACAACTCTGTAAGTGGTATAGGTGTTCCTAAAATTGCCCCCATTGTCAACCCGAACACTGTCATGGATTGGATTAATGTATCCTTCGAAGCAGGATTGATAGATGAAAATATACCTCCCATAAATGTAAAAAAAACAAGAGGAACTACGTAATAGGTAAGAAGTACACCTTTATTTCTTAAATCAAGTTTCCATTGTAGTACGACACCATATAAAAATGCATTCATTATTTTCCCTCCCTTGCTATGTCCATAAATCTTTGTTCTAGTGTAACTCCTTCAATTTTCACATCAAGAACAGTATTTTGAGTTTTCTTGCATGCTTCGAGCAATTCAAGCAAGGTATCTCCGATATTTTCTGAAATAAATAATGAATACCCTTGCTCATATTCATCAGCTTTCAATGGTCTTTCGGTTTTAATATGTATTTTGTATTGTCTTCCTATTTCACTAGTTAATTCATTTATTGTACCTGTAAAAGCAATTTTTCCATTCTTGATAATAGCAATTTTATCACAAAGGCTCTCTACTTCTGCCATATCATGACTTGCTATAATTATAGTTTTTCCTTGTTTTTTTAATTTTCGAATCTGCTCATGAAGGGATACTCTTCCTTCTACGTCAAGTCCAGCAGTTGGTTCATCTAGAAATATGATATCTGGATTGCTTATAAGTGCAAGTGCTAAATGCAATCGTCTTTTTTGTCCTGTGGACATTTCTTTATACTGCTTATTTTTTATTAGATTAAGTCCAAAAGCATTGAACAATTCAATATCTGCTAGTACCTTGTTCCATTTACAAAACAGTTGATATACTTCTATTGCCTTAATATTTTCAGGGAGCGATGAGGATTGCAGTTGCACACCTATACTTCCAGCTACTGTAATACTCCCACTATCATATTTCCGAATACCTTCTATACACTCAAGTGTAGTCGTCTTTCCTGCCCCATTGGTGCCGAGTAAGGCAAAAATTTCACCATGATGTACAGTAAAGGAAATATCTTTAATGACAGTATTGGTTCCATAGCTTTTTGTTAAATTATCTACTTTAATAACAACATTCATCGCTTTCAGCCCTCCGTATAATAGGTATGATTTTATCAAAGTTTTCAATTTTTAATGTTTCAATTCTCATTTTGCCCTCCAAAATTATATAATTACTTTTAACTACTTTCGAAAATACGTAATTACTTGTTAACCAATTTGATAAAAATCTGCCATTAGTGGATATCTATGTTTTATTTAAATTTTCTATGCAACTTGTTACCGTTCTTTCAATAGTTTGTATCACTTTTGTAATCTCTTCAATATCGGTGTTTACATGAATTTTTGTAAAATTTGTAAGTTTTACTTCCCCCCCTTCTATTTATACTGCATATATAAGGTATTCGGATAGAATCCAATTTCTTATAAAATCCTGTCATATGCAAAAGGCAAAACAAGTTTCGTAAATCTATATAAATCATCATTTTCAAAATAACTATAAGGTATTTTTTAATGGTATTGGCAGATATTATATGTGTCCTATTGTAAAAATTATAATTCAAACTTACAAAAATTACAACAAAAGCCATATTGCAATATTTTATATTACAACATGGCTTTCAATAAACATATCTCTTATCAGCTACGTATCTTGAATGTATCAAAGTGGCATTTAATCTGCTCTTCTATTTTCTTTAATGTTTCAATATCATAAGAGCTAAACTTGTTTTTCCCAGCTAATACTGTAGCTCCATCTCTGAAATTTTGTACATAATATCTCTTACTTCCTTTTAGATATTGTGCTATCTCAATTATATCCTTAGCTGTTAATAGTTCTTTACATACAGTAGTTCTAAACTCATAATCAATATCAGAATTTTTTACTATATCAATGCTCTCAATTATTTTATTTATATCAATATCCGTATTTGTCACCTTATTATATTTATCAATTGGAGCCTTTATATCCATTGCAACATAATCTAATAATCCGTCAGAAATGAGTTTTTTTAGAATATCTGGACTCGTTCCATTAGTATCTAGCTTTACTAAATAGTCTTTATCTTTTATCTTCTTTATAAAATCATATAGGCCCCTATGAAGAGTTGGCTCTCCACCTGATATACATACTGCATCTATCATTTTCTTTCTCTTATCTAGGTAGGCCAATACAATGCCTTCCGTTAATTCTTCTCCTTTATTATTCACAAGATCAGAGTTATGGCAATAAGGGCATCTAAAATTACAGCCACCTGTAAACAGCACTGTACATATTTTATCTGGATAATCAATAAATGATGATTTCTGATGTCCCTTAAATTCCATAGCTATTTCCCTTTCCTTCATAAAAATTAATAATTATATTGCTTTCTTTATTCTTTGCTCATTAAGATTTAAGCTTACATCTGTGTCAAATTCCAGCCTATCTTCATATTCTTCCTTTTTACCCTTGTTCCAAGACTGAATAGGTCTATGGAATCCAACGACCCTAGTCCAAACTTCAGTATTTTTACCACAGTCTGGACAAGTAAATTGTTCTCCTCTTAAATATCCATGATCTGGACATATACTATAAGTTGGCGTAATTGTTAGATATGGTATTCTGCTATTTTCAAAAGCCCTTTGCAATAAGAGCTTAACTGTTTCAATGCTATTAATTTCTTCTCCTATAAATCCATGCAGTACGGTTCCACCAGTGTATAATGTTTGAAGCTTATCCTGATGTTCGATTGCTTCAAATATATCTTTAGTATGATCTACTGGAAGCTGTGTAGAGTTTGTATAATATGGTTCATCTGTTCCCTGAGTAAATATCTTAGGATACATTTTTTTATCCATTCTTGCAAATCTGTAAGCAGCTCCTTCTGCTGGAGAGGCTTCAAGATTCCAGAGGCTTCCTGTTTCCTCTTGGAATATCTGGATTACTCTATTCATAAACTCCATTATATCTATTGCAAAGTCTCTGCCCTCTTCTGTTGTGATATCTTTTCCAAGTAAATTAATGCATGCCTCATTCATTCCGTTCAATCCTATAGTACTAAAGTGATTCTTAAAATATTCTCCCTCTGCATCCTTAATAGCTTGAAGATAGAATCTAGAATAAGGGTAAAGTCCTGCATCCATGTATCTTTCAAGTACCTTACGCTTTGTTTCGCATATTTCCTTGGATATTTCCATTAGCTCTCTAACTCTTTTCTTAAATTCCTCTACTGAGTGGGCTAAATATCCTATACGTCCCATATTCAATGTAACCACATTTATAGAGCCTGTAAGCGGATTTGCACCAAATAATCCTCCACCTCTTCTTCTAAGCTCACGATTATCAAGCCTAAGTCTACAGCACATACTCCTTACATCTTCTGGACTTAAGTCACTATTTACAAAGTTTGCAAAATATGGAGTACCAAACTTTCTAGTCATCTCCATAATGGAATCAACCACTTCTGAATTCCAAGGAAAATCCTTAGTAATGTTTATTGTAGGTATAGGAAAACTAAAGCTTCTGCCTGCTCCATCTCCCTCCATCATTACCTCGCTATATGCCTTATTGAACATGTCCATTTCCTTTTGGAATTCTCCATAGGTTTTATCTTTTCTCTTGCCTCCAATGATAACCTCCATATTCTTAATCATTGGATGTGGAGTAATGTCTAAGGTTATATTAGTAAAAGGAGTTTGAAATCCAACCCTAGTAGGTATGTTTAGATTGAATACAAAACTCTTCACTATCTTTTTCACTTCATCATAGCTTAGCCCGTCATAATAAATAAATGGAGCCACATAAGTATCTAAAGAACTGACAGCTTGTGCACCCGCCGCCTCTCCTTGAAGTGTATATAGCCAGTTTACAAGCTGCCCTAAAAATGATTGTAAGTGTTTTGCAGGTAAAGATTCGATTTTTCCACTAGCACCTTTAAATCCACATAAGAGAAGAGCCTCCAAATCCCATCCACAGCAATATGGGGCCAATAGGCCTAAATCATGAATATGCAAGTCTCCTTTGATATGTGGATCTCTTAGCTCTTTTCTATATATTTTATTTAACCAATACTTTTTAGTTATAGACTCAACAATATGATTATTTAGCCCTTGTAAGCTAAATCCCATATTAGCATTTTCATTTACTCTCCAATCATCTAGCGATACATATTCATCTATCAGTGTCTCTGCATCCATAAAAAGATTTTTAGTTTCTCTTAGCTCTTCATGCTTTCTTCTGTATAATATGTACGCTTTTGCAGTTTTGGCATGTCCTTCTTCTATCAGAACCTTTTCAACTATGTCTTGAACATCTTCAACAGATGGTATACTTGCTCCAAAAGCTTCTGTTACTATGCTAACTACCATTTTTGATAGTCTTTCAGCAGTTTCTCTATCATCTCCACCAACTGATTTTGCTGCTGAAAATATTGCGTTTTCTATTTTTTTTACATCAAAGTCGACAATATCTCCGTTCCTTTTCTGAACCCTAGTAATCAAGGTATAGCCCCCCTATATTGTGGTATCAATGTTTATGATACATATATATTGTATATTCATATATAATATTATAGATTAAATAAAATTTATTTACAACTGATCTCGTGCTTTTTTTATGTTTTTTTAATATTTAGGACATAAGAACTAAGATAAAATTATTTAATGTTTATTATTATTTTTTGCGGATAATAATAAAGTAAAGATTATTTGGGAGTGATATTTATGAACACAATTGAGATTCTCGTAAACGAGCATGATAATATTAAGAAAGTGCTTAGAATAATAAGAAAAATATGTGTAGATATTGTTGAAGGAAAAGAAATTCCACACGATGATCTGATTTCAATTATTGATTTTATAAGAAATTATGCAGACAAGTATCACCATGGGAAAGAAGAAGATATGTTATTTAAAGACATGGCAACAGAACTAGTTGATAAAATAGGCTCTGGCCCAGTTCAAGGAATGCTTATTGAGCATGATTATGGAAGAAGTTTTGTTAGAGAGCTTGAAGCTGCCTTAAAAGCATATAAGGAAGGTAATAATGAAGCTAAAGTTGACATAATATCAAATGCTATGGGATATGCAAATCTTTTGGAAAAACACATATTCAAGGAAGACAATATGCTATACAAATATGCAGAAAAAAATCTAAAAGAAGAAACTATAAATAAATTAGATAGAGAATTTAAAGAATATGAAGAAAACAAGGAGCATATAGAAACTAAGGAAAAGTATATTAGATTGGCAAGGGATTTAGAAAAGAAATATATATAAATAAGCGTCATTCTGAACGTAGCAAAAAACTTTATCTCCTTCACCAATCTTAATATCTGTCCGCCGGGACTATAATTATGAGTGTCCTACGAACCAACCTTAGTATCTGTCTGTCAGGAAATCAGTTAGGAGCGCTTTTGAGCCTACGTTCAGGATGACAACTATTTTTACTTTACAAATATTATATATTATCTATTAAAAAGCATTTTTATCCAAATAATATAGTACAAGCTTAGCTATTTCTGCAATTCGTTTTTCATCTATCTTATCTATTGTATCGTCTGGTGTATGATATCCATTTTTTAAATCCATATTGATCAAACATAATGAATCTATGCCTTTAGCACCAAAAGAATCGTGATCACTTCCCTGCCCTGCCTCTTGTGCACAATCAATTTTTAGTACTTTTGAATACTTATAGAACTCTTCCCTTAGTTTAGTATTAATATTGTCAAAGCTCAATAATGTGAGAGGCATTTCAGTTTTTGAACCTATCATATCTAAATTGATCATAACTGTTGTTTCTTTATTTAGCGGATATAGTGGACTATTAACATAATGATATGAACCATATAGACCTTCTTCTTCTCCATTAAAGGCAATAAAAAGAATAGATTTTTTCGGCTTATATTTTCCTTCCTTCAGTACTCTTGCTATCTC
Source organism: Proteiniborus sp. MB09-C3 (assembly GCF_030263895.1). Taxonomy (NCBI): domain Bacteria; kingdom Bacillati; phylum Bacillota; class Clostridia; order Eubacteriales; genus Proteiniborus; species Proteiniborus sp. MB09-C3. Next base: position 3,209,967 of record NZ_CP127161.1, read on the forward strand.
CATCATAACAGCAGTACCTGAAGCATTATCTAATGCCCCTGGGTTATAAGTGCCATTTTTATTGTCTCCTGCATGATCAAAATGAGCTCCTATAATAATGAATTCTTTTTTTAGAGCTTCATCTTTGCCTTCAATGTATCCTATTACATTTGCTGCAGTTACATTTTCAACTGCAAAGTCCGCCTTCATATTAATATCTAGATCTTTATTGGCAGCATCAACTAAATCTTTAAATGTCGCTGTATCGCAATTGAAAAGCATTGGTTTTTTTTCAGCAAATTTTGCTGTAGGTTGAGCATTTGGCGCTACTACAAAGCTGCCATAAGCATGATTTGGATTATCAATGTCAACTTCCATTACCATTCCACCAATGCTGCTGTTCCTCAATAATACTCTATTAATTATATTTGTACTTCCTGCACTAGAAATAATTTTGCTTGGTACTAGAAGAATCTTTCCTTCATATGGTTTTAAATCTGCTGAAAGTATTCTAGGATCATCTATAACTACACCTTTTCCTTTTACATCTCCTTTTATACTTAGAGAAGTAGTCCACGTATATACAGAAAATTCCTTGATGTATTCGTACTCCTTTTCTACCTTCCCACTTATATTTACTATTTCTAGTTTAGGAGCACTATATGTAAATCTCACATTTTGATCATAATTCTGTAAATAGCCACCTAAATCACTTGGATAGTCAAGTTTAATTTTTTTAAAGTAATTAGCTATATATTGGGTAGCAAGCTCATTTCCTTTTGTTCCAGCAAGCCGTCCCTTGTACTTCTCTGAGGTCAATTCATCAATTATATTCATTATATTTTCTGAATTTAGATGCTTTTCTTTAATATTTACAAAAGCTATTTTTTGATCCTTTCCAATATTGTTAGCTTTACCAAAAGTTGTACATCCACTAAAAAATAAAAACGCAGCAAGTACAATACTAACAAATACTGTGAGTTTTTTATTTATCCTCACTTTTACCACCCCCATATATAATTATATACCAAATAATATAAAATATTGTTAGTAAATTGATAAATTGGTTAATTCTCTGATTTTATCACCATTTGCATTCCAAAATAGTATTTCCATAAATTAACCTGTTGTGCTAGTTAATTTAGCTTTTTAATTAATTAGTTTTGCACCAAATAGCTTACACAATCTAAATGGAAAAATTAATGATATTTGTTTGTACAAGATTATAAAACAGACTGGTTGTAACTGTTTTATAAATTGATATAATTGAAATATATATATTATTTATAAAATGTCTATTAGCAAGGAATAATCATAGGAGGGATAAGATGAATCTGGTTGAAGAGAGAAATAAGAGGACATATTGGTTTCTTAGAGATAGGCTTGGCATGTTCATTCACTGGGGCTTATATTCAATTCCTGCAAGAGGGGAATGGGTAATGACTAATGAAAAGATGTCAAAGGAAGAGTATAAGCAATATTTCCATGAGTTTGATCCAATAAGCTATGACTCCAAATTCTGGGCTAAAGCCGCAAAAAATGCAGGAATGAAATATGCTGTTATGACAGCAAGACACCATGATGGTTTTTGTTTATTTGACAGTAAGCTTACTGATTACAAAGCTACTAATACTAAAGCAAAAAGAGATTTAATAAAAGAATATGTAGAGGCATTTAGAGCTGAAGGTCTTAAGGTAGGTCTTTATTATTCTGTTATTGATTGGCATCATGATGATTTCCCTCATTATGAAGATAGACACCATCCCATGAGAGATAATGAGAATTACAAGGATGTAAAGCATGATTTTGAAAAATATCTAGAATATATGCATGGACAAGTTCGAGAGCTATGTACAAACTATGGGAAAATAGATATTCTCTGGTTCGATTTTTCCTATGATGATATGGTTGGTGAAAAGTGGAAAGCCACTGAACTAATAGATATGGTAAGAGGCTTACAGCCTGATGTAATAATCGATAATAGATTAGAAGCAAGTGGGGAAAACTCTGGAAGTATTATGACTAATAATCCTAGCTTTTTTGCTGGTGACTTTGCATCTCCTGAGCAAATTATTCCACCAGAAGGAATAGTGGATGAAAACGGCAATTCAATACCCTGGGAAGCTTGTATTACAATGAATAATCACTGGGGTTACTCTTCTACAGACAAAAATTTCAAATCTGCAAAGATGATTATTAGAAAGCTAGTAGAATGTGTTAGCAAAAACGGAAACCTTTTGCTAAATATTGGACCTGATGCAAAGGGTGAAATTCCCTATGAGTCCCTAAATATTCTAGATAGCATGGGCAAATGGCTAAAACAAAATGGCAGGAGCATATATAACTGCGGAAAAGCCTGTCTTCCGAAACCTGAATGGGGCTATTATACTCAAAATGGTAATAAATTATATGCTCATATTTTTGAAGGAAGCATAGGACCTTTAGGTATCCAAGGACTAAATGGTAAGATTAAAAAGATTAGATTGCTTTCCGATGGCTCTGAACTTAAGATAATAAAGCCTTGGAACACTATGGATTATAATAACTATGTTTTCATTAATTTCGGAACACCTGAGCATCTTACATATCCATTGCCAGATGATATTGATACAGTTGTAGAGCTTGAGCTTTTAGATTAAAAATGGGAATAATTCAATAAGCAAATAATTTCAAGCCTCTAAAACTATTTTTAGTAAAGGAAGAGACAGATTATTCTATGTCTCTTTCTAGAGGCAAAGCTATATGAACAGCAAAAATATTTTCCTTATCTTCAATCTTTAAGAGCCCTTCGTATTGGTTTACTATTCTTTTTATATTACTTAATCCAAAGCCATGATTTTCTTTGTCTTCTTTAGTTGTAAATCTATTCCCTAAAGATTCTGATTCTGTGCTTACCATATTTGATTTTGAATTCGATACCTCAATAACTAAATAGTACCCCTTGGTGAAAATTCTAAGATTGATCAGTGGCTCATTTACACTAGGATTTAGACACGCTTCAATTGCATTGTCTAAAAGATTGCCTATAACTATAGACAAATCAATATAATTAAAGGACAGGTTTTGAGGTAATTGAATATCTAAGTTCATATTGATTTTCTCTCTTAGTATCTTATCTCTTTTCATATTTATTAATGCTGTAATTACAGGATGTCCCACATCAATAATCTTATTGATAAAAGAAATATCATCAGCTAATCCCAGTATGTATTTTTTCGCTTCCTCAGTCTTATTAAGATAAATCAATCCATACAATGTACTAACATGATTATTAAAATCATGCCTTTGAGCACGGATATTTTGCACAATATCTTCCATATTCTTAATATAAAAGTTTTGATTCTCATATTCCTTTATCTTTAATTTCATCAATTCTTCCTGTTGCTCTTGTTCAAGCATCTTTTTTGTAAATATATATATTAACCAGCTAAATAAAATAGCACATAATGTGAAAAGGAAAAAGAAGATGTAGTCCATATAAGTGCTAACTCTTATGTATCTATAAAGAATAAATGCCATATAAATAATAATTGCATTAAATAGAAATATAAAAGCTATAGGCAGACTTTTTTTATTCCGAATATATGAGAAAAAGGATGTTTTTCTAATCCAGTAATGTACGGTAAGAAGAAAGCTACCTTTTGCTATAGCAATTGCTAAAATTCTATAAATGTTAAGCTCTAATATCAGCGATGGTGATAATCTAAAAATATATATAATTAGATTAGCTGCAGCTAGCTCTAATGCAAACATCAAAACCATCCCAATAAGTAGCATAATAAAAATATTTAAAAAAGTTTCTTTAAAAATCAAGAAAAAAACAAAGCTCATTGAAATCAAAATCAATATAAAGCCTATGAAACTAGCTAATCCAAAAAAGCTATTCACAAAAGTATTGAGTAATACAATTATAAACAGCCACAGTAGGACATATTTATTGTTGGACTTTTTCCCTTTAACAAAAGCTTTCATATAATAATAAAGTATATTTACATCAATAATATTTGTTAAAAAATTAGCTACTATTTCCATAATCATCACCTTAAATTAACAAAATAATTTCTTTTCTAATGCTTTTAGAACATCTTGCCTGTATTTTCTACCAATAGGTATTGCTTGTTCTATACCACGTAGTACCATTTCGTTATTATTTATATTTAGAAATTTTTCAGTATTTACTACAAAACCCTGATGACAACGTAAGAATATATTCTTGTCCAAAGACTCCATTATGGATTTTATTGTGCCACTGAATTCATATTTGCCTACTTGAGTTAAAATATAGGTTTTTTTACCTTGTCGTTCAAAATAATAAATATCCTCATATTTCAAACTTACTATTCCTTGCCTTGTTCTATAAGAAAAGGTCTTATTCATATTGTTATACGCTCTTATTTCTTTGAGACGCAGATAGATCTTTTGCATCAAAATCCTGAAATTTTCATATGTAATAGGTTTTATAATATATTGAAAACTTTCTATTTGGAAAGCCTCTAAAGCATAACTTTTATATCCTGTTAAAAATACAATTATTGTGTCTTCATACCGTTCCCTAATTTTCTTGCCTGTTTCTATACCATTTAATTCCCTCATTTCAATATCTAAAAAGATAATATCCATATGCTTATCCTTTATTAATTCCAGCAATTCTTCTCCACTATAGGCTTCGATTATTTTGACATCATAATCAATATCAATCCTGTTTATATATTCCTTAATGATATCTACATGGGTTTTATCGTCATCGCAGATTGCAATAATCAAATCCATATGTCATACCTCCCATATAAATCTTATATCATTTATCATTATTCTATATGTAAATTGGATTACCTTCTTTTAATTTGAAAATTTTTGTCATTTGCTGAAATATTATAGAAAAACAGCTTTCTAATAAAATTAATTTCTTTGATGTTTGTAAATCTTTTAATTAGATCAATTTAATTATTATAAGACTATAAAAAGCAATCAATTGAATAATATTTCATAATATGGTAAAATATCAGTGAATCAAATAATATTTTTAGGGGGATTCCAATGAATAAGCACAGTCAATTTTCATTAATATTTTTAGGAGGGATACTATTACAATCAGTTTGTGTATTGGGAACTTGCATTTCAAGTTTGAGCAAATTCAACGAATTGTATAAAATTCTTTTTGGAGTTCTACTTATTCCTAATATTACAAGCTACCTTCTTATTATCACTGGTTTATTGGGTATCTTTAACATAAATATATTTAGGAAAGATACATAATTCTCCTCTTAAAATAAATATTTGATATACATACTAGGAGGTAATTTAATGATATGTCCTTATTGCAATGAAACTATGAATCCTGAATCTGCTAATTAAATGCTATTTCAAAATAGATTAGCATAAACAAAAACAGCCCAAACTTTTTAAGTCTGAGCTGTTTCAGTCCTACATGGGGCAAAGCAGTAATCCTATTTTTTATCCTTCTATGATAGTTTTTATAAATAATATTGACTATTTCTTAGGAGATTTAGGCTGATATAAAAGACCTATGCAGTTAATATTTAATCCTAAGTTAGCAAAAGTCATAGCCACTGCTGCCACACCATTTAATAATCTAGTCTTTGCTTTCATTTAATTCACCTCCTCATACGATTTTTTTCTTGCTATTAAAGGCGTCAATGTGATTCCCTCGCAGAGAAATCCCAGTGACACAATATTGCCATAAGTAATAAATGATTTATAAATTAATCCTAAGCTGATAGTAATTAAACTTCCTATGATTATTACATATATACTTCTTTTCTTATAAAGCTTCTTCTCAAGTTCATTTAGTCGTTTATTCTCTGTATCAACTGGTGCAAATGCTAGAACTAAAATAGCAGATATGATTAGCATGATAACTGAATATAATGGGGTGTGACTGATAGGTAAGGCTTTAGAAAGAAATATGAAAGAAAAAGTTATGATATTTGTAATTACAAAACATTGCCAGAAAGATTCTAAATGTACCCCTCCAGCTTGAATTCTTAGCATGCTAAAAGCTAAAGTAAATGCAATAGCCTCTTTTACAACTCCTAATAATAGTGATATAATAAATAAACCTAGATATTTGATAATCGTAATCAATAAGATTTCAATTCCAAAAACATACATATCCATATTCTCTTCATCAATAGCATTGTTGTCTTTCATCTTCTTAAATATATAACAGGCCATTTGATTAATCATATTTTCCTCTTCCCTTAGATTTTCAGATTTATTGTAATTCAAAAGTACCATAATTTAATTCTTAGGACAACCCTTTTGGCATAAACGGTAGTCTAAAAGGCATAAACGACATAAAAACAGCCCAAACATTTTTAAGTCTGAGCTGTTTTTTAACTATCTATTTAACTTTCATAACTCTCATTGAATTAAGCACTGCTAATAATGCTACTCCTACATCTGCAAATACTGCTTCCCACATTGTAGCTACTCCAAAGGCACCTAGAGCTAAGACTATGGCCTTGACTCCTAGGGCTAAAACAATATTTTGAACGACTATTTTTTTAGTCTTTTTGGCTATAGATATTGCCTGTGAAAGCTTTGAAGGCTCGTCTGTCATCAGTACTACATCTGCTGCTTCTATAGCTGCATCTGAACCTAATCCTCCCATGGCAACACCTATATCTGCTCTTGCAAGTACTGGTGCGTCATTGATTCCATCTCCTACAAAGACTAATTTACCTTTTTCACCTTTTGCCCTGCTGATTTTCTCTAATACGTTTACTTTGTCCTCAGGTAGTAGCTCTGAATAATATTCGTCAAGCTTAAGCTCATTTGCAACCTGCTTAGCTACATTATCTAAATCACCTGTAAGCATCATAAGCTTTTTAACGCCTTGATTTCTCAAGGACTCCATAGCCTTTGCTGAATCTTCTTTTAACATATCGGAAATAACTATACTTCCTGCAAGCTTCCCATCTATGGCTACATAAACTATAGTTCCTGACTTTTCAATTTGAGTAGCTGCTATACCTTCTCTTTCTAGTAGCTTTAAATTACCTGCTAATACAACACTGCCCTTTACATTGGCCTTTATACCATGCCCTGAAATTTCTTCATAGCTTTCAATCAAGCTTTCATCTATTTCTCCATTGAATTCTTCTATAATAGATTTTGCAATTGGGTGGTTTGAGTGAGTTTCTGCAATAGCAGCAGCTCTTAAAACTTCCTCTTTGGAAAATCCCTTCTCTACATTTATCTCTGATACTTTAAATACTCCCTTAGTCAATGTACCTGTCTTATCAAATACAACTGTATCTACTTCATTTAATGCTTCTAGGTAGTTTCCACCTTTAACTAATATTCCTGATTTAGAAGCTCCACCTATACCTCCAAAGAATCCAAGTGGAATTGATATTACTAATGCACATGGACAAGATATTACTAAAAATATCAAAGCTCTATATATCCATTCTGAAAATGGATCTCCAGTAACTATAGGAGGTATAACAGCTACTAATGCTGCTCCAATAACTACAGCTGGAGTATAATATCTTGCAAATTTAGTAATGAAATTCTCTGTTGGTGCTTTTTTGCTGCTGGCATTTTGAACTAAATCTAGTATTCTTGAAACTGTAGATTCATTGAATTTCTTCTTTACCTCTATAGTCAATAATCCACTAGTATTCACAAATCCACTTAATATATCATCGCCAGCTTTTATTTTTCTAGGTACTGATTCTCCTGTAAGTGCAGAAGTATCAACCATTGATTCTCCTTCAACTACGATTCCATCTAATGCTACTCTCTCTCCTGGCTTAACTACTATATAATCTCCTATATTTACTGACTCTGGACTTACAACAACTAGGCCCTCATCAGTTCTTAGATTAGCATAATCTGGTCTAATGTTTAGAAGCGACTTAATAGATTTTCTTGAACGCTCAACTGCTATATCCTGGAACATCTCACCTATTTGATAAAATAGCATTACCGCTACAGCCTCTGGATACTCTTTAACAGCAAAAGCTCCAACAGTTGCAATAGCCATTAAGAAATTTTCATCAAATACTTGACCTCTCGTTATATTTCTAACTGCTCTAAAAAGTACATCGCCACCTATTAGAAAATAGCTTATTACATATAGTGGCAATTGTATATTTACATTTTTATTTAGCATAAAACCAGCTACGAATAAAATTGCTCCTACTCCAAGCCTTATAGTTTTTTTATTCAATAAGCCATGTCCACCTTCTCCATGGCTATGTCCATGGCCATGGCTGTGATCGTGCTCATGGTCATGACCAGAACAGCATTCACTTTTACTATGGCGATGACCATGTATCCCTAGCTCCTTTAAATCATTGTCGGTTTTAACGATGACATCTGGCTCCAATGTATTTACTATTTTCTTTATTTTATTTAGTATTACTTCAAAGTCCAGACCATTATTATACTCTACAGACATAATCTTAGTAGCAAAGCTAAAGCTTGCATTTTCAATCTCTTCCATAGATTTGACTTTATGTTCTATCTTTGCAGCACAATTAGCACAATTTAAGCCTTCTAATACGATATCCTTTCTCACTATAATCAATCCCCCTTGTTGTGTTATGTATCTATAATTAGTCTATCGGAACATATGAACAACTGTTCATATGTTCATCTGATTATAGTATACTACCTGAATATATTAATGTCAATAGTTAAAATCTCCATTTAAAAGTATTTTCGTATTGCCGTATTGTGTCTCTAGAAACACAATATTTTTGCATCAGGTTACTTTACTCCCATGCTTCAAACCCAGTATTTCTGCTACGCTTGGTGGTTGGCTACAAAGCTCTTTGGTGATTACCTTGGCTGACTTTCACCAGCAAGTGTGGTCCGGCTTTACTGGACGCATGTCATAAAAAAAGAAGCATTAGTTTATCAATGCTCCTATCTTGCCGCTCTAAATATATGATTTATAAAATAAGAATGGGTTATCATAGATGATGAAACTCCCAATATAATTCCTACTATTACATCAGAAGGATAATGAACAGCTAAATATATCCTAGAAATTCCCACTAAAAATGCTAATGTAATAAATATAATCATTAACTGTGGAAAATAATAGGTTAGTATTGTAGCCATGGAAAAGCTAGCTGTTGTATGCCCTGATGGGAATGAATAATCCTTTAAAACTATATCAAAGGTTCTTATATTTTCTAAAATATTATACGGTCTCTCCCTAGTTAAGGCTCTCTTCAATACCTGAACAAAGACCTGACTGAAGGATAATGAGGCTAATAATTCTATACCTAAATGTCTAGTTCTGCTAAAATTTATCACTATCAGTATTAAAGGCATAAGGCCTGAAAATATTAAGCCTCCAAGTTCAGTTATATGGGGCATTATAAAGTCTAGCACTTTACAGCTTAATCTAGTATTGCACATATGAAAAATCCTACTATCACCAAAGATAATAAATCTTTTTAAATATTTCATTACCATCTTCCTTCTCGTTATATTGTCACGTACTACTATTATAGATATTATTGGTGGTTTTGTAAAATGTTTTTTGATTTTATAACATATTTTGTCATAGTGTAGTAGTGATTTGTTATTAATTATTAGACGTATCAAAAAGATAAATTACTGCAATAAATAAATTTATGATTTTGTAAAAAATACAACCAATATGAATGTAATAACTATAACACCTACTATGGAAGAAAATCTAATGTATTTTATGTAATCCTCACTTGGTTCTATATCGCCTTTATACATCCATCTTTTTCCCATCTTTGCGGCTTGTTCAGGATACATTATTGAATATATAAGCAAAGCATAAAATGGAATAAAAAAGATGATGGTAAGAAAATTTTCAAGAATTCTCATAGCCTTCCTCCTATCAATTATTCAAGTCTTGACGAATTAATTGAACTCATTAGAAAATGGATTATTATATATATATTTCTATCATATATAATAATATATCAGTTTCACATACGAATTTTCACTATTGATAGAATTATGCTACAAATCATCAATATAATCATTAACTATATTAATCATTTACAAGCTGACTTTAAATATTTTTTATGATTAAATCAATATTTTAAATATAATTATTAATATTTTTAATTTTCCTATTGACATTATTAATTTTATGGTTTATTATTGACTCATACCAACATATGGAACTAATAATAAACCTTGGGAGGTATGCCATCATGTCAGATTATGCTATAGAAGTAACTAATCTTAAAAAAGAATTTGAAGTTAAAAAGAAAAGCCAGCCTTTTTGGAAAAGAAAAAAAGGTGATAAAGAAATGTTTATTGCGGTAAACAATGTAAACTTCGATGTTAAAAAAGGTGAAATATTTGGTTTTCTTGGACCAAACGGTGCAGGTAAAACCACTACTATTAAGATGATCTCTACTTTACTTAGACCATCATCGGGGGCTGTAAGAGTAAACGATATAGATGTGAATAAGAAACCATTAGAGGCCTTAAAAAATCTTGGAACAGTACTATCTGGTGAAAGAAGCACATATTGGAAGCTTACAGGAAGAGAAAACCTCAAATACTTTGCAGCCATGAACGGCATTACAGGAAAAGCTGCTGATGATAGGATAGATTCTCTCCTCAAAAGATTCAGTCTAGAAAAAAGGGCAGATGAAACTGTAGAAAAATATTCAACAGGTATGAAACAAAGAGTAGCACTTGCAAAAGCCTTGATATCAGAGCCATCAATAGTAATACTTGATGAGCCAACCTCAGGATTAGATCCTCAATCAGCTAGAAATCTTAGGGAGCTTATATTAGAAATAAAAGAAGAAGGAAGAACTATACTCCTAACAACTCACTACATGGAAGAGGCAGACCAGCTAAGTGATAGAATAGCGATAATAGATCATGGTAAAATAATAGCACTTGATACACCTCAAAATTTAAAGAAAAGCCTTAATAAAACTAATGTAGTATTGCTTGAACTGAACAACTGGAACGAAGACATCTCAAATAAAATTAAAGATATTAAATTCATTGAAAAAGTGAATTCTAAATTTAATGATACAACACAAAAATGGGAGGTCAAGGCTCATATCCAAAATGGAAATGATACTATTAGCAGTTTAATATCTACCATAACTGCATCAGGTACTAAAATCAATAATTTTAGTACAGAAGAGCCAACTCTTGAGGACGTGTTTATAAGTTTGACAGGAAAATCTCTTAGAGAATAGGAGGTGGAATAATGGAAGCTATAGCTAATAAAAATAATCGCATTGCTATAAATGCAAAGCCCTCTATGATTACAGCAATAATATATATTTTTAAAAGAGATATGAAAATAATGTTTAGATATCCATCTTGGTTTATTCCAATGCTTATATGGCCAGTAATATTTCCCTTAGGCTTTATATTTACTGCCAAGGCATTGTCAGGAACTAGTGGTAATTCGCTAGAGACTTTTTTAGTTCATGCAGGCACTACCAATTTTACAACGTACATGTTAATAGGTACTACTATGTGGATGTGGATAAATATAATGCTTTGGTCCTTTGGTAGCAGCCTAAGACAAGAGCAAATAAGAGGTACTCTCGAATCAAATTGGCTGTGTCCAGTTCCTAAGATAAGTCTATTGCTAGGATATTCGGTTTCACAATTAGTCATGAGTTTAGGTTATATTATAGTTGCAGTTATAGAGTTTAAGCTTGTATACAATTTTGAAATTGTAGGCAGTCCACTGTTATCACTCTTAATCATTCTATTATCTATACCACCAATCTATGGAATTGGATTTATATTTGCGAGTCTGGTAATGTGGGCAAAAGAGGCTAATTCAATGGTTTTTCTAGTTCGAGGAATTATGTCCATATTCTGTGGAATAACTTACCCACTTGCAGTACTTCCAAATTGGATGGCTAGTGTGTCTAATATGATACCTCTAACCTATAGTATAAGAGCCCTTAGAGCAGTAGTATTATCAGGTGCGAATATGAACGACATTAAAACAGAAATTTCTGCTCTTATAATATTTGGACTTATATTAATGACAACGGGAATATTAGCATTTCTATTTACTCAAAAGAAGGTAAGAGATACAGGCTCTTTGGGACACTACTAATATTGAAAGGAGTATTTTTATGGATACAAATAGATTTAGAAATTATATTTTGGCTATATTAGCTATTACTAGAAAAGATATTAAAGTATTCTTTAGATATCCTGTAAATGCACTGTTTAGAATTGTAGAACCAATAATGTGGATAACTCCAGTATACTTTTTAGCTAAATCATTTCAGATAGCTGGGGAAAATGTAGGCTTTGCACAGTATACCGGTACTACTGACTACATGGCATTTCTAATACTAGGTAGTATTGTTAGCAGTTTTGTTAGTGCTGTGTTATGGGGCATGGGATTTTCACTTAAAAATGAAATGGATTCAGGTGTTATAGAGTCAAATTGGCTGACACCAGTACCATTATGGGTACAGCTCATAGGCAGGTCTTTGTTTTCTCTTTTTATTACTACATTGAATTCTCTATCAGTAGCTTTTCTTGTGTGGCTATTATTTGGATTTAATATAGTTGCTAGTGGAATACTTCCTGCTATAATCACTCTTATTCCTCTATTAATAGCTCTTTACGGTCTGGGATTTGGAATAGCCTCTTTAGTTCTAATCACTAATAACGCTAATAATATTATAGATATAAGTAACTTTATTCTTAACACTATATGTGGAAGCGACTTTCCTATAATAGTACTTCCAAGGTTCATCCTAGCATTATCCCTTTCACTTCCTTTGACTTATGGATATGATGCAATAAGAGGAATAATGTTAGGAACAAATACACTGCTTCCTATTCACATGGAACAACTCATACTAATAGGCTTTATGGTAGTAGGACTAATACTTGGTCATTATATTTTGAAAAAAGTAGAAAAACATTGTAAAACAATTGGAAATATAGGTTTTCATTAGAAGAAGCGGAGTTACCCCCTGCTTCTTCTATGCTTTTTATCTAAATACTACCTTTATTAGTTTAGTATATATTTACTCAAATTGAGGAAGATACCCTCTATTCTCTCTAATAATGTCATCTAATATTAATTTTGCAGTCTTAACAGATGGAACTAATGGATGAGCAATCAAAGCTTTTAATGCTGTATTGTAATCTCCTGTAACTCCTGCCTCTACTGACAGCAATTCATAGGCCTTCACACTGCTGATGAGCCCAGAAATCTCAGGTGGGAGTTTTCCAACAGCTATAGGATGTGCTCCATTGCTGTCTATAACCGCATTCACCTCTACAACAACATCCTCAGGCTGGTTTAAGATCGCTCCGTTATTCCTCACATTTACTGTATGAATCTCTTTTTTATTGTTATATATTGCACTTATTAGTGATACTGCTGCATCTGAATAATAGGCTCCTCCTCTTTTTTCTAGCTGAGGAGGCTTGATATCTAATGACTCATCTGCATATATTTCAAAAAGCTCCTTTTCAACCTTCTGAACCTGATCTGCTCTAGTGCCTTCTCCTGTTGCTAGTGCTGTTTTCATATCATCAATCATTTCATCTGTCATATAAAAATATCTATGGTATGGACATGGAATCATGGATAGTGCTCTTAAATAATCTTTATCCCAATTTAGGTCAGTAATATTCTTCATAGTTAATGAGGCTCCATCACAAAGCATATTTATTACTTTGTCAGTGATGTCCTTTCCATCCAGATATACCTTCCTTCCCCAAACTAAATGATTCAATCCTGCAAATTCAATTTGCAATCTGCTGCTGTCTACTTCTAATAGCTCGGCTGTATTTTTTACCATATGTATTGGTACATTACATAGTCCAATGGCTTTTACATTTGCATATTTAAGTATGGTTTCTGTTATAAGACCAGCAGGATTAGTAAAGTTAATGAGCCATGCATTAGGTGAAAGTGTTTCTATATCCCTACATATATCTAAAATAACTGGAATAGTCCTCATTGCCTTTGCAAATCCGCCAGCACCAGTAGTTTCTTGCCCCAGCACATTATACTTCAATGGTATATGCTCGTCTCTTGCTCTTGCTGCCAATCCACCTACACGTAGCTGAGTTAATACGAAATCAGCATCTTTTATAGCCTCTTTTCTGTTTAAGGTAAGCTTTATTTGTATATCTAGCCCTGCTTTCTTTACCATTCGTTTAGCTAAATTGCCTACTATTTCTAATTTGCTTCTCCCTTCTTCTATATCTACAAGGCATAGTTCTTTTACAGGTAATTCCTCTACTCTTTTAATAAATCCATCAATTAGCTCTGGAGTATAGCTGCTTCCCCCACCAATAACAGCAATTTTTAGACCCTTCATTACCTATTCCCCCTTTATTTTTCTGTCACTCTGTGCATTACTTTCCTGTATGTAATTTTCATTACGAACAATTTATATACTAATTATATTATATAACCTCCTAAGGCTAGATTTTAACTTTTTTGTATAATTAATGATTTTTCTATCGACATTATTTTCATATTATCAGTATAATTTACAAAAAGTAATTCAGTGGTTTCGAAAAAATCGGGTTAGGTCATTCTCCGCAGTTTCGAAGCACAAATTTGTTCACTCCCTTCGGTCGTGCAAATTTGGTTCTCATTGCGTTTGACCTACCATCGATTTTCTGACAGAAACATTCAGAAAATCGGGTTAGGTCATAAAAAAGAAGATAGAATATTCTATCTTCTCTATTGTTCTTCTTTTTCAAATTTTTCTTTTGGAGCACCACATTTTGGGCATTTCTTTGGTCTGCATCTGCCTTCCTTCGTTTCTCCACATACAGTACACTTCCAAACTGCCATTTAGTTCACCTCCATATGTTTTAAGATTATATTTGACGTAAAAAATTATTTTCCTGCTATTAAATGCAAAATAATATAATTTTTTTAAGCTGCTCCATCAGGTATATATCCTCTAAACTGAGCCTTATAAAGCTTAGCATAAATTCCATTGCTATCTAATAAATCTTCATGTCTTCCTTTTTCCTCTATTCCCTTATCAGTAAGTACAACTATTTCATCGGCATTTCTTATAGTTGAAAGTCTATGAGCAATTACTAATGTAGTTCTACCCTTTGACAATCTCTCTAAGGATTCTTGTATGGCTATTTCGGTTTCATTGTCAAGAGCAGATGTAGCCTCATCAAGAATCAAAATCGGAGGATTTTTTAAGAAAACCCTAGCAATAGATATTCTCTGCTTTTGTCCACCAGAAAGCTTTACTCCTTTTTCTCCAATATAGGTATTATATTTATCTGGCAAAGTCATAATAAAATCGTGTATATTAGCATTTTTAGCAGCTTCTATTACCTCTTCATCTGTGGCATCTAGACTTCCATATAATATATTTTCTTTAATAGTGCCTGTAAATAAAAATACATCCTGTTGCACTAAGCCTATGTTTTGTCTCAAGGATTTTAATTTGATGTCTTTTATGCTAATTCCATCAATTAATATATCTCCATCATCTAATTCATAAAATCTAGGTATTAAATGACATAATGTAGTTTTTCCACCACCAGAAGGCCCTACTAATGCAAGAGTTTCTCCTGCCTCTATTGTATAGTTTAATCCTGCTAGCACGGTTTTATTGTTATCCTGATAGCTAAATGTAACATCTCTAAGCTCTATGCTCCCTTTTACATTTTCAAGATCAATTGCATTTTCACTATCTGAAATGTCAGGCTCTATATTCATTATTTCTACGAAACGCTCAAAGCCAGTCATTCCATCCTGATATTGCTGAATAAATTGGGCAAGCCTTCTAATTGGTTGAAGAAAGAAGGTTACATATAATAAGAAAGCAAACAAATCGCCCATATTTATAAGCTCTGCATAAGCAAAATATCCACCTAGACTTATTACTATAAGGTTTAAAATATTTGAGAAGAACTGTATTCCTGCTGTAAATTCTGCCATTGTTTTAAATGATGTTTCTCTAGATTCCTTAAATTCACTGTTTCCTACATGGAACTTTTCTATTTCATGCTCTTCATTTGTAAAAGATTTTGCTACTCTTATACCTGATATACTATTTTCAAGCTGTGCATTAACCTTAGCAATCTTTACTCTTTGAGCTTTAAAGGCGTTTTCCAGCTTAGCTCTTTTAGAGATTGCAAACCAAATCATAATTGGAATAAATGCAAATATTATTAGTGTTAGCCTCCACTCTATTCTAATAAGAATAACAAAAGAGCCTATTAGCATCACAAAGGATATGAAAAGATCTTCAGGTCCGTGATGTGCTAACTCCGTGATCTCTCTAAGATCATTTACTATCCTTGACATTATGTGCCCAGTTTTCGTATTGTCAAAATAGCTAAATGATAAAGACTGAATATGAGTGAATATATCCTTCCTCATATCAAATTCCATTCTTGTCCCAACAACATGGCCATAATAATCCACTATGTAGTTGGCAATATATCTGACTATATAAAGTACAACCAACACACCAGTAATTATGAAAAGAGTTCGGATTCTTCCTTCCGGAATTATATTGTTTATAACATTTCTAGTTACTATAGGAAAAACTAAATCTAAGGCCGCTATTAAAAGTGCACAGGCCATATCTAATAAAAATAGCTTCCAATGTGGCCTATAGTATGAAATAAATTTTTTTATCAATGTACTCATCCTCCTTTATTTTTCTTCTAAGCGCTTAGCTAATTCATCTAATCCATATAGCATTTTATCTACAACGTCAGCTTCAATATCAATCAAAGCTTTTCTTATAAGTTCATTGCTAGCTTGATAATTTATTGAGTTTATCAGCTCTGCACCAGCGCCTGTTAAAATTACTCTACTTACTCTCCTATCATTTTTGTCTTTAATCCTCTCAACATAACCCTTTTCTTCTAGCCTAGAAATTCTCTCTGATATTGTGTTTTGCGCCTTTTTAGTCTCCACAGCCATCTCTCCTATAGTTGGAGGATTGGCAGTGTTCTTAAGATAGATTAAGGTGTGGAACTGATCTAGAGTTAGATTGTTCCCCTGAGCTATTTCATGGCGTTTCATATGTATTATTTTGTTTATTAGCCTTACATTTCTGACTATTTCCTCTGTTTTTTCTGAGATATTCACATTATTTCTCCCTTTTTATATCGTAATACGATATTTTTGGTACACTAAATATTATAAGTTATTTACTATTCACTGTCAATGTCTAATAAATAATAAAAGGATGGAAAAAATCCACCCCTTTAAATTTAGAATAATATAAGCATAGATACTATATTTCATAATGTTAGTAAAAATCACGGTCCCTTCTTCTTCTTCGTCTTCTCCTTCTGTGTAAGAAGGTACCTAACAGTGTAATTCCGATGAGGTCTCTAAATATCCTTCTCCTGCCAAAGAAAGGTCTTTGCATGATATCTATTTCCATACCCATACCACGTTTTCTTTCATCTAAGTCTTGGTCTATCTCAGGATACTCTCTCATCATTTTTTCATATATTTCATCAGTCATACTCTCTAATTCTCTTTTAGAAGGTTCCCATTCTTCTCCTTTTTCTCTAGTATGTCTTGATATACACTCATGAATTCTAGGTTGTAATTTATGGTAAAGCTCAGGAAACATATGATTCATATCTTCACCATTGAGATATCTATCCATATCATCCATCCTAATTATACCTCCTTATTTCATGCTCTTTGCACTATATTTTATGTAACCATATTTTTTTTGCTACATAAAAAAAGATTTCTAGCAATTTTCTGATAAAAGCCTTCGAAACAATCGGGTTAGGTCATTTTCCGCAGTTTCGAAACACAAATTTATCTGCTCGCTATCGCTCGCATAAATTTGGTTCTCATTGCGTTTGACCTACCATCGATTCTTTCGATAAAAGCCTTCGAAACAATCGGGTTAGGTCATAAAAAAACAGGATAATTTTTATATTATCCTGTTACACAACCTTCTTCATTATTTTAATGACTTCACTTTTACATTTTGCATTTATCACATTCTTTATAGCTTCCTCATCTCTTAAAAAATCTACTAGTTCAGATAGTGCATTCAAATGCCCCTCAGAGTCTGTAGAACAAAATGATATTATTAGTTTAATTGGATCATACTCTTCATCGCCAAATTTAACAGCTTCTTTTAATGTAATAAGACTCATTCCTGTCCTCAATACACCATCTTCTGGTCTTGCATGTGGGAAGGCCATTCCTTTAGATATTACGACATAAGGGCCTATTTCTTTGACCATATTTATCATTGCATCTATATATCTATTCTCTACTGCCCCGCTTCTTTCAAGGAGTTCCCCACCCTTCCGGACAGCCTCCTCCCAGTCCTCAGCATTAACCGCCAACTCAATAGAGCTTTCAGTAATTAAATCAATTAACAATTTAACCATCACCATCCAGCAATAATTCTAATTTATATGCATTGAAAAGAGATGCAATTAAGTATGTGTTTATATATGAAAATGCTACTGCTCCAGTATCATTAATAATAAATGCAATAATTGATACTATAAACATTATACAATATTTTTCAAAGGATTCAATGTCAATTTCAGTAATATGCTTAATAAACTTCTTTTCATCCTTATAAAACCTTCTAAGAAAAAGTATTTGAAACAAAATAATTATACTCCAAGGAGGCAATATTGATATAATCAAAAGCTGCTTTAGCTTAACAGTTAAAATATACATAAGTTCATTGAAGCCAAAGAATTTAATTCTTTCAATAAGACTCCCTGCATGACTAGTATTTGCGCTATTAATGTCAATGTACAAATTTACTCCAAAAATAATAATTCCAATACCTATTAAAAATAACATACCTTTTTTATCTTTATTGCGACCAAATAAAGTTGAATATATCAATATTAAAAATAATATAATTGAGGTTATATACCCGCCTACATTGGCACCATGCCTTCCTGATAATGCAATTATCACTACCCCAAAATATAATAATGCTAAGGAGGATGGCACATAGTTAGATAGCCATCCTTTCAATTTATAAAAGGTAATAATAGATGTCACAATTAGTACTCCCATTATATCATTATTAAGTCCATAAAATCTTCCTGCTGCGACTATATTGTTATATCCTATAAAAGAATCATATATCATATTTAAATTAAAATAGACACCTATTAAAATCAATATATTAGTAATTATAGATATCACATTAATAGAATTAATTCCTCTCTCAATCAAGATTTTTGATATGACTAAGGAAGTAATGATTATAAAAATACAATAGGTCACAATATGCCTATGGAAATTAAAAACCCCATAAATCAAGGATAAAAAAATGCTTAAAATTATACTTGTCATTATGAACTCATATTGATGAATATTCCTTTTTTTCATGAAAACGTAGTTGTACAAAACATAAAGCTGACCAATAATCACATATCCATGAAAAACATATTTAATTATATTTAAGTTCAAAAATTCAAGTAGGTCATTTTTACTTTCTTCAATAATATCTTTACTTCTGATAACTTCTAATCTGTTGCCTATATTAGTACCTTTACTAATATCATATTTCGCCTCTATATCTGTTTTTATATCCAAATTAGCTACTAGTCCGTCTCTTCTTGTTGTTTTACTAGTTAATGTCCCTACCCCTTCTCCACTACTTCGATATATTAGGGGAACAAGAGTACTATTCCATCTATAGGATATATCTCCATTAATATTTTCAGGAAAAACATATAGATGAATACTGCTAAAATTGTCAATATATCTTTTCAATATTTTAATTCTTTCCTGTTGTCCATCTATTTCATAAGAAACAACTAATACATCCACATATCTGAATAACTCATCAGTCTTTTCTTTAAGCCATTTATCATTATAGCTAATACTGTCTATACCTTTGTCAATTTTTCCATCTTTATCTGCTATTAATAATGACGAATGTCCTCTCCCCAAAAAGCCTGTCCTTATTCCATTTTTCCTTAAACTGTCACCTAACAAACTAATTTCCCGGGAAAAAGATGGATACTTATGTCTAAAATCTTTAATCACATTTTCATAACCCAAAATCCTAATTGAATCTGTATCTGTTCTTTGAATTCCTTCATATAATCCCATTTTAAGCTTTAGTCTTCTTCCCGCAGCCATAGTCATAAAAAAGCTTTCTTTGCTGCTTTCCTTATATAGCTCAGCTGTTTTTGTACTCATGAGACCTAGTGAAACATCGTCATTAATAATTTTTTCTGCTATGCTTAAATCTAGTTCATCCAATACTATGATTAATGCTTTTTGATTAATAGCTAGGCCATAGCTAGGCAATAAAAAAATTGAAAAGATAATTATAACTGCTATAAATAATATCATTTTTCTTCTTCTCATATTTACACCCTTTTAATATATTAAATAATTTCAAAGATATCTCCAAAGACACTGTATAACCCTAGCAAAATAAAGACTATTCCCACATATATCAATATATCACCCCATATATATGTCTTCTCCAATCGTTAAATATATATTATTGTATATTATGATTATTACGCAACTATTAAATAATAATACTATTTACTTAATATTAGAAGGATTTTCTCCCTCTCTGTCGAATATTGGTAAATAACTGTAGAAAGGGGTGTCTTTATGAATATTGCAATAGTAGGAGCAGGTCATGGAGGAACGAATCTCATTAAGTCTTTGACTGCAATAGATGGTATAAATATTACCATAGTTGTAGACTTAGATCTAGCAGCTCCTGGAATAGCTTTAGCAAAAGAACTAAAAATTAAATATTCTTCATCTATTGATGATATAGCAAGTGTGCCTGTAGATATGATAATAGAAGCAACTGGAACTAAAAAGGTTGCTCATATTTTAATAGAAAAATTCGATAATAGATACAAGATAATTGATTCTCATGCTGCTTTATTAGTATCTACCTTAGTTGAAGGAAATATGAGTACCTTAGAAAAAATGAATAAGCAAATTGAAGCCATTAACCAAACTTCTGTCTCTATACAAGAAAATTTACAATCCATCTATGGCTCTATAGATGAAATTCATACTGTAAGCGATAATCTTTTTGTTTCTACTAATGCTTCAAATAAATATATTGAAGAAAGTGATAAAGTAATTAAATATGTAAACAAGATAGCTAATCAAACTAAAATATTAGGCTTAAATGCAAATATAGAAGCTGCAAGGGCTGGAGAACATGGAAAAGGTTTTTCAGTAGTAGCTAAAGAGGTGCAGGTATTGGCAAGTAATAGCGAAAAGTTTGCTTCAGAAATTAGCCAGCTTCTTGGTAAAATATCTGAGGAAATTCATAAAATCAATTTTGAAATCGATAAGCTTAAAGATTTATCTGTAGCACAAATAGATTCATCTAGATTAGTCAGTGCTGCTATGGATAGACTAGACGAGGTAGCATCTAATAAATAAAAGAGAAAGTCTTTACTTTCTCTTTTATTTATTAGCTCACTAAACAGCAAGTACACTATTTATTCTATTGGCTAATTCTGAAATTTTATTGCTATTGGTCTCAATTAGCCCCAACATTTTTTGTGCCATAACATACTGTTCCATCTCATAATAGCATAATGCTATGTAATAATTTAGTTCCTCAAGCTTTGACCTATCAAGTACTTTTATGTTTCTAGTAATTTCATAGGATAAATTAAAATATACAAGAGCCTGACGTAGCTCTCTTTTATTATATAGTATAATTCCAATTTTTTCATAAATATCACTTACATATACGAAATCGTTTTCCTTTGCATAGTAAACCAAAGCACCTAATAGCTGTGTCATAGCGCACTGATATCTTTCATTATGCAGAGATATTATGCCCTTTAAATAAAGTGCCTTTGCTCTATAACCATTCAATCCATATTTTGAAGATATATGAATTGTCTTAGAAAGATTTAATATACATTCATTCTCACTGGTTTTTAAGTTAACTTCCGTCTCCTCCAACCATTTCTCACATTTATCCCTAGCTAAGTCTACATCGCTTTTCAAGAAATAAGAAGCATTTATGTTTATATCATACCCCTTTATTTTAGCATACTCATTAATTCTACTTGATAAATAAGTAGCATTAATAGCATTAATAGATCTTTTATTATTTTCAAACATAGAGATGTAGTTCTTAGAAAACTTCTCGCCTGCAATTTCACCCTGCCTCAGCTTCATCTTCTTTCTGATTTCCTTTAAGCGTTGTCCAGGGCTTAAAATATCTAGCTCATTCACTCTACATCACTCCTTGAATTTTCATGTTTAATAAAATTTTAACACAATGAATATAAAAAAATAGTCTTATTTTGTCGATATACTACGTAATTTAATGTGAAATTCGTTTTTTATGCTGTTTAATTAGCTTTTTTATCATTAGCATCTAGCCAAATGCATATATCGTCCATTACCTGATCCCTTGTTTTTTCATTCATTATTTCATGATAGAGGCCTTCATATAATATTATTTTCTTATCCTTTGACTGTATTCTACTATAAAAATTTTCGGAAGCTTCCTTCGGAACTATTTTGTCATCTCCACCATGTAAGATTAAGCAAGGATAATCATATTGGTCAATATGACTATTTAGCCATTTTACGCCTTTTACTAAGAACTCGACATAAAAGTTAAGAGTGGCCTCCTTTAAATTCAACTCATCTTTCAAATAATCTTCCACAACATCTTGATTTTTACATAGTGTTTTTGAGATAGGATTTTTAATTCTAATTTTAGGTGCAATTTTATTTAATGCCTTAAACATATGTCCCTTTATTCCCTTGACTTGAGATGATGTGGCTGTGGCGGCTCCCGAAAAAATCTGCCCCTTAAGCTTGTCTCTATATTTTACACCATAGGATGCAGTGATAAATCCCCCCATACTATGCCCAAGCATGTAAATAGGAAGAGAGTTATTCTCTTCTTTTGCCATCTCTACAATAGTATCAGCATCATACAAGAAATCTTCAAATTTCTTGATATGACCCCTTTCACCCTTAGTTTTTCCATGTCCCCTATTATCAAATCTATAAACTCCGTAACCTTGGTCATTTAACCTTTTTGTCAGATATTCATATCTTCCCAAATGTTCTGCAAATCCGTGGACTACTACAACAATTCCTTTTGCTTTCTCTGGTACATCCTTTACTGAGTATAGCTCTAGTCCATCATAGGATTTAACATAAGCCTCTTTATGCATGATAATACCCCTCCTTAATATTATCTGATATGTAGATAAAATTGTCTTTAGCTAAAAATAATAGAAATTCTCTCTAAGCCTCCAACACATTTATATATTGTTACTATTATTGTACTACATTTTTAATTAGTTTTCCGATTAAATGTGATAAAATATAGTAAGCTACAAAGAATTGAGAGGAGTATAACCATTGGGTAATGAATTTTTTGATTTTCTGAAGATGAAATATAGAATTAACTTAAATGAGCAGCAAAAAATGGCTGTATTGCATAAAGACGGACCTGCAATAGTGTTAGCAGTGCCCGGAGCTGGGAAAACTACAGTGCTAATATCACGTACAGCCCATATGATATTAAATCACAATATAAGGCCTGAAAATATATTGTCTATTACTTTTAGCAAAGCAGCGGCAAGAGATATGAAGGATAGATTTTCATCAATATTTGGACATAATGTTGGAAGTAGAACTATATTTTCAACTATACATAGCTTTGCATATTCAGTAGTAAGGGATTATGCAAATTCAGCTAAGATTTCTTATACTTTAATAGAAGGAGACAGCTCCTCAGCAAATAAAACAGCGATGCTAAGAGATATATATCGAAAAATTAATAATGCATTCATTAATGATGATAAATTAGAGGAGCTTCAAAGTAGCATAAGCTATATCAAAAATATGATGTTGGATGTTGACGATTATATGAAGCTCAATAACAGCTCACTCAATGGATTTAATCATATATACAATATGTATGAAAGCATAAAAAAAGAAAATAATTTTATAGATTTTGATGATATGCTAACCTTAGCTTATGATATCTTTAATTCTAATCCTAACATATTAAATAAATATAGAAATAGATTTAATTATATACAGGTAGACGAGGGACAGGATACTTCTAAAATTCAAAATGAGATTATAAAGGCTATCTCAAGGCCGAGTAACAATCTATTTATAGTAGCAGATGATGATCAAAGCATATATGGATTCAGGGGAGCTGTACCAGAAGAATTATTAAACTTTAATAAAGTATATCCTGCTGCTGAAATGTTTTACATGGAGAAAAATTATCGTTCTTCAAATAATATTGTATATATTTGTAATGAGTTTATTAAAAAAAATGTAAGCAGATACTCGAAAAATCTATCTACTTCAAATCCAAATAACCGACCAATAACTATAGTAAAGGTAAAGGATCAATGCCAGCAATATAAATATATAATTGATAATCTTATAAAAAAACAATGCTATTATAATGCAGCTATTCTGTATAGAAACAATCTTTCTTTAATAGGTATTGTAGAAAGCTTCACTAGACATAATATTCCCTTTTATGTAAGGGATTCAAAAATGAACTTTTTTAATCATTGGGTATTAAAGGATGTAGTAGCCTTTTTCAATGTTGCATTAAATCCTAAGGATAAGGCCTCCTTTGAAAAAATATACTTTAAAATGAATAGATACATATCCAAAAATGCTATGAATTTCGTTTTAAATGCCAAAAACTCTGAATCAGTTTTTGATTTACTTCTTGAGTTTCCGGGCTTTCAATACTTCCAGCTTGAAAACATCAGGAAACTTAATAGAGAATTTAAACAATTATCAAAAAAAAGTCCAACAGATGGGATTTCATTCATAGAAAAGGAGCTGGAATATGCCAGCTATTTAAAGGATAACTGCAAAAGCCTTGGATATTCTTTTGAAGGGATAAAATCTATAATATCAAATATAAAAATTATAGCTATGGAGACTAGAAATATTCCAGAGTTTCTAGAAAAGCTTAATAGACTGCAAAAATGCATTGAGGATTCTAAGTACAATAAAGGTAAAAATGCAATACATCTATCCACTATACATTCTGCAAAGGGATTAGAATTTGAAGAGGTATATATGATTGATCTAGTTGATGGTGAATTTCCTTCATCTTCTACTATAGAAGCTTATAGTGATGGAAACTTTAAACCTATGGAGGAAGAAAGAAGGCTTTTTTATGTAGGCATGACAAGAGCAAAGACTCACCTAGATATTATTACAATGGACTCAGTAAATAATGAAAAAACCGAAAGCTCTAGGTTTGTAAAAGAGCTTCAGGATATAATGCTAACCCTTCAGGAAAGTCAAACTAAAAACAGCATCAAATCAGGAGCACAAGTAGTACATACTAGGTTTGGTAAAGGCAGAGTACAAAATCTAAATAAGGATAAGATAGAGATATTATTTGACAATAATGGTTTGAAGAAAATGTCTTTAAGCAGCTGTTTGAAGAATGATTTGTTGAAGATAGTTAGGTAAGGGAATACATCATATGTATAAAAACGCACCATGTGTAGGGGACACACCCAAAAGCATGGGAATGTCCTCGTGCAGTAGGATTAAGCCGTCTAGAAAGCATTTTCAACCATGAGAACCTTCGCTATGCTCAGTGCGACAATTTCCATATAGCCTAATGTTGCTGTACATTAGCTGTCATATTGAGCAATTAGCGAAGAATCTATAGGTTAGAATGCTATGATTAGACCTCCATCATTTGCATATACTGTACTGATCCCTGCTGTTTCTACTATTATAATATCCTTAAAGTTATATCTTTGCTGAACCTCTTCCTTGAATTTCATAGCCTTTTCCAAACAATTACAGTGAGCTATGCCTAAAATCCTATCTTCAAGCTTTTCTCCCTGCTCTCCTATTACATCTACTAGCCTTTTTAAAGCTTTCTTAGAGCCTCTTACATTTTCCACTAAAGCAATTTCACCATTTTCAGTTCCTCTCATAATTGGCTTTATTGAAAGAAGTGAAGCTAATTTTCCCTTTAGCGAGCTTATTCTTCCTGACTTAATTAAATTCTCAAGAGATTCTAGAACAAAAAAGGTCTTCATACTTTTTATATATTCGTTTACTCTTTCAACTATTTTAGGAGGGTCCTGTTCATTTTTTAAAGTTTCTAGTATCTTTAGACTTACTAAAGTCTCTCCAACAGATGCACTGAGGGAATCAAAAACATGAATAAATTTATTTGGTAAGTCCTCCAAGACTATTTTCTTTGCCATCATGGCATGATTATGAGTACTGCTTAGCATAGAAGATAAAGTGACTACAAATACATTTTCTCCATCTTCATATTCTCTAATAAAATCTCCTGGAGAAGGGCTTGCAGTCTGAGGAGCAGTTTCAGAAGCGCTCATTACCCTTAACAGTTCTTTTTTATCTAAATTCATATCATCTACATATACCCTATCACCTATGTGTATAGTTAATGGAACTAGATTAATATTTACAGATTCCCGTAATTCTTCATTAAAATCACAACAGCTATCAGCAATAATCTTAAATTTCATAAAGCTTCCCCCTCAGTATTTTGATATGTTTTATTAATTATTACACTTTATAAGAAAATAAACAAGTTTTTTGTAGAAAAAACATGAAGTAGTTTTCATTACTACATACTATTATATCACCATTTATTTAAAAATTACAATAATTTATTTATTGTTTTCATTTTTATTTTATGTTATGTTATAACTAACCGAGGTGATGATATGAAAGTACCAGAAGAAAAGCTACATGAGCTTGTAGAAGAAATATCTTTGTTTAATGAAATTGATATAAGAGACATTCCCTGCATAGACCTCTACATGGATCAGGTCACTACCTTTTTTGATGATAGGCTTGGTCATTTAAAAAGAGATGAGAAGGATTCTATACTGACTAAGACCATGATAAATAATTATACTAAAGATAAAATTATTATACCACCTAAGAGCAAAAAATATGGTAAGGACCACATGATTTTACTTATACTAATATATAATCTAAAACAAATATTATCTATAAATGATATTAAATCCTTACTCATGCCGCTGACTAAAGAAATTATAGCAAATGATAATATTTCTCTAGAAGAAATATATTCTGCTTTCATTGAAATAAAAAAAGAGGAACTAAGTAGCTTCCATGAAGACTTCGAAAATAGATTTTCAAGCATTAAAGAGAAATTATTAGAAAGAAATAAAGAAGAGTATCCTAAACTTGAACTTCTTTTATTAGTTCTTTCATTAATTACACAAGCATATTCTCAAAAAAGGCTTGCAGAGAAAATAATTGATACCTATTTTAATCAGCCAAAGTAAGTCAAGAGCATTATTATAAAAAGCCACATTTACATGTGGCTTTCTATAATTGTGCACTAGAATAGGTGCATAATAGCTTAAAAAACTATCTGTCTCTGTTATCTCTGCTGTCTTTGTTGTTATTATCCTTGTTGTTCTTGTTTTCATTTCTGTTTGAATTGTTTTGATTATTGTTTTTGTCTTTGTTGTTATTATTGTTTCTGTTTTTAGCCATACATAAACTCCTTTCTTATAGTGATTCGATAATATTTTATCCATAGAATGTAATATTATGTATGGTCTAAAAATTATTTAAATATTATTTTTCTATTAATCACGGCATGTAGTACATACACGTTTATGAGCCTTTACACTTAATAGCTCTATATCCGGAGAAAGGAAGCCTTCTTTAACAGGCTCTTCTCTCATTAAATCAGTGCTTAAGTACTTTTTATTATCATCAGAGAAGACAGTAACTATTACACTGTCCTTTCCTAGCTTGTTTTGCGCAATAATGGCTCCTAGTAAATTAGCCCCAGAAGAAATTCCTACTCCTAATCCTAGTCTAGCAGCTAGCTTTTGAGCCATAATAATTGAATCTCCATCATCAACATGGATTATATCATCTAACTTCTCTAGCTTTACTATAGAAGGAATGAATTCATCTGATATACCTTGTATTCTATGCTTACCTACTTGATGACCAGTAGATAACGTAGGTGAATTAGCTGGCTCTAATGGAAAAAGCTTAATATCTGGATTTTTTTCTTTTAGATATCCACCAGCTCCCATAATAGTACCACCTGTTCCTACTCCTGCTACCATTCCATCTGGCTTGATGCCAATCTCTTGAAGCTGGTGCCATATTTCTGGTCCAGTTGTTCTATAATGAGCCTCGCAATTATCTGTATTTGAAAATTGATGAGGTAAGAAAACGTTTGCATTTTTTTCAGCAAGCTCATCTGCTTTATCAATACTGCCTAAAAAACCGCCTTCTTCTTTGCTAACTAATTGAACATCAGCTCCATAGCTTTTCATTAGATTTATTCTTTCTTGACTCATCCAATCAGGCATAAAAATAGTTACCCTATGCCCTAACGCCCTACCTATTGCAGAAAAAGCAATACCTGTATTTCCGCTAGTTGCTTCGACTATTGTATCTTCTGGCTTCAATCTGCCAAGCTCATAAGATTTTTTTAAAATGTGTAAAGCCATTCTGTCTTTAATGCTACCTGTTAAATTATAATGCTCAGCTTTGGCATAAATTGTACGTTCTTCATTTTTATACTTTAGTTTGATTTCCAGTAAAGGAGTGTTTCCAACCATCCCAGATAAATTATCAATTTGGCTGTTTAAGCATTCAGAACACATATACCCTGCCTCCCCTTTTATATTCACCTTAATTATAACCCTTGTCCTAGTATCTGTATACCTTATTCTAATAATATAAAGAACAGAAGACAGGAAACTTTGTTCCATGTCTTCTTGTTCTATATATTTAATTATCTCCTACTTTTGGCTTTCCCAGTATTTGTTTAAGAATTCTTTTGCTTTTGCAGGATCTGCATTGTGGATATTACCAGTATCTACCAATGTAGAAACTGTAGAATAAGCTTTAATCTTTAAGTTGTTATATACAGCTAAAAATTCATCTTGATTGATGCTGTATAGAACTGCTTTTCTTAAGTTAGCATCAGAGAATTTGCTGCTTCCTTTCAAGTTAAAGAATGCATAAGAAACTCCATTACTAGGTCTCTTTTGAAGGAAGAATTTAGGATCATTTTCTATTAATGAATATTTATCTTCAGGAACACTGTATAATACATGAACTTCTCCACTTCTAAATGCTGAAAGTGAACTGTCAGCATCTTTAATGAATTTAACAACTACTTTTGATATCTTAGGTTCATGCTTTGTTCCTTGCATATATCCAGGGTTCTTTTCAAATACTACTTCATAGTCATTCTTGTAAACAGCAATATATGGTCCACTAGTAGCTAAAGTATTGTTATATGTTGCACCTTCAGTTATAGTAGTTTGGTCACCATAAGCTATATCCTTGTTTCTATCATAAGTAGCTACATCATAAGTATTTATAGCTTCTACTTGAGCTTTAGAAACAATACCTGCTGATTGATGTGCTAGGTAGTTCAATACTTGTGGGAATGGTTTGTTAGTAGTTACTTTAACTACTTGATACTTTCCATCTGCATTTTTAACATCCTTTTTATCAGCTACAATTTCTTTGATTGGGTTTTGTAAATCTTTTTCTAAAGCTTCCTTTATAGTTATATCTTTACCAGATGCTTTTTTAGTTTCTAATTCTTCAATATCAGTAACTATTTCAATTTTATCCATGCTTGAGTGTAAGCTGTATGTTCTGTGATCAGGAACTGAGTCTTTATCTTTTGCTCTGTTCATTGAGAAAACAACATCTTCTGCAGCTACAAGTTCACCAGAATCAACTGCTTTTTTATCTACTACTTTAGCAAATCTTACGTCATCTCTTAAAATAAAGTAATACTCTTGATTACCTTCTCCTATAGCATGATTATAAGATAAAGAACCTTCTGAAGTTACTTCGTCGTCATCTGTAAGGTTAACTAATCTAACATATTGGTTAGTATTAATGATATTGATAGAACCATCATTACCTTTTATAGGGTCTAAAGAAGTAAGTGAAGGCATAGTTTGGCTAAATAAAAATGGTTCTGTTGTTCTTTTTGACTCATCAATAAAATCAAGCTCTTCCCATGGTAGTGAACGAGATTTGCTTAATCTAACGCTATCTAGCTTTAACACTTCTTGGTTTATAGCTTGGCTCTTGTAATTTGAATATAGAGGAATAATGTAAGCATTATCTTCTACAAGTATTTTTTCAAGCTCTTTATAAGTCTTAACATATTCTTCAGGTGTTTGAGTAGCAGCCTCATCTACAAGTCTGTCAAGATCTGGATCTGATAGACCATAATCGTTATAATCTCCACCTGTTGTAAATATAGATCTTACAGCATAGTCAGGGTTTCCTGTGACTGTAGTCCAGCCTGATATTGCTAGGTCATAGTTACCTGCATCTTTTTGACCAGTAAAGCTACCATAGTCTGGTTGTATATTTAGCTTAACATTAAAGCCTGCCTTAGAAAGCTGGTCTCTTACTATATTAACATCCTTTTCATTAGAGCTCATAGATAGTATTGTAATGTCAACTGGTTGTCCATTTGCAGCAGAGTTATCTGCATTGCCGTCATTTGCTTGGTCTTTTGTCTTTACATTACAACCTGATAGTACTCCTAGCATCAATACTGCAACTAGAAATAAAGCTACTGTTTTTTTCATTTTAAAATCTCTCCTTTGTTATATTTTATAAGTTGGTACAAAACTAAAGTTGTCTAGCATTTTATGATGTTGATACCACCTCCCTTAACAGGAATTAATAATTAAAATTATTTATTATTTGGTATCATAGTGTAGTGTCCCATTCTGAATCTCTTTATATCTGAAGCAAGCTACAAAATGCTCCTCTTCGACCTCCATAAATGGTGGATTTTCTTGAGCACATTGCTCTGTTGCAAATGGACATCTAACAGAAAATCTACATCCAGGCTTAGGATTAATAGGTGATACTATCTCCCCTTTAAGAATAATCTTCTTTTTCTTAACCTTAATATTAGTAGAAGGTATAGCTGATAGTAAGGCAATAGTATACGGATGTAGAGGCTGCTTAAATATATCCTTCTTAGGAGCTTTTTCTATAAGCTGTCCTAGGTACATAACACCGATATTATCGGAGATATGCTTAACAACTGATAAATCATGAGATATAAAAATGTAAGTAAGTCCAAATTTCTCTTGAAGTTCCATCATTAGATTTAATATTTGTGCTTGCACAGAAACATCTAACGCACTTACAGGCTCATCACAAACAATAAACTTTGGACCTATGGATAGTGCTCTTGCTATAACAACACGCTGACGTCTTCCACCATCAAATTCATGTGGATACAGGTTATAAGCACGCTTAGACAAACCTACATATTCCATAAGACCCTCAACTCGTTCTTTTCTTTCCTTGTCATTTTTATACATATTGTGCAGCTTCAAAGGCTCCTCAATAATCTGCGATATTGTAAACCTCGGATTTAGAGAGGCATAAGGATCTTGGAAGATAATCTGCATATGCTTTCTCATCTGACGCATTTCCTCTTTATTAAATGTTGTAATATCCATTCCATCATATATAACATTTCCAGAGGTAGGCTCGTGTAAACGAAGGATAACTCTTCCTAGAGTACTTTTACCACATCCTGATTCTCCAACAATGCCTAAGGTCTCCCCTTCTTTGATTGCTAAGCTAACATTATCAACTGCATGTAAATGTCCATTAGGTACACTAAAATATTTTTTTAAGTTTTTGACTTCCAACAAAGGCCTCATATTTATTGCTCCTTTTCAAATAATGAAAAATGACATTTATATAAATGTGACTGTCCTTTAACAGGTGGCGAAACCTTCTCGCAAATTTCCTGTCTATGCTTACATCTCGGATGGAAATAACATCCTGTTGGCAATGCTGCAGCATTAGGAGTGCTACCAGGAATAGGTATCAACTTCTCACTATCTTCATCTAGCTTTGGTATTGATTCGAATAAACCTCTAGTATAAGGATGCTTAGCATTTGTATATACCTCTTCTATAGTACCTGTCTCTACTATTTCACCAGCATACATAATAGCAACCTTATCACAGGTTTCAGCAACAACACCTAAATCATGAGTTATTAGAATCATAGACATATTATACTTTCGTTGCAGGTCATGAATAATATCTAGAACCTGAGCTTGTATAGTCACATCTAAAGCTGTAGTAGGCTCATCTGCAATCAATAACTTTGGATTACATAAAAGTGCCATGGTAATAACTACTCTTTGCTTCATACCACCTGAAAACTGGTGAGGATAATCATTAAATCTATCTTCTTTAACGCCTACAATCTTTAATAGCTCTATTACCTGTTTTTTTGCCTCTTCTTTACTAACCTTTTTATGGGCTAAAACAACCTCTACCAGTTGTTCTCCGATAGTCATTATTGGATTTAGAGAAGTCATAGGATCCTGAAATATCATAGAGATACCATACCCTCTCATTTGCTGATTTTCTTTATCTGTATTGTAAATAAGGTTTTTACCTTCGAATAATATTTCACCATCTGTGATTACACCAGGAGGATATGGCACCAATTGCATTATAGATAATGCTGTAGTAGTTTTACCAGCACCTGTTTCACCTACTAGACCTAAGCTTTCTCCTTGCTTTAAGGATAGGTTCACACCATTCACTGCCTTAACTGTTTCATCTTCTGTAATATAATGAACATGAAGATTTTTAATTTCTAATATATTATTATCCAAAATATAACCTCCTTCCTTACTTTAACTTAGGATCTAAAGCATCTCTAAGACCGTCACCAAAGTAGTTAAAAGCCAAAACAATTAGTATAATTGCTAGCCCTGGGAAAATAGCCAAATATGGGCTTGTCTCAAGATAAGCACTTCCTATCTTAAGAATATTTCCCCACTCTGGAATATGTGGCTCAACTCCTAACCCTAGATAGCTCAAAGAACTAGTAGATAGTACGGCTCCTCCTATCCCTAAGGTTGCTCTTACGATAATAGGTGCCATAGAGTTCGGTAAAATATGCTTGAATATTATGGTAAAGTCTTTTGCTCCACAGGCTTTCGCTGCCTCTACAAACTCTTGGTTGGCAATACTCATAACTGTTGCCCTCACAGTTCTCGCGTACATAGGTATAGAACCAATACTTAGTGCCAAAATCAAATTCATCGTATTAGCTCCAAAAGCAGCTACTATGGCAATTGCCAATAGCATTCCTGGAACAGCATAAAGCACATCCAGCAGTCTCATAATGATGTTGTCTACTCTCTTTCCATAATAACCTGACACTGCTCCTAAAATACCACCAATGACAATAGGTACTAATGTAGAAATCAGACCTACAACTAAAGAAATCCTAGCACCAAATACAATTCTTGTAAACACACATCTGCCGTAATTATCTGTACCAAAAGGATACTCTAGAGAAGGCGATAAAAGTATAGCTGAATAATTATTATCTATTGCAATAGAATAATCAAATGTTAGGTAGCTACAGATAGATAATGAAATAAGCAGTGTCACTACAAACATTCCTAAGACTGACATATAGTTTCTGAATAATCTTCTTAGAACATCAATCCATTCAATAGATATTTCCTCATCTTTATGTCTTACTTTACTTATAATTATCAATCCTAAAATAAATGCAAATACATTACCAATGAAAATACTAAGAATAAGAGGTATTGCAACAGGTATCAGTTTTTTATCAACATGTTTTCCATTAACATACTTTGATACCATAAGCATGGTGAATACATAAAATAAAGTAATACCAAGCAGTACACCCATACCTAACATAAATGTGTTAGATACATATTCTTTGAATAAATTCAATGCCGAAATAAGCATAATTGTAAAAGAAGTCAATATAGAGTATATGCAAAGAGTGTACTCAATAGTTTTTTCCTTCTTAATCAATGTAAATCCAGCTATTGCCATGAAAAAGTTTCCTGTCACTGCAAATGGGATAAGAAAATATCCTATTATTCTTGTTGAGCGTTTAATATCATCATATTTCAATATCTCTTTCTTGACTTTCAAAGTGACTAGATATTGGATGATACCAGATGCCAAAAACACAGCAGATACAGCCATAGATAGATAATTTATCTCACCGCTTGCTATATCTATGCTTGAAAGAAAAATAACTAAAAATAACAATAAGGATGCTCCCCACGCAAGTGTGGAAGTTTTATACTCTTGAAAACTATTTAATTTCCTATGTTCAATTCTTTTCTGATATTGTTTATTTACCATAGCCATACTCTCCTTAATAGGATTTCATTTTGGATTTAATTCTTGGATCCAAAAATGAATACATAATATCAACTATTAGATTAGCTAAACTTATGATTACTGCAACATATACTACACCTGCTAAAACAATAGGTATGTCAGGAATAAACTGCTTGTCTACTATGAAGCTACCAATACCATTGATGTTAAATACTTTCTCTGTAACAGCAGCTCCTCCAAGCATACCACCAAATTGTAATCCTATAACTGTAACTATAGGTATCATAGCATTGCCAAGAATATGCTTTGTAATGACCTTTTTTTCATTTAGTCCTTTTGCACGAGCTGTTGTAATATAATCCATATTTTTTACCTCTAGCATAGAAGATCTGGTCATCCTAGCTACGCTGGCAGCTAGACCTGTACCTAAAACAATACTTGGCATAATAAGCGTTTTCCAATTTCCTACAACAAATGTGGCTGGTAGCCATTTCAATTTAATTGAAAAATTCAATATTAAAATTAATCCCAACCAGAAATTTGGTATGGATAATCCTAACAAAGCGAACAGCATAAACATATAGTCAAATGAAGAATATTGTTTTATTGCAGAAATAATTCCCGAAGGTATTGCAATTAAAATTGCAACTAAAAGAGATGCAAATGTCAACTGTAATGTTATAGGGAATTTTCTTAATATTGCTGACAATACATCCTCATTTCCTACGTAGGATTTCCCTAAATCAAATGAAAATAAATTTTTAAAAGTGTTCAAAAGCTGAATATGGTAAGGCTGATCTAATCCATAAATGCTATTGAACTGCGCAACTTGATCTGGTGTTGCTGTTTGTCCTAATATGTTAGTAGCAGGATCCATTGGTGATAAGTACATTATTGTAAACACCAACCAAGTAACACCAAATATTACAAATACCATCATAAAAAGTCTTTCAACAATATATTTTGAATAAGGATTGCTAAAAATCAAAATCAATATATACATTGGAAAAGAAAGAATTATTGAAGCAGCAAGAAATAATTTATTACTAAACATCTCTATAAAAGTATTGCAAAAAGTAACATCACTTACTTGGTTCTGTCTAGATACTATATTTAATTCATTATCAATAATTTCATTAAACTGCTTATTTGTAATATCCTTGACTTGACGTTCAAATTCTTCTGCGCTTAATTCTTTCTTGAAAAATGACTGTTTGTTCTTAAGTTGTTCTTTAGCATTATTATATATTTCATCTTTAACGCCATCTTTTTCAAGCCTCTCATAAATACTTCCTCTTAACTTAGAATAATCATTATTTTGTTTGTTTTTCATATGCTTGATAAAAACAAACGGAAGAGAAAGAATTCCAAATATGAATACCAAGACTCTGTAAAAAGGACGTTTATACATTTTCTCAAATGTCAATCCGAGTTTTTTAATCAACTTGTTTACCTCC
The DNA here is from genome assembly GCF_030263895.1 of Proteiniborus sp. MB09-C3. NCBI lineage: Bacteria > Bacillati > Bacillota > Clostridia > Eubacteriales > Proteiniborus > Proteiniborus sp. MB09-C3. Next base: position 3,245,570 of record NZ_CP127161.1, read on the forward strand.
TTATTCCATTCTTAATTCCTCAAGATTTAATAATGACTTATCAAAAATAATTTCTTCACCATTATTTATTACAATACAAGGCAGACCTACTCTGCCAGCCTTCCTAATTTCATCAAATTCAGGTGCTTTGTCCCTATACTTTAGGAAGTTTTTTAAATTCAACATATTTTCGGTAATATCTAGATATAAAAACCGAATATTTTCGCTCGAAAGAAACTCTTTCATTGGAGCACAGCCTGGTCAATGCTTACTTCCAAAAACAATTATTTTTTTCATGACATTCCTCCCGTAGTTTAATTATGTGTCTTGTTTAAATAATGCAATAGTCATGCCATATTAATATAGGGATTTGGTCATGTTTTATAATCACAAAGTCTCAACAATGAGACTAAATAAAATCTGTTTCTACCTATGTTACGTTTTTTAGACATCCAACTCCCGATTCTCATTATTGAGACAAGTCTCATTGTTGAGACAAATGTCTAGTTCTTTTATTTTTCTATAAAAAGTAGCTCTTCCTATTTCTAATTCGTTACACACCTGCTGTACCATATAATCTCTACTGTTAAAAAATGAGTATTTATTTATACAGTTACTGATAAGCTCTTTTTCTAGCTCTTTTATTGAAGCACCAAGAGATTTACCATCAAAGCGATCTGATAGATTACTCTTATCCTGATTAGATAGAAGTCTTTTCTCAATTAATTCACTACGAATCATTTTTCCTGTCTCGAAATTGACTGCATATTCTATGAGGTTCTGAAGCTCCCGTACATTTCCTGGCCAAGGATACTTCAAAAGCAGAGACATGGCTTCATTGCTTATACACCTCATGTCCTTTTTTAGGATTTCAGCATAATATTTTATAAAATGATTGGTAATAAATACAATATCCTCTTTACGTTTTCTTAATGGAGGAATGTTTATTGGTATAACGTTAAGTCTATAGTATAAATCCTCCCTAAATAAGCCTTCTCTAACTCGCTTCTGCAAGTCAACATTTGTAGCTGCTATTATCTTGATATCAATTTTTTGTATCTTATTGCTTCCAATCCTAGATACTTCTTTTTCTTGTAGGATTCTCAGTAATTTTACCTGTAGCCTATATGGCATTTCACTGATTTCATCTAAAAAAACAGTCCCCTTATCAGCTATTTCAAATTTTCCAATCTTATTTGCATAGGCTCCAGTGAAAGCACCTTTTTCATAGCCAAAAAGTTCGCTTTCAAATAATTCATCTGGTATCGCACCACAGTTAATAGGAACAAAGGCATGTTCTTTTCTATCACTGCAATTATGTATTGCTCTAGCAAAAAGTTCTTTTCCTGTTCCGCTTTCACCTAGTATCAATACATTAGAATCAGATAAAGCTGCTTTCTCTGCAAGTTTTTTTACTTCAAGAATACCATCTGATATGCCTAAGATATTATCAAATTGAAGTCTAAGCTGGTTCTTTTCAATAGACTGCATTACCTGCTTTTTAAAATAGTTTATGTTTTGGATAGTCAACATAACTTCATTAGAAAGACTATCAGTATTCAAGCAAGTGATGGTTACAAGAAGGCTATACTTTACGCCAAGAATATCTATTGCTATTTCACAGGGGCGGGTACATTCATCATTATCTAAAAGACTTTGAAGAAGCTGGTTTTTCCTAATCTCCTTCACAAAACAATCAATGTCCTCTATGCCCATTTCGTTTAAAATCCTAACTAAAGAATTATTCTTGTATAAAACCTTACCCTTTCCATCATAGATTACAACTCCTGAATTAATGGTATCTAGTATCCCCTTCATTCTATCTGACAATATCTTTTTTTCCATGTTAACTTGGAATTCTGAATATTTTCCCTCGAGAAGAAGAGCCATCTTTTCCAGATAGTTTAAATAAATATCTGCATTTTTAATAATCTGTTTTTTTTGTTCTTCATTAAAAGCAATGATACCTAGTACACCAATAACTTTCTCTCCTTGCCTAATGGGAACGCAAATTGCAGCATGTTCGACACAGGTTAAAATCCTTGAGCAGCCACAGCACAATGAACTTTCCGGACATCTGTCAGTTATAACCTGAGATTTACCAGTAGACAGACATCTGTCAAAGGCAGAATTTTTCTCAATCTGATCATTGACTAAGGTTTTATAAATACCTGTCCCTGCTACACGTTCCATAGATTCATTCATTATTGTTACATCGATGCCAAGAACAGCTTCTATAGCTTCAGCAACTTTTTGTGATAATTCATAGTATTCTTGGATACCAGTTTTTTCATCCCCCATTAAACTGCCTCCTTTTATCAACTCTTGTAACTCATGAATATAATCAATAATAATAATAACTATTATAACCCATTTTGTTCATATTGTACACATATACGTCATTATTCGTGTTAATATACCAAAAAAATCGTTCTCTTTTTCTCTCAGTTTATTATATCTATACAGTATAATAATCATATACTTGATGTTTTCTACTTAGAAATACGTAATAGATATAGTAATAATAAAATAGAACAAGAGAAAAAGCTCTCTTGTTCTATTAGTTATTTTGTTGCATTTTTCAAATCTAAAATTGTGGATTTTAATTTTGGTATGTCATTATGAAGCTTCAATATTGTACTTCCAACAAATACTCCATCTGCATTGGCAGCCTTCGCCATCCTTATGTCTTCAGCATCTCTAATGCCTACTCCACAGTAAATTTCTCTATCTATGCCTAGAGCTTTTAAGTGAGCAATACAATCCTTCAATGTAGGATACTTATCATTAATATTATTTGACATAGGTTTTGCCTGCATATATACGAAACCATTAGACTCTATGGCTGCTTTAACTTCTTCTTCAGGCATATGGAATTGAACGTAGCAGGATATTTTCAAGTCATTGTCAATTAGCTTATTTATAAGCTCAGTGTTTTCTCCTACAAAAATAAGGTCTTTGATATCATTATCTAAACAAAATTTTATAAATTTATCTACGCCAATTCTTTCTATAGTATTTCCATAAGCTAAAAGCAGCATCTGTGTATTAGGATTTTCCTTTTTTATCTTTATAATTCCATCCATATATTTGGCATAATCATCGCAGTTATTTAAAGCCTCTTTCATTCTGCCGGCTATGAATTCTCCCTCTAGATATGGATCATGTGATGGAAAATCGACTTCAATAACATCACATCCAGCCTCAGTATATATTTTAGCCATCTCAATGCTGCTTTCTATAGTTGGATATCCATTTGATAAATAACAAATCAGTTTCATGTCTTCTACCTACCTTCTTCCGTAATATGAATATAAATATAGATCACGCAATTCTTCTCTTGTTGGAATAATTGGATTTGTCTTTGTACATCCATCTGCTAAGGCCATATCTATCATTGTATCCATATTCTCAAGATAGCTCTTTTCATCTGGTATTAAATCACTCAAGGTAGATGGATTATTTACCTTACTATTTAATTCCTTTACTGTACTTATTAAATCCATATTTTTATTTAAATTAGCAGCCAGTCTTTCATATTTATCCTTGGCCTCAATATTTTGGCTATTAAACTCCATAACAAATGGGAGTAAAACAGCATTCAACAATCCATGTGCAAGACCATAAAGGCTTCCTAAAGTGTGAGCCATTGAATGAACTATTCCTAAAGATACATTAGTGAATGCCATTCCAGCTACTAATGAAGCATTCAGCATTTTTTCTCTGTATTCTAAACTATTTCTATCTTCAAATACTCTAGGTAAATATTCTACTATATCCTTAACTGCTGCCTCTGCAAGTATATCACTGACATGATTAGCTCTATTTGACACCCAGGCTTCTAATGCGTGGGCTAATGCATCCATTCCTGTTTCAGCTGTGATTTTATCAGGCATAGAAACAGTAACAGCTGGATCACATATTGCTATATCAGGCATCATCTCCATATTTCCAATGCCGTATTTTTTATGAGTTTCGTCTTCTGTAATAACTATTGACCTGCTTACTTCACTTGCTGTTCCACTTGTGGAAGGTATACATACTAAGTAAGCCTTATTTCTTAATTTAGGGAATTCGTTTGGAGGCAATATATCATGTAAGGTTTTTAATTCTTCGTTTTCATAATATATCCACATAGCCTTTGCAGCATCCATTGCTGAACCTCCGCCTAGACCTATTATAATGTCTGGCTTATATTCTTTCATAGCATTAGCACCTTTCTCTACAGTGCTGAATAAAGGATCTGGTTCAACACCAGAAAATACAGTGCTGTCAATATTAGCTTCTTTTAGGTAGTCTATAACCTTTTGAAGTATTCCACTTTTTTTCATGCTTGTCCCGCCTGTGACAATAAAGGCTTTACTGCCCTTTAATGTTTTCAGGTGCTCTAAGCAGCCTGCTCCGAACATAAGCTCCTTACCTGCTAGTTTCATTGGTCTCATCATTTGATTTCACTCCTATTTATTTAGATTATCTACAATTTCCTTTGTTAGTTCATAAGAAATTGGGTTTGTAATTACACCGCCGACTTTTAATGCAGAGCCAATAATAGCTCCGTCAGCTATACCTAACTGTTCTTTTACATTGTTTTTATTGACTCCACTTCCAGCTATAACAGGAATAGAGGACATAGCTTTTACCTTTTTAATTATTTCAATAGGTGTCTCTTTACCTATGTGAGTTCCTGTAACAATAATAGCATCAGCTCCACAGCTAATAGCTGCACCTGCTGAATCTTCTATAGAAACAGTTGGAAGCACCATATGAGTATGTTTAACTTGAATATCTGCAAATATCTTCACATTTTCTGCTCCTATTTGCTTTCTATATAATAATGCTTCTCTTGCAACTGGCTTAATAATTCCACCATAAAACTCTACAGTATCAACAAATACTGGTATCCTAACAAAATCAGCATTGATGATTTTAGCTATAGATAATGCTGTTTCATAATCATTCATAGCGGCGTCAATTCCAATAGGTATATTGACCTTTTCTGCAACCAGTGTACCCACTGATGCCAAAGCTGCCACTTGGATATTGTCTAGTTTAATGTTGAATGGGTCATCTCCCATGTTTTCGATAATGATGGCATCAGCGCCAGCCTTTTCAAGTGTAATAGCATCGTTTATTGCTTGGGAAATTATTTCTGACATATTATCCTTATATTTAACTGTACCAGGAAAAGGCAAGCAATGTACCATTCCTATAATTAGTTTTTTATTAAAGTCTAATTTATTCATATTTGTATCCCTCTCTATCATAAATAATAATCCCATCAAGGACTATTTTACATAAATCCTCTTCAGCCTTCTTTCTATCTTCACCTTCAAGAACTTCTTTTAAGTTTCTTAGAACAGTTGTCATAGTCACGCTACATACTTTAATATCCATTAAATTACCTAAAACAAGCATTAAGCTGGTTTCCATATCAACACCAGATATATTGTATTTTTCAATATCGTCAAATGTCTTTAATATATCGGTATTCATCTTTTTTGATAATCTGGATTCTCTCATTTGACTATAAAAACCATCCATAGTACATGTAATGCCATTTATATATTTTCTGTTATTTGATAATACACTTCTATTCATGGAGTTTATTAAATCTATGTTAGCTACTGCTGGAAAACCTTTAGGTGCATAAGTATCACTGGTTGATTCCATTCTCATAGCGCCATTCGGTATCAATAATTTGCCTAACATATCATCTTTTAAACCCATTACAGTTCCCATTCTTACCGCTACTTCCATTCCACAATCATATAGTTCTTCCATAGCAATAGCGGCAGAAGGAGCACCTATTCCAGTTGAGGATATTGTAATAGGAACACCCTTATATGTTCCTGTATATGTGTTAAATTCCCTGCTAAAAGCTATATGCTTTGGATTATCCAGTAATTTTTGTAATATTTCAACTCTCCAAGGATCTCCTGAAAATATTACGTATTTTGATATATCCTCTTTACTAGCCTTTAAATATAAAGTAGACATAAATATCTCCTCTCCTTTAAATTTTAGTCCAAACTTTTTAACCAAAATAATAAAATAATGCCTTAATATTCTATTAAATATTTGAGATATCTACCTGCATTAATTTAATCTGTTATGTCAGTTAAAATAAATGATTTCTAGATACTCTTTAAATATGCTTCATATCGTTTAGAAAATACCTCATAGCTTGGTGCATTAGTAGTACATCCAACGCTTTCTATAATAAAGGAAGACATTACACTGCCCATATAGCAGGATTCCCTAATACTTTTATCATTAAGATATCCATATAAAAATCCTGAAATATATGCATCACCTGCACCAGTAGCATCTGCTACTCTTTCAGCCTTGCATGGCCTGATTTTTTCAGTTTCAAAGCCTGTGGTAGTTTTTGCGTAATATTGACTTCCATTCTCACCTAAAGTCGTTACTATAATTTCCGCAGAGCCGAGCTTAAATAAATCGGTAATATCATCGATATCCATAATTGATATGATGTCCTTTGCTTCTGACTCATTGGAAAAGATGATCTTGCTATTAAGCATAATTTCTTTAAGAAAATCTTTAGGAAATGCATCATAATCTAGCTTTGTACCAAAGACTATAGGCAATTTATATTTTTTGCACTTATTGTAGAATTCCAAGTTATCTTTATATGAGCCTACTGTCAGTACTCCTAGCTTTGAAGCTGCAAAAAACTCATCAGCCATATCCTTGCTATACTTTGAATCCATTGCTCCGGGATAAAAAATAGTGACATGATTATTATTTTTATCAGAAACAATATAGCAATTTGATGATGACTCACCTTTAATTACATCAACTGCATCAAGAATTACATTTGCTGATTCTAAATATTTTATAAACTCAGCAGTATCAGCGTCTTCACCAACTCTTATTATGGGCAGTGCTTTTAATCCCAATTTTCCTAGTATACATGAAATATTAATCGGGCAGCCTCCATAATAAACTTTCGTGTTATCTGAATTGGAAATAATAGAAGTGTATCCAATTTCCAAGGGGCTCTCTACTTTTATAATCCTATCCATGCTAATATATCCGCTAGTAACTATGTCGTACTTCATCCTATAGCTCTCCTTTTTCAAGAAGTTCAGAAAGCTCTTCTGATGATACTACTTTTCCAAAGTACTTTTTAATATCAGATAAATGAACATCATTTACTACATCATCATTAGTTGCCACACAGTCAGATACAACATATACGTTATAGTCTAAATAATAGGCATCTGTAACCGTTGCTCTTATGCAGCAATTGGTCTTAGTTCCTGTTATAATAACATTTTCAATATTATTTTCTCTTAGTACTAAGTCTAAATCTGTTCCGAAGAATCCACTATATCTTCTTTTTTTAATAACATAGTCTTTTTCTTCATCAACAGTAAGCATTTGATCTATTTCATCTCCGCCACTGCCCTCGATACAATTGGGTCTCATATTAATCAGGTTTTTATCAAATTTGTTTTTCCTATAGCTATGTCTAAAAAATATGACTAATATATCTTTTTTTCTACACTCCTCAAGGACTTTCTTTATTCTCGGCAAAACTTCTCGGTTTTGTGGATAGAAAACTAGTCCCTCTGGATCAGTGAAGTCTTTTACCATGTCTATTATTAATAAGGCTGTTTTATTCACTAATTAAAACCCCCTTAAATTAGTTTTTTTGCTGCTAATTCCTGATACTATGAATAGTACAAGCACTATCATCAAATAAGGAATCATTTCAAATAATCCTGATATAGGACCTGCATATAAGCCAAGATTAATAGCTAGAGATTTAGCTAATCCAAATATTATAGCGTAAACAGATGACTTATAAGGGCTTGCTTTTCCACAGTAGATTGCTGCAATTGCTATAAATCCTCTTCCTGCTATCATGTTGTCTGTAAATAATGCCATTCTTTCAGAGGATAAATTTATACCTGCTAAAGCACATAATAATGCCCCTATTAAAATTGCCGCATATTTATAATGATTGATTTTAATACCAACTGATTTTGCAGCTTCTTCATTTTCTCCTACAACTCTAAGATGTACTCCAAATTTAGTCTTATACAGTACAATAGCAACTATGAAAATTAAAGCTATACTTAAATATGTTATTGGAGTATGACCGCTTAATAAGCTTGACAAAACAGGTATGTCTTTAATAATAGGTAATTTAATTTTTAAATCATTTATATTTACTAAATGAGTAATATTTATATTTGGCAGTTTTTTAAATTTCAATATAAAAGTGCAAATAGCAGATACTAAAATATTTAAACCAAATCCAGTAATGATAAAATTACTCTTTAGAGATATGCTAAATATTGAGAACACTAATCCTACAATCAAAGTGCAAATTATGGCTAATATAATTCCTAGATAATAATTTCCAAACAGTAGAATAAGGAGAGAACTAGAAAATGCCCCCATCAATATCATTCCCTCAAGTCCAATATTAAGCACATTAGCCTTATAAGCAAACAATCCTCCCAATACTGCTAAAATTAGAGGGGTACTATGATATACCATATCGTACAATATATTGTCTAGTAGTCTCATTATTGCTTCCCTCCATTTTCATTTAATTTTATGCTTGCTGATTTTTTCTTATTGATTTTATTCTTGATTAATCCAGTAATATTAAACTTATCACTTACAAATTTTGCTGATAAGAATAGTATTAACAGTCCTTGAATAATTGCAACAATATCCTTTGGAACGCTTGTATATATTCCTATATATTCACTGCCTGTTTTTAAGGCAGCATAGAATATAGAAGCAATTAATACACCTATTGGATTATGGCTTCCTAATAAGGCGATAAGCATACCATCCCAGCCTAAACCAGGATTACCAGAGAAATCTAAAGTAAATCTATATTTTTCACTCATTAGATAACCAGCGCCTGCCAGTCCACTTAATGCTCCGCTTATAAGCATTATCTTTATAATATTTGTACTTACTTTCATACCCATTGCTTCGGCAAACTCTGGATTTTTTCCTATTGCAGTTATTTCATAGCCTAATTTCGTCTTTTTAAATACTATATAAAGTATGAAAAAAGCTAATAATGCAATGAAAAAGAAAATAGTAATATCTGTTCCAAATAATTTATTGAACATTGCGCTTGAAGAAATTGCATATGTGGCTACATAGCCTGAGGCAGGATCTCTATATACTCCTTGAGACAGATATTTTACCAGCTCAAATACTACATAGTTAAGCATCAATGTAACTACCATTTCATCAGCTTTGAAATATGCCTTTAGGATTGCTGGTATCAATGTAAATAGCATACCCGTCAAAACCCCAGTTAATAGACATAAAATAACGTGTAATATAGGTGGCAGACCATGTACTGAAAAGCCAACTACCCCAGCAAAGAAGCCTCCTAATACAGCTGCACCTTCAACTCCCATATTGAAAATATTAGCTTTAAATGTAATAGCTATAGCTAGACCAGTCAATATTAAAGGAGAGGCAAAATGTAGAGTCTTTAGTATGCCCGATGAATCAAATAAAGACTTTTGAATCATTATTTTATATGTTAATATGGGGTTCTCTCCTATGGAGATTATCAATACAGCGCCTAAAATAAATGCTGCAAGAATAGGGATTAGTATACCAGTTATCTTTTTAGATTTATTTTCTATTGACTTCATCTTCATCCCCCTTGCATAATTCTTTGTTTTTACCAATTCCCGCCATGAGTAATCCTAGCTCGGAAGCTGTTGTCTCTTCTGCATTTACGATGTCAATTATTTTTCCTTTGTACATAACTGCTATTCTATCACTTAGGTTCATTATCTCGGATAATTCACTTGATACTAAAAGAATAGCCTTGTTCCTTTTTCTAAATTTCAGTATTCTATTATGAATAAATTCAATTGATCCTATATCCACACCTCTAGTGGGTTGGGAAGCTATCAATAAGCTTGGATCAGACTCAAATTCTCTTGCAATTATTACCTTCTGTGCATTGCCGCCTGACAGCTGTGATACATTTCCATCTTTATCTGCAACTCTTATATCATACTTGTGTATAAGATTATTTGTTTTCTCTTTTATTTTATTAAATTTCATAAAGCCATGCCTTGAGTATTCTTCTCTATCATGATAACCTGCTATTATATTTTCTGATAGCTTCATATCTCTACATAATCCCTGAGCATATCTATCCTCAGGTATGATGCCTACGCCAGATTTTCTAATTTCCTTAGGCCATTTATTAGTTATATCTTTACCATTTATATAGATTTCGCCTTCTGATGATTCCATTAAACCAGTAATCACCTTCACTAGTTCACTTTGTCCATTGCCTTCTACTCCAGCTATACCTAATATCTCACCTTCATGAATCTTGAAGCTTATGCCATCTAAGCATTTCTTGCCAGGCTGAGGCTCAGTGGAGATATTCCTAAGCTCATATACAACAGAGGCTCCTTCTTTTTTAGCCCTATCTTTGTTAACATTTACTAGAACCTCTCTTCCCACCATTAAACTTGCCAGCTCCTCACTGGATGTATCTTTAGTCTTTTTACCGCCTAAAACCTTGCCACGCTTTATGACAATAACATTGTCACTAACATCCATTACTTCTCTTAGCTTGTGTGTTATGAGAATTATTGTCTTACCTTGTTTCTTAAGTTCCCTAAAGCTTTCTAGAATTTCATCTACTTCTTGTGGTGTAAGCACTGCTGTGGGCTCGTCAAATATGAGAATATCAACGTTTCTATATAGCATTTTCAGTATTTCAATTCTTTGCTTTGCTCCTATAGAAATATTTTCAACTTTATCATCAGGATTCAAATCAAATTTATAAAGGTCTATAATCTTCTGTACTTCTTCCTTTTCTTTCTTTTTATCGATTATAAAGCTATTTAACTTGAATTCTTTCCCGATTTTAACTTTCTTTTTTATTTCAATTCCAAGCATAATATTTTCAAAAACTGTAAGGCTGGGCACCAGCTTAAAGTGCTGGTGCACCATACCTATACCGTGTTCAATTGCATCTATAGGAGACTTAAAATTTACCGATTTGCCATTTATATGGATTTTTCCACTTGTCGGCTGTAATAATCCATATAACATATTCATCAAGGTCGTTTTACCAGCTCCATTTTCGCCTACAATTGCAGTAATCTCACCTTCCTTGATGGAAATATTAATATTATCATTTGCAATAAAATCACCAAATTTTTTTGTTAAATTAAAAGTCTCTATCTTATTCATGATATCTCCTCTTATCAGATACTTATTATTGGATTCTAGTCATTTGGCATTGACACATTATTTAAGTTAGCTTTATTGAACTCTTCTCCTGCTTGAGCATTAGTTACTTTTATTTCACCAGCTGCAATTTTATTTGCTATATCTTGTAATTCAGCTTTGATTTCTTCCAATTTAGCTTGTCCTGATTCTGTTACCTTTGACTCAATAACTGACAAATCAGTAATTCCTGTTGCCTTTGATTCTAAATTATAGCTTATTGACTGACCTTGAATTTTATCCATTGTGTTATTCTTATAATTTTCTGCAATGCTATATACAGGCACTTCAGTATTTTTTAATACACTTGTCAATACATAGCCTGGTTGATTATTATCTTTATCAGCATCTACTTCAATTGCTAGCTTTTTAACTTCTTTAGCTTTTGATGTTACTCCGTCTCCTACAGCTCCTGCAACTGAGAATATTATATTAGCTCCTTCTGAGTAATATGTGTTTGCTTTTGTAGCTCCTGCTGCTGAATCGCCAAATCCAACATTATAATCACTTATATATGAGTAATTAACTCCAAGCTTTTTAGCCATGTAGTCTATACCTTCTGCAAAGCCATAACCAAATACTGTGATTCCATTAGATTTTGTACCACCAAAGAATCCAATTTTTCTTCCTTGATCGTCTTTTGTAAAATTATAATCAGCTTCATTGAACAATACATCATGGTTTTCGTTTACTAGTACGCTTAATGCACCAGCTAAAAATGATGCTTCATGAACATCAAATAGAACTGAAACTACATTTTTATGCTTAGCTGTTCCGTCTTCATTTAAGTTTGGATTATCATTAAAAATGACAAAAGTCGTATCAGGATATTGCTCTGCTATTGGCTTTCCTCCGCCAACACCACTGATTAGGGCATCAAAATTGTATTCTAGTGAGAATACAAGCTTATATCCTGCTTTTGCTAATTCTGCAAGACTGCCAGGGATATCTGTTGATTCAACTACTCTATAGTTAATACCAAAATCATTTTTTACTTTTTCTAATCCTTTAATCGCTGAGGCATTGTAACCATTATCATTTGGTCCTGCAGCTGATGTTATTAGAGCAATACCAAGATCATTTTCAGTTGAACTATTGCTGCCACCACAACCTGTAAACACTAGGCTTACAGCCATTAACATTGAAAGCATTACAATTATTTTTTTTGAAGATTTAATCTTTGACATTTTGTTCCCCCTCTTTTTACTCAAAAATATTTTTTATTTCGAAACGGCTGATAATACACCGCTTAAAACAAGGATTTGCCTTCACTGTGCTTGTCCAACATTTACTTTACTTGATCTATATAGAATTTAAATCTATCAGTTCTATAAAAGCTTTTAAAGGTTTCTATTGGAATTTCTTTGCCATTAACTATTCCCATAGTTACGGCCCTAAACAGTATTACTGGCTCTTTCTGAACTAGTTCTAAATGATCTGCCGCTTCATCGATAGCTAAAACAGCTTCTAGGGTTCTTTGAGTCTTTGTAATTTTAACGCCATATTTATTTTCTACTACATCATATATTGATTCTTTGCTAAAATCATAATCTTCAATGCCAAGAAATACTTTGCATGGAAGATATGTAGTAGTGTAGTTTAATGGCTCATTGTCTGCATAATATACTCTTTTTAGCATTAGAACTTTATCGCCCTTAGCCAATTGAAGTCTTTTAACACGAACTGCATCGGCTTCTTGAACAGAATGAAATATTAATTTCTTCGATGGCGTCATTCCCATCCTTATGATATCTTGAGTACAGCTCATAAGAGAAACAAGATCATGATTCCCTTCATCTGATTTTATGAAGGTCCCTTTTCCTTGTATCCTATACAGATAACCTTCATTGACTAATTCATCTATAGCTCTTTTTACAGTGATTCTACTTACATTAAACATAGACACTAGTTCTCTTTCACTTGGAATCATTCCAGCTTCAGTAATTTCTTCACTATTTATCATCTCTATTATTCTATTTTTGATGATATAATATTTAGGTACCATTGAATTAAAAATCTCCATTTTTCACCTCCTAATTTCTTTCTATATCATTATGTTATTATGTTGATATATCCACTTACGTTTATTTTAATGTATACGTTTTCAATAGTCAATACTTTTAAACATTTTTTAATGTTTATTGATGATTTTTGTATGCTTTTTATGAAATAGCATATACTTTTAAGCGATATAGTATATCAAAATAGAAAATCCAAGCTATTTTTCTCAATAAAAAAAGAGCAAGCTAAGTTGCTCTTTTTGTTTAAATACTAAAAGGAAGCTGACAATGTATTTTTCTTGTCTCTTCGCATATTTATAGCTCCATTATCACATTTGTTACCCCAAGCATCTATGAGTTCATTATCCTTATATATGCATATGATTTCACAATTATTAGAACACTTTCCACATTCTACTCCCTTTGTGATAAATTCAATGTTTGCTATATCAAATGTAAAAGTCTTTTCTATTCTAGATTTCTTTGCCAATATAGCCACACCTAATGCACCTATTAGATGACTATTTGGGTCTACTGTTACTGGATATCCAGTAACAGCTTCAAATGCTTTTACTACACCTTCATTTTTACTTACTCCTCCTTGAAAAACTATTGGAGGAACTATTTTTTTACCCTTACCTACATTATTGAGGTAATTAAGAACAACTGACTTGCATAAGCCAGCAATAATATCTTCTTTTTTATAACCAATTTGTGCTTTGTGAACCAAATCCGATTCTGCAAAAACTGTACAGCGAGCAGCTATCTGTGTCGGTTTCTTAGATTTTAATGCTATTTGCCCAAATTCTTCTACTTTAATTCCTAGTCTATGTGCCTGACTGGATAAAAAGGCACCTGTTCCCGCTGCACAGAGGGTATTCATTGCATAATCTACAACTATTCCATTTTCAATTAATATAATCTTGGAATCTTGACCTCCTATTTCAAAAACAGTACGTACATCCGGATAAAGTGATGTGGTACCTATTGCATGGGCTGTTATTTCATTTTTTACAACTGCTGCCTCAGTCATTACCCCTATTAGTTTACGAGCACTGCCTGTTGTTCCCACTGCTACAATCTGATATTTGTCCATGTCAATTTGTTGATTTAGAGATACTAAAAGGCGCTTCACGGCTCCTACAGGATCTCCTTCTGACCATAGGTATTCTTTAGCAACAATATTGTTATCTTCATCAATAATAACTCCCTTAGTAGAAATAGAGCCAATATCTATTCCCAAATAAGCCTTATTCATTTTGCTTCTCCTTCCTCATAGTTATCATGTCATAAAATGCTTCAAGACGAGTTTGTATTCCTGTATCACTGGTCTGTGAATCAAAGCTAAAATATAGTATGGGTATTTTATAATCAGTACTTATGTTTTGCAGTACAGACATGGCATCAATTTCAGGTGTGCAGCCTGCTGATTTTATATGGATTATTCCATCATAACCTTTTTTAGCAAATTCCAATGCCTTGTCTATGCTATACATACTTGTAGCTCCCATATCATACTTAGCATATTTTTTTATATGCTCCTTTGCCTTTTTCTCAGGACGATGAAGCAGTGAATTTGTAATATTCATCCATCTGTCAACTACTATTCCCATTTGAGCTAGCTCTTTTTCAATGTAATGGTTGCTGAAGGGCTCTATAATAGTATAATACTCACCTACTATTCCGACCCTAAGTGGATTTTTAGGCTTGTTAACCTTGATTCCCTTGAAACTCTTCATGAATTTATTATAAATATTATTCAGTTCTTCCTTATTTCTTACAGCTCTAAGCTCTGATAGGAATTCTTCATGGACTCTATTAAAAGAGCCTACTTCGACTTCGAAGCCAATATTTTTTCGTATATAATCTTCTATTTCATCTATATATTCAACCATTTTTAACACTACTGGAAGAATCTTAGCTATCTTTTTTAAGGACATATTAGGATTTATTTCTTTAAATTCATTATAAAATGTAATAGGATTTGAATACTTAGCCTTTGCCATGTTTACAAATCGCACATTATAGCCTAAATCCTTGAGTATTTGCTCGTCAAGCTCTCCATAATATCCTAATCTACATACTCCTCCAGTTTGTACTAGTGTATTGGCACCTGATTCTATAGCCTCTAAAAAATTTCCAAGTGTATATTTAAATGGAGCGCAGACAAATTCAGGACTGTGACGGCTGCCTAGTTCCAAGGTTCTTTTAGTAATAGGCGGCGGCATGATGTACTCGACCTCTAAGCCTACTGTAAATAGAATTTCTAAAGGCACATTATAATTTCCCAATTGAGGAAAAGAAACTTTATATAATTCCACTGTAATCATCCTTTTTAAATTTGATTATATCTAAGAAGCTTTCTAATCTAGTTTCCATACCTGCACTTCCTTCTTGCCCATCTACTATGAGATTAAGTATGGGCTTGTCCTTTACACGTCTAATTATGATTTCATTGACTAAGGAATCTGGTCCGCAATTAAACGAGCTTATGAGTATGATTCCATCAACTCTATCTTTGTACATCGCAATTGAACCAATTAATTCTTTATTATATTCCCATGGAAGAGTTTCTGTTATTTCATATGATTTTTCAATTGCCTCCTTTTTATTAGCAATATCACCTATTATAGGTACAGCTCCTGTATCTCGAATATAATCAATAATAGGTGCACCGATATATTTATCATTAATATTGTAGTGATGTGCTATTAAAAGGATTTTGATTTTATTTTCATTAAGCAATTGCTCCTGATATTTTTCGTCCATGATCTTGGCAGTTTTTTCAGCTTGTTTTGCTATTAAATAAGCTCTCATACATTGAGATTTTCTTTTATTAAGCACCTTTCCCATCTTTAGAAAAGCTCTGACTTCAAAGTCAGCACTTTTAACATCTATATTATAGTACAATATATTAATATTCCTGTCTCTGAAAGTGTTTTTTACTATATCGTATATGGCTTGAAATTTTGTGCATACAGTTCCAGCGCTTCCATAGTTTGAAACACGTGGAACAAGTATATAATCACATTTATCTATTAGCCATTCAACATGACCTAAATATATTTTAGAAGAAAGACAGGCTTCGTCAATTGCATAGGTCATGCCTTTATTAATAATCTCTTTGTTCGTATCTGGACTAACAATATATTCTATCCCAAGCTCTTCAAAAAAAGTCTCCCAAAGATAACTGTATTTGTAATATAATAATGCTCTAGGTATACCTATCTTCACCAATATCATCTCCCTAGTTTGTAAAGTCTAATTTTATGCATATATAAAAAGTGCTAAAAAAACTCCATCAATATTATTATATTTTAATTTGTGAAAGATTTAAAGGAATATATGTCAACAAAACATAGAAAAAGCAGACATCTATTGTAGATCTCTGCTTTTATCTTTCTATTATATAATAATGAATTTCAAATCTTCTTGTACTACATACTTTCGTCCTTATTGAAAATAATAATAAAGAGGTGATAACAGTGACAAAAAATAATAAGAAGGAAAAACATATAGGAATTCCTATTGAAAAACAAAATACTGCTGCTTGGGCAAATATTGAAAGCCAGCAGCCAGTTTCTAAAGTTCCTATACCTAACTTCCATCAAGTAGAAAATGCTAAAGAATGGGTGGACAGTAATCAGAAATAAGATTTTAATAAGCTCTGATTAACACGCTCTAATAAAGAAATATCTATACAGCATACGGCATAGTCATTATGGCTATGCCTCTTTGCTGTTGTTTTCATTGATATCTGGTAATCTAATTGCCTCAACGCAGTTATAGCTGATTTCCACCTGTCGAAACATTGTAGAGTGTTTGAAAAAATAGAAATAGCATGAATATGCAGGCTATGATATAATGCAATCAACAAAGAGTTTTTTCACAGAGGTAAAGCGATAATTTAGAATTTGTGACTGAATTGTGAGTGAGTATTATTTGATTTTTGAGGGGGATATGTATGAAAAAAATATATCGATTTCTCCTATGGGGAGTAATTATAGCATTTGTTTATTTGCTAATTTTTCCTATTCCTATGAAAGTTGATAAGACCATTTCTGCTGTTGAGGTCAGTCTGGGAGATCCATCATTCTGTGAACCGGTTAATATAATAATTGATGGAACCTATCATTGGAAAATGCTTGGTGATGATACCTTTAACGGTAATATAAAGTTTGATGCTTATCCATTTACTATGGAAAATACACTGGCCCAAGGAACCAATCTTCCCACACTGCGGTTTGAAGGTGGAATCGATTCACTTGATTATGGAGAATGGTTGGATTCAGAGTCCTTCGGTAAAATCCATACCAAGCCTTTTTTCAAAGCTTTTATTGTACAGGTTTTTATAAACCGTGAAAATGGAGAAAAGGAAAGCTGGTCTACTGTTGACGGTCGCTGCATAGTTGCTCCTGCCAGCAACAAAGAAGAGGCACTATCCATATTAAGAAGGATTTCAAATAATGACTTGGCGCCATATGAATATTGGATAGAATAAATTAAGTGCTTTTTTCTTAACTAAATTAACACAATATGCATCTTTCAATTCCAAGTTTATCAGTAATCATATAGTAAAAACGAGAGAGAGCTTCAAGGATAATTAAGTGCTTTGTTATCCCTAGTATCCCTCCCGTTTTTACTTTTAAGTAGCCACTGTTCCTCAACATTTCCTTATTGGGGGTCAGTCTTATGGAACTTTGTAAACCTTAATACTTCATATCTGCTAGCCTTTTATAGGTTTCATATCTTTCTCTTGAATGTTTCTCTGCTTGAGTAAATAATTCATCTGTCACATCAGGGAATACATTCATAATCTGTGAATATCTAATCTCACCCTCTATAAATTCTCTAAAGCCCGCTGTTGGTTCCTTAGAGTCAAGAACAAATGGATTTTTACCCTCTTCCTTCAGCAGAGGATTATATCTATAAAGATGCCAATACCCTGCTTCTACAGCCTTCTTCTCTCGAGCAACACTAGTTCCCATTCCTGTCTTGATACCATGGCTGATACAAGGAGCATAGCAAATAACAAGAGATGGTCCTTTGTAGCTTTCTGCTTCTCTGATAGCTTTAATAGCTTGATTCATATTAGCACCTAGAGCAATCTGTGCTACATAGACATAACCATAGCTCATTGCCATCAATCCTAAGTCTTTTTTTCTAACTCGTTTTCCTGCTGCTGCAAACTTAGCTACAGCTGCTGTAGGAGTAGCCTTAGAAGATTGCCCTCCCGTGTTAGAATAAATCTCTGTATCAAGGACTAATAGATTTACATCTTCACCTGTAGCCAATACATGATCTACTCCACCATAGCCTATATCATAAGCCCATCCGTCACCACCAATAATCCACATGGACTTTTTTGTTAAATAATCCTTTTTCTCTAATATTTCCCTTGTAATTTGATCCTTATGGTTATGCTTTTTAAGCATCTCTAGAACTCTCTGAGAAGCCTTTTTAGACAGTTCCCCATCATCTATATTATCAAGCCAATCCTTAAAAGCTGCTTTACATTCCTCATCAAGATTTGACTCAATTCCTTGTCTCATCAACTCACCTAATCGTTCTCGCATCTGACGTACTGCCACTGACATTCCAAAACCATATTCTGCATTATCTTCAAATAAAGAATTACCCCAAGAAGGTCCCCTTCCATCAACAGTAGTGCTATAGGCAATAGAAGGCGCACTAGCTCCCCAAATAGAAGAACATCCTGTAGCATTGGAAATCATCATCCTATCCCCATAAAGCTGAGTCACCAGTTTTACATAGGCAGTTTCACCACAGCCAGCACAGGCTCCTGAAAACTCTAATAAAGGTCTAGAAAACTGACTGTTTTTCACCGTATTCTTATCCACTAAATAATCCTTGTCACGTACAGACATAGCAAATTCCCAGTTCTCTTCTTGCGTTGCTATTTCCTCATCTGCCTCCACCATAATTAAAGCCTTACCTGGCGCAGGACACACATCAGCACAATTTCCGCAGCCTGTACAGTCTAAGGGACTGACTTGAATTCGATAAGATAAATTTTCAATCCCTTTACCAACTGCCTTTTTGGTTTCAAATGTATGAGATGCCTTATCCTTTTCTTCCTCATCTAATAGGAACGGCCTAATTACCGCATGGGGACAAATATATGAGCATTGATTACATTGAATACATTTTTCTATCTGCCACTGAGGAATCATAGAAGCAATGCCTCTCTTCTCATAGGAGGTTGTTCCAAGTGGATAAGTTCCATCCTCCATTCCCTTAAATGCACTAACTGGCAGTTCATCTCCCTCATGCCTTGCCATTGGTCTTTGAATATTTTTTATGAAATCTGGTTCTTCCTTAATAGGTAGGCTTTCATCCTGTGCTTGAGACCAATGAGATGGAACTTCTATCTTAACTAAACTGTCCACGCCTCTATCAACTGCTTTCTTATTCATACTTACAATTTTTTCGCCTTTTTTTCCATATAGAGTTTCAATGTTCTGCTTTAAATATTTTACTGCATCTTCAATAGGGATCACCTTAGACAATTTAAAGAATGCAGCCTGCATTATCATATTGATTCTATTACCTAATCCTACCTCATGTGCAATTTTCATGGCATCTATGGTATAGAAATCAACCTGATTTTGAGCAATAACCCTTTTCAGAGAAGCTGGAAGCTTATTTTCCAACTCTTCATTAGTCCATGGACAGTTTAAAACGAAAATTCCCTTTTCCTTTATTCCCTTTAGTAAATCAAAATGATTCACATAGGACATATTATGACAGGCAATATAGTCAGCATTATAAATTAAGTAAGGAGATTTAATTGGGATTTTCCCAAATCTAAGATGAGAAATTGTAGAGCCGCCTGATTTTTTGCTATCATATGAAAAATAAGCTTGAGCAAAAAGGTTCGTATTATCTCCTATAATTTTCACAGCAGTTTTATTGGCTCCTACAGTTCCGTCTGATCCTAATCCCCAAAACTTGCATTGAATAGTTCCCTCTGGTGTTGTATCGACTATATCCTCTACAGGAAGCGAAGCCCCTCCTATGTCATCTACAATCCCTATGGTAAATCCATCCTTCGGTTCGGCCTGTCTTAAGTTTTTGTATACAGCAATAATTTGGGAAGGTGTTGTATCCTTAGATCCTAATCCATATCTTCCTCCTATGATTAATGGTTGGTCTTTTTGATTGTAAAAAAGACTCTTTATGTCTAGGTACAAAGGTTCTCCCACAGCACCTGGTTCCTTTGTCCGATCCAAAACTGCTATCCTTTTTACACAGGAAGGAAGCACTTCAAAGAAATGTTTCGATGAAAAAGGACGATAGAGATGAACCTTAATTAAACCTACTTTTTCTCCTTTGGCCAGCATATAATCGATAGTCTCTTCTATAGTATCGCAGGCAGATCCCATGGCTACAATAATATCCTCTGCTTCTTCTGAACCGTAATAATTAAAAGGTTTATAGCTTCTACCTGTCAACTGACTGATATTGTCCATATATTCTACCACTATATCTGGAACATTGTCATAAAAAGGATTAGCTGCTTCTCTTCCTTGGAAGTATACGTCAGGATTTTGTGCAGTTCCTCTAACTACAGGATGCTCAGGATTTAACGCACGCTCTCTAAAAGCCTTCAAAGCATCATGATCTAATAAATCTCCCAATTCCTCATATTCCAGCATTTCTACCTTCTGATACTCGTGAGAGGTCCTAAAGCCGTCAAAAAAGTGAAGAAAAGGCACTCTAGATTTTATAGCCGCTAAATGAGCAACTCCAGCTAAATCCATAACCTCTTGAACACTACTAGAAGCTAATAAAGCAAATCCTGTCTGTCTTGTTGCCATCACGTCTTGATGATCTCCAAAAATCGATAGGGCATGAGCTGCAATTGCGCGGGCACTTACATGAAACACTCCCGGCAGCAGTTCTCCTGCTATCTTGTACATATTAGGAATCATAAGCAAAAGCCCCTGTGATGCTGTATAGGTAGTTGTCAATGCTCCAGCCTGTAATGAACCGTGAACAGCTCCCGAGGCTCCAGCTTCTGATTGCAGCTCTACTACTCTTACCGATTGCCCAAATAAATTTTTCCTTCCATGGGATGCCCACTCATCTACTCCTTCTGCCATAGGTGTAGATGGTGTAATTGGATAAATTGCTGCTACATCAGTAAATGCATATGATATATAGGCAGCTGCTTGATTCCCATCCATAGTTTTCATTTTTCTTGCCATCGTCTTCCTACCTTTCCTATGATTTAATATTGTTTACCAGTATCTAGATATATTATTTGATATTTTGCTTGAATAATACATATTTATAAAACGGATTATTACGAAAGGCACAATTAGCAAAAAGTCTATAATTTTTGATACCTCTACATTTAATTAAATCAAAAAACGAAAAATCCGTCCTATATAATAGAACGGAATAATCTCCAAAATGTATATTACTGATTAAAGCTGTGTACAACTAAAAAAGAATATATGTCCATCTAACATCGTATTTAATATTCCCATACAAATCCCCTGAATAATATTTCTTCTACAAATTCTAAAAATATCCATACGCATATGATTTCTCATTTGACCTGCTTTTCTCCATATTTAACTTATTTCCTTAGTTCCGTCACCTATTCCAGTCAAATAAAAATCAGCTTCATATCCTATTTTGCTTTTATACATTTGACCAACTTTATCTATAAAATCCCCTACATCTTCATCTTTTACAAGAGCTATGGCACATCCTCCAAATCCTGCACCTGTCATTCTTGCACCTATACATCCATCTTGTTCTAATGCAAGGCCCACTATGGTATCTAATTCAATACCTGTTACCCCATATAAATTTTTCAAAGAGTAATGGGATTCTATAAGCAATTGTCCTAACTCAAGTATGTCTCCATTTTCTAAAGCTGTACAAGCCTTTAAAACCCTTTGATTTTCATAAACCACATGACCAGCTCTATTTTTAATATTGTCTTCATCTAAATATTTCTCTAGCTTCTCAAACTCCTCTATTGTAAGCTGACATAGATTATCTATATTTATATGTTTTTTAAGAATACTCAATGCTTTCTCGCATTCATCTCTTCTTTCATTATACTTCGAATCATTTAACTCTCTTCTTTTGTTAGTGTTCATAATAACTAATTTATAATCTTTAATATTTATTTTCACGTACTTATAAATTAGACTATTACAGTCTAAAAGCATAGCATTATTTGCTTTACCCATGACTACAGCAAATTGATCCATTACACCGCATTTCACTCCAATAAAATCATTTTCTGATTTTTGAGAAATCTTGATTAAATCCATTTTAGATATTGCTCCATCATTAAATAGATTGTTTATCATTTCAGCTATTAGTAGCTCCAAAGAAGCAGAAGAAGAAAGGCCTGCCCCATTTGGAATGTTTCCCCATACCAGTATATCCATTCCCGAAACCTTGTAGCCATTTTTTTTCATAAAAAAAATAACGCCTTTAGGATAATTAGCCCAGCCATGCTCACTTTCATATTTTAAATCTTCTATATCAACTTCAACCTTTAATTCAAAGTTCTCAGATACAAGTCTTATTTTATTGTCGTCTCTTTTTTGGACACAGCCATAGGTACCTAATTGGGTAGCACAGGGTAATACATATCCTCCGTTATAATCTATATGCTCCCCTATTAAATTCACCCTACTGGGAGAAAAGAACGTCCTCGACTCTCCGTTATTACCGTAAAGCATATAAAACCTCTGTTTTAAACTAGATAAGTCCATTTTCACACCTCATCTTAATTATTTAGAATTTTTACTAGAAAATTTTCTATAAGCTTCTCTAAGCTCTTCTGCTGTTTCCTCAACATTTCTTGGATTGCAATTAGCCCAAGCTCCAGTCTCTGAGGATGCATTGTACTTTATTTTGTCAGATTCTCTTAGAGGTGGATAAAATTCCACATGAAAATGAAAATACTTATCGTAGTCCCCATACTCTGCCGAATTTACAGGTGCTTGATGTATTGCCATCATATAAGGAAATACCTTATCATAAATTGAGTCAAAGGTACCTGTAATGTCTTTTAAAATTGAAGAAAAATTGTCCTTTTCTCTTTCTGTAAAATCAATCATTTTGCTCCTATGTTCCTTAGAAACTATAAATACTCCAAAGGGATAATCAGTAAAAAATGGAAGGTAGCATATAAAGTCTTCGTTCTCTATGATTATTCTCTTTTGAAACTCCTCTTCTTCTTTATTCATTCTACATATTAAGCATTCATTGTTTTCTTCATAATACTCTCTAGAAGATTCTAATTCCAATTGCAATTTTAGGGGTACAACTGAATAACCGTATATTTGCCCATGAGGATGAGGCATAGTCACCCCTACCTCTTTCCCTCTGTTTTCAAAGGGATAAATATATTTGATTTTTTCATCCTTAGAGAGCTCAATATATCTTTCACACCACAGGTCAACAAGTTTTCTCAAATGCTTTAAGTCTAGCTCCCATATCAATGCATCATGCTTTGGCGAGTACAATATTACTTCACATTTCCCATAAGCAGGTTTTGTCCTATAAAAATCGCTCCCTACATTTTCTGGTTCTGGTGGGCTCTGATCCAATGCAGGAAAATCATTGTCATACCTATATATATCATAATTCTCTGGGACTTTCCCTGAACCTGGACAAAAAGGGCACCAAGCTTTAGGCATTTGAGGTCTATTTTGTCTATGGGATGCTACAATCGTCCAGTCCTTTAATAAAGGATTCCATCTCAATTCCGCCATACACTAAGCCTCCTTAACTTCCATGTATATAGTCCAACAAAACTCTTCATATGGCTTAAGCCTCGTTACTTTCTCGTTTTGAATAGCTAATTCTAAAGAATCATAATGCCCAGTTGAAGGCTCAATAGCGCAATTATACTCCCCTTTAAATCCACCCTTAGTAACCCATACACCTAAATAAGGTATTTTTTCAGAATCATATCTCAGAACATACACTATATTTTCATTCTCATAATGTAGTCCTACTTCACCATTTTTTATTTGGTCTAAGAAATAATATTTATAGGATCTATTGTCCTTATAGTTCTTAAGTAAAGATAAATCTATTGAGTCTTCAGCCATGCTTTTAGCTATAGGGAAAAGGTTCTTTTTCCCTATCATTCCTAATACATCATTTTCGTGAACATTCAATATGCTTTGGGCTTCTTTAGGAACTAATGTCCTTGTTCCATCATCAAATACATTAAGTCCATGTAATGCCCATAAAAAATCTATACTTTCATTTTCTAGGTTTTTGACTTTGTAATCTATTTTTAAAATATTATCCACTTGGAATGCCAAAGTTTTATGAAATTGTAATGGAAGTTTTTTTAATTTTACTTCCCCTCTTACAGCATTATTCCTAATCTCTACATTCCAAGGTACGCTCCATACTTCACCATGGTCTGGCAATTGACGTCCCTTATATACACACTCATCTATAGTGGGTATCATTTCATCTAATCCTGAAGTATCATATTTTTCAAAGGGTGCACCATAATGTGGTATGTCATATGAGCCTTTTTCAGGCTGAAAAAGTAATTCTTTATCCTTTGAAATATATTTAAATGAAGCTATTTTGAAACCTAATTTAGGCAATATTTTAATCTGCAAATACTTGCTTTCCATTATTATTGCATCCATATTAAAATGCTTTCCGTCTCTTATCTGCACCATTTTCACAAATCCACCTATTTATTTTCTTTTACCACAGCTTTCTTTAACTATTAGCTTAGTATTATATACCACTTTTTTAGTTTTCGTATGCTTTCCCTTTATCATATCAATTAACACTGACGCTGAATTTTTACCTATTTCCTGCATATTTAAATCAACAGTTGTAATTTTAGGATGATTTACACTTGAAAGTAATGTATTATCAAAACCAATTACAGACATATCCTCAGGAACTTTGACTTTAGCTTTATTGCAAGCATTTATTACTCCTACAGCCATCAGATCATTACATGCAAAAATGGCAGTTCCTCTATCTTTAGAGTTTATAAACTCTCTACATATTGCTTCTGTCTTTTTTACTACTTCCAAACTATTTCCCATTCCTACAGATATTATTTTTTCATAGTTAAGGTTATTATCTTTCACAAACTGCCGGTATAAATCTTCCTTTAAGTCATAGGACAAACTCCTATCGCCACGAACAAAGGCTATTTCTCTATGTCCTAATTGCAGCAGATGCTTAAAAGCTTCTTTAGTTCCCACTTCTTCATCATAAGAAATAAAGTTGCATTTATACTTATTGGTATTTCCATTTATGATTATAATAGGAATTTTCTCAGATAAATTAGGGAAATAATTATTCTCCAGGTTCTCCATTGAGGGGTCAATAGCTATTATTCCATCCATATTTCTTGAAATAATACTATCAACTACTACCTTTTCCCTTTCTGTATCACCTTCTGTGATATATAGAGACATTGTAAATCCACTACTTACCAATACTCTATTAATCTCTTCAACTATTGTAGGGAAAAAAAGGTTAGTAATACCCGGCACAACTATTCCTACACTAGATGTGCTTTTAAGTATTAAACTTCGTGCTATTTCATTAGGCACATATCCTAATTCTTCAATAGCCTCTTCTATTTTTTTCCTTGTTTCCTCTTTTACTGGATAGTTATTATTTATGGCTCTTGATACAGTAGTAATAGAAACCCCTGCCTTTTCTGCCACATCATATATAGTAATTTCCATAGTCCCACCTCATAAAATAAGCCTTACTTTTTAACAATATATTTCCCCCTGTCTGTTGAGATAGCCTAGATATAAGATAAACAAGCATAATATATTTACACCTAATACTGCTGCTACCTCTGGGCTTACGCCTATTACAAACATATTTTCGCCTAATATTATTCCGTATAATATTATAACGGCTATAAGAGCCAATGTGGGTAAGTCCAGATTAAGAAGCAGTAAATCTTATTCAAATAGAATTAAAATATAGTTTATAAATGTTAGTAATATAAGAAGCTCCAATTTCGGGTCTAGCTAAGCTTAAATGCCTAGCACTACAAATTTATATCGTAATTTCAGTTTCTTTATCGAAAATATACATTTCATCCATATTAAAGCTTAAGTTAATATCTTTCATTCTTTCTGCTTTAGTTGAGGATTCTACATTTGCAACAAAATTTATATCTTTACTTATAAGATATAAATTTACCATAGAGCCCATGTTCTCAATAACATCAACTTTAGCAGTTATTTGAGCATTCTGATTTAATTTAATGAACTCTGGATCATCACTAATATGTTCTGGTCTTATCCCAAATATTATCTCTTTATCAATATAGCCCTTGTTCTCAATAACCTTAGCTCTATTCTCGGGAACTTCAAGCTTTACATCATTAAATCTAATGTAGAGCTTATTATTTTCTTTAGTTATCTTACTTTCTATAAAATTCATTGGAGGGTTCCCTATAAATCCTGCAACAAATAAATTTATAGGTTTTTTATATATATTATTAGGTGTGTCTACCTGTTGAATGATTCCATCTTTCATAACTACAATTCTATCCCCCATTGTCATAGCCTCTACCTGATCATGGGTAACATAAATAAAAGTTGTATTTAATCTTTTATGCAGCTTTAAAATTTCAGTTCTCATTTGAACCCTAAGCTTAGCATCCAAGTTTGACAAAGGCTCGTCCATTAAAAAAACCTCTGGCTCTCTGACAATCGCTCTTCCAAGCGCAACCCTTTGCCTTTGCCCACCAGATAATGCCTTGGGCTTTCTATGAAGATACTCTTCTATATCCAGTATTTTTGCTGCATTCTCAACTTTTTCTTTGATTTCCTTCTTTGGTGTCTTTCTCATCTTCAAACTAAATGCCATATTATCAAATACCGTCATATGAGGATATAATGCATAGTTTTGAAAAACCATAGCTATGTCTCTATCCTTCGGCTCCACATCATTACAAAGTCTGTCACCTATATAAAGCTCTCCTGAACTTATTTCCTCAAGGCCTGCAATCATTCTTAGGGTAGTTGATTTACCACACCCTGAAGGTCCCACCAAAACTAAAAATTCTTTATCCCTAATATGAAGATCAACATTATTAACAGCTAAAACATCTCCTGGATAAACCTTGCAAATATTGTTTAAAACTACATCTGCCATTTTATCGCCTCCTAAACCTTTATTCACAACATTATATTAAATATTCCATGCATAATAAAAGCAACATTCCTGCGGACCAGCTAAAGTTTGTACAATGAAGTCCTTCTCCATTTTCAGGATTATAATTTTCCCTTATGACTTCACCATCAACCATACCACCTTGGATATTCTCAACTATTTTCTTTGCTAATTCTTTAGCTTCATCTTCATAACCATTGTTCTTTAAACCCTTTACTGCAAAATATGCCTGATCAAGCCAAACTGGTCCTCTCCAGTATCTTTCCGGCTCATATCTTTCATTATCCTTTGAAGCTGTAGGAAAAGGAACTTTGGTATTAAATTTAGTCTCATCAACTAAAATATTCTTCACCATTTCTGCTTGTTTTTTTGAGGCCGCTTCTGCCCAAAGAGGAATAGCTCCTTCTATTCCCTTGCCTCTGTTTACAAGGGGTTTCTTAGTGTCAATATCTACATCATAGAAAAATCCTGTTTCCTCATCAAACATATTTCTTTGTATAAAATTCTTTACATATTCTGCTTCTTTTTTATATTTATTTGCATCAGAAGCTTTGTTTAATACTTCTGCAATTCTTTCCAGATACCTTTTTTCTGCATAAAGATAAGAGTTTAAATCCACAGATTCCTGATTAATAGAATAACCAATAAGCTCTCCATCTTCATTTATATTTTCAAGAACCCTAACCCCATAGTCCATATCAAATCTAACAGCATTATCCATTCCACTTTCCCAGGCAGCCGCTCTTATTATTTCCTCTTCTGTGTTGTTTAAAGCATCTACAGAACCGCCATACTCAGCAATGCCATTTTTGTCATTGTCCCTGGCAATATACCACCAATTGTGATAATTAACCAGTTTAGGATACATTTCCTCAAGGAATGACTTATCTCCACTAGATTCATAAACCTCCCATACTGCCCATGCTGCAAGGGGTGGCTTTGAATTTCGTTCATTCCAGTTTCTACCTTTTTCCCCAGGATAATTGTATTCATTTTTATTATAAAATATGGCATCTATAACCATCCCATCATCTCTTTGATAATCAAAAATTGCTCTTATATTATCCTTGGCAAGCTCTGGTGCAAAGCTTGTAACCGCTACTGCCTGTTTCCATGAATCCCAGGCCCACATCCCGCTAAACCATTTATAAGATATGGATGGAGTAATTCCATCTCTTTTTATTGCCCCAGCAGGACTTCTCCAATTGGTTATTAAGGTTTCCATTGTTTTTACAATCAGTTTATCATAATCACGATTTTCACCCTTTAAAGTATTCTTAAGATATTTTTCCCATCTTAATTCGTTATCTTTAATATATTCTAATGGGTTTTTAAGTATATTTGCTATTTTTTCACTTTCCCTATCTTTTTCATTCACAGTAAAGGTATAGGTGTTTGCAGTATTTATGGTATATTCCTTTTCTGGTTTTATAGATATTTCGTCTATTTCAATTATGTATTTTCTCCCATCGGTTTCAACATCCACTTCAAAGGGATATATAACTTCATATTCCATTTCATTCGAAGTAAAAGCATCCCATGTCCAATTTACATTCGGGAATTTAGCCTTTACTCCATTTTTGCAAGCTTCTAATTTAATATCCAATGCTTTACTGTCGTTGAGACTAGAGTGTTCTAGTAGTTCACCATCCCAACTTAGTTTTAAATTTAGATCTTTGTTGGTTTTATTTTGAATTCTTGTCGTAACAAGAGCCGTCCTGTTTGTAACAAATCTAAGCTCTATATTTAGAGTCAGATCTTTCATATTATATCTTTGTACTAATAATCCTGGGTAATATGATAAATCTATATCTTCACAATCTGCCAATCTAATCTCTTCTACATTTTTACTATTATATATTTTTATACGATTAAAAGATTTACTTAACCAGCGTCCATACTCCTGAGCAATATATAATGGGCCTATAAAACCTCCATAATATTCTTTGTCACCTATCCCTGGAAGATGGTATGCATGCCACGCGCCCATATCGGAAAATGGATTTATTTCGAGATTTGTATCAGGTACTGCTTTATTTGGAACTCCTTTTACATCTACTATATCTCTAAATTGATATCTGATATTTTTAGTTTCTAAGGAGGGTTTTTTACTGCAGCCCACCATAGTAGATACTATAAACAGACACGCAAACAGCTTTACAATTATTTCAATAGCTAACCTCATATAAACACTCCCATAAATACTTATATTTATTCTTTTAATGACCCCAGCATGCTACCCTTAACAAAATGCTTTTGTACAAAGGGGTAAATACACAGAATTGGCAGAGTTGAAATAACTATGGTACTGTATTTAATTAACCCCTTATATGCTTCAGCCTGAATAAATTGTGCAGAGCCTCGAGGAAGATTCATCATTTCCCTCATATCACCGGATATAAGTATTTCACGCAGAATAAGCTGCAATGGATATTTTCCTCTATCATCTAGGAAAATCATTGCATTAAACCATGAATTCCATTGACCTACCGCATACATTAATACCATAACTGCCATAGTTGCCTTGCAACTAGGTATGACAATCTTAAATAAAATAGTAAAATCATTAGCACCATCCATTTTTGCAGATTCTATAAGGCTTTTAGGTACTTTTTTAAATGCTGTTCTAAGTACAATAAGGCTCCATGCAGATATGGCTGATGGTAAAATAATTGCCCATCTAGTATCTCTTAAACCAAGTCTTTCCACCTGTAAAAAGAATGGAATCAAACCTCCGCTAAAAAACATGGTTACAGTAACCATTAGCATCAGAGGTTTCTTAAATAATAATTCGTCCTGAGCAAGCACATAAGCAGAAATTGCGGTAAAAAATATACTTATGCCTGTTCCTGCAACAACATAAAAAACCGTATTTAAAAAGCCTTTCATAATACTTGGATTCTTAAAAACTAAAGAATAACCTTGGAGAGTAAATCCTAAAGGTTTATATAAAAGTCCTTTATGCTGCATAAGGAGATATGGATCACTTAAGGATGCAAATAATACATACAAAAGAGGGTATACGCATACAACCATAAGAGCTATCAACAGTATTACATTAAATACATCAAAAATCTTTCCGCCTGTAATTTTCTTTGCAGGCTTTATTTTTTTTGAGCCTTGTTTTGCTAACATTCTATCCCTCCTACCATAAACTTTCTTCGGTTACTTTCTTACTGATCTTATTTGCTATTATGAGTAAAGCAAATCCAATTGCTGATTCAAAAAGACCTACTGCTGTACTGAAACTATATTCGCCACCTCTAACGCCTTTTCTATATACATAACTAGATATAACGTCAGAAGTTTCATATGTCAGTGGATTGTACAAATTAATAATCTTTTGGGAGCCTACACTCATAAGCCCACCGATATTAAGTATAAACATTACAATAATAGTTGGAGCTAAGCCTGGTAGAGTAACATGGAGCATTTGCTTCCATCTTCCTGCCCCATCAATTTTAGCTGCCTCATATAGGGAAGGATCTATTCCCGAAAGAGCGGCAAGAAATATTATACTGTCCCAGCCAATACTCTGCCATAACCCAGAGCCTATGTAAATGGTTCTAAACCACTCAGGCTTTGTAAGCCAATTTACAGGCTCTACCCCAAAGTTTACAAGTATTGAGTTTATCAAGCCATCAGTTGATGTAAAATCCACGATCAAGCCACATATTACTACCAGCGATATAAAATGAGGTAAATAAGTGATTGTCTGCACACTTCTCTTAAATTTTTCATTTTTTATTTCATTTAGCAACAATGATAAAATAATAGCTGCTGGGAATCCCCATGCTAAGGAGTAAAGACTCAACAGTGCTGTATTTTTTAGTGTTCTCATAAAATATATGCTGCCGAAAAAATTTCTGAAATGCTTAAGCCCCACCCATGGACTTCCCCATACGCCTAGCCTTGGGTTGAAATCCTTAAAACCTATAAGTACCCCATACATAGGCATATAGCTAAACAGGATAAAAAATATTATCATTGGTATAGCCATCATGTAAACATATTTATGCTTTTTAAAGTCTTTTTTGACTTTTTCCCATTTTGTTTTCTTCTTTTCAACAGGTTTATTATCTATTTGTTTTGTCGTATCCACAAGCACATCTCCTTTCTACTGAAACCTTCAATAAATTCTGAAGAGGCAAAAGCCTCCTCAGAATTTCAGAATAATTGATTAGCTTATCTGCTATTGTATCTATCAAGTGCATCTTGATAAATCTTTATTGCTTTATCTATATCCATTTTTTTGAGCTGTGCTACAAAGTTATCAAA
The DNA here is from genome assembly GCF_030263895.1 of Proteiniborus sp. MB09-C3. Classification (NCBI taxonomy): domain Bacteria; kingdom Bacillati; phylum Bacillota; class Clostridia; order Eubacteriales; genus Proteiniborus; species Proteiniborus sp. MB09-C3. Next base: position 3,277,291 of record NZ_CP127161.1, read on the forward strand.
TTCGCTTAATGGTTCTTCTCCTACTATAAACTTTAATACCATTTCATCTTTATAAGTAGCTATATCTGTCATGACATTTGAATACATTTCATCATCTTCTGGAGTAAAGTTTACTGGAGGTATTACAAGATCTGTTCCTGCTTTTGTCCATTGCTCCATACAATCGTAATCGATGTCTGTAAACCCTGGTGTTGCAGTATAATCTCTTAAATATGGACCTACCTCTAATTTATACTTATTAGATACTGACCAGAAATCAAGCCCATCTGGGTTATTTGTTAAAAGCTCAGTAAATTGTGGTTTACCATCTACCATATTGTAGCTTACACCTTCTATACCGTAATTAAACAGCATAAAACCGTCTTGGCTATATGCATAGTCAAACCACTTAACTATAGCCGCTGGATTTTTAGCTGAAGTTGTAATAACAGCCTCATAGCCTCCGTTTCTATTATTGACTACCCTGTAATTTACTTTCTGACCAGGTTTTAGTGATGGCTGTACCCCAGCTACAAATTTTGCCTTAGGGTCAGTTGACTTAATTGCTGCCTGATATTGGTCTACCAGTGCATATTCAGTAATATATATTCCAGTTTCTCCTGAAGTAATTAAATTGGCTCTAGCTTTACTATCTCTTGTAGTGAAGTCCTTATCCAAAAGACCCTCATTATACCATTTGTTCATAGTAGTGAGATATTCTTTAAATTCTGGCTGCATAGGAGCGTACTTAATTACATTATCCTTTTTATAAAAACCAGGTCCAATGTCCCAAGCACTTATAATAGTTCCATATGGATCTATACCTCTAGTACTTATCACTAATGGTGCCTTAGCATTTTTCTTTAGCTTAAACTGGGTTAGTACATTATGCCACTCGTCTATGGTAGTTGGAATTTCTAATCCAAGGTCCTCAAGCCAGTCGCCACGGAAAACTGGTCCCCACCATGCAGGCTCATTTGGATCTATACCAATTACAGGAAAAGCATAGATATTTCCCCCATCTGTCATCGTCTGCCTTGCTAATTCAGGATCTTCTTCTCTTAGCTTTTTGAAATTAGGCGCATATTTGTCAATCAACTCATTAAGCCTTAGGTAAACTCCATCTTCTATGGCTTTATCCATACCACCTTTGTAATCTCCAGCATATGTCTGGATAACATCAGGCAATTCCTTTGAATTTAATAGAAGATTAAATTTCTCTGATTCTTCTCCCTCTGTAGGATGAATGAAATCCACATGAACTCCAGTCCTTTTTTCCAGTTCCTTGTACATTTCGCTTTCATTTAGACTTTGAATATATTGGTTTGGAGAAAAAGGTACCCAGTATTTAATTGTAATTTTTTCATTTGGGTCGTTTTCTGCTGATATTTGCTTATCTTCTTTCTTACACCCAACCATACTTGATAATATAAGCATGGTAATAAAAATTAATATCAACACTTTTTTCCCTTTCATAATATAACCCTCCTTATTTTATTATCAATTGCACCATAACTTTTATAATGCAATTAAGGTCGTTCTAAAGATCCTCTCCCTCACAAAATGGCCTTAATACCATGGCAAACTCGAAATCACACGGTTTAAGACTGTACTGCGGTTGTGGAACTGGCCCACAGCTATTGCTTCCAAGTCCATGATGCTTATAGTCGATATTTAATGTAATAAAGTCTCTTTTTCTAAGATCTGTTAAATGCTTAGCTTTTTCTATATCTTCTGTAGTATAGTAATGGGCACTAAAGTTAAGATATTCTTTACCTGTAGTCACAAAGCCCATTCCCCTTTCATCAGTTAAAGCTACCCATTTTACATCAGTTCTATTTCCATTGTCCTGAGGATATACATAGGGAGTATATAAACCATCTACGGTGCTACTATATATCCCGAAAGTATTAGCTTCCTTGCTGTCAACATAGGATTCCCCCGGTCCTCTTCCATACCATTTAACCCTTTCCATTTCATCTGGTAATTTCATCTGTAGCCCAATCTTAGGGAATGACTCTGGAAGATTTCCTCTTGGATTTCCCTTTACAGTTATGGATACTTCACCGCTACCACATATCTTATAGGAATACTTACATCCTATGGCCCAGTCACCATTTGGTGGTGATACAAGAGTATCCACATTTATAGTTACCTCTTTATTCTCTATCTCTGTCTCTACATTATCAATTCTATGCTGTATCATATGGATTCCTTTTTCATTCCACCTTTTTACAACATACATATCATTGTCTATAGGCGCCCTCCAAAGATTTAATCTAGGGCCTTCCTTCAAAATATTTACTCCTTCATAGTTCCAGGATAAAAGTTGTCCTTTAAGCTTATTGAATATAAAGTTAAAATTATATCCTTTAATATCCACAAACTTATTATCTTCTTTAACAGTTAGACTGGATATATTTTTCTCTACAATAACTGCCTTTTTTGAATAATTATTTGGCAATTTAAACTGCTCCCAGGCAATGACATGGCCTTTATCTGCCCAGATAGTATCAACAGCTAATACAAACTGAATATTTAACCATAAATCTGTTTTCAATTTATATTTTTTATTAAGATCAATAGGTATTGTTATATCTTTACTATCACCTGGTTTAACATCACGCATATTTAATATCCCACTTTGAAGCTTTCTGCCATCACCAAAAATATCCCAATGTAAATTTACATGATCTAAGGATAAAAAATCATATATATTTTTAACATTTATTTTACCTTTATCTAAATCAATTTCTTCTACCTTAATAGGCTCTATTATCTTTTTATATTCAAGTAAGCCTGGGGTAGGAGTTCTATCTGGCATCAACAATCCATCGCAGCAGAAGTTTGAATTATTTGGCTCATCTCCAAAATCTCCACCATAAGCAAAGTATTCTCTGCCATCTTCCGTGTATCTTCTGAGGCCATGATCAACCCATTCCCATACAAAGCCGCCTTGAAGTCTTTTATATTTATAGAAGATATCCCAATACTCTTTAAGTCCACCAGGACCATTTCCCATAGCATGGGCATATTCACATAGAATATGTGGCTTATCCATATTTTCTTTTCTCCCATGCTCCTCCATTCTTCCATGATTAGAATACATAGTGCTTACCACATCCGCTACCTCTGCATCACTATCTCCCTCATAGTGAACTAATCGAGAAGAATCTCTATTGTGACACCAATCCGCCATAGCCTTGAAATTAGGTCCAAATCCTGACTCGTTGCCCAAAGACCACATTATAATGGATGGATGGTTTTTATCTCTTTCTACCATTCTCTCGATTCTGTCCACATAAGCCTTCTCCCATTTTGGATCCACGCTTATTTCACTAATATCGCCCATTAACTCAAATCCATGACATTCTAAATCTGCCTCATCTATAACATATAACCCATACTCATCGCAAAGATCATAAAACCTTGGATGATTTGGATAATGAGCAGTACGAACGGCATTTATATTGTGCTTCTTCATTAGTACTACATCTTCTTCCATTGCGTAAAAAGGTACAGCTCTTCCTAAATCAGGATGTACTTCATGACGATTAACACCCTTTAACATTATAGGTACGCCATTTACAAGGAAGTTCCCATCCTTTACCTTTATGTTTCTAAACCCTACTTTAACAGGTGCAACTTCTAAGACCTTATCCTCATAGTCTTTAAGAATTATGAGAAAATCATATAGATACGGAGTCTCTGCAGACCATTTATTAGGTTGATTTACTGGTAGTTTTGCCTGAATTGTATTTGTAGAATTTGCAGCTAAATCTATATCTGCGACTGTTTCATTTATTACTAATGCGTTTTCATCTTGCAAAATATATTCTATTTTATATCCTTCTTCATCTCTAGAATTAACATTTTCTATTACAGTTTCTATATTGAGTACTCCATTTTCATAATTCTCGTCCAAATCAGTCTTAATAAAAAAGTCCCTAATATGTATATTGTTCCTAGCAATTAGTGCCACATCTCTAAATATACCACTTAACCACCACATATCTTGGTCTTCTAAATAACTGCCATCTGTCCATTGATAAACTCTCACAGCTAAAGTATTTTCACCAGCATTTATATATGGAGTAATATCAAATTCTGAAGGCATTCTACTTCCTTGACTATATCCTACTTCCTTTCCATTAACCCAAAGGTGAAATCCACTATCTACTCCTTCAAATCTAATGAGTATTTGCAGACCTTTCCAACTATCAGGTATAAAGAAGGTTCTTCTATAACAACCCGTTGGGTTTTCTGATGGAACTCTAGGAGGATCTACTGGAAATGGATATATTAAGTCTGTATAATGAGGATAACCATATCCTTGCAGCTGCCAATTTGCAGGTACCCTGATATCTGCCCAACTGCTCACATCAAAATTTTTCTCATAAAAACCTTCTGGGGATTCTTCAGGAGAATCAAAATATTGAAACTTCCACATTCCATTGAGAATCTTAAAGCCCTTTGCTCTTCTTCGCTCAAAAGACAGAGCCGAATCTACATCGGTATAAGATATAAAATAGGCTCTGCTATTTAATCTATTACGATGTAAAATCTCCAAATTGTCCAAATCTCTCGAATTTACCATTGTTTGACCCCCTTGAATAATGATCTTTATCTATAGAAAACGTTTTCTATGAGTATATTTTATTTTATCATATCACATATCAAGTATAATTCAATATTACATTTTTAAATTTCAGACCTGTTTGCCTTATCCTTATTTTTTTCAGTATCAATATTTTTACAGTAATAAAAGCTAAAATATCTGCTATACCTATATGATATGAATTCAATAAATATTATAAAATTCTAAGCCACAAAATTATATTCATTAGCATTCACAAGAAACCTTATATATAATATCCATACCATATCCAACTTTTATCCTATAGTACCCCTCTAAGGCATTGTCAGTTTCTCTGTCTCCTGTATAGACTAAAAGGGGCTTTCCCCTTAGATTAATTATCTTACTATTAGAGGAGATAATTATAATATTCTCTTTACCTATTTTCCTGACTATCTCTGCGCTTATCTGTTGATTTCCTCTCCCTAATAGATACCCTTGCCCTCCTGTAGGAGTTATAATGAGTTTTCCTGAATGATTACCTAAAACCTCTAGGATCTCTTTTTCATTGCAATCTAATTTTATCAATCTTTTATTCTTAACTATATCTACTCCAAGTAGTGTATTAGATAAGTTTATACTTTCCATAATTGTTCTTGTTGTAGTCCCGGGTCCAATTACGTAATATACATCATCTATCATATTATCAATAATATCTAGTGCAATAGCTTTTTGGGCAGCTTCTTCAGATAAAGGTGTTGGGGCTTTTTTATTTTGAATATATTCCTTCTTATAGGGAATTTTTAAATATCCATATAATTGGGTTCTAACTATATCGTTTCTAAATGAATCCTCATCTAAATCGATTACTTCCTCTTCTTTAACTATGATATCTTTGTCCTTTAAATATAATAATGCTAATTCTCCTGCTTTTTCTGGCGTATTTGCATAAACAGGCGAATGGATTTTTACTCCAGCTGGAATACCTAAAGTAATTACTCTATCTTCCACAGCTCTATAGATATCCCTTGCTGTTCCATCGCCTCCCGCAAACAGAATTAAATCAACTTTCCTTTCCTCCATTATTTTGGCAGTTTTTAATGTATCAAAGCAGTCAGTTAGTCTGTCAGATTCATATACTACCCCGTGACCAAAGCCTAGTGCTTTACATTGATTTTCTCCCATATCAGAAGAGGCTGTTAAAATATATAACCCTTCTTTAATAGGGAGCAGCTTTTCCAGGGCCTTTATTGCTTTGTCAGGGGCTTCTTTAGTTGCCCCCAGCATTATTGACTTATTTAAAATACCCTTTCCATCCGTGCCCTTAAGTCCAACTTTTCCGCCCATACCAGAGATAGGATTGATAATTAATCCAATGGTTTTCAAATTATCACATCCATCAATTCTCTTTACTCTTCCTAAGGTATACTCTCCAAGTTGGACACCATTTTTCAGGATCGTCAAGACTTGATTCATCCACTTGATGAATTGTACTATTATTAGGTGCACTATTGATTATTTCGGGATTTTCATAGGCCTCATTAAAAATTTGATGAAGTGTTTCTATGTACTCATCTAGATCTTCCTTAGAAGGAGATTCTGTTGGCTCAAGTGTAATTGGTTCAGGAATATAATATGGATGATGACTTGACCAAATATGCATTCCAAAATCCATTACTCTGCGAGCTATATCTCCTGAAGATATTCCAGTATCTTCGGTTATTTTTTCTACGGTGTATCTAGCTTGTTCAATTCTTTGAGTATCTAGCTTATATGGCAGCGTTACGCCTTTATGCTTTAACAGCTTTTTAATCAAGTAATTATTGTTTAATGCAGAAACCTTGGCTACTTCATAAAGGCCTTCTGCACCTAGGCTCATAATCCAGGCATAAGCCTTTAATACGACCTGAGGTGTTCCTAAAAAGGATTTAACCTTGCCTATGCTGTTTTTAACATCATAGTTTAAAAAATATTTTTCTCCATTAAAATCAACCAATGGTTTTGGAAGTAGGTCCTTTAATTCTTTAATAACCCCAATGGCACCTGAACCTGGTCCACCGCATCCGTGAGGTGTTCCGAAGGATTTATGAAGGTTGAAATAGCACATATGAAAGCCTGCTTCTTTTGCCCTTGCAATTCCGAATAATCCATTGGCATTAGCCTGATCATAGCAATTAAGTCCTCCAGCCTTTGTTACCAAATCAGTAAATTCTTTAACCCTTGGATTAAATATTCCAGTATCCTCAGGATTTGCAACTACAAATGCTGCTGTTCTTTCACTAACTGCAGCTTTAAAGGCCTCATAATCAGGATGTCCGTTTTCATCTGCCATAATAGTAATTATCTTATATCCTTTTAAAGCTGGAGCCGCAGCATCTGAAGGATGGGAGTAAACAGTTGTTATTATTTCATCTCTTTGATCCTCTTCTCCTCTTAGCCTATGATACATTCTTACTATTGACGCCATAGTCATAGTTGCTTGAGACCCACCTCCTGGTTGGAAGCTGAAATAGTTCATGCCGGAGATCTCTCTCATCATCAAATCTGTTTTATACATTATTTCTAATATTCCCTGTACTGTGCTTTCATCTTGCAAAGGATGAAGAGCTGTCATTTTTTCTGCATTTGCAATTTTATCGTTTATTTTAGGGTTGTATTTTACAGTACATGTACCCTGACCAATTTCCACATTTATATCTCCACCTAAAGTTTCCTGGGAGAGTCTTAAGTAGTGCATAAGAACTCTTTTTTGATTTATCTCAGGTAAGTTTGGTAATCCTTTTCTTCTCATGGACTGAGGAAGCTTAGATATTCCATCTCCCACCTGGTTAACAATTGCCTCCTCAGCTTTAGGAACCAATACTCCTCTTTCACCTTTTTGACTTAATTCAAATATAATAGGTTCATTCCATCTTGCCTGATGAAAATCTCTGACTTTAGAGTTTCTATTAATTCGATTCATCCAATCATTCCTTTCTATACAATCTATCACTAAAGAATTTCCGTTAGTGCATTAATCAAAGCATCTATATCTTCCTTTAAATGGACTTCCGTTACACAATATAAAGCTACCTGTCCTAACTCAGGAAATTCCTCAGAAAGGTCTTTACCACCAAAGATTCCTTTATCCAGTAATCTTTCATTTATCTCTTTAACAGTTTTATTTGTATCATTAAAATCTACTACAAATTCCTTAAATCCTATACTATTGAATCTGGAGCCTTTAACGCCCTTAATTTTTGACAATTCTTCAGTAGCATAAAGAGATTTTTGCATAATATTCTGACCTAATTCAAACATTCCCTTTGGTCCCATTAAGGAAAGATATACTCCCGCTGTAATTCCGCATAGAGCTGTTTGAGTACCTACATATTCCTTTGCCCTTTCCCTCAAATTTCCAAAGGATGTTCTTTCATAGGCTATATCTCCAAATCCATATTCTCCTTCTTTAATTGTAGGAGCTACTCCAAATAATCTTGATGGAAACTCTAGTACAAATCTTTCTTCATCCCTTGTAGAAATAAATCCAGACAACCCTCCGCCATAGTTCATGTGCATGCCAAGGGGCTGTAGGTCTCCACATATAATATCTGCTCCATAGGATGATGGAGGTGTCATTATTCCAAGGCTGCTTGGGTCTACGCCAACAACAGAAATTGCACCGGCCTCATGAGCTATTTTAGAAATTTCATCGCCTTTATCTTCAATAAAACCTAAATATGATGGGTTTTCAAAATATACTGCTGCAGTATTGTTGTTTATTTTTCTCTTTAAATCCTCCAAATCCATCTTTCCAGTTTCTTTGTCATAATCAACTAGAATAATATTAACTCCTGGGTCACAGTAGTTTTTAATTATCGTAAGCCTTTCACTACTTATGGTTCCAACTACTAATGCTTCGGATCTATCTGTAATCCTTGATGCCATTCTTAAAGAGGTTGCAGCAGCTTGCGGCCAGTCAAAGGTTGGCACATTCACAACATCCATATCTAATAATTCTGCCACTAAGGATTCGTATTCAAAGAGAGTTTGAAATCTGCCGTGATCGTTATAAGGCTCTCCCGCATAAGCAGTTAAAAACTCTGATCTGCTACTAATTTCATCACATACAGCTGGAACATAATGCTGCCAGCAGCCTGCTCCTAGAAAGCTTATATATTCACTAGAGGATATATTTTTGTTTAATATCCTGTTAACTTCTCTTTTTAATTCATATTCAGAAGTAAAAGGTTCAGGCAAATTCATTTTACCCTTAAATTTTAATTCTTCTGGTATTTCACAATGCAGATCTTCCAGAATTTCTAACCCTATTTCCTTAAGCATTTGTTTTTGAACTTGTTCATCTGAATTAGGAATATAGGGATGATTTTTAAATCCGCGTAATGTCATTTAATTACCTCCTCTTTTTTATGCTATTCCTCCACCGTCTACAACCAAAGCTATACCTGTAACCCATGAAGCTAAATCGCTACATAAGAATAATACTGCATGAGCAATATCATTCGGTGTTCCAAGTCTTTCAAGTGGTCTGCCTTTAGCTGAATCCACTAAGAAGCTATCTACTTGTTCACCCAATTGTCTTCCTTCATCTCTTAGCATATCTGTGTCTGTATCTCCAGGGCAAACAGAATTAACCCTTATATTTTGTGGTCCATGATCAATTGCCATTGCACGAGTTAAGTTAACGATACCACCCTTTACAGCACAATAAGCTGCTGCTTTGTCTCCACCTTTTAGCCCCCAGCCAGAACTAGTATTGACTATACTTCCTCCGCCGCCTTTTGCCATAACGGGTATTGCATATTTTGAAAGCAAAAATGTTCCTTTAAGTCCTACATCCAGAACAAAATCCCACTCTTCCTCTGTTAAATCTACAACAGTTTTTCTCACTGTAACTCCAGCATTATTAAACAGGATATCAATTCTGCCAAATTCTTTTTCTATAAATGCAATAATATTTTTACAATCTTCATTATTAGTAACATCACATTTTTTAAATACTGCAAAATTTCCTTTGTCTACAATTTCCTTTGCTGCAATATCTCCCTTTTCCTGATTAACATCTAGCAGTACAATCTTTGCACCATACTCAGCCAGTAATTTAGCTGTTCCGAGTCCAATTCCTGACGCTCCACCAGAGATTACTGCTACTTTCCCTTCTAATGATAATACATTATTCATAATTATCCTCCTTACAAGTTTTGAGTATCATGTTTAGGCAATGGAAGCAATTGCATCGCATCACCTGCTTGACTATAATTGCTATTTGCCACTTTCTCTAGAGATGGCGACATCTTAGCCTTGTTATATTATATACATTGCATGAATTATGCCAATGCCATAGGCTTCTAGCTTTTTTACTCTAAATCTTAAAAGTCTGCATCTTTACAACTTTCTCTACTAAAATTATTTTTTTGTATTTCAGATGTGATATAATAAGTATAAAATTATTGCCAGTAATGACAATTTAATTGTCAATAATTACAACGGAGGTAATTATGGATATAAAAAGTATAAGACAAAACTTAGTAAATATTATTTCTACAATTTCAAATCTTACTAATATGGAATATGCAGTGTTTGATACAAATTCCCAACTAGTATCTAGCACCAAGGTCTATTTGGAAAAGAAAGGGCCTAACGTTCACTCTGCCTCTATAGAAGAGGTTTTAAATCAAGGTAATGTAATAGTAAATAAGCCTGGTCATATGCTATCCTGTATTGGATGTAGGTTTGTCAATAATTGCCCCTCAACTATAGAGCTATTGTCTTGCATTAAATTAAATAATGTTCCTATAGGAGTACTTAGCCTTACTTCCTTCTCTCAGGAAGGCCATAATATGATTGAAAGCAACATTAGAAGCTATATGGAATTACTTGAATATATCTCTAATCTAATAACTATGTTTGCTGCTAATGAAGCTATAAAGCAAAATACTCAGATATTACATAGTGCTATAGACGAAATTATAAAAGAGATGGGGAAAAACCTTATCATAATCAATAAGGATGGTTTATTAATCCATTGGGATAAAAGCATAGAAAAGTTTTTCTCGTATTGCAATTTATATCCCCAAACAATATATCAAATGTTTCCCGACGAGATAACAAACTGGTTGTTTTCTACTAAAAGACATAGCAAAAAATATTTTTCCACGAAAGATTATAGTGGCAATCTATACCTAACTCCATTGATAATAGATAATGCAATTTTGGGCTATATTCTAAGGCTTGAAGAAGAAAATAAAAAAAGCTTAGATCATCCGAGGGAAAATTATGGAAATTATTTAGAGTCAATAATATCGAAGAGTAGCGAAATGGAAATTGTTAAAGAAAAAATAAGAAAAATAGGTAATTCCTCTTCCTCAGTTTTAATCACTGGCGAAACTGGTACAGGAAAAGAAATGGTTGCTAAAGCAATTCACTATACCAGTAACAGAAAATCACACCCTTTTGTACCTATAAATTGTGCTAATATTCCTGAAACTATTTTTGAATCGGAATTATTTGGCTATGAAGAAGGTGCTTTTACAGGGGCTAAAAAAGGTGGAAAGCTAGGGCTATTTGAAATGGCAAATGGAGGAACGATATTTCTTGATGAAATAGGAGAGCTACCTTTACACCTGCAAGCCAAACTATTAAGGGTTTTACAGGAAAACACTATTCAAAGACTTGGAAGTATAACATCCGTCCCAGTTGATATAAGGATAATTACCGCTACAAATAAAGATTTAGAAATAATGATGAATGAAAAAAAGTTCAGAGATGATTTATTCTATAGATTGAATGTAATACATATTTATATACCTCCCTTAAATAAAAGATCTGAAGATATAGAAATACTTACAAAGCATTTTGTAAAGAAATACTCCAATAAGCTTAATAAAGAAATTTTCTCAGTATCCAATGAAGCTATGGATGTATTGAAGTCCCATTCATGGCTAGGAAATATTAGAGAATTAGAAAATACTATTGAATATGCAATCAATATGGAAGATACAAATATAATTCAGAAATATAATCTCCCTGATAGAATCAATAGCTTCGCAGATAAAATAATAGATATTAAAGACATGGTTTTGGAAAAAGAAATTGATGTTATTATTAATGCATTAAATAAAAACGGATGGGATACTAAGGGAAAGGAAAAGGCCGCCAAGGAATTAGGCATTAGCGTTAGAACATTATATAGGAAGCTTAAACATTGTTAAGTGTCCCCAACTGCGATTATATGAAGGCTCAATAAGCTCTGATATGGTAAGGTTGAGTAAGCAAAGGGCTACCGAAAAAGTCTATTTATGTCATCTTGAGCGTAAGCGAAAGATCTCTCTTGTATTGAAAACATACATCTTCAACTGCATCTCAGAATGACAAACAAAACAGACTTTTTCAGTGGCCTTTCAAACAAAGGACTTTATTTTATTCACTGGCTTTAAAATTGTATATCGGTTTTATAACATCAAGTACTTGGGCTGTATCCTGAATATTGTTGATGATCTCATCCATAGGCTTGTATGCTAGTGCACATTCATCTAAAGTTGACTTGTTTACAGTAGTGCTATATATACCATCCATTGATTTTTCAAATTCTTCAAGACTAATAGCTTCTTTAGCTTGTCTTCTACTCATAAGCCTTCCTGCTCCATGAGGAGCTGAGAAATTCCAGTCCTTATTTCCTTTTCCAATGCAAATTAGACTTCCATCTCGCATATTTATTGGAATCAACACTTTTTCTCCCTTCCTCGCAGAAATAGCACCCTTTCTTAAAATCATGCTGTTTAAATCAATGTAGTTGTGTATAGTAGTAAACTGTTCCTTTGCTTCAAGATTCATTCTGCTCATAATCTCATGGACAATGGCTTTGCGATTGTATACAGCAAACTGTTGAATTATTTTCATGTCATATAGGTAGTTATTATAATTATCTCCTTTTACATAGGCCAATTGTTTATTAATCTTATCAGTACTTACTTTCTGAATTTCATCGTAGATTTCCTTTTCTCGTCCTTCTTTCTTTAATCTATTAACAATTTCTACCTTAAGCTTATTTTCTCTTACAAGCTCTTTGTATCCTAATTCCTGATAGTACTCGGCAGCCTGTTTTCCTAAATGCCTACTTCCAGAGTGAACAACCAAGTATAGCTCTCCGTATTTGTCTTTGTTGACTTCTATGAAGTGATTGCCCCCTCCTAAGGTTCCAATGCTAAGCTTTGCTCTATTAAGATTGACATGATTTTTACAGGCTAAATCGTCAAAATCAATATTTTCAGCATATTTATGCTGTTCTTTTCTAATGCAAAAACCTGATGGAATATATTCATAAATAATCTTATCTAATTTATCTAAATCAATCATTCTTTGCTTTAACTTTATGGTTTCCATTCCGCAGCCTATATCCACACCAACTAAATTAGGCACAATTTTATCAGATATTGTCATGGTTGTACCTATAGTACAGCCTGCACCAGCATGAGCATCTGGCATGATTCTGATAACACTATCCCTTGCAAATTCCTGATTGCATAATTCTATAATCTGAGCCATTGCTCCTTCATCTATATTATCTGTAAAGACTTTAGCAGTATTATGTTTTCCATTAATTTCAATCATATTTTCTCCCAACCCTTCTATGCACCAGTATTACCTGTCATTAATATTATCAAACGACCTATAGTTTAGCAATAAGTTTATGTATATTATCCCGTTTCCAAAATAAATTAAATGCCTGACAGCATCGATCTTTTAACTGTCAGGCACCACCTATTAGCTTATTTTAAAGTTACTTCTTTTAATACTGATTTTTACAGCATTATATAAAACCATGCCCACTACTGTATTTATGAGGACAGCAGGTATGACAATTGAAATTAATAATACACTGAAGTTTCCTGGAAGCCCTGCCAAAAGTGCTGCTGAAGACAGGAAAACTACTCCACTTATTAAAGTACCTAAGGATATTATGATTATCATCAATACTTGATCTTTAATATGCTTAGATAAAGCTCTAATACTGAAATATATTATAGTTGTAGTAATTATCTTATCAAAAATATTAGGTAATTGTCCTGCTGGGAAACCAGTTGTTAGTGCGGAAAATATCCCAATAACTAAGCCTGATGTTATACAGGATTTAAAATCTTCATTTAATGATATTACTATAAAGAGCATAACCAGCGAAAAGTCTGGCTTCATACCAAGCACTAATGGTGGAGTAATCTGATGCAAAAGAGCTCCAATCGCAAGTAGTAAAGAATTTAATACAAATTTTTTCATATTCATTAAAAACACTCTCCTTCGATTTTTCTTTCTGTTTTTTATTCTTATACTATTGACACTAGCTTCTCTTCACATCACCATCACTCCCTTCTGTATTTGTTAAATCAAAAAACAAAAAATCCGTCCTATATAATAGGACGGAATAATATCCGCGGTACCACCTAAATTGTGTAAAGTACACCTCTCTTCAAGTACTAACATACCCTATCCGCTGTAACGTGCGGCTAACGGCAGTGCTAATCTAAACATTTATTTCACACTACTCCTCAAGGGCCCATTCATCGAATATATCGTGCCAGATTTCCACCATCACCAGCTCTCTATGACTAAACATTCAACTACTATTCCCTATCAACGGAATGGATTAAATTATTAATATGATATCACTAGAGCCTTGAATAGTCAAATGATTTTTCATTGTAATAATAAATTTCATAGACAGAAATAGTCATCATATAAATACTAATAAATTAAAAAACATATGGTTTTGATCTATTAAATATTGATGGATAATGATTTCATCCGTACAAAAACAATATTTTAATCTATCAAGTTTAAATTCTGACGTTTTAAACTTCATATTCCAATCAGACTTTACATTGGTATTGACAATTGTATATACACCTGCTATTCTATTATTGAATAATATTAGGAGGTGTGCATCATGAATACAAAAAAACTAGCAATGGCAGCTTTACTGACAGCACTTGCAATTGTTATACCTTTTGCAGTATTTTTTAAAGTAATAATACCGCCATTTTCAGCTACACTTGGTTCTCATGTACCTATGTTTATAGCCATGCTGCTAGGTCCTGAAGTAGCAATTATGGCTGGTCTTGGTTCTGCTCTTGGATTTTTTCTAAATCTTGGCCCTTTAATTGGTGCTAGGGCCTTTATGCACGTATTCGTTGGATTAGCCGGGTCAAAGCTCATAAGAAAGGGGATGTCATTTGGAAAAGTATCTGTTATTACAGCCCCACTGCATGGATTACTTGAAGTTCTTGTAGTGATGCCATTTATAGAATTCAATGCTTATAATCTACTTATAATTACAGGGGTTGGAACTATACTTCATCATTATGCCGATGCCTTCATTTCATATGTAATTATAAACATACTTCAAAAATCACCTGCAGCTAATTTTATTAAACTAACTAATGAAAAAAGTCATAGTCACATATAAAATTAATTGTTTAGGTGAAAAAGAGACTTACTACAAGCCACTTGATTGCTTGTAGTAAGTCCCGTATTTTTGATAAATTTATTTCATCTCTAATTAAAAAAGAATTATATGTAGTTCCAATTCGCTTAGATAGCTTTTTTCCAAAAACTTGTCCAAAATCCCAATGTATTTTCCCTAGCCAAGTAACTGCCTCATTTATCTTATAGCCCATACTTTTCCTCCTGTCAATTTCATTTAACTGTATTCTCTTCTATTTATTCATCATTTTTAAGTGTTTTAAACATTGATATTATTATTGTATATCATATTTCATTATTACAGTCCACAATCATAGCCTTTGCTTTTAACTATTCTCACCATTCAGCATAATCAGGCATTATTAATCCTGCCTATTCAGTTAAGTATAACTAAAAAAATATTATATCAAAATTAAGCTTTTCACGTACTATTTTATTGTCCTATGGACATGCTATAATAATATTAGGAATAATTTTTAGGGGGAGAGTCTTTTGAATAGTAAAAAAATTAGATTTTTAGTAGAAGAAAACAGGGTAGGTATGGCGAACGAAATATTATCTGCTTTGGCTTCAAAAAATATAAACATTATTACTATGGAAATACATCCACCCTATATATCTATAAAAATTGAGTGTGAAGATATTAATTTTAACCAGCTTCAAAATTGGATTAAAGGCGAAATTAAAGAAATCTTAGATGTAACAGAAATAGATATGATGGATTCTGAAAAATTAGCCATGAAGCTACAGACAATTATTAATAGTATGACTGATGGAGTTATTGCAGTTGATAAACTAGGAAATATAGAATATTTTAATTCAAAGTCTGCCAGTCTTTTCAATATAACACATTTGGAAAGAGACATTAACATAAATTCTATAATTCCAAAAGAAATTTATGACCCTAATATAGATATAGATGATAAAAACAGCATTGAAGTATGTACAAAAATTAGAAATAAGAAGCTAAATTTAATCTTAAATATAAAGCATATAAAAAATCACTTAGGTATTAAACTTGGTGCTCTTTTAATTTTTAAAGAAATGGGGGAGGTTAGAAAGCTAATACAAACTATTTCTGGACCCTCTATGGTAGATTTTGATGATATCATAGGAGAATCAGATAGTATAAAAAACACTATCTCATTAGCTAAACTAGTATCAAAAACAGAATCTAATGTTCTAATATTAGGAGAAAGCGGAACTGGAAAAGAATTATTTGCTAGAGCTATTCATAAAAATAGCACACGTAGCAATGGACCTTTTGTGGCTGTTAATTGCTCAGCTGTACCTGAAACTTTACTTGAAAGTGAATTCTTTGGATATGAGAAAAATGCATTTACAGGTGCCAGCAAAACAGGTAAGCAAGGACTTTTTGAATTAGCCACTGGCGGCAGTATTTTTCTAGATGAAATAGGGGATTTGCCAATTCATTTACAAGGAAAAATATTAAGAGCTATACAGGAAAAACACATACGCCGTGTAAGTGGAGAAAAAGAAATCCCCATAGATGTGAGAATAATATCCGCAACCCACCGAGATCTACAGGACATGGTACAGCAGGGTACCTTCAGAGAAGACTTGTATTATAGATTAAATGTAGTACCAGTTCAAATATTGCCTTTAAGAAAGAGAAAAGAAGATATTCCTGTTTTAACAGAATACTTTATTCAAGTTTTATCAGAAAGTATGGGAAAAAAGAATATCCAGATAACAGACGAAGCGCTAGATAAATTATTAAACCACCATTGGCAGGGTAATGTAAGAGAGCTTCAAAACATTATAGAAAGAGCAATAATATTCGCAAAGGATAAAATAGAGATAAACCATATAATGATAAATAATGAAGGCTCAAATATAACAGAAAAAAATGTTGATGAAAGTAAAGCTGATTCTAATTTTCCAGTAAATCTACCACGAATAATAGAGAACATCGAATATAAATATATTAGAAATGCTAGTAAGGAATTTAACTCCTCAAGAGAAATAGCTAAAGCCCTTGGTATATCCCACACAACTGTGATAAATAAGCTAAAGAATTATAATCTTTTGTAAAATGTTTTTACGATATGTAAATATTGTTTACAATATTCGTAAAATATGTTTACATACGGAATAAAGTTTTATCTGCAAGCATGTAATTTTCAAGTTTTATCTATTATATTTTCTTGGCATTAATATTGCTTTATATATGTGTAACTTGATAATAAGGAGGAATATATAATGGATAAGAAATACATGCCAGAACCTTACAAGGTTAAGATGGTGGAGCCGTTAAGAATTCTACAAAAGGAAGAAAGAGTTGAAGCTATAAAAAAAGCAGGCTATAACACATTTTTATTAAATTCACGAGATGTTTATATAGACTTGCTTACAGATAGTGGTACAAATGCTATGAGCGATAGACAATGGGCAGGACTTATGATGGGTGATGAAGCTTATGCAGGTAGTGACAACTGGTTACATCTTAAAGAAACTGTTCAAAGCATAATGGGATTTAAACACGTAGTACCTACTCATCAGGGAAGAGGTGCAGAAAACCTATTATCACAAGTATTAGTTAAGCCCGGAACTTATATCCCTGGTAATATGTACTTTACAACTACAAGAGCTCATCAGGAAATGAATGGCGGCACATTTGTTGATGTAATAATAGATGAAGCACATATTTCCGATAAAGAGGATGTGCTCTTCAAAGGAAATATAGATATTAAGAAATATGAAGATCTAATTAATAAGGTTGGAGCGAAAAATATTCCTTATATATGTGTTGGAGTTACTGTAAATCTAGCAGGTGGTCAACCTGTAAGCATGAAAAACCTAAGAGAAGTTCATGAGTTATCTCAAAAGCACGGTATTAAAGTCATGTTTGACTGTACAAGATATGTAGAAAACGCTTACTTTATTAAGGCAAGAGAAGAAGAATATAAAGATAAAACTATTGCAGAAATAGTTAAAGAAATGTTCTCCTATGCTGATGGAGCTACAATGTCAGGTAAAAAAGATGGTATAGTAAACATCGGTGGATTCCTGGCTATGAATGATGAAGACCTATACTATAAAGCGGCTGCTTTAGTAGTGGTTTATGAAGGTATGCCAAGCTATGGAGGCATGACTGGTAGAGATATGGAGGCATTTTCCATAGGACTAAAAGAAGCGTTAGATTATAATTATATTAAACATAGAATAGAGCAGGTTGAATATTTGGGAAATAGATTAATTGAAGCTGGAATCCCTATTGTTAAACCAATAGGAGGTCATGCAGTATTTCTAGATGCTAAGAAGTTTTTACCTCACATTCCACAAAGTCAATATCCTGCTCAAGTTTTGGCAGCTGAAATATACATTGAATCAGGTGTTAGAACTATGGAAAGAGGAAATGTTTCAGCTGGTAGAAATAAGGAAGGTAAAGAATACTTCCCAAGCCTTGAATTAGTTAGACTTACTATACCAAGAAGAGTATATAGCTACGCTCATTTAGACTATGTTGCAGAAGCTATAATCAATACCTATAAGAGAAGAGATGAAATTAAAGGTCTTAAATTCTCTTATGAACCACCAGTATTAAGATTCTTCACTGGTAAATTTGAGTATATATAATCCCTTTAATCAACTTTTAAATCAAGAGTTATTCTGTAGATAATAAATAATAGTTAATATGTAAACACTCCAGGTTTAGAACTAGCAATTTCTAAAGCTTGGAGTGTTTTAGCTTTTCTTATCCCATAAATCAGCTACTAGCCTACTTGTGGAAGCTATTCTCTTTAAAGCAACTTTTTTGCTAGTTATAAAATCATCTTTTTATCTAGCTCTAGAATAAATTTCTTGCCTAGAGACTTTCATTAAAGTATCAATTGGATGTATTTAAATCAAAGAAGAAATGACAATTTAACAGTCGAATATGATAAACCTCAACATCAGTACGTTTTTAATATTATATATATATTGTTAGTTCCTTAGCATAACTCATTATAAAAGATCTAAAACTACAGCTTTAACTTATGACCATTTATTTTTAGCCACTCTCGCCTTTGAATATAGTCTGGCATCATAAGTCCTACTTCATCCCAAAAATCTTTTGAATGATTCATAACCTTTAAGTGGCACATTTCATGCACAACTACGTAATCAATTATAGAGATAGGTGCCATGACTAATTTCCAGTTTAAATTAATATTTCCCTTTGAACTACAGCTTCCCCATATGGTTTTCTGATCTTTAATAACCACTTTATGTGGTGCTAACTCAAGTTCTAAAGAATATTTTTTTATTCTCTTACCTATAATCTCAACAAAACACTTCTTGTACCATTCTAATAGCTCTTCCTTTACTATTTGCTTTTTATTTTCTCCCTCCAGCCCTTGAGGTAAATATACTGTTATTATATCACTCTGAACTCTCACTTTATCCTCATATAGCTCTTGCTCTACTACTTTAAGTTCATATTCTTTTCCAAGATAAAGAAGCTTTTCTCCATTTACATATTGCTTAAAAACTTCATTTTTCTTTATTTCCTGAACCTCACGTAGCTTTTTTAAAATCCAGTTTGATCTTTTCTCTACCACTTCTGCAATCTGATTTTCACTAATACGTAAAGGTACAGATATTTTAACCTCGCCATTTATATCTACAGTTATCCCAATTGTTTTTCGCTTGGTCCTAATTAAGCTATAATAAATGGCACTATTTTGGGTTTCAAGTAAATATTTTTTGTTTTCCATGTAACAATCACCTGTTAGCTTAAAATTTGTAAGTTTGATACTTAGAATATTATATCAGTAATTTTGAAGTTTTGTCTTGGTAGGTTAGACTATTTTATATATTATATTTTTAAGACTTATATTTTTAAGCTGAGCAGTAGTGTCAATATCTGCCTTAATTTTTGATGAATTTATTAGTATATGGTATTAAGAATTTTCTGCTCTAGCTCTATTAAAAGGTTGAAGGTGCTTGAAGCTTATTAAAGGGGCTTTATCACAGAGTTAATATTTCTATTGTATTTTCTGCTTTTATTTAAATACATCCAATGTTATGGTTTATCTCAGCTCCTGCGTCATATAAGTTCTCTAATATGCTTATTTAAATACATCCAATGTTATGGTGTTCTATTAAAGGTTGGATTGGAAGCATAAGCGTTTTTCCCAATATTGTACTTTACATTCTACTCTAGTTCTATTAAAGGAATTTGTATGATTTTATGCTGAATATTACAGTTTACTTTACATTCCACTCTAGTTCTATTAAAGGGTCTTTACCAAGGTAGCATGAAAAACCGCTTACCGCACTCTACATTCTACTCTAGTTCTATTAAAGGACTAAAAAAATGATTAGTTGCTTATCAGTTATTCCAACTTTACATTCTACTCTAGTTCTATTAAAGGTAAAAACATAATAAGAGCTCATCATGAAAGATGGGACTTTACATTCTACTCTAGTTCTATTAAAGGGAAAGAGAAGTGTTTAAACCAGATAAGCTTACTGACTTTACATTTGTGACTGGTATAATAAAAGGGAGGAATTATGGCAAACAAAAACGGAGAATATTTTCCAACTTAATACAATAATACCTTATCTTCTGATAAAATTAAAGATATGTTTTATCAGAGGAGGAATACAGCTTGAAGGGATGGAATATGTTTGCTGAAATTAAGCAGTATAAATTAAAAGGATTCAATAAGTCTCAAGTAAGTAGATTTCTTAATATTAACTACAAAACAGTAGATAAATACTGGAACATGTCTTATGAAGAATATGCAGAACTAAAGGAGGATGCTAAGAGTAGAAGTAAAAAGGTTGATAAATATATGGAGCTAATATTATCTTGGATAAAGGAATTTAGAGATATTTCAACTGCTCAAATATTTGATTGGCTTAGAGAAAGGTATGGTGAAGTGGATTTTAGTGATAGAACATTAAGACTTTATGTAAAAGATTTAAGAGAAAAACATGGACTGCCTAAAGTTCCTTGTGCAAGGCAGTACGAGGAGATTCCAGAGCTTCCAATGGGATATCAAGCACAAGTAGATTTAGGTCAAACTTGGTTATCCAAGCGTGATGGCTCAAAAATTAAAGCATATTGTTTTGCAATGGTACTTTCTCATTCAAGATATAAATTTCTATGGTGGAGAGACAAGCCTTTTAATACCCTATCATTCATAGAAGCTCATAATAAAGCTTTCGAATACTTTGGAGGCATGCCAAAAGAAATAGTATATGACCAAGATAGGATTTTGGCAGTATCAGAAAACCATGGAGATATTATCTTCACTGAAATGTTTCAAAACTACATAAGTAGCATGAAATTTAAGACTAGGCTATGCAGAGCTTTTGACCCAGAAAGCAAAGGAAAAATAGAAGCAGTAGTCAAATATGCAAAATATAACTTTGCAAAGCATAGAGCCTTTATAGATATTGATTTACTAAATGAAGACTCACTTAAATGGTTAGATAGAACTGGTAATGCTAAAGTACATGAAATAACAAGAAAGGTACCTAAAGAAGTGTTTACTCTGGAAAAGGAACACTTACAGAAAGTACCTAGCCTGTTTGAAAATATTCAACTTAATAATAGTTTAACCTATACCGTTAGAAAAAACAATACCATATCATACAAACAAAATAGATACCAGGTTCCAAAAGGCACATACAGACCAGGTAAAGAAGTTAAACTAATAATAAATGATAATAAGATGAATATAGTCGATTTAGATACTGAATTAGTTATTGCAACTCACAGTATCAGTAATCAAAAGGGCAAGCTAATTCAAATATATCATCCAGAAAGAGAAAAAAGAAAACCAGAGACGAAATGTATGATAAAGCCCTAAAGGCTCTTGGAATGACAGATGAAGCAAAAGAGCTATTAGATAACATACGAAAAGAAAAAGAGAGATATTGTAGAGATCAGTTTGGATTAATAATATCAGTAGTAAAGGATTATGACGAAAAGCTAGTAGGACAAGCAGTAGAATACTGTGTAAAACGAAAGCTATTTAGTGCAGGAATGTTTAAAGATACACTAGAATATTTGAGTATAAAAAAAGAAACAGGTTCAGAAAAGAAATATGATAAAGCAAATCTATCCATCTCTTCAAAGTACCAAGATGTAAAACCAGAGATCAGAAACATTGATGAATATATAAATGCTTTGAAGGGAGATAAAAAGACATGGATAAACTAGAGCAAATTAAAGAACATGCAAAAGAACTTAGCCTGAATTACTTAAGAATTAACGCAGATAAAATTATTGAGGAAGCTGATTTAAACGATTACTCATATCAAGATATATTAATAAAAATACTTGAAAATGAAATAGAAATAAGAGATAAAAAAGCACAAGAAAGAAGATTAAAGAATGCAGGATTTCCGGTAATAAAGAAAATAGAAGACTTTGACTTAGATTTTCAAAAATCTATAACAAAGAAACAGATAAATAGGCTATTAGAAATGGAGTGGATAGATAGGATGTATAATCTTATCTTCCTAGGCCCTCCAGGTGTAGGAAAGACGCATCTATCAATTTCATTAGGATATAAAGCAGTAGAAATAGGGTATAAGGTTAGCTTTGTAACAATGGATAACCTGATGCACGTACTAAAAACACACGAAATATCAAGAAAGAGCAAAGGAAAAATGAATAGAATACTATCTTCAAGCCTTGTAATAATAGACGAACTAGGTTACCTTCCAATAACAAGAGAAGAAGCAAATCTATTTTTTCAGTTAGTATCGGCACTTCATGAACAGGCTTCAATTATTATCGCATCTAATAAAGGCTTAGAAGATTGGACAGAGCTATTAGGATATCCTGCTTTAACAACAGCAGTATTAGACAGAATTACATACAGATGTGAGCTTTTTAGCATGTCTGGCAAGAGCTATAGACTAGAACACAGAAAGTCATTATTCTAATGTTCAAACTGGGAAAAATTCAGTAAAATTATTTGCCGAAATTTCTCCAAAAACACTTGCCAGTAACAACATTCTACTCTAGTTCTATTAAAGGATGTAATCACCTACTAAAAATATTGTAGTGTCCTTTCTTTACATTCTACTCTAGTTCTATTAAAGGAACATTTAGTGTATATGTGTATGTAAATATTAGCTATCTTTACATTCTACTCTAGCTCTATTAAAGGATACAGAATAAAGCATTGCGATAAATTAGCTTTAGTCTTTACATTCTACTCTAGTTCTATTAAAGGTAATCTACACGCAGGTTTTGTAACTTGATAAGTAACCTTTACATTCTACTCTAGTTCTATTAAAGGAAGATACTCCACAAGGTCGTACATACAGTGGTACACCCTTTACATTCTACTCTAGTTCTATTAAAGGTCTATGCCAGTAAAATCTGCTGTTTCTTTACATATCTTTACATTCTACTCTAGTTCTATTAAAGGACAATATGATTCATTTATAAATTCTAATAGAATAATCTTTACATTCTACTCTAGTTCTATTAAAGGATGCAACGTGTTGATTTAAATATAGTCTTCTAGCTTATTTACATTCTACTCTAGTTCTATTAAAGGGTGTTGATTGTCAAGTAATTTTGACCACTTTTTACGAATAAATTTGACCATCAAATCTAATAATCGTTTATATATAATTTTTGTATTTTCTTAGTGGTCAATTTTAAGCTTTTACACTTAAAATTAACCACTTGTATCATTTATTTACGTCTAAAATTGACCACTTTATAACTAGTTTATAGTTATCTGATAGCCATCCATTTTCAGTGCTGTTTTATCTATAATAACCGTATTTGAATATCGGTTGAGCTTAATATATTTACTTAATTCCATTAGCTTCTCTTGCATGAGGTCTTTGTATAGGAATTCAAGAGTAATATCTTCTATGCTATTAACAGAAACGGTTTTACGGATTGATATTTCGTTTTCAACCTTTTTATTACATAATTCTTCTATTCCCATAAAGATTTCTCCTTCTGAAGTACTGGAAGTTATTATCTTATTGTTTATGGAATCGAAACTAAACCCAGGAGAGTTCTTAATTCTCATTATTACACCCCTAGGAGCTTTACTTCCATAATTCTCACTAATATATTCCATTGCAGCCTGATTACCTGATTCATTATATATATTTGCTATTTTTTCGTAATCATATTTACGCACTTTAGACATCTATTTTCCCTCCTTAGTACTTTGTTTTCTAGATTTAGTTTCTTTTTGTTCTGCTAGATATTTCCCACCTTTGACACGGAAACTATCTCCTGTTACACTAAGGATATGACAATGATGGACTAATCTATCTAGTATTGCGGTCGCTGCTAATTGACCAGTAAATATTTCATCCCATCTGCTTAAGGGAAGATTAGTTGTTATGATTAGGGAGCTTTTTTCGTATCTTTGCCGGATAACCTGAAAAAATATGCTCTCTTTTTCTTTGCCCATTTTGACGTAGGAAAGCTCGTCTATGATAAGGAGCTGAACCTTACTTAAAGCCTTTAACGTCTGTTTTAAAGTATCTTTCTTAACCGCTTCTGATAGTTTGTCCATTAATTCCTTTGCGTTAATAAACATGACAGTTTTTCCAGCATTACAGGCGTTTATTCCAATTCCAGTGGCAATCATGCTTTTACCAACTCCAGGCGGACCAATGATAATGATATTTTCATTTCGATCCATAAATGACAGTGTACCTAGTTCTTTAACCTTTTGATAGCTGATGCTTTCATTAAAATCGTATTCTATGTCATCTAAGGTTTTGATAAAATCAAATCCTGCCTTAAGCGTTAACCTTTCTGTCAGTCTTTTTTTCTTTCCTTCTTCTTCAACTTGAATCAGCCTAATTAAGAAATCCTTGTATCCTAGCTTTTCTTTTATGGCCTCTTCTATGATGCTTTGATAGTTTTCACGTATATCAACAAGCTTGAAGAGTTTTAGCATTTCGCGGATATATTTGTCGTCATATTTCGCAGTACCTGCTATCATAATGCTGTTACCTCTCTAGTTCCCTCATAGTAATCTAGGCTTCTTATGATGCCCTCAGTATCAGTACTTTCGATAGCTTCATTGGTTTTAGTATCATCTGCTATGATTTTAAAGAAGTCATTCCTTATCAGCTGCTTTATTGACTTAATATCAAGCTTGTTATTAGCGATTGCGTATGCGATTATCTTATCCAGTACTTCAGGCTCATAAAGATCTAATAGTTCCAATATCTTTCTGGCATGATAACTAGGTTGTTGGAACAACCCGGTTGCAGCCTTTAAATATGCTTCTCCATTTTTAAATGTACTCGTAAAATCTCTTTTTATCTGTGGAATAGATTTATTAGCTTTGACTTTAATATCTTCATAATGTTCAGGGTTTCTAAAGATCCCATGTTTACCATCCTGAACCTCAAGAGACATTATGTATTCTTGTTCCTCTGTATATATTTCTATACGAAATCCATAAACAATGCGGTATTTAAGCTGTTTTGTAGCATATTTTATTGGTACGCTGTACTTATTAGTATTTATGTGTATATATCCATCATTGCTTACTATTCTTTTTTCAAGGGCTTTCATTCTAAATCTAGTGTTTGGTAGTGGCAATAGTGCCTGGATTTCCTCATTTTCGAAGAATTCATTAGGGATTCGCCTTGTGGTTGTATGCATTTCTCCATTCCAATCCCTGATAAATTTTTTTCCTCTTTTATTTAGCTCTTCCATAGAAGAAAATGTATTTCCTTTGATAAATTGCTCTTCTATATATTGAAATGGTTTTTCTATCTTGCCCTTGGTTCTAGGCCAGTAACAGTTACAGGCATTAAGCTCTGTACCAAGATGTGCAGCCAAAAGAAGCGCCTGCTCATTAAATTTTATTTCATCCTCACTCTTAGGGTTGTTTTCTATTACAAGAGTCTTAGGATTATCAATCAAAAGCTCTAGTGTAATGCCACCCAAATCATCATAGAGTTCTTGTATTGCTTCATAAATTGCTTCAGAATCACAAGATAATGAAAAACATATTGCCTTCTTTCTACTTGCTGCTAGTATCATGCTAAAACAGTAGACAGTTCTAACTCTCTCGGTTACTACAATCTGATACTCAGACCAATCATACTGAGCTTGATCTCCAGGAGGTGTTTCAATTCTAACAGTTGCATCGCGTGAGATCTCAGTCTTTCCTTCATCAATTTTCTTTAAGGCTCTGTAAATTGGATTAATTGAACCATCATAGCCCTTTTTAACTAACTCCCTAAAGATTCTTGTGCCATTGAAGTCGTATTCAGTGGAAGTACGCCATATTAATATCTGATCTAAATATGATTCAACCTTGGAAGGGTAATGAACTCTAGTGTACTTTGGCTCCTCCTTTAGCTTTATTAGCTTCTTAACAGTGTTTCTTGACATATTTAATTGCTTTGCAATCTTAAGTATGGGAACCTTTCTTTTATGTAATTCCTGTACTGCTGCCCATTCTCTCAAATTTTTCACTTCCTCCTTGACCACCTTTCGTAAATACTACAAAAGTATGGTATATTATTTATATTAGGTGGTCAATTTTGGGCGTAAAAAATTATGAGAAAACGAATTAAAATTTTTGGCTAGATGCTTTGAATTTTATCCACTTGGTGGTCAGTTTTATCTGTTAATTAGTGGTCACTTTTAATTGTAAATCAATAATAAAGCATTGCGATAAATTAGCTTTAGTCTTTACATTCTACTCTAGTTCTATTAAAGGTAATCTACACGCAGGTTTTGTAACTTGATAAGTAACCTTTACATTCTACTCTAGTTCTATTAAAGGGTGTATGGTTTGGTAGCTCTAAGTCATGCGTATGATTCTTTACATTCTACTCTAGTTCTATTAAAGGATAACTAGCATATGAATCTAGATTAGCGCCATCATATTTACATTCTACTCTAGTTCTATTAAAGGAGGCTTAGAAGGCCTAAGAGGTATGTCTGCTTGGTGATTTACATTCTACTCTAGTTCTATTAAAGGATGCAACGTGTTGATTTAAATATAGTCTTCTAGCTTATTTACATTCTACTCTAGTTCTATTAAAGGTATTATTATGTGATGGAGAATAGTTTTATCCATACGGATTTACATTCTACTCTAGTTCTATTAAAGGTATAACTTAAATAATAGAATTCCAACCATTAAAGAAATTTACATTCTACTCTAGTTCTATTAAAGGAATTAATTGAGATGGCTAGAAGAGGAGGTATTAAAAAATTTACATTCTACTCTAGTTCTATTAAAGGCTGTCTTTGCCTCCTGAGAAGCATAAGTAATATCCTTCATTTACATTCTACTCTAGTTCTATTAAAGGGGCTGAAAGAGATTAATTTAAGGAGGAATGTATAAAATTTACATTCTACTCTAGTTCTATTAAAGGCTGAAGTAGCTAGAAACCAAGTTGCCGAAATAGAGTATTTACATTCTACTCTAGTTCTATTAAAGGAAAATTAAATCAGTTATGGTGCCTTACTTGGAAAGCATTTACATTCTACTCTAGTTCTATTAAAGGGAACTTAGTAATAAAAATATAAATCTATTTTTTATATTTACATTCTACTCTAGTTCTATTAAAGGAGAATCTTCCCTGGAGGAAAACTTTTGGAGAAGCACATTTACATTCTACTCTAGTTCTATTAAAGGCAATATAGCTGCTTGTTCGTCGCTTTCAACTACTAAATTTACATTCTACTCTAGTTCTATTAAAGGGAAAAACTGATGAACTATATAATTATAGCTATAAAGATTTACATTCTACCCTAGTTCTATTAAAGGTATAATTATAAATGGAAGTGTAAGAGATACAAATGTATTTACATTCTACTCTAGTTCTATTAAAGTAACTGTATCTGAATTAGCTCTATTGGCCTTAGTAAATTTACATTCTACTCTAGTTCTATTAAAGTGGAATAGTGGCAACGGGAATAGTGGCAACAGGAATAGATTTACATTCTACTCTAGTTCTATTAAAGGGAAACTATATTCCTACTGGACTGCCGACTATAGACTAATTTACATTCTACTCTAGTTCTATTAAAGGTTATAGGCATTTTGATAGAAATGGCGCCCTTCCACATATTTACATTCTACTCTAGTTCTATTAAAGAAAACTACAAATGAGCAGTTTAAGAGCATTGAATATATTTACATTCTACTCTAGTTCTATTAAAGCAGAAGTATTTACTCCATATTCTATACAAAGAACAAATTTACATTCTACTCTAGTTCTATTAAAGCAGGGGTTAAAGACAAGAACGGAACAGAGCTTTATGAATTTACATTCTACTCTAGTTCTATTAAAGTGGCCACAAACCTTATACCGTCTAGCACATCATTTTATTTACATTCTACTCTAGTTCTATTAAAGCTGCTTGTCCCTCAACAGGCTCATATGAATCTGTATCATTTACATTCTACTCTAGTTCTATTAAAGTTACCTGCAAGGCTATGAGGTTGGCAAGGAAACCCCCATTTACATTCTACTCTAGTTCTATTAAAGTAGCACAAGTATTTTTACTTCTTATGATAATCATGTATTTACATTCTACTCTAGTTCTATTAAAGTACTGAATCAAATATTTGCTTGAACATCTGTAGCTCATTTACATTCTACTCTAGTTCTATTAAAGGCTCTGAAAGTGTTAGCATGCCTTGAGGTATATCTACATTTACATTCTACTCTAGTTCTATTAAAGAAGCTCCTGCATTTCATAAAATTCTTTTTCATATACATTTACATTCTACTCTAGTTCTATTAAAGGCTTGCTGTTGGTGTAGGTAACATCATTAAGGCTTGATTTACATTCTACTCTAGTTCTATTAAAGGAATGCAGGAGAGAAAAGTATTAAGTATTCTGATAAATTTACATTCTACTCTAGTTCTATTAAAGGTGCTATTGTATTAGCTTTTATGTAGCTTATTTTATTATTTACATTCTACTCTAGTTCTATTAAAGCAGCTTGCTACCTTTTATATAATCCCTCACACTATTATTTACATTCTACTCTAGTTCTATTAAAGGCATTAAAAGAAGGGAAGCTCTACCTAAGAAGGCAATTTACATTCTACTCTAGTTCTATTAAAGGGTTCATTAGCTTGCTCCCTCATGTCTTTAATAGTCATTTACATTCTACTCTAGTTCTATTAAAGGACAACAGATGAATGATGATGACTTAACCTTGATAAATTTACATTCTACTCTAGTTCTATTAAAGTAGAACTAGTAGAAGATAGTGAAAATGCAAATTTACATTCTACTCTAGTTCTATTAAAGTATTAGATAAGTCTTGATTGTTTGTTGCTTGATTTGAATTTACATTCTACTCTAGTTCTATTAAAGGTGTTTTTGTAGTAAACGATTTGATTGAAAAAAATATTTACATTCTACTCTAGTTCTATTAAAGGAAGCAAATAAAGGGTATGTTGCTCAAGCTTTCATATTTACATTCTACTCTAGTTCTATTAAAGGCTTTCATGTCAGAAGTGATGAAGATATCGAAATGATATTTACATTCTACTCTAGTTCTATTAAAGATGTAGTTCCTACTAGCAAGCCATTACCTGATTTAACATTTACATTCTACTCTAGTTCTATTAAAGCTCCTAACGTGTTTCACTATTATGCACACAAACAAACATTTACATTCTACTCTAGTTCTATTAAAGTTCAGTTGCAAGCTGATAAATAATTCCTTCAATGTTATTTACATTCTACTCTAGTTCTATTAAAGTTCCACATTAGTTAAGAAATCTGATGTCGTTTGCAAATTTACATTCTACTCTAGTTCTATTAAAGTCCTTGCCTTTCCCATTCTTTGTAATCAACACCATCATTTACATTCTACTCTAGTTCTATTAAAGATCCATCTAATGCATTAAATTTATTTCCATCTGCTCCATTTACATTCTACTCTAGTTCTATTAAAGGGTTAATAATTTGTTATTTCATCATGAAAATTATGAATTTACATTCTACTCTAGTTCTATTAAAGAATTATTGACAGAGTATATAACATTGTGTAATAAGTATTTACATTCTACTCTAGTTCTATTAAAGGAAGATGGGAAAAATGCAGAATATAGGTTTGGAAGCATTTACATTCTACTCTAGTTCTATTAAAGATAAAGAGTTAAGAGCGAATATAAAAAAGGAGAGATTATTTACATTCTACTCTAGTTCTATTAAAGATAGGATCTTTAACATTAAACTTGTCTAAAATAACTATTTACATTCTACTCTAGTTCTATTAAAGTCGAATGATACCAAATTTCAAAAGGACGTCCTTCGCATTTACATTCTACTCTAGTTCTATTAAAGGAACTCAGGTAATGGGAACTCAGGTGATTGGAACTCATTTACATTCTACTCTAGTTCTATTAAAGAATAAAGAAAAACCGTCCCTATTCATTAGATATTCATTTACATTCTACTCTAGTTCTATTAAAGCTAAAAAAGTTTACTCATAGAAAAGGTCATAGGATCAATTTACATTCTACTCTAGTTCTATTAAAGTCTGCTCTAGTTTCTACAGATGTAGCTGTATAAACATTTACATTCTACTCTAGTTCTATTAAAGGTCCTAAGATACCATTCATAAAATGCATGTGATTCATTTACATTCTACTCTAGTTCTATTAAAGTAATATGATTTTTACATATTATTCGACAAAATAATACATTTACATTCTACTCTAGTTCTATTAAAGATAATAACTATCGCATTTTGTCTTCCCGCACCTATATTTACATTCTACTCTAGTTCTATTAAAGCATGACCTTTCATCCATAGAACTAATCCAGGTATTTCATTTACATTCTACTCTAGTTCTATTAAAGTTAGAAGTGTAGGCAAAGTTTCTTGAACTAAAAGATATTTACATTCTACTCTAGTTCTATTAAAGTTTTCAACATACGATTAATCTATTTCAACCTCTAAAATTTACATTCTACTCTAGTTCTATTAAAGAATAACTTACAAAATAGAATACCAACCATTAAAGAAATTTACATTCTACTCTAGTTCTATTAAAGTAAAGGCTTCTTTATCAAATGATTTTATTCCTAAATATTTACATTCTACTCTAGTTCTATTAAAGCTGAATTATATAAGTCTATTGAATTTTTTAGTGAATTTACATTCTACTCTAGTTCTATTAAAGGTTTAATTGTTTTGTCCAAATCACAACCAGCAACATTATTTACATTCTACTCTAGTTCTATTAAAGATAACAGCACAAACAGGAGATAAAGCTTTAATAAAATTTACATTCTACTCTAGTTCTATTAAAGTATGTTTAGTCTTGATAGCCGTTCATTTAGTAGTAATTTACATTCTACTCTAGTTCTATTAAAGCTTGAGGATAAAGTGTATGTTACACGTAGTTTAAAGATTTACATTCTACTCTAGTTCTATTAAAGACAGCAAATGATTGATTTAGCAGTTGAAGAAAAGTAATTTACATTCTACTCTAGTTCTATTAAAGTGTAACAGGATTACAAGGAAGTGGTAAGACAAGCTTTAATTTACATTCTACTCTAGTTCTATTAAAGGTATTTTTGACGTTTTTTTGACGGCAAATGAAAAGGGATTTACATTCTACTCTAGTTCTATTAAAGGGAACTAGAAGCCAAGAATATACTTCTTTATTTTATATTTACATTCTACTCTAGTTCTATTAAAGATGTAATTACAAAGCATAGCAAGGAGGTGAAATTAAATTTACATTCTACTCTAGTTCTATTAAAGGCGAGAATGGAATCACATATTTTCATTTAACTGATGAATTTACATTCTACTCTAGTTCTATTAAAGATTGTTTTCTGATTGCTTTGCCATATTCTGTTCTTGTATTTACATTCTACTCTAGTTCTATTAAAGTAGTGTAGTAGGTAAAAATAAAACTTCTACAGATCAATTTACATTCTACTCTAGTTCTATTAAAGGAAATCATTTCGTAAGCGATCAATAATTGATGGATTGGATCAATCACTAATGGGTTGTATAATTTAAGGGAGATGATAGTTCCATCTCCCTTAGCTTGATTTTAGTCTGCTTTGCATGTTTTTTGAATTAATGAGTCCCATGGCAGCATAAGATCCAGTACTTTCGGATTAGTCTTAAAATTGGACCCAGGTATTCTGGATAAAATGAATTCTAAATATTTGTAGGGATTTAAGCCATTAGCCTTTGCAGTTTCCACTAATGTATATACACATGCACTTGCTTTAGCACCTTCAGGACTTCCACAGAACTCCCAGTTCTTCCTTCCCACTGTAAATGGCTTGATGCTGTTTTCTGCAATATTGTTGGATATTACACAGTTGCCATCTTCGAGGTATGTTTGAAGCTTTTCTTTGTGATTCATTGCATATTGAAGAGCTGTTCCAATTTTAGATTTTGGCAGTACTTGTGTGAGTGCTGTTTCTGCCCACGACCAAAAGGCATCAAGAATTGGTTTTTCCTTTTCTAGACGCTTAGCTTTTCTCTCTTCAGGCGGGAGATCTTTAAGTTTTCTTTCCCAGTCAAATAACTGATTGCAATATGCTATTCCTGTAGCAGGCAGAGTTGCTTCCTGACTTTTCGTATCTTTTGGCATAGCATCATTAAAGTATCTCCTGACATGGGCCCAGCACAAGCAGTGGTGGATATCTTTTACTTTTCCATAACCTGAGAAAGCATCCGTATGTAAAAATCCACTGAACCCTTTAAGAAATTTGCTTGCGTTTTCTCCAGCTCTTCCTGTAGCATATTTAAATATCCTAATGCCACGATTTGCATGGGTGGATGTAGAGTAAACCCACATGTATGATTTAGTAGTGTTTTTCTTTCCAGGTTCATTTAGTACTTGAACTGGAGTTTCGTCAGCATGCAAATACTTCTCCTTTAAGAGTTCTTCCTGAAGTCTTTCCACTACAGGCATTAGCCATTCTTCTGATGTCTTTAGTATCCAATTGGATAGTGTTGCACGGCTAATTGGAAAGCCCATCTGCTTCCAATCTTTTTCTTGGCGATATAGGGGAACTGCTTGTACAAATTTTTGATACATAGTCCAAGCAACGCTTGATGCAGTGGCATATGAATGTTGTAATACTGGCTCTGGAGTATATGGATTAAAAATAGAAGGCAGACCTTCTTTTTTGCATTTTCTGCACTCATAGGTCTCTTGATATATATTTACAATGCTGATTTCGGCTGGAATATATTTAATTTCAGAACGTAAGAATTTCTTACCTACAACTGATAGATTATCTCCACATTTAGGACAGTTCCTTTGAGTTTCTTCTAATTTGTATACTTGGTCTTGCTGAGGAATATTTTTAAATGCTGCCTTCCTTTTGTAACCTGAACGTGTTCTTCTTACAGGTTCTTCGAATGGAACTGGTTCTAGCTCTGTAAAATCTGCAGCTACCTCTGCTTCATTAAAAAGACCAAGAGCCACTTCCTCAATTACAAGTTGTCCATTAATTGCAGATGTTTTTTCGGTCTTTCTGCCATATAGTTTCTTTAATAGAAATTCTACATTTTCATTAGCACGCTGAAGCTCTTTTCTTAGAGATTCTATTATTTCATTTTGTGATTCAATTGTCTTTTGAAGTGTTTGTATTAATATGTTTTCAGTCACTTTAAATTAGCCTTCTCTCTAAGTTTTTATCTATCTTAATTATACCATTTTTTGTTTGAAAAAGCTACTAAAAAGGCTTAAAATACGCTTTTTGGTGCGTTTTT
Source organism: Proteiniborus sp. MB09-C3 (assembly GCF_030263895.1). Taxonomy (NCBI): domain Bacteria; kingdom Bacillati; phylum Bacillota; class Clostridia; order Eubacteriales; genus Proteiniborus; species Proteiniborus sp. MB09-C3. The sequence goes on from NZ_CP127161.1 coordinate 3,311,029, forward strand.
TAGCCTTTAAATTACTCTCTTTTTCTCTAATTTTGGTATGGTATTTTTCTGATGGATAGATAGACCTTCCATTAACCAACGATATTGCTGAGGAGTTATCTCTAATACTTCCTGAGGGTCTTTTGGCCAGTTAAAAGAACCGCCTTCAAGTCTTTTGTATAGTAGTAAAAACCCATCTCCCTCCCATAACAATCCCTTCAATCTGTCACGTCTTCTCCCACAGAATAAAAACAGACTCTTTTCAAATGGATCAAGATGAAAATTTTGAGCTACAATGGTTGCAAGACCATCGATTGATTTCCGCATATCCGTATGTCCGCATGCAACGTAAATATGGACAAAGCCGTTAAATTCTGCTAACATAAGCTATCTAATATCTGGAGAACCTGCTCCAATGTTTTAGGATTAGCAGCATTCTTAATTTCGATGGAAAATGAACTAGTTTTTATTACTGCACAGGTACCAGCCTCATCAGTATCTGTATTGTTCATTTCAGAAACTTTAACAGCTGCAAAAGAAGGTTGAACTACCTGCGGTTCTCTTGGTATCAATGCCAGGGACTCATTGCGAATCACCCTTAGCCAGTAATAGAATTGACTTGGTTTAATTCCATTTTCGCTACACCATTCTCGTACTGGCATACCACTATTTCTACATCTAGAGATAATTTCACGCCATTCCTGAACCTTAACCTGATGGCTTATAGATCTCATATCCATATGGATCCCTCCTTGAGACTTTTATAGTGTTTGTAACACTTGTAAACACTTTAAAAGTGTTCACAAGTTTACTTTATTATCTCATTTGGGGATTAGTTATAAAATCCATCAATTATTATACGCTTACATCATTTCTGCGATGTGAACACTAACAAGAATATTTACATTCTACTCTAGTTCTATTAAAGGATAATTGTATGAAGATAATAACAGATGCACTAAAATTTACATTCTACTCTAGTTCTATTAAAGGGGAAGGAAAAAGAGCTTGATAGGGGGAGAAATTTAATTTACATTCTACTCTAGTTCTATTAAAGCCGCAACAAATATAAGATGGGTAGAAATAAAAAGATTTACATTCTACTCTAGTTCTATTAAAGCACACAAAGAAATTATAAAAGAATTAGGATTCAGAATTTACATTCTACTCTAGTTCTATTAAAGACGGTTCAATATTTAGTACAAGTCTTATATGATGAAAATTTACATTCTACTCTAGTTCTATTAAAGTAAAAGGAGATGGTGTTTATGTTTGATGTTAAATGGACATTTACATTCTACTCTAGTTCTATTAAAGGATGTTGCGACTATAAAGAATTAAACCCTAAAAATAATTTACATTCTACTCTAGTTCTATTAAAGGGTAGTAACTATTTCTAGTCAATATGGATGTAATAGATTTACATTCTACTCTAGTTCTATTAAAGCTACATTCATTCTAATCGCATGTTCTCTGTATAAGTGATTTACATTCTACTCTAGTTCTATTAAAGCTGAAGCAAATTGGTATATTGGAAATGACAAAAACAAGTATTTACATTCTACTCTAGTTCTATTAAAGTAAACCGTTTAGGAAACCTGATGTAATGTCTACTTATATTTACATTCTACTCTAGTTCTATTAAAGTGATATTACTAACATTTAGCGATACACACACACGAATTTACATTCTACTCTAGTTCTATTAAAGTTGGTTAAGAATGACAGTAATTTGTCTAATGTGCAGATTTACATTCTACTCTAGTTCTATTAAAGGAAGTTAAAAGAACTAAAAGAGTTCAATTTTTAGCAATTTACATTCTACTCTAGTTCTATTAAAGAAATAAAAGATGATGAAAGTTTGGTTAATATGAAAATTTACATTCTACTCTAGTTCTATTAAAGTACAAGGACAATTTGTATGCAAAAGAGGTATTTTAAATTTACATTCTACTCTAGTTCTATTAAAGTTGCAATAATTTCTCTGGATTCTGATATAAACCTATTTACATTCTACTCTAGTTCTATTAAAGGCTAAATGAAAGAATAGCTTATACAGATGAAATGCATTTACATTCTACTCTAGTTCTATTAAAGCTTTTGTGTCTGGATTATGAGATATGCTATGTCCTACATTTACATTCTACTCTAGTTCTATTAAAGTAACATAGACCCACATACATTTTCAGCGATTTGGTAATTTACATTCTACTCTAGTTCTATTAAAGTATAGAGATACCCCTTACCCAAGCATAGGCAGCTGTATTTACATTCTACTCTAGTTCTATTAAAGGGTAACAATGACAGAGGGTGGAAAGCAGACTTTGACATTTACATTCTACTCTAGTTCTATTAAAGAGACTTACATGAGAAATTTAAGAGTATTTTTAAAAATTTACATTCTACTCTAGTTCTATTAAAGACAAGCAGCTACCAACTTATAATCCGCAAAAGACTACATTTACATTCTACTCTAGTTCTATTAAAGCTCTTATCTGCATTATACTTTTCACATATTTGCTCATTTACATTCTACTCTAGTTCTATTAAAGTACTTCTTCATTGAATCCTTGACTAACTGCTGCACTATTTACATTCTACTCTAGTTCTATTAAAGTTTATAGCATTAACTAGCCTATTTTTATTTCTAGTAAATTTACATTCTACTCTAGTTCTATTAAAGATGAGTATTTTTTCTGCACCTGGTTTAAGTAAACTATTTACATTCTACTCTAGTTCTATTAAAGGTAAATTAAGCAATCCTTACTGTTGTATTTTTTTATTATTTACATTCTACTCTAGTTCTATTAAAGATCTGCAATAGCTTGCAATATCGGATATACTTGCTGATTTACATTCTACTCTAGTTCTATTAAAGTATACATTCTTCACAATTAAATTCTAGTTTGCAAATTTACATTCTACTCTAGTTCTATTAAAGGCTGCTGCTTTTAGCGTTGTTGCACTTCCTGCGCAATTTACATTCTACTCTAGTTCTATTAAAGTAAGAAGCTTTTGCTGTTTCGTCTAAAATAACATTATTTACATTCTACTCTAGTTCTATTAAAGTGTTTATGGGATAATCTACAACGATTAACATTTGGAATTTACATTCTACTCTAGTTCTATTAAAGAAATGTTTATAGAAGCTCATAAAATGACTAGAAAAAATTTACATTCTACTCTAGTTCTATTAAAGTTAGTGACTGCTATGGACTGATTAAAGGATTTGCAATTTACATTCTACTCTAGTTCTATTAAAGGTTTATCATCTGCTTGGGAAGGCTTTCAAATAGTTATATTTACATTCTACTCTAGTTCTATTAAAGCATATACTCTCTCATGTATTCTTTTCTTTCTTCTAATATTTACATTCTACTCTAGTTCTATTAAAGTCATAGAGAAAGTTCCTGAAATAATAAACAAGTTTATTTACATTCTACTCTAGTTCTATTAAAGTGACGTAATTAAGTTAATATTATATTAATAATTTAAATTTACATTCTACTCTAGTTCTATTAAAGTCATCTATTACCAAATACTTGAGACTATCATCAAAATTTACATTCTACTCTAGTTCTATTAAAGACATTATAATCCTCCTCTCTTAAAGTATTTATATAAAATTTACATTCTACTCTAGTTCTATTAAAGTTGCGAGCCTATGAATTACGTTGAGCTATTCGATAATATTTACATTCTACTCTAGTTCTATTAAAGTTTATTGAGTGTGGGGAAGAGCATAATAACAACTTTATTTACATTCTACTCTAGTTCTATTAAAGGTTCATTATAACTGTTTCCTACATAAGCAATAGACAATTTACATTCTACTCTAGTTCTATTAAAGCTAAGTTCAACAATAGCGGGAAGATGATTTTTAACATTTACATTCTACTCTAGTTCTATTAAAGATCCTATAGCTGTCAGAATAAAATCTCTATACTTGATTTACATTCTACTCTAGTTCTATTAAAGCCATTAATAAAGCACCCATTTTTACCCTGTTTCCTTATTTACATTCTACTCTAGTTCTATTAAAGATTATACTCTATCATATAAGCTAAATTATCATCCTCATTTACATTCTACTCTAGTTCTATTAAAGCAGGTATAGAGGATGAGAACAGTAAAATAAAAAATATTTACATTCTACTCTAGTTCTATTAAAGCAGGTATAGAGGATGAGAACAGTAAAATAAAAAATATTTACATTCTACTCTAGTTCTATTAAAGGAGGATTTCCACCATCACCCTTTGTCTTATCTTCTATTTACATTCTACTCTAGTTCTATTAAAGATTATTGTCCTGAATGTAAGGAGGAATAAAGATGATATTTACATTCTACTCTAGTTCTATTAAAGCGGAAGCAACGAAGCTGCCTGAAGAAACAAAAGGGATTTACATTCTACTCTAGTTCTATTAAAGTTTATTTAAGATACTTGTTTCAGTTGCAGTAATAGGATTTACATTCTACTCTAGTTCTATTAAAGTATAAGATATGAGTTTAGAAGATTATCTACTATGAGATTTACATTCTACTCTAGTTCTATTAAAGAAGAAAACCTTAAGAGAGATATTAAAAAGCATGCTTCATTTACATTCTACTCTAGTTCTATTAAAGCAAAACATCTAGCAGTTTCATTTACTATGTTTTATTATTTACATTCTACTCTAGTTCTATTAAAGAGAAGCTAATGAAATGGATAGCCAGTGGTTATATAGGATTTACATTCTACTCTAGTTCTATTAAAGGTCAATTTTCCTGAGCAACTAGAGACTATACTCAATAGATTTACATTCTACTCTAGTTCTATTAAAGCTTTTGAATTTAAAGAATATGGCCTTCATATGTTTTGATTTACATTCTACTCTAGTTCTATTAAAGACCACCATATTTAGCAGGCATTGTTATTTCATATACATTTACATTCTACTCTAGTTCTATTAAAGAATGCAAGTTCTAACTTTGAAACTTTCATCAATTTCTATTTACATTCTACTCTAGTTCTATTAAAGACGTAGAAAGACATACTATATTTGGTTCAGAAGGATATTTACATTCTACTCTAGTTCTATTAAAGTAGTCCTTGCATTTATCTTGCTATTAACACTCCAATTATTTACATTCTACTCTAGTTCTATTAAAGGAAATCGATTGTCTTTTTTAATTCTTTTACTTCACCATTTACATTCTACTCTAGTTCTATTAAAGGATTTAAGACATACCTATGCAACTAGGCTAGTTCTAAATTTACATTCTACTCTAGTTCTATTAAAGACCTTTCAATTTACCTTGTTTGTCAATCATATCTAGATTTACATTCTACTCTAGTTCTATTAAAGGGGAGCAATATTTTATACAATGTAACTTGTTTAGAATTTACATTCTACTCTAGTTCTATTAAAGTAAGTAACACCCCCTTTCAAGAAGATTTTACCACACTATTTACATTCTACTCTAGTTCTATTAAAGGAAAGAAACGGAAAGTGAACACGAAGGAAACACGAATTTACATTCTACTCTAGTTCTATTAAAGTATTATAATTAAATTAAGATAAAGAGTTAAGAAAACATTTACATTCTACTCTAGTTCTATTAAAGTTAGCTTTGTTTCTGCCTAATACATGGTTTGTATCAATTTACATTCTACTCTAGTTCTATTAAAGCATATCACTTTGCTTACCTCCTTAGCTATAGAGTAGCATTTACATTCTACTCTAGTTCTATTAAAGATCTTTTATAGCTACTTTATAGCCTGTCCCTATCCAATTTACATTCTACTCTAGTTCTATTAAAGTGTCTTTAAATGCTTTAAAATTGATTTACTAATTTTTATTTACATTCTACTCTAGTTCTATTAAAGTAAGGAGGACTTAGGCATGGCATATGAAAAAACAGTAATTTACATTCTACTCTAGTTCTATTAAAGGGGGTAGCAATGTTACTAGATATAGTTTCAAAATATAATTTACATTCTACTCTAGTTCTATTAAAGTATTATCCCTTTTACTTCTAGCAAAATTTCTTCTTCATTTACATTCTACTCTAGTTCTATTAAAGAAGTTGAAAGAAAAATATTAGAGATGTACTATATGAGATTTACATTCTACTCTAGTTCTATTAAAGTTGTAGAGTGCAATACCTGCTGCTATTAACCCTGCTAATTTACATTCTACTCTAGTTCTATTAAAGAGCTCATGAAAATATAGATTATAGAGAACTTATTGAAATTTACATTCTACTCTAGTTCTATTAAAGTTCTTCTACTTAAGAAAGAAGATATTAATATATACCATTTACATTCTACTCTAGTTCTATTAAAGTATGATAACAGATGCTCTTATGTTAGAAATGGAGTTATTTACATTCTACTCTAGTTCTATTAAAGGTTGAAGCAGGCCCCTGCTCTTCCAGCTTTATTTCATTTACATTCTACTCTAGTTCTATTAAAGAAAGCAAGATTAAAAATTTCAGTTGAAGGATACCAGCATTTACATTCTACTCTAGTTCTATTAAAGCCGAAAATCAACAATATTAAAGGTATGATTTTTATATTTACATTCTACTCTAGTTCTATTAAAGGAGTTTCTATATTTGCAGCTACTATACTTGCAATAAATTTACATTCTACTCTAGTTCTATTAAAGGAAGATGTACTTGATGAATTAAAGGATTAGTTGAGAAATTTACATTCTACTCTAGTTCTATTAAAGTAAGTAATAAGCAAAACTTTTATATTCATAAATAAATTTACATTCTACTCTAGTTCTATTAAAGGGATATCCCTATTCCTTGTAGAATATAAATTCTAGAATTTACATTCTACTCTAGTTCTATTAAAGTGCCTATTTTAGCTGCAACTGTGCCTATTCCGACTATATTTACATTCTACTCTAGTTCTATTAAAGCAGTAATAGCTTTAGGTTTTCTAGCTGGTTTATTTGTATTTACATTCTACTCTAGTTCTATTAAAGATTTTCCTAATGATATTTATAAAAAAATTGATTATATATTTACATTCTACTCTAGTTCTATTAAAGTTAATATCCATTTAAACTCATCGAGCAATGAATATTTATTTACATTCTACTCTAGTTCTATTAAAGTGTACATTACAGAATCAAACAAAGTAAAGGAAATAAATTTACATTCTACTCTAGTTCTATTAAAGAGAAATCGAAAGACTTTTCCCAACTTCATACTCATATATTTACATTCTACTCTAGTTCTATTAAAGTAGTGAAAATCTTTTCCCTAGTGATACATTGTATCCATTTACATTCTACTCTAGTTCTATTAAAGCAGTTCATGCAGTTAGCAAAATATAAATATCTTTCAAATTTACATTCTACTCTAGTTCTATTAAAGGCATTATACCACCTCACTTATTTCTACCTCAATCCTATTTACATTCTACTCTAGTTCTATTAAAGCTATAATGTCATTCAATTCATCAATACTATTTAAATCATTTACATTCTACTCTAGTTCTATTAAAGTATAATGTCATTCAATTCATCAATACTATTTAAATCATTTACATTCTACTCTAGTTCTATTAAAGGAGGACCTCTGACCTGTTCTGAAACCTTTCATCTTTATTTACATTCTACTCTAGTTCTATTAAAGAGCTTTTATTATTGTATTTAAGTCTGGTAATTCTCCATTTACATTCTACTCTAGTTCTATTAAAGCAGTTGCTCCACTCATAGCTTTTACTTGTGACATACATTTACATTCTACTCTAGTTCTATTAAAGCTTTTAATACATCACAACAAAATCTGCTCATTCTTGAATTTACATTCTACTCTAGTTCTATTAAAGAAAGCACTCTTAATCAAAGAGTGCTTATGGTTCTGTATTTACATTCTACTCTAGTTCTATTAAAGAATGTTAATCCAGTTGTATTTAAAGCGTTATACACTATTTACATTCTACTCTAGTTCTATTAAAGAGGTATTAACTCAGCTATTAGCCCATCTTTTATTTTAATTTACATTCTACTCTAGTTCTATTAAAGCCTGTTATTTCATTCAATTTGTTAAAAGCTAGTCCCATTTACATTCTACTCTAGTTCTATTAAAGGCGTTTCTTTAAAGCCTTTGATTCTACAAGGCTGTGTACACAATAATTGTCTATGTACATGATTTGTCCTAATTCATGCAACAAATTTTTATAATATTTCAATCAAATTTTTGTTTATATGTCATGTTTAAAAGGTTTGTCTATCTCCGTATGTTTTTGTACTACTATAGGTCGACAGAATGTTTATCAAAAAAAATTAGATGTTTTATCATCTTTAAGACCTAAAAATTCTTTAGTCAACCATCTTTCATCTCGGCTTTTAAATATAATAAGAGAATCTTTATTATCTCTAATATATTGCTCCAATTCTTTTTTTAGTTTCATTAAGTTTAACTCCGATAAATTTCCCTCAAATACTGACATTTGTATATGTGTCAAATATTTTTTACATATTTTAAAGGTATTTCTCTGTACTCTTGCTCCTCCTTCATCCATCGTTATATCATACATTAACACTATATACATTAAATCACCACCAAATTTTAAATCCAGTATACTCTTTCTCACCTATAATATCTTTTATTAGTTTATAGCATTCTAACCTAATAAGATATCTATAAGAAACATCTCTTCCTAAATCTTTATGAGCTATAGTTTGTTCAAGTCGCTTATCATACTCCATTAATATTTTCCTTTTCCCAGATTCTTTTAAATATATAAAATTAGATTCTCTATCAAAATCATCTTCCGTTATCTGATTTTTATTAAGTAACGAAAATATCATTCTTTCTCCAATTAATGGCTTAAATATTTCTGCAATATCTAAACAAAGTGAAAATCTTTTTGTGCCAGGTTCATGAAGGAAACTTATTGTTGGATTTAATTGAGTTTTATATATTTCAGATAACACTGTTGTATATATAAGACTATTTACAAATGAAATCAAAGAATTAATCATATTATCAGGTGGTCTCTTAACTCTTTTTTCAAAGTTGATATCTTGCTTTACAATACTATTCCAAGTAGAATAATATATTTTTCTTATGTTCCCTTCTAAGCCCATAAGTTCATTTATAGACTTTCCATAATCAAGTTTTTTAATTAAACTATCAATATTTTTCATTTGCTCTTCTAAGTTAATACCTCTCCCATTATAATATCTGAGGTTTCTATAGATATTATAGGACGAAGCTTTTAATATCTCTTTAGCAATTCTCAATCTCTTTTCTTCATCATCATAATTTCTTACTTGTTGCACTAACAAATATCCACTTATATTAGTTTCTCTAGGATAATAACTACCGCTATAGAATCCATAATAGTTAAACACATGAAGTATAATACCCTTCTGAGATATAAAATTCAGTAACTTTGTATTAAGGTTAACCTCACCAAACAGATATATTTCATCTGCAACTTCTGCTTTGAGATTCTTTTTATCGCCTTCTAAGCTCGTAATAACTATACTATTATCTTTTCGTTTTAAATCTCCATCTTTAAAAATATAAAATGTTTCTCCCAATATCACACCCCCTATATATAGCACAATTCATAATAAGAACATTTCTTGCAAAATGCTTTATTAATAACTCCAGGAGGCAAGTCCTTATTGATTATGTGCTGAATTTGTTCTAATACCTCCATCAACTCTTCTTCCTCAGAAGTAGTTAGAAATATCTCTTCTCTTTTTCTTAAAAGGGGATAATCTAGTATCCCCTTTTCTATTTTAACTTCTTTATTTCTTAGAACCCAAATATAATATTTAAGTTGCCATTTAGCAGCCTCATCCAACTTTCTAGACTTTTTTACTTCATGTATGATTTTCCAATCCTTTAAAAAGTCAACATTAATAGTTTCATCAATTAATATATTCTTTTTCTCTCTATTATAAGAACTTTCATCAATCAATTTTCCCATTCCTACTAATTCACTAGTATGCTCCATATTTACATCATTATTGAAATACCATAGCTTTCTTTTGCATACAAAATAGTAATATACCATTACCCCTGTTATTTTTTTCATCTCATCACCTTTTCACTTACCAAGATCTTTCTTCATAGCTTGTACTATCTGCCTTCACATTATCTTTGGGTTTATATATTATCCCAGTCTTATCATTATAATCGCAGTCAAATATTTCTATAAATTCATAGTTACTAATATCTTTCTTTTCTAAAAGATGTTTTTCTGCTCGAAATAAAGGTATAGATAACGTAAAGTCATCTAAGTTAATTCTTGCTTCTAATTTTTCTTCTTTTATCATTTTTCGTTCTTCTAAAGTGGCCTCTTTATCGCATTCTTGTTTTAATGTTTTAATATATCCATCTATCTTATCATCACATTTGTCATATATAGGTTTAGGTATAATTGTTTTAGACTCTATGTTTCTAAAGATTTTCTTTATCTCTGAAGCTGATTTCTCATATGATTCTATCAACTTAACATACTCTACAGCATCTATTAATTTTTTATGATAATCCGTTTCCTTTAGTTTTTCCATAGTATAGATACTGTCTATTAATTTAATTTTTTCATCTTCTGTTATCGGTCCTTTTATCCTTCTTAAAGCTTCCTTAGAAAGCTTGAATATATATTCATCTATAACATTTCCAACTCCAGAACATTTAGAGTCTCCTCCATTAAATACATAACAATTATATCCTTCTTTATCCCAATCTCTATCCCTATAACATCTACCCAATCTTTGGAATAGTCCATTTAGATCTGAAAGCTCTGTAACTAAAATATCAAAATCTATATCTAAAGAGGCTTCTACTACTTGAGTTGTTATCCATATTCCTTCACATGTTTTTCCCTTATCTCCAAATTCTAATATTTCTTCTTCTTTTCTTTTTCTATCTTTTTTTATAAAACCACTATGAAATAAATTTATATTTTTCGCAATCTCTTCATCTTTTGATAGCTCTCCATATATTCGTTGTGCTTCCTTCACAGTATTACATATAACCAGAACCTTATTATTCTTATACACTTTTTTAATAAATTCGGAATTCAATTTCTCATTGACTACCTTTATGCTATGCCTTATTCTTTTATTTGTAAAAGGTTCTGGCTTTAGAAATTTTATATTTTCTTTTTCTAGCAATTCCACAAATATTTGAGGTAAGGTCGCTGTCAATATGGCAAATTTTCCACCTATTTTATCTATATAAGATAGACCTACAACTAAATATGCTAATAAATCTGGTGAATACATCTGCACTTCATCTATTACTACTTTAGAATATGCTAATGTAGCAAGCTTTGGCTCGAATCCTCTATATCTATATACAAAGTCAAATATTTGATCTATTGTACATACAGTTAAAGGTAAGGATAATTGCCTTGTCTTATTATAATACTCATCAAAATCTATTTCTCCTTTTCTGGTTAAATACTCTCTTTTAATATCTGAATGCAGAAGACCAACTTTATTTTCATAATCATCAACTACTATTCTCTCTGTTATTCTTTTATACATTGCATTTATAGCTGTTTTAAGTGGAAGTGTAAAAAAGCCTTTATTATTTCCTATCCATAAAAGTCCCGCTTCTGTTTTTCCCATACCAGTTTGAGCTACTATTATAAGATTACTATCTCTATGTTCTATCATATATTTCTGCAGTTTATTCCATTCAGCATCAGGCTTTTTTATTCTAAATGTTTCCAATAGATTTTCTTCTAAGTTTTGTAATAAAAAGTTGTTTTCTTTTTCAACGTCAATACCTCCACTAGATGCATAGTCTATTCTGTTAAGTAGACCTTTTATCATTATATACCTGAAGAAAATATCCTCTTCCTCGTCATCATGTTCCTCATTTTCTTCATAAATTCTATTCATGGAAAAATATTTAGAGCTTAATTTTTTTACAACTATATTATCTAATCTTCCGTAATTAAACTTACTAACCTCTTTCTTCATTAATTCTATTTCTCTTTTTAACATTTCCTTATCAAAGTTGAAATCTCTTTCATGATGATATGCTATTGCTTGTGCAAGTAGTTTTATTCTCTCTTTTGAATAACCTTGTTCCTCTAGGTCTTTAGCATTTATAAATGCTAGACTTAATATCCCATGAGGAATTTCATCTGCATGCCTTTTAATACGTTCTATCTTATCCTGAAATTTCCTATTCATTTTACCTAAATCATGATATAAACATGATAAGTATAATATATCCCAATCCACATTGAGATTGGGATATATTTTTTTAAACACTTTGTAATTCTCTATTAATTTTTCTGTGTGATCTACAATAGTTTCTCTTGGATTCGATTTAGCCCAATAATTGTTCATAATTAATACACCTCTACATTATGCCTTTAGTACAATATTATTATCTACATCTTTCAATACAACTGCATCTTCAACTGCTGTAATATGAGAAGAATATAGTACATCTACTTTGTTATTCCATGTTCTAAACATTTTAGGTGAGTTAGCTGTTCCATGATTTATTCTCTTATAATCTTTTGTAATTTTATATCTTGTTCCTCTATTCTTTATTCCATTGTCACCACCATCTACTACAATTGATTCATCTTTTATCATGTTTAGTGGAATATAGGCAATATAATCTTCTCTTAATTCAATATCTTCTTCTAACTCCTCTTCGAAAATATCAACTACTTTAACTTCTTCAATAATTACAAGATCCTCTCTTCTACCTAAAGAAGGATACTCTCTAGGATAAAGAAAAGCTTTCTCTATTTCTTCCACTAAACTTTGATCATGTGGAATAATATGAATTAATAGCTCTACATCAACTAATAATTCTACTGTGGAAATACCTCTGCTTATACCAAATTCTCCTACCTGTAATTGATGCCTTGCTGAATCAAATTTCATACCATTTTTAAACTCGTATCTGGTATATAAATCATTTACTTTAGAATGATATTTACCTTGTATACTAATTTCCATATCCTTATACTCTTTATAATCACAAAGGCTATGAACCATACCTATTATCGTTGAATATGGTGGAAGTGGGTAGGTTTCTTTAAGCTGAAAACTAGTTGGTTTCTTATAATTAGCCATGTTTTGATATAACTTTAATCTAACCGCCTTTTTATTTTCCTTCATAATAATCTTTCACCTTGCTTTTTAATCCATTAAAGAATTCAGGCATAGTCAATGAATTTAGTTTTTCTTTTATTTCATTGTCATTGATAAATTTGCCTTCAATCAATCCACAGTTTGTATCTTCTTTTACAGAATCAAACATAACTCCTTCAATTTGTTTAACCACTAGTCTGTTATCTTTTACATCTAGCACATTTTCAAATATAGGGTTCTTTATATCATAAACTCCACCTATAGCAAATAGAGGCTTTAAATCTTCTCTTCTGCCCCTTATATCTCTATATAAGAAAGCAATTGTATCTAATAATCTATTAACTCTTCTTATTTTCTCTTCATTCTCAAGTTCAATAGAATACACTTCATCTATCCCTATTTGATCTAAATCCATAACAACAGTATATCTATAATAGGATCTATGAATTTCAGATTGGGCTATATTCATATTTTCATCTATTCTATCTGCCAAACCTTTATTTGTTAGAAAATCTAAATCTCCTTTAAATGTCTCTAAAGATATAGCATTAGATAATCTTACTTTTGCAGTCCTCTTTTTTCCGCCTGTACCTTTTTCAGTCTTTAGATATCCAAAAAAGTCTATCTCTGGATAATCTCTTATGGTAGCTTCTTCTGCAAATTGGACAACCTTTTTATCTCCACTGCCTTCTGCCTTTACTGGTGCAATATCCTCCCCTAGTTGTTCTGATATATTATATCTAATTGCTTGTCTCGAAATATAGGTGTACTGTTCCCCTTTATCTCTGGTTAGTTTTTTTAAAGAGGCTACATTTCCTACTCCTTCACCGTAGTTTGCACTTTCAGCTTCAAATATCATTGAAATTGCTAATCCCTTTGGTTTTAATTTACTCATTATCTTTTCCCCCATTCTCATTATCAGTATTATTTTCTTTCCTTCCTTCTATAAGCCCTGCTACAAACGCATATCCAATGGTTTTAAACTTATCCTCATCCTTTAAAGTATCTAAAAATATTTCAGGTACTGATGACTTTACATACATATAGCAATTCAACAATGTATCCATAAAACTATCAACATTATTTGTCTTTAAAGAATTTAATAGTCTGTATGATATACCACTAAGCTTATCTACAGAGCCTTTACTACGATATTTTTCCCTTAATTTTTCTCCTGCGTCATTCCCTTCCTTAACTATGTCCTTATATACTCCTTTCATGCAACCTACCCCCTTTAAAAATCTTATATTAATTCTTAAAATTCTAGTTATATGAAATGTATGATAATAAGAATCCCTTGGCTGTGATAATTTATAATGTAGCATTTTTTGAATCAATGTAAACATATTCTGGCTATTCAATAGTCTATCTATAACTAGTTCATATACATTAAAATAGGTATTGATTTCTTTAAATCCACAATTAATCAATTTATTTAAATCATCTTCAGAATCTTTTATAACCTTTAGAGAATTTTTAGAAAGAATATTAAATCTATATTTCCCATCCTCATATCTAACTAGTTGGATATCTGCTAACTCATATTTTATTTTATCGTTATATTCCTCATTAATTGATTCCACCAATGCCTTATATGTTAGCTTTTTATCTTCATCTTTTTGCCTGTAAATTCCCATGTGTATTTTATTATTTATAGCTATAGCATTTCTCATACTCGAGTTATCGTTTATATATATTCCTTTATCGTAAAGATAAGAAATTCCAGCTGGCACACATGAATATACTAGTTTACAAATAGGACAAACAGCTATATCGTTCTGAAAATCCCATACATGAGAAGATTTTCTGCTTACATCAAATCCTGTTGAATTTAGAAAGCTAAGATCATTTGAAAAGTCTTTCATCTTTCTATTGCAAGAAAAACAACTATATTTAAATTTAGATTTATCTGTATTCAAATACTCTATTGTAGGGTCAATGAAATAGCACTTATAGTCTATATACATATCCTTCTCTTTTGTCTGAGGATTTAAAAAGCAAACTCCGTTCCAGCCATTTTTAATTACACTATACATAGCATTCTTTGCACCTATATACTTGCGAGATTCTTCTAGCTTCATATATTTAATTACTTGTTTCATCAAATCAAATATATCCTTTATTTCTGGTAATATATCTCTTATCTCCTGTTTCTTTTTTAAATTTATAGTTTTTAAGTTCTTTTCTAACCCTAAAATATCAACAGGTGATTCTATTAACTCGTAGGCTGACTTGTAGCTGTTGCTTTTTATTTGTTTCTTTGCTACATCAGATATATACTTGTTTGTAAACTCTAGACTCTTTTCATTGAAATTTTCAAAATTATTTTCTTCATGGTGCAATATAAATTTTTCAAATGAAATTATTTTATTCAATGACAGTGTATCCTTATATTTGTCTATAAAATAATTAAAGTATTTTTTTTCGAATCCTACTAGAGCATCAGATTCAAACTCTATATAATTTTGTTTTATTACTACATCATTTTCTGCATGCTTTAATACATTGTAAAATCCTACTAACCCACTATTATATAGCCAATCTTCCATATATAAGCGTGTCTTTTCTCCCATCATATCACCTCCTATACTAGATCTAGCATTCCAAACCCACTATTTCTTTTTGATCCTATACCTGATTTGTAAATATAATCTAAAATATATGGCTTAGCTTGTACCTTTATCATACATATATTTGACAGGATTTCTATTCCATAGTGTTTTACTTTGACCTCTTTATTGATTAACACCTGAAAATCTACTTCTTCAATATCTAATCTTCTCTCTTCACCAAAGCTATCTAATAACTGGTATTTAATATTTTCTATAAATATTTCTTTTCCTTTTTCTTCATTTAAAGAATGGTACCATGTTTTCTCATTATCACCTTTATGTTCTCTAACAACTACCGGAGACATAGAAGAATAGACAGCGTAATCATTAGTTATTATTTTTTCTTTATTCATATTTATCCTATTTATAGTTATAGAATTATCTTTCACTTTATAAGGTTTTCCTTTATTGGCTAATGCTGCATTATAGAAGAGAATTCCGTCCCTCATATCGGCTGTTGCAAAATTCAAAATTATTTTCTTGTTTGGAATTATTATTTCTTCTCTAGTAAATTCACAGTTTGGCATATATAAAGAAAAAGCGAAACTTTTGCTTTTGTTCTCTTCATTCTCGTATAATGATACATAATAGTCTTTATCATAGGATTCATAAATATGTTTTAGAAGAGAAATTATAATCCTATTTTTATCTTTTGGTATATTTTCATTAGATAATATTAATTCAACATTATATCTCATGCTTTCACCTCCCTTATAAGTGTTTTGGTGTTGTCTAGTAAAGCTGTAATCTTTTACAACTTAAAATTACAGCTTTATTAGAGTTGTTAAATTAAATTTAAGATATATTCTATTTTTCAATAATAATTTTAACAGAAACAGGTATCTTGCTTATTATTAAGAATATAACCAATAAGTAATTAATCACTTTTTTACTTCCATTGTTATTTTATTTATTTAATTAATGCTCTTAATAATAAGATATAAAAAAATATCTGCTTTGTCAATATGTATTTTTTAAAATTTTTAATAATATTTTTCTATTAAATATGATATACTATAAATGCGTATTTAATAGAATCAATATATGGAATGTAAATTTGTTATTTTATTTATTTAATCTTTTTAATAGAACTATATTAGAAATTATCTACTTCCAACTGAATGATATTATTACATCAATAATATCATTCAATGGTGAAGTAAAATGTACCTATTCATAAATAGTTTGCAATTTCTTCAATAATATCTCCCTTATGTTTATCTAGTTCTAAAATCTTCACCTTACTATCAATTCTTATTGCCCATATCTTAACTTCCTTATGACCTTTTAAATTTGCTTTAAAATTTATACTATTTTTATCTACTTCCGTTATTTTTTATTCAAAGAACAGTGATTTTCCTTTATACAAGTTAATTATTTTAGTAGCCTCTTCTATTATATCTTCTTTCAATTTATTAGGTTTAACGACATCTACATTACTTCCCATACTCATTACCCATGCTTTTATTTCTGGGTATCCATTCATTTTTGCTTCAAAAAGTATAGTCTTTGTATCCAATTCAGTTATTTTTTGTGACTTAGATATTTGTTTTTCTTTTACTATTTCACTCATTGGATAGAATATCTTCAATTCAAGATCAATAATTTCATCATTAAATATTCCAAATGACTTTTCCATAATTTCTTCAAACTTAAATCTATGCTTTATGTCAAACTTGTCTTTCATAACTTGATAGTCTAAGATTCTAGACAATTTAAAAAAACGTACATTTCTTGCACTTTCACAATACCCATAGAAATACGTAGCACCTTTATAGTCAAAAATACCATATGGGTTTACTATTCTTTCCTTTATTTCTAAACCATATTTCTTTAAGGATTTATATTTTATTTTTACTTTTTTTCTTTGATTTATTGCTAGATTAATATCTATCCATACTCTTTTTTCTTTTTCAACTATTTCATCCGATTCCTTCATTAGTTTATTGTGATAAGATATATTATCATCTAGGTGTTTTTCATAATTTAATATTTTACTCGTAAATATCTCGAACTTTGAACTATAGTGATATTTACCGCTTTTAATTGTTTCTTTTGCCATCTTTAAAGCACTTAACTCATCTTCCGTAAAAGATAGTCCATCTAGGTATCTCTTATTTTCTAAATAGTAACCTCCATACCTTCCTAATTTTGAACCTATGTATATACCTGCCATTTCTAAATCTTTTTTGTATTCTTTTATCATTCTTGAGCTTACTTCTAATTCACTTGCTATTTCATTGATTTTCATTATATCTCTCACTTGAAGTAAAAAATACATATTAAGTGCATTAGATATGCGAGACATCCCATCACCCTTTCAAAACGAAATAATTTCTTTTTACTAATTTTTTTGCCTTAATTAAATTTCTTGATTGTAAGCTAGTTTATACTCTGCCGTATATCGTACATATTCCACGTACTTCCTCAATTCCCTTTAAATTATTGACTTTTATCGGGTTCATTTTACTTTTAGTCCAATATTAACTTAAAATAACAATTAATTCGTTTTCATATACATTAAAGGGACGTTATACTTGTAATCCATACAATAACGTCCTTTTATTAATGGAAATAGTTTAAAACTTCAAATTGAAATAATTCTTCTGGTTCTTCTATCCCTTCTTATCTTTTTTATTTTCTTTATTCCAATCCTCAAGCTTTTTATTGTCTTTCATCTCTTCATTATCAACTATGCCATGTTCAGCAGCTATTTCATAGTTCACTTGATTAAAAAAGTTTTTATCAATTTTTCTCTTATTATCTTTGTCCTTTATTTTTATCACCTCAGATTTATTTTTTCTCTAATATATTGCTACATACAAGGCAATTTAAGGAATATCTATATTCTAATAATTTTATCTACAATATAAATAACCCATAGCATCAGCCATGGGTTATTTGCAATTTTTTACATAAACTTTCAAAAATAGAGATTTCTCACTAAGTTCGAAATGACAATATTACGCTTAAAGTGGCAATATTATTCTTAAAATAATTACTCTCTTACGCCTCTACAATAGTCCCACTCTCACCCTTCAAGGCTTCTTTAGCTTTGTCCAATGATGCTATAACTGCTTTTCTTCCTGGTTTTGATTCTGCGAATTCTATGGCGGCTAGGACTTTTGGTAGCATGCTGCCTGGTGCGAAGTGGCCTTCTGCTGCATATTTTCTCATTTCTTCTGTAGACACTTTGTCTAGCTCTTTTTGATCTGGTTTTCCGAAGTTAATTGCTACTTTTGGTACTGCTGTGAGTATAACTAGTATATCTGCATCTGTATCTTCTGCTAATCTTTGTGAGGCTAAGTCTTTATCTATAACTGCTGCCGCACCTTTTAGTCTTCCGTTTTCCTCTACTACTGGGATTCCGCCACCGCCTACAGTTATGACTACATTGTTGTTATTTATTAGAGTTTTTACTGTTTCTAACTCTACTATTCTTACTGGTTTTGGTGAAGCTACTACTCTTCTATATCCTCTACCAGAGTCTTCTACCATAACATAGCCTTTCTCTGCTGCTATTTTATCAGCTTCTGCTTTGGTGTAGAATGGTCCTATTGGCTTAGTAGGATTTTGGAACGCTTTATCATCCTTATCTACTACTACTTGGGTAACTATAGTTGCTACTGGCTTGTCTATTCCTCTGCTTCTAAGCTCATCTCCTAGAGCTTGTTGCATATGATAGCCTATCATTCCTTGACTCATTGCTCCGCATACATCAAACGGCATAGCAGGTGTTACATTATCTGCTACTTCATTTTGTATAACTATTCTTCCCACTTGTGGTCCGTTACCATGAGCTACTATTAGATTATAGCCTTCCTCTATTATATCTGCTAAATACACTGTTGTCTCTTTTACTACCGCAAGCTGAGCTTCTGCTGTAGCTTCGCTTCCTGTTGCCTGTAGTGCGTTTCCTCCTAATGCTACTACAACTTTTTCCATTTGCATCCCTCCCAGAAAATTATACAATAAGTTTAAATATAATGCCATATTTTTAAATTGACCTATAAAAAGCTTCTAACTAATCATTATAAGTCGGCTCTTTATGAAACCCATATACAAAAGCTTCTTGAAATTTAAAATAAGTGAGAGCTTTTCTGTGTATTATAAATATAGGCTCCTCCATAGGGGGAGCCTTTTATATTAAAGCGCTTTTTCATCTTTTAGACTTTGTATTTTTTCATCATCGTATCCTAATAGTTCCTTTAGGATTTCATCTGTATGTTGACCTAGTACCGGTGCTGGTGTTCTGACACTACCTGGTGTGTCGCTTAGCTTTATTGGTACTCCTGGCATCTTTAGCTTTCCTGCTACTGGGTGTTCTACTTCTACTATCATTTCTCTTGCTAGTACTTGTGGGTCTTGTATTACTTTATCTACTGTGTTTATTGGTCCATTTGGTACTCCTGCTTTATCTAGTAATTCTAGCCATTCTTCTGTTGTCTTCTTTGTCATTGGTTCTGCTATTAGTGGTCTTAGTTCATCATAGTTTTCGTTTCTTAATGGATTTGTTTTAAATCTTTCATCGTTTATTAGTTCTTCTGTTCCTATTACTTGACAGAACTTAGCCCATAGTACGTCGTTTCCTGCTGCTACTACTACTTCTCCATTTTTTGTATCGAATGGTTCAAATGGTACTATGGAAGGATGCCTGTTTCCTCCTGGCTTTGGTACGTTTCCTGTTACTACATAACGTGCTATTGCATTTTCTAGTATTGCTACTTGTGTATCTAGCATTGCCACGTCTACTTTTTGGCCTTTTCCTGTTTCATGTCTATTATTAAGTGCTGCTAGTATTCCTATGGCTGTAAATAATCCTGCATTTATGTCTGCTATGGATGAACCTACTCTTGTTGGCTTCCCATCTTTTTGACCTGTTATGCTCATTACTCCGCCCATTGCTTGTACTACTGCATCGTATGCTGCTCTTTTACTATATGGGCCTGTATGTCCATATCCTGATGATGCTGCATAAATTAGCTTTGGATTTATTGCTGATAGATAATCATATCCTAATCCAAGCTTTTCCATTGTTCCCGGTCTAAAGTTTTCTACTACTACATCAGCTTTTTTAACCATTTCTAAAAAAACGTTTTTTCCTTTTTCTGATTTAAGATTTATTGTAATACTTCTTTTATTTCTGTTAAGACTCATGAAATAAGCGCTTTCATTTTTTACATAAGGGCCAAAAGCTCTTGAATCGTCTCCTGTTAGTGGCATTTCTATTTTTATTATATCTGCTCCTAAATCCCCTAATATCATTGTTGCATAAGGTCCTGCTAATACCCTTGTAAGGTCTAGTACTCTTATATTATCTAAGGCTTGCTTCATTGTGTTCGCCCCCTTCATTTTTATTGGGATTCTTATCAAACGCTCAGAATGACAATTTGTCTAATTAAATAGCTACCCGCCAAAGGCGGGCAGTTATTTAATATATATTTCTAGTTAATTATTCAGCGTCAAATGCTACTATACGGCAGAATGCTGATTCTCCACCTTCAAATTTCCATGGGAAACAACCGATAATCATACGTTTGTTAAGTACTTTATCGATTTCTCCACCAAGGTTTTCAGCATGGATGATTTCGTGTGGTTGTGGGAATACTTGAATATGCATTGCTTGATATACGTTTGGCCATGGATAAATATCATTTAAGCCTTTTCCGTATTTTTCTTTTAAGTATTTGTCACAAGCTTCTGCTTCTCTTGGTTCCCAATCACGAATCTTAGTGTTCATTGGGTGGTCAGCAGAACCACAGTCAACACCTATCCAAGCTATTTCCATTTCTTTTACCCAATCAACGAAATCCATTGATGGTCCTGGATGTCTTAGCATATATCTTCTTTCGTCTGCTTCTGGTTGATCCCAGCCATATTTGTGGTATCCTGTATTGATGATAAGGATGTCGCCTTTTTTAACTTCTACTCTGTCCATAATATCTTGTGGAGTATAGATGCTGAAGTCTTCAGTTATATCTGATAAGTCAACTACAACTCCAGGTCCAACTAATTTGTTAAGTGGTAGAGAAGCGATGTCTCTTCCAGCAGTATCAAAGTGTAAAGGACCATCTAAGTGAGTTCCTACGTGATTAGATGTAGTAATAAATTGTCCATTAGCACCATTTGGTGACAATCTCTTGAAAAATTTAACTTGAAGTGGCTCATAAGTTGGCCATGGTGGTGTTAAATGGCTAGTATTTTGTGTTAAATCATACATTTTAACATTGTTCCAGTTTTGTAACATAATAAATTCCTCCTCGTATTTTTATTATTATTTTGGGACTTCATTTTTAATGATGAAGCCTATTTTGTTTCCTAGTTTATTTTTATAATTCGCCTTCAGCTTCTAACATTTCAACAAAAGCTTCTAGTGCATCTTCGAAACATTTCATAGGTGGATGAACTAATCCAGCTCCAACTTGACCTACACCGGCTCTATTACATGCAATACCTGTGTTGATTATTGGACGTATGCCTGTTTCGATAACCTTTTGTATATCTATACCCGTAGCTGACCCTCTGAAATCAAGAACTGGTATTTTATATGCATTATTTTCTGCTTCTGTTATTTCATACATTGATTTTGAGTAATTCATAGCATCTTGTGGAGTACCACCAACGAATTGTACTATTGGCATAGCTGCAGCCATTGCAAATCCACCAATTCCTGATGTTTCTGTTATAGCACTGTCTCCGATATCTGGGTTAGCATCTTTTTCAGTGTATCCTGGGAAATATAGTCCTTCTATCATTTCTGCTGGTGCTGTAAACCATCTATCTCCTAATCCTGCTACTCTTATACCAAATTCTGTACCATTTCTAGCCATTGTATATACTAGCGTACTGTATTTAACGCCTTTCATTGGCTCTAATGAACATTTAGCTGATGGCATTGTTAAGTTTAGGAAGAAGTGGTCATTGCTATGCATAAAGCTTAACACATCTGCTTTGATGTCATCTGAGAAATTAGTTTTTACAATATATGGAGCTAATTCTCTTATTAATAATGATGTACCTGCTTTATTTCTGTTATGTCCTTCATCACCCATTTGAACAACTTGAGCTATCATTGTTTTAAGATCTATTTCTCCAGAAAGCTCTAATGCAGCTTTAAGAACTGGTGCTAATGTGTTTTCCATCCATTTAAGTCTAGTTATAACTTCCTCGCCGTATGCTCCAAAACGAAGAACCTTTCCTAAACCTTCATTTAATGTACAGTAAGCATAGTTTCCAAAAGCTTTGTTTTGCACTATCCATACTGGCATTGAGTAAGTTACAACTCCTGCCATTGGTCCTACTGCATTACGATGATGACAAGGATCAAAAGTGATTTCTCCTGATTCTGCTAATTTAATAGCTTCTTCTTCATTTGATGCAAGACCTTCATATATAAGTCCGCCTATTACGGCTCCTTTTAGTGGTCCGCTCATCTTTTCCCATGTAACTGGTGGTCCAGCGTGAAGTATAGTCTTTTTAGTCATTCCAGGTAAATCTTTACCTGCTGTTCCTATTCCAACAAGTGTTGGCTGAGCATTTAGTAAACGTCCTACAGCCTCTTTATTGGCTTGTGCAATTTTTTCAGCTATCATTTATCTCACTCCTTAGAATTTTTATTATTACTTATAGTTATATCTATTTTAATTTAGATAAAAGTGAAGCCAACTTTTTGTTGCCACCTGCGGCAGGTCTCCAATTTACATGAATCGCAGACACTTCTTGCTTTTTTAAATCATTGTAGAATGATTCTAATCCTATATTAATAACTTTAAGTTCTTGCTTAAAAAGTTTATTTACATTTGACATTATCGTACCCTCCAAATCTATTTAATTTTGTTAAGGATAAGTCCTGTTAATCTTACAGCTTGTGCATTAGAAGGCATTACTATAACTCCTGCTTCCTCTAGTCTTCTTTGTGATTCTTCTAAGCTTTGTGGGTCATTTTCAGTACCACAAATTGAACCTACTACACAAAGGTATTTGCCTTTCTTAGCCATTTTTTCTTTAGCTTCTTTTATTGCTGGAAGCATTTCTCCTGCTGGATCTTCATGTGATCCATATCCTAGTACGAAGTCCATAAGCAATACAGCCATCTCTTCGTCGTCTCCTTCTTTCATAAGACGCTCTACTCTACCTATTGGATCAATCATTGGGTGAGGTTTTCCTCTTGTAAATTCATCATCACCAAAGTCAATACATGTATGTTCCTTACTAACTTTTGCGTTTTCCATCTTATATTCAGGAGTTAGTGGAATGTTAGAATAAATGTTTCCTATTTCATTGCTTAATAGCTTCATAGCCTCATCTGCCAATGTTCCACCAGTATAAAATGCTCTTAGATATTTCTGACCTTTATCTAATTTTTTAACTTCTCCATCTACTATCTTTTCTATCTCTTCATTTGATAGATCAAATCCTGCAAAATCTTTTGCTTCTTCTCCTCTTAACAGAGCAACTGCTTTTCTTGCAGCATCTTCAAGAGATACACATGCATGTGCGCCATATTTTTCTATTAGTTTTCTATCTCCGCCTATGAAATCTACAACAACTGGTTTAGGTGAATTTTCAATTGCTTTTAATACTTTTTCTGCCACTTCTTCTGCTGGTGGCTTAGAAATAAGTACTATGACTTTTGTATCAGGGTCATTTTTCAATGCTTCAATTCCTTGTAGCATCATAAGACCGCCAATTTCTGATTTTAGATCTCTACCACCAGTTCCTATTACTTGAGATACACCTTCACCTAGTTTATCTATTATAACTGTAACTTCTTGAGTACCTGTACCTGATGCTCCTACTACTCCTATATGTCCTTTTTTAATTACGTTTGCAAATGCTAATGGTACATTGTTTATAATAGCTGTTCCACAGTCAGGTCCCATCATCAGTAGACCTTTTTCACAAGCTAATTCTTTAAGTTCCTTCTCATCTTTTACACTTACGTTATCACTGAAAAGCAATACGTGTAAATTATTGTTTAGCGCTTTCCTTGCTTCTGCAGCTGCATATTCTCCTGCTACTGATATAACTACTATATTTGATTCTGGATCATGGTTTATAGCAGATTCTAAAGTTGGTGGCTTGTAATCTGAGCCGCTATTGCTTTTCTTTGCACTAAGTAGTCTCTCTACTTCTGCACTAATAGTTTCTATTTCTACACTGTCATCTGCAAGAGCACTTACAAAGAAATCGTTTGGAGTAAGTTCTCTTATATCAGCATGTGATATTCCAAGGTTCTCAGCTAATTCTTTATTTAACTCAGTTCCCATCCCAACAAGAGCTTCTTCTACTCCGCTTATTTTTTTTATTTCTTTTGAAATAATCATTAATGTAACTGAGTCATAATATGTGTTTTTTCTTATTTCATATTTTACACTACTCATGAATATACCTCCTAAGTATTAATTAAGCACTATACAGCTTCCTATATATATGCCTGAAATCATATCTGTTCCTGAAGTTTCTCCAAAATCAGCAACCTTTTTTAAGCATTCATAGAAAATATCAATAGAGCTATCTGTCAGTAAAGATACCATAAGATTTCTAACATGTTCATTTACTTCTCCTACTGAAGAGTACATCAGCATCTTTTCGCTGACTAAAGTTGTCTTGTTTTCTATGTCCTTAATGATAGCCTTGTTAACCTCATAAGCCTTTTTATCGTCATAGTTTAGATAGGATGATAAGTAAATTTTTGAAACCATGATACCTGATAAAAAATCATCCATAGAAGGTGTAAGGCCTATTCCATAGCCTACTATCCTACTAGCTCTTAGAGAAATTTCATCAATATTTTCTTTTATATAGCTATCAATAAAAGCTAAAAATCTTTCCTTAATAAATTCTTCCTTTTTACTGACAGCAATACTATCATCCAATAAAAGCTCTGCACCCTTTAAATTACCTTCAAGAGTTTTTAAAAGCGGAACAATTCCATTCTTTTTTCCTTCTTCTAGTATGAATATACCCATTTTATTAAGCTTTCTAAAAACGTTTTCCATAGAATCCCTTGTTAAATTTTTGTCTGTAAATAAAAGGGGACTCTTTTCCCATAAGGCAGCCTTATCATAATAAATCACAGTATTGTTTTCTTTAATCAAAACAAAGTCATCATAAAATTCAAGCTTCTGTCCTTGCTCAAGACCTAAATCTAAAAATGAAATCTTTTCTGCAATTTTTATAGAATTTGGTGCCATAGGTTTATTTGGGCCTAGAAATGAAATGAGCTGATTATCTTGGTCTAATACATTAAAACTACTATCAAATACTGAATGAATCTGTCCTTTCAGGCTATTTCCTTGTATAACCTTGTATAGCTTCTTACAGATACTGGATGCATTCATTATATCAATCCTTCAAAAGTTAACTAATTTGTTCTTTAATAATATAATATCCTATTTATGCAGCTATTTCTTTATATAGTCTACCTAAATATTAACCCTTTGCTTTGTAAGTAGTTCATAAAATGAAAAAAACTTCCCCAAATTAACGGGAAGTCTTTATTATTTACGGTTTGGTCTTTCGTTTTCTTGCATTTCTAAAATCTTTAAAGATATTTGGAAGTTAAGTCTATCATTATAGTTTTCAAAGTCTATACCTGTTATTTCTTTTATTCTTTGAATCCTATATATTACAGTATTATAATGGGTGTACATCTCCTCAGATATCTTTTTTAAATTTCCTGCACACTCGAAATATTTTTTTAGAGTTTCTATTAGTTCAGTTCCTTTTTCATTGTCATATCTTACTAAAGGCTCTAGTATTTCTTTATAAAACTGTTGCAGCTCTGGCTGTAATTCTTCATACGAAAGAATTCTAAATATACCTAAATCATCGTAATGAGTTACTTTTTTCTCATAAGATCTTTTCTGACATTCTACAGCTCTATTAGCTTCTCTATAGCCCTTCCATAAATCATGAGTATTTTTGTAGTTCCTTCCTACTCCAATAGAAACTTTATCGTTAATATACTCATATTCTGCATAGCTTAATATCTCATTGCAGAAGGAATTAATATCTTGTTTGATTTTTGCCTCTTTAGTTTCTATTTCAGTCCCGAAAAGAATTATTATACTATTGCTTTTATTGCCATATATAATTCTTTCCTTCCTATTTCTTGTTATCCTGTTTATAATACTTAATAATCTGACATTTATCTGCTGCAGAAAACCATTGGTATCAGGATTATATTGGCTATATTTATCACTGTCGCTTAAAGAAATAACTATTACAGAGTATCCCAAATTACTGTCAAAGTCAAAATATGAAGCTCTTTCTAGCGCTTTTTGATGTCGATTCTCTTCACTTGAAAATAGATCTTCAAAGAACTCAACCTTATGCTTGCTTTCAATCTCAAAAATAGATTGCTTTTTATAAAGATCTAGTGCAATAATTGGTGTAGAAGCCTCTATTACTGTTAATTCCACAGGAGTAATTTGTTTTTTATCCTCCCATATATATATACATCCATACTCTCTATCCTTTGTAAAAATAGGAATAGTCAATCTATCTACCTTTTCTCCGCCTAATATGTCAGAATGCTTTGTATGAAGAAATTTCTCACCAAATCCATAATTGAATTTTTCCTTTTTCAAGCTGTCGGCTTCGACAATCGTTTCGATATGTTTTTTCTTATCTTCATCACAAAAAATTACACTCGTTTCAAAAAGATATTCTTTTATAGCCATTGAATTTTCGTCAATGCTTTCATATAGTGCTTTAGCTATTTCTTTTAGGCTACCACCGCTTAGCATTAAGTTTATTAGCTTATTATGGGTATTGTCTATTCTGTAAAGTATATTAGTTTGATTATTCACAATCTCTGTTAAGGCATCAGCTATAATGGAAGAATAGGAAACCTCAAAAGGTATCTCTATTAAAGAAAATCCAAGCTCATTTGCTACTTTTAGGGTGTTGTCAGGGATTTCATTTATATATCTTTTGGTCTTGATACCCATACCTGCCAGTCCTTTTTTGTTTAGCTCTGATATAAGCTCATCAAGCCTTGTCAAATTATCTTTTATTGAATAGGCTGTCGTAAGCAGAAATTCACCATCTTCAACCCAATTTACTATATCTGGTACTTCCATTACATTTAATTTTGTTATCCTTCTATCTAGTCCGCCTTCTCCCGCCAAAATCTTTGCATCTTTCATTATCTCAAGCTCTAGCAATTCTTTTACTGTAATTCCAGAATATTTGTACATTTTAACACCCCGCTTTACTATATAATACCCAAAAAGCTTAGCTACCAATCTAAATATAAAAGCCTTTTTTCACATAGACTAACACATAAGCCACAGCCTGTACATTTTGAGTCGTCTATAACTATTATATCATTTTTTAATGAAATGGCGCCGTATATACATGATTTTACACATTTACTACAATTATCTACTGTGCATACTCCCTTGACCTTTGCGATATATGGCTCTATAGGTATCTCCTCAAAGGATTTCAAGGATGCCAATGCTTGTCCTCTGATATCTTCTAAAGAAGAATAGCCCTTACACTGAAGCCAATTTTCTAAATCTGCTAGTATTTCTCCAATTCTACCATATCCGTTCATAATTAAGGATGTACAAAGCTGTACAGTACTTGCTCCTAGCATTATAAATTCAATAACATTTCTATAGTTCTCTATTCCACCAATACCAGAAACAGGTATCTTTACGGCCTGAGATATACTGGCAATTGCGGCCAAGGCTATAGGTCTTATGCCTTCTCCTGAATATCCTCCATAGGTAGGCAACATTACCTTAGCTCTATCTATGTCGACTCCAATAATAGATCTTATAGTGTCTATGGCACTAATAGCCGAGGCACCAGCTTCTTCTACAATATGAGCTAAAGCTGTCAAATTGCTTACATTAGGAGAAAACTTCACCATAACTGGGATACTAACTGAATCCACTGCCATTTTAGTCAGATTATATAGTCTTTCCATATCACTTATAAGGAGTTCTACCCCTTCTCCATGAGGAATAGATATACCTAGTTCAATAGCATCTACTCCAAAACGTTCTACCTTTTTTGCTATATATGCCATTTCTGAAGGCGTATGAGCCAATATGTTTGCTATAATTGCTGCATCTTTTTCTTTTACATAGTATATTTCCCTTTCCCACTCTTCTAGAGTTAAGTTGCTATATAGCTCGATATTCTGCATTCCAAAGGAATTAGCCGCTATTCTTGGTCTGACGTTTTGCCTTACTTCATTAGTTATTGTTTGAGTCACAACTGCACCAGCTCCTGCTTCAATAGCCTTTCTTATCATACTGCCACTACCAGACAAAGGACTTGCTGCCACTATTATAGGATTTTTTAATTTAATCCCCATAAAATCTACTGATAGACTCATAATATCACCCTTTAACTAAATATTTCTTCAATTCTATTGTCATATCCACAAGATTTTCTGACTTTAAGCATAGGCTGAATAAATATTTTCTGTTTAAAGCAATCCTCTTCTTCATTTGTAATATTGTCTAGTAAAAGTCTTGCTGCTGTCAATCCCATTCTATATACTGGATGTGTTACTGTAGTCAACTTCGGCTCTATAAGCGACGCTACATCTATGTCATCAAATCCAACCACTGCAATATCATCTGGTACAGCATAGCCAGATACTTTTATTGCTTCAATGACACCTAAAGCCATTAAATCATTGGCGACAAAAATAGCATCTGGCTTTCCTTTTTTCTTAAGTATTTTCTTTAGCGCAAGGTGACCCCCACCAATTTGATTATCTCCTTCAATTACATATTCCTCATCATACTTATATCCAGCTTCTAATAAAGCTTTTTTATAGCCCTCTAGCTTTTCGACACTAGGCTTTCTATTCATAGGGCCAGATATATGAGCTATTGTTTTACAACCTGTTTTTATTAAGTGATTTGTAGCCATATATGCGCCTAGAAGGTAATCAGTATACACTACATTTATATCGGCATCTTCTATATAGTCCCCTAATAGAACTAGAGGAACTTTTTGCCTTATTATTGTATCAAAATCAGCCCTTTCTAAAATACTGGAGCAAATTATTAATCCGTCTACTTTTTTGCTTAAAAGCATTTCAATAGAGTCCTTTTCTCTTTTAGCATCGTTTTCTGTGTTGCTAAGAAGTATATTATAGCCTTTTTTATAGAATACATCCTCTACTCCCTTTGCAATACTAGGGTAAAGGGGATTAAGTATGTTAGGTATTATAAGTCCAATAGTGCTTGTTCTATTTGTACTTAAGCTTCTAGCAATGCTATTGGGAACATAGTTTACTTCCTCTATAACCTTAAGTATCCTGTTTCTAGTTTCTTCTGAAACAGTTTCAGGATGATTTAGAACTCGAGAAACAGTGGCTACAGAAACTCCAGCTAATTCCGATATTTTTCTTATATTTGCCATAATACCACTCCAAAATCAGGTTCATTTTACTTAATTATATCATTCTTATCCATATAAATAAACATGTCTCTGATAAAAGCGTTCAGAAAATCGGGTTAGGTCATTTTCCGCAGTCTCGCAACTCAAATTTATTTGTTCGCTGTCGCTCTCATAAATTTGGTGCTCGTTGCGTTTGACCTACCAGCGATTTTCTGATAAAAGCGTTCAGAAAATCGGGTTAGGTCATAAAAAGGACGGATATATTTATCCGTCCAGAAAAAATTTATATAGCTAATAGAGACTCTAAAGAAAGTGATACAGTAATAACTCCCCCTTTAAGAGGTACATGAAGAAACTTATACATCTGATTGTCTTCTACTCTCTTTCTAATAGGAGTAGCTAAATATGCTGTCTTACCTTCTGCTGCTTTTTTAGATACAGGATCAATTTCAAATGAATCCAAATTAATTGCCTGTTTTTCACTAGAGTTTACTATGATACCTCTATTGTTTACTATGTAAATATCATCTAATTTAAAGCTTTCTGCCAGTCTTTTTAGTTCAGTGCTGTCCAAATTTTTATTATCAATTAAACTTATCAATTCCACAGCCTTATGATACATATATCCTTCCATAGCTACTGAAGCAGAGCTTTGCTGTAGATAGTTAGCCTCCTCTTCTAATGCTTCTGTATTGGTGACAATATCTTTAAATGAGGCATTTATTTCTTGAATCATTGCGCTAAGCTCTTGACTTCCAGCGGCATTGGCCTCTGATACTGTTTGAATGCCATTAGTAAAATTAATAATTTCTTGTCCTCTTTCTTTAATTTTACTTACGAAGCTGCTGATTTCTCTTATACTTTCCTTAGTTATAAAAGCGCTTTCTTCAATTGTTTTAAAGGAGCTATTGGTCTTTTCTACTATCTCCTTACTTTTTTCTACTTCTTTAGCATTGTCCCTTAGAATTACGGTTAATTCTTTTAGCTTTGCTCCTGTATCATTAAGTATAACTTCAATATCCTTAGAAGCCTTTCTTGACTCCTCAGCCAAGCTGCCTATTTCTCTGGCAACTACAGCAAATCCTTTCCCATGTTCTCCAGCTCTAGCTGCTTCTATAGAAGAATTTAAAGCTAATAGGTTAGTATTGTCAGAGATTTCTGAAATAGTTTTTACGAATCCAGATATCCTAGATGTTTGGCTGTTCAAATCTGTTATAAGACCTAGAAGGTTTTCAGTTAACTGATATACCTTATCTATAGTGTCTTTAGTCTCAACCATTAATCCTTTACCTTCATTTGCATTGGTAAAAGAGCTTTCAGCATTTTCAACACTGTCTAGAGATTTATTTGCTATATTTTCTAAATCATTATAAATAATATCCAAGGATTCAATTATTTTTCCTAAAGATTGAATCTGATCTGAAGCTCCCTCTGCCAAATTCTCTGTGGAGGAAGTTATTTGGTCTGTAGCTATTTCCATTTCTTTAATAGTACCATTTAAAAATGTCATTGATTGAGCAACCTTAACGCTAGTCTTTAATGTGTTTTTATAGGATTCCTTAGATGTACTGAAAAGCTTTGATAAAGAATTTACAATTCTATGCAGTCTTACTGGAATATCAGCTTCAGAAATCGGCTCATCATATCTATCCTTTTCTATGATGTCACAGCGTTTTTCTAATGATTGCAATTTCTTTTCCCACAGTAAACTAGTGATTAAATAGCCTAATAAAACTGATGCCATAGTACCTAATATTCTATTAAGAATTAGCGGCATACCTCTATCAAAAATAATATAAACAGTAAACAAGGTAATGATTAATGCAAAAGCGACCATAATATTGTATTTTCTTCTTGTCATATGAACAACCCCTTCTGCTATGATTAGAAATGTATTCAAATTTTTAATGTAAACGCTTACATTAAAGTAGATTCTCCTTTATTTTTTGTTTTCCTTCTGTTTTATTTAATAGTTTATTTTTTTGTTAACTTACACCAATGCTTTTTAGCTATTTTAGTCACTTTCTCCTTTTTAATCTTTTTTCTTTGTATACTTTCCACTACATGTCAATTAAATGCCCTATATTTATTAACGCCTCTATAGCCTGTATATCTATTTGAATTTCTATTATCTATTATATATATAAAAGAATTGTATCAAAGTCTACATGAGCTTCAGCTTAATTAAATGCTTTAATTAATGCAATTATCCTACTCTTATACGTAAATTTATATTTTAAAATTTTTTTTAAAATAAAGAAGGATTTTCATTTTTTATGTCTAATTATACATTAAGCAAATGTAAACGTTTACAATTTTGTATTTCTTGGTAGGCCTTGAAATGCAGATAGATAAAGCAAAATTAGTTATATTTTTTTAAACAAAAATGTAACTGGTTACATTAAAATTGAATAGCTATATAATTCAACTTTAATGTTTTTTTATAATAATACTATGGTATTTATGTGGGACTAATCATTCCGCAATTTACTAAATTAAAAAATGAAGGAGGATTATCATGTCAGATTTAACAAAAAACAAAAATGTTGACACTGAACACTCTCTGTCAGCAGTGGATGCTGCAAGTAGGCAAGGTTTTTGGGCAGTACTTGTAGTTATGGTGGGCTTTACATTCTTTTCTCCTAGTATGACTGCTGGAGGTACTCTTGGTATTGGACTTAACATGAGAGACTTTTTTATCGCAATGACACTAGGTAATGCATTCTTAGGAGTATATACAGGAGCACTAGCTTATATTGGTCAATCTACAGGTCTTACTCTAGATTTACTAGCTCGCTACTCATTTGGTGAAAAAGGTTCTTATTTATCCTCTATACTTATTAGCTTTACTCAAATTGGTTGGTTTGGTGTAGGTGTTGCAATGTTTGCACTACCTGTAGGAAAACTTTTAGGCATCAATACTACTATCCTAATATTAGTAACAGGTATTTTAATGACAGCAACAGCTTATTATGGAATAAAAGCCCTTGCAGTACTAGGTTCCGTAGCTGTTCCTTTAATAGCAGTATTAGGTATTTATTCTGTAAATTTTGGAATCAATCAAGTAAACGGTTTCCAAAATGTATTTGCAGAAGTACCTTCAGCACCAATTACTATGGCAGCAGCACTATCAATAGTAATAGGGAGCTTTGTCAGTGGAGGTACTAGTACTCCTAACTTCACTCGTTTTTCTAAAACATCTAAAATTGCAGTATGGGCAACTTTAATAGCATTCTTTGTAGGAAACAGCATCATGTTCATATTTGGAGCTGTAGGCGGTGCAGTTACTGGAACTCCTGATATATTTGATATTCTAATCACTCAAGGTCTTATGATACCTGCTATAATTGTACTCGGATTAAATATCTGGACTACAAATAATAATGCTCTATATACTGCAGGACTTGGACTTGCAAATATAACTAAAATTCAAAGTAAGCCTTTAGTTCTTGTAGGCGGTGGAATAGGTACTGTTGCAGCTATTTGGCTATATAACAACTTCGTATCATACCTTAGTCTACTAGGCGGAATGATTCCTCCTGTTGGTGTTGTTATTATAATCCACTACTTTATGAATAGAAAACAATATGAAACTGAAGGATTTAAACCTGCTACAGTAAATATTGGAGCTATAATAGCAGTTGTAGTTGGAGCTTTAGCTGGAGTATTTGTTAAGTGGGGTGTTCCACCAGTAAACTCACTTGTTGTTTCTGCAGTAGTATTTTTTATAGCTGAAACTATTAACAAAAAGAATGCTTAAATAAATAGTCTAAAAATATTTTAAAAGGAGAGATTGATACTATGTTAATAAAAAATGTATTTCTAGAAAACAGCACTGAAAAAACAGATATACTAATTAAAGACGGTAAATTTGAAAAAATAGCTCCTAATATTACTCCGACACCTGGTGATGAAGTAATCGACTGCAATGACTGCATGGTATTGCCACAATTTATAGAATCTCACGTTCACCTTGATTCTGCACTTACTGCTGGAGACCCAAGATGGAATTTATCAGGTACATTATTTGAAGGAATTGCTTGCTGGTCTGAAAGAAAAGAAAAATTAACTAAACAGGATGTAAAGGATAGAGCAAGAGCTGCCATAAGAAAACAGGCATCAAACGGAATAGGACATGTTCGTACACATGTTGACGTAACAGATCCAACATTAGTAGCTATGGAAGGTCTATTGGAGTTAAAAGATGAACTAAAGGATGAGGTAAATATTCAAATAGTTGCATTCCCACAAGAAGGTATCATGAGCTTCCCTAATGGTGAACAGCTAATGGAAAATGCAGCTAAAATGGGAGCAGATGTTTTAGGTGCAATTCCACACTTTGAATTCACTCGTGAATATGGAGTTGAGAGCTTAAACTACACTATGAAATTAGCAGAAAAATATGGTTTGCTTGTTGACGTTCACTGCGATGAAATAGATGATGAGCAATCACGCTTTGTTGAAACCTTAGCAGCAAGAGCTTATGAATCAGGATTAGGAGATAGAGTAACAGCAAGCCATACGACTGCAATGCACTCCTATAACAATGCTTATGCATACAAATTATTTAGACTTTTACGTATGAGTAAAATGAACTTCGTAAGCAATCCATTAGTAAACACTCACCTTCAAGGACGCTTTGACACTTATCCAAAGCGTAGAGGAGTTACGAGAGTTAAAGAATTGCTTGCAGATGGAATCAATGTATCATTTGGTCATGATGACATATTTGACCCTTGGTATCCATTGGGAGATGGAAACATGAGAGATGCTCTTCATATGGGACTACACGTATGTCAAATGATGGGATATGAAGAAATTCTAAATTCTTATAATTTAATCACTCACAATGCTGCAAAAACTCTTCATTTGGGAGAAAGCTACGGTATTAAGGAAGGAAATCCTGCAAGCTTTATAATTCTTAATTCTGATAACTTCTATAATGCACTAAATGAAAAGAAAGAAGTTTTATATAACTTCACTAGAGGAAAATTAATTGCGAAAACAGAACCTGCTAAAAAATCTGTTCTATTTTAATTAAGTACTACAATAAATAGCCGTCACCCCCTGACGGCTATTTATTTTTATTTACCTTTCCTTTATTTTTTCCTTAGCTGAATATATTGCATTTTTTATACCTTCATATCCTGTACATCTACAAAGGTTGCTTTGCAGCCATTCTTTTATTTCTTCATCATTGGCCTCTGGCTTCTCCTCTAAAAGTGCATAGGCATTTAATAAAAATCCAGAGGTGCAATAGCCGCACTGGAAGCCCCCTTCTTCATGAAATGCCTCTTGGATTTCTGTATTATTTAAGCCTTCAATAGTCGTTATATCCTTATCGGCCACTTCTATAGCAAGTATCATACATGATTTCACTGGTTTTCCATCTATAAGTACAGTGCAGGCTCCACAGTCTCCATTTTCACAGCCCGGCTTACCACCTGTAAGTCCTAACTTTTCTCTAAGTACTCTAAGAAGTGTGTCCGAAGGCTTCACTATCACTTTTCTTCTTTCACCATTTATATTTAAAATTATAGATGTATAGTCTTTATATCCTATCATTATTTACCTCCCTCCAGTTCCTTGAGAGCATTAACTATTGCATTTTCAAATAAATATTTTCTAAAATCACTCGATGCAAACATATCATTTCTAGCACCACTTGGTAGGTTTTCTACTGCATAGTGAGCCCTTTCTTCAAAGCTTTTAGTCCTATCATTTAAGACCTTTTCTATCTCTAATGACCTAAAAGGATAAGCACATATACCTGAAAATGCAAATCTTATATTTTCACCCTCTTTAAGTGCTGCTAAATGAAATAAGGGGTAATCTATCTCTCCCTGCTTTTCCTTTCTTTCATTGAAGTATGGCAATGAAACGTATTTCTTGTCAATTTCCACCTGAAGCAGTATTTCGCCAGCTTTTAGGTTAACTCTTTTATCAAAGAATTCCAGCACGGAAATTCTTTTTATTCCTTCTTTTCCAGCCACTACTACATTTCCTTCTGCAGCTAATATAGGCAATATTGCCTCTCTATAGAAAAGTCTGCCACATATGTTTCCTCCTAGACTTAATCTATTTCTAACAGTATGGTCTGCTATTTTTCTAATTACATTTGCCATGAGCTTAAAGCTTGTTTTTTCTATTATTTCATTTAAGCTCAATGCAGCACCATAGATTATTTTATCCTCCTCTTCAGAAAATGCCAAACATTCTGGTATTCCTTTCAAATCTATTACTGTACCAGTATTGATTAGTTTTTTTCTAGCATATGTTACAGTTTCTGTTCCTCCACTATAGTATACTGGGTTTTTACCTTCTTTTACTTTTTCATCAAATAGCTCCAGTGCTTCCATATATGTTTCTGGTCTATAGTATTCAAAATCATAAGATATCATTACTCTACCTCCTTTTTAGCTTTCCAAAGGTTTTCAGGTGTTAGCGGTAATGCTTTTAGCTGCACTCCTAAAGCCCTAGATAGAGCATTTGCCAATGCACTAGGTATACCTATTATGGATTGCTCTCCTATGCCTCTTGCACCATAAGGACCATCACCTTGAGGAGTTTCTACATAATCTACATAATATTCTGGTTCTTCGCCATATCTCATGATTTTAAAGGATCTTAAATCATCATTTGTTACTTGACCTCTGCTGTTGAATATAAATGCTTCATTAGCTGCAAAGCTAAGTCCCATAGCCATGCCGCCTATTATTTGACCTCTAGCTATCTTAGGATTTATGATTTTACCTACGTCCATAACACATGCAGATTTAAGTATTTTATAGCTGTAATCTCTCAAATCTAATTCGACTTCTACTCCCTCTGCTCCCAAGGTCCATTCTAATGCTGGATGTCCTTCCCCTGTATCCTTATCTATGCCCGTTAATCTTCTAGAAATATATCTTCCACTGCCAATTATTTGACCCTTTATAGCATTTCCATTTTCATAGACATAGCCTAATACCACATACTTTAGTGGTAATCCTATATGCTTCTCATTTTTTATAAATACCCTATCACCTGCTACTTCTAAATCCTCTGGAGGACATCTCAGTACTTGTGAGGCCGTGTCTTTTATTTGTCTAATAGCATCATCCGCTGCCTCTATAACTGCTCTTCCTGCCATAAATAAGCCTCTACTGGCTGCTGTCGCCCAGTCATGTGGAGATACCTTTGTATTTACATCTAAAACTAAATGTATTTTATCTAGTCCTATTTTAAATTTCTCTGCTAATATTTGTGCTAGTCCTGTTTTAGTTCCTTGACCTATTTCTACTATTGAACAATGTAAGTTTATACTTGCATCCTCATTAAATGTTATTATAGCACCAGCATCTGTATTTGTAGGCATGGCAGGAGCTTTCCACAAGCATGTTAAGCTCTTGGCTCTTACTTTATTTTCGTCTATTTTTATATAAGTACCTTCGTCCCAATTTAAAAATTCTTTAACTCTATCTATACACTCTACCAGGTCTCCAGTATTTTCATCCATCAAGCTTCCTGTTGGAGATGTATCTCCTTCCTTTATAGCGTTAAGTCTTCTAATATCAGCTGGATCCATTGACAGCTTTTCAGCCATAATATCTAATGCAATTTCTATGGCAAATGCTAGTTCCATATGACCAAAGCCTCTAAAGGCATTTGTAAAGGGATGATTTGTGTACACACATAGAGAATCACAGGATACATTCGGAACTCTATAGGGACCTGTACATGCTATGGCTGCTGCTCTGCTTATGTTAACAGAGTAGTCAGAATACGCCCCTGCATCAAACATATATAATAGCTCTAATGATTTAATTTCTCCTTTTTTTGTACAGCCCATTTTGACTTTACCCTTAAAGCCTATTCTTCCCGGTGAGCCTGTTAGGTCTTGTTCCCTAGTATTCACTAGCTTTACAGGTCTTCCATCTACTGCCTTGGACAACAAATACGCCAATGCTTCAAGTTGAATGCCTGCCTTGCCACCAAATCCTCCTCCTATAGGAGGAGATATAATCGTAATCTTTCCTGTTGGAATATTGAAAAATTCACTCATAAGACTTCTTACTACAAAAGGTGCTTGACTTGTTGTAGTAATTATAATCTGTCCATCACTTTTAATCTCAGCTATAGATGCTCTAGTTTCCATAGCCACGTGGTCACCCGTTGGAAATGAAAACTCATCTTCTATGACTACTTCTGACTCTTCAAAGCCTTTTACTATATTACCTTTTCTTATTTTTGTTCTATTGGCCACGTTTGTTTTTGGTTCAGGATGTATTGCAGAAATATGCTGATATCTGCCTAATTCTTCATGAACTAATAGAGAATCCTCCTTGAGGGCATCCTCTACAGATAAAACTGGAGGAAGCTGTTCATATGTTATTTTAATTAAATCCACTGCCTCTTTTGCCTCTGCTTCACTATCTGCAATAACTGCTGCTATAGCCTCACCATAGTGCCTTACTTTCCCCCTAGCCAATGGATACTTGTCTCCTAAATATAAACCGACTACATAAGGTAGTTCCTCACCTGTAACTACTGCTCTTACACCTGATGCCTTCCTAGCTTCCTCTGTATCTATAGATATAATTTTAGCATGTGCATGAGGACTTGTTTTAAGCACTGCATGTAAAAGCCCAGAAGGGTTTAGATCATTTACATATTTAAGTCTTCCTGTTATCTTATCTCTACCTTCTATTCTTAGATGATTTTTACCAATTACGCTGTATTTATCCACTTTATCACTCTCCTTGAGAATATAGCCCTTAACCCATATATACCAATTTGGGCTAATTATAAACTTTTATTTCAGCTTTTATGATAAACAAAATCCCTATGCTAACTTTCAATTAGCATAGGGATTTTCCTAGTTATATTTTATGATTCCTTGATTATCTATCTTGTGGTAAAATTTTGTTCATTATGATTCCTACTATTGCTGCTAAAGCCATTCCTTCTATAGAGAAGTGTACTGAGCCAATGTTAAGAGGTACTACTGCTCCACCAAGACCTAATACTAATATAGTTGCAGCTATTATTAGGTTTCTTGATTTTGTAAAGTCAACCTGATGCTCAACTACTGTTCTAAGTCCAATAGAAGCTATCATACCAAATAGTACTATTGATATACCACCAATTACTGCTTGTGGTATTGAAGCGATTACAGCAGCTATTTTAGGAACTCCTCCTAATATAATAGCAAATACAGCAGCTATCTTCATTACTAATGGATCCCATACTCTAGTCAATGCTAAAACTCCTGTGTTCTCTGAATAAGTTGTGTTTGCTGGTCCACCAACAAATGCAGATAAAGAAGTCATTAAACCATCAGCTAACATTGTTCTATGAAGACCTGGGTCCTTTGTGAAGTCATCATCAACTGTAGCTCCTATAGCTATTATGTCTCCAATATGCTCAACGATTGTAGCAAGAGCTACTGGTGCAATTACCATGATGTATTGAAAGTCAAATTTAGCTATTGTAAAATTAGGTAATCCAAGCCATTGTGCCTGTACAATAGGTGCAAAATCAACATTTTTTGTAATTATTGCTACTACATAGCCAGCTATAAGTCCTGTGACTACAGGAATAATTTGTAGGAAGCCTTTTGCAAAAACGTTTACCGCAACAACTACTATAAATGCAACTATTGCTAAGAACCAATTTTCAGAAGCCATGCTTATAGCATTAGGTGCTAATTTAAGTCCTATAACCATGATTATAGGTCCAGTTACTATTGGTGGGAAGAAGCTAACTATCTTCTCAGAACCAAAGAAATAAATAAGTAATGCAACTATTGCGTAAATCAAACCTGCTACAACTATACCACCTGCTGCATAGGGAAGTCCATTCTCAATACCATTTGCATTCGCTAGCGCAACTGCTGCTCCTATAGGTGCAATGAAAGCAAATGAAGAACCAAGAAATACTGGAATTCTGTTTTTCATAATTAAGTGACCAATTAGAGTACATACACCAGCCATAAACAGAGATACTGATACGTCAAGTCCGGTTAATATTGGAACTAGCACGGTAGCACCAAACATTGTAAATGCGTGCTGTGCCCCTAAAAGAACTGTCCTGCCTACTCCAAGCTGTTCCAAGGCATTTCTAATAGGTTCCTGTTGTTTAACGTTTTCCATCTTTTAAATTCCCCCTTTTTTTAATTTCTGACAGATTACTCTGTTCAGTTTATATGCATTACCAAGCTGCTAGCTGCATAACAGCTTGGTAAGTACATTTAGAACTAAAAGAATATAGAATATGTTATAAGACAAGCGTTTGCATGTACTCACCTTGCTATTTATGGTTAAAAGTAAGTACATGCATTTTTCATTAGTATTTTTGTCCTGTATTTATATTAACTAGTTTTATCAGCTTTATTTATTTGTTTTTTCTTTAATCGCTTTTAATACTCTCTCTGGTGTTAATGGTATTTGGTGCATTCTTACCCCTATTGCGTTATATAATGCATTAGCTATTGCTGGTGCTGATGGTATCATTGCTGGCTCTGCCATTCCTCTTGCCCCAAATGGCCCATCATGTTGTTCATTTTCTACAAAGCTTACCATCATTTCGGGCATATCTCCTACTGCTGGTATCTTATAATCCATAAATGATTGATTTAAGAATTTACCTTTGTCTAGTTTAATTTCTTCAAATAATGCTGAACCTAATCCTTGTACTATTGCTCCTTCTACTTGTCCTTCTATTAATGTAGGGTTGATTACTTTTCCTACATCCCAGCAAGCTGATACCTTTAATACTTTTATGTGTCCTGTTTCTGTGTCTACTTCTATCTCTGCAGCATTTGCTCCATATGTCCAAAAGGCTACTGGTTTATCTCCTTGACCGGTTTCTAGATCAAAATTTTTCACATTTTCTGGTATAAATGAGCCTCTTCCTATTATTGGTCCATGAACTCCTGAACCATCTGGCATTGTTAATCCTAATGCTAATTCGGCATATGAGACCTTCTTGTCTGGATATTGAGTTGATACTACATGTCCATCTTCTAGTTTCAAGTCTCTCGGATATGTTGATAGCTTAATACTTGCTAGCTCAATTAGTTGTCTTTTCACATCTTCAGCTGCTTTTACTATTGCATTACCTGCACAGAATGTAATTCTACTAGCAACTGTCTGCCACTCATATGGTTGATTAGCAGTATCTCCTGTATTAATAGTGATTTTCTCAGGTGGAATTGATAACATCTCTGCTGCAATTTGAGTCAATGCAGTATCTGACCCTTGGCCTATATCTTGTGCACTTACTTGTAAATATGCTGTGCCGTCTTCGTTTAGTCTTATAACAGCGGATGATGCTACGTCGTTAGGCATTGATGGTGCCTTCATTCCACATGCTATTCCTTTAGCCCTAATCTTCTTAGAATCACTTGGCTGTTCAGATGGAGTATAGTAGTCTATATCCTTTGCAACTCTGTCTATACATTCCACTAAGCCACAATTATCATAAACAGGTGCACTTGTTGCTGTTTTTCCACCTGGTTTGTGTGCATTTAATTTTCTAAATTCTATTGGATCCATTCCTATTGCGTTTGCAACTGTATCCATGTTTTGCTCTATACAGAAGTGTATTTCTGCCATACCAAATCCTCTGTATGGTCCTCCTACAGGATGATTTGTATATACGCAATACGAGTCACCATGAATGTTTGGTACTTCATATGGACCTGCCATTGCAAATCCTGCTGACTTAGTTATATTAACTCCGTATTCTGTAAAAGCACCGCCATCCCAAACGAATTCAATTTCTTCTGCTACTATTTTCCCATCTTTTGTTACACCAGTTTTGAATTTAGAATGCATTGCCTGTCTAACGTATGAGTTACAGAACTCATCTTCTCTTGAATAAGTTAATTTAACAGGTCTTCCTGTTTTCATTGATAGTGGTATTACTATACCTTCTAGTGTTGTACCTGCTTTTGCTCCAAATCCTCCACCTACTGCTGGTGATATTACTCTTAGCTTATTTAGTGGTATTCCAAATGCAGCTGATAAAGCTCCTCTAACTGCATAAGGTGATTGACAGCTAGCCCATACTGTTAAACTACCATCTCTATCATATTTAGCTATGGCTACATGGTTTTCAATTGGACAGTGTTGAATGTGTGGAACATAAAAACTTGATTCTAACACATAATCCGCTTGCTTAAATGCTTCTTCTGCATTACCTTTTCTTAATTTAAAATGTTCACTTATATTTGTTCCTGGTACTGTATGGAATATTGGAGCATGTGTGTAATCTCCAAGCTCAGGATGCACAAGTGGTGCACCTGGTTTCATAGCTTCTATTGCATCTGTTACTGGTTCTAGTTCTTCATATTCTACTTCTATTAGCTTTACGGCTTCCGCTGCTATTTCTACTGTTTCAGCCGCTACCGCTGCTACTGCTTCTCCTCTATATCTCACTTTATCTACAGCAAGGAATGTCTTGTCAGCTAGATAAAGTCCTACTCTCTTTGGAAAGTCCTGCCCAATAGTTACTGCTTTTACTCCAGGTAATTTTTCTGCCTTGCTTATATCTATGCTCAATATTTTAGCATGAGGATACGGACTTCTTTTAACTGCCGCATAAAGCATTCCTGGCATTTTTATATCATCAACGTATTTTAAATCTCCAGTTACTTTCTTAATACCGTCCACTCTATTTACTCTTTGACCTATATATTTCATAATACTTGACCTCCCTTCGGCTTAAATACTCTCTATTTTTCCGCTACATCCATTATTGCTTCAATAATCTTTTTATATCCTGTACATCTGCAAAGATTTCCACTAATAGCTTCTTTAATTTCCTCTTCTGTTGGATGAGGATTTTCGTTTAATAATCCCTTTGCTGCCATTATCATACCAGGAGTACAATATCCACATTGTAAGGCACCATGTGTTATGAATGAAGCTTGAAGTTTATCTAATTCTGTTCCATTTGATAGTCCTTCTATAGTTAATACATCTCTACCATCGGCATCTACTGCTAACACTAGGCAAGAGTTTACTGGTTTACCGTCTAATAGCACAGTACATGCCCCACATTCTCCCTGACCGCAACCTTCCTTAGCTCCAGTAAGGTCAAAGTCTTCTCTTAACATTCTAAGAAGGGTTTTGTGTGATTCAACTTCATGTTCAACTTTTTCATTATTTAAAGTAAAACTGATTTTATATTTCATAACCTCCACCTCCTATTAGTCTCTTAGTTGCTCAAGACTTCTGCGAACCATTACTCTAACCATTTCTATTCTATATTCTCTAGATGCTCTAACATCATCTATAGGTTTAGCTTCTGAAGCTGCTGTGTCAGCAATTTTATTTATCATTTCATCTGTAAGTTCTGCCCCATTAGCAAGCTTTTCTGCTTCTTTAGCTCTTATTGGAGTTGGTGCTACTGCTCCCATAGCTATTCTTATTTCGTTTCCTACTTTTGCTACAGTTGTACAAACAGTAGACAAGTCTACTTCTTTTCTTCTTGAGTTTTTAATAAATACTCCTTTTAAGTCTTTATACGCTGGTATTTTTATTCCAGTTACAATTTCACCATGACTTAAACAAGTTTTCCTAACACCTTTAAAGAAATCGTGGATAGATACTTCTCTTTCACTATTAAGTCCATAAATACATACCACAGCGTCTAATGCTAGAATCGGAGTTGATGTATCAGCAAGCGGTGATGCATTACAGTTGTTTCCAGCCATAGTAGCAAGATTTCTGACTTGACCTGAGCCTACAGTTTCAGCTGCATCTGCTAAAAAACTATAATTCTCAACAACTGCTCTATTATGTGCCATGTCACTTAGTTTTACACAAGCGCCAACAAAAAGTCCTTCTTTTTCATCATAGCTTATTTTGTGAAGTTCCTTTATCCCTTTAATATCTACTATTACATCAGGTGTAGTCAAGTTCTCTCTCATTCTTACAACTAAGTCTGTACCACCATTAAGTATGTGAGAGTTCTCTCCATGTTTTATAAGTAGCTCACTAGCTTCTTTTAAAGATTGTGGTTTAAAATATTCAAATGACTTCATAGAATTTCACCTCCAGATTTAATAGAAAAAAATTATTTAAGACCTGCCTAGTATATAAAACAAAGGCAACGCCTCTATGAAAACGTTTTATTACTTCACTCCTAAGTATAGCACTAATGCTATTATCAAATTTATATAAATCGACAATGTTTTGCATAATTCTTTTAGTAATAATCGCTATACATTTAAACGGATAACGCTTTATACCATTAATCTATAGCATATTGTCCTCTAAAATCAAGTAAATCATCAATGTGCAAGCCTACTTGAACAATCCCTTTTTTGCCTTTTTTTGAAACTCCAGCAAACTTGAAATACTTACCATCTATATCTCTTATTTTCATTTCTTGACATACCTTCAAATTCGGTTCTAATAATATTCTATAAAAATCATAAGCTTGAGTAGTTGGATCATTACTAATTATAAAGCCTATTCCACTAAGATTGTTACAATACTCAGTTACTCCCTGAGAATCAGTGATATAAAACTCAGATATACCTGTTTTTTTAGATAGTTCTTGAAGGAAGGTGTTATTTATAAGCCCTTTTGCTTCAAGCTCCGCTATCTTCTCACAA
This sequence comes from Proteiniborus sp. MB09-C3, assembly GCF_030263895.1. NCBI lineage: Bacteria > Bacillati > Bacillota > Clostridia > Eubacteriales > Proteiniborus > Proteiniborus sp. MB09-C3. The sequence goes on from NZ_CP127161.1 coordinate 3,355,700, forward strand.
GCTGCTATTAGTTGTTTATCTATTTCTTCCTCAAAGGTCTTCGTAAATTCACTAAACTTAATGGCTATTTCAGTGATACTGTTAGATGTATCAAGACTTTCTTTTTCCATCTGAACCTGCGTGGAAATATTGCTATCTATATCTTTAATAGTTTTATTTAAATCCCCTATAAAGCCTGCTGCATTTTCCACATTTTTTGCTAAGGACTCTGTTGCTTTATTTTGCTGGTCTATATTTTTACTAATATCATTTATAAAACCTGCCATTTCATTAATTTTATAGGTTATTTCATTTAAACTCTTAGTAGCATTGTTACTCTTTTCTCTAATTTCTATGGATTTATCAGCCCCTTGTTTTATTTCTTCAACAACTCTACCTATGCTTAGATCTATTAGAGAAACATTTTCCTTTATTTCAGTAGTTGTTCTTTCGCTTTCCTCAGCTAGCTTTTTTATTTCTTCTGCTACTACGGAAAAGCCTTTCCCAGCTTCGCCAGCTCTAGCAGCTTCTATAGATGCATTTAAAGATAGCAGATTTGTTTGATTAGCTATCTCAGAAATTGCATCGCTCATTTTGTAAATTGAGCTTAAATGTATTTTAAGCTTGTCTATTTCTTTGGATGCCTTAGACATTATGCTTTCAATTTCTGCAACATCTTCTAATGTCTTTTCTATTTCGCTGCTATCCTTCATAATTCTATCAGCTGATTCGTAGGTAACTGCACTGAATTTTACAGCATTCTCTGTAATTTCTGTATTTGAGCCAAGTAGCTCTTCAGCTATGGCAGCGTTTTCCGTTGTGTCCTCAGCAGCCTTAGCCGAGCTGAAGTTTATAGCATTTATAGCCTGTGAAATTTCATTTATACTTTCTAAGGTTGCACTAGTATTCTTATGCAATATTTCAGCATAATCATCTATCTTAACTCTAGAATATAAAACATTATAAAGCCAGTTTTGCATCTGAGTTCTTAAAGCACTTATTGTTTCTTTTATTTCTTGTTGCTTAAGGGACTTCATATCTCCTTTAAATTCTATAAGGAAGTTGCCCTTGGAGTATTCTTCTAGGATTCTTGTTATCTCTTTTACTAAGGTAGAATTATTGCGATTGTATATCATATATATACCCCAAATTATTAGCATAATCATGGATGATACAACAACTTTTACCAAAGAGCTTAAATTGTTATTGTTCATATAAATAACTGCTAACACATTTAAAGCTAAATTCGACAGTAAAGCTAAGTAGAAACCTTTTCCCTGTTTAAACATTTGACTAATCCCCCTTATAATTAATAACATGCATGATTTATTATAAATATCTCTATTTATTCTGCATGCTAAAATTATATCATGCATATCCTTTATGATATATAGGATTCCAGCAGCATCTTGCATATTTCATACAATTCTGTCTTGAATAAAAATTCTATATTTTTTTAAAATTACCTTTGTTATAGTTATACAAATGAATTTTGATAATTCGACAAATCCTTGTATCTATTTAATAAAAAAATGCTGAATCCTTAAATTATAGGAACCAGCATTTTCTTGAGTTTTAAATATTTATTTGGCTTTAGTAAAATATTGTTTACATCTTTTTTTATCTATTTAAGTATTCAAGCCAGTTTTCTTTAACTTCGCTATAGGCAACTCCGAATATACGTTTGAAACCATCTGCACCAGAACCATTTTTACAAAATTCTAGAAATATATCTAGAGAGTAGTTGTCAATTAAATATGCAGTAAAGGATGCAGCTTGGATATAGCTCAACTCATTTCCTTCATACTTTTTTACTCCTCCAATATGCTTATAGAATTCATATATTGGCATATATCCTCTAACCCAATTTCCTTCACTATTAAGTGTTGCATAAGCTAGTCCATCACTCCAAAGTCTTCTATCAATATTATCTATTTTTATGCTTCCATCATGGTTTATATAATATTCCAAAGCTAATAGATAGTACTCTGGAAATTCAGTAAGATCTTTTGATACTAGTTCTTCATCAAAACTAATTTCTATAAAATAATTTTCAGGACAAACAACCATACTTAAATATTCGGCTATACCTTCGTGCTGCCAATGGAAACTGTTGTATAGCGGCCATATTAATATATGACTGTATTCATGTAGATGATCAATAGCCTTGTTCCCTAAGCTTATATAACCATTTTCCAATGCATATGAACGAATATTTTTCAACATAGGATCACTTAAAAAATAATAAGAAGGTTTTTCGTTTTTTCTCACATAACTAAAATTTTCAGGTGCATTCTCCTTCAAGTATTTTAATATATAGCTTCTACCCTGTTGATCTTTATATATGAATTTCTCGATTTCTGCCCCAGTTGAGGCATCTTCAATAGGAATCATGTTATATTCTGCTGTATCTGACTGTATAATCATAGAATAGTCTCTAGACTTAGAGTATCTAAGGTTTTTAAATTCTCCCTCATACCTATTCTCGTACTCCCTGTCCACTCCAATTGATTTAAGCCAATCTCTTTTAAAATCTATGTCAACATTTTGACTTATGAGTTCTTCTACACTATTGTTCTCAATAAGATATTTGACTAAAGAACTTGCAGTATCCTTAGCTATCTTTATTTCATCTTCTGTGTTCCATTCTTCATAAAATCGTCCACCAAATAAACCTAATATACTCATGTCATCTGTGCTCTTATAATAATCTGTAAGGTAAGCGTTATCTTTTTTCTCTCCAAATACATAATCACTTAATCCATGTATTATCCAAGGCTCTGTTAGATTGTAGCAAGCTCTAATTAAAGCTTCTCTATACATATCATTTTCTATTTCTTCTATGGTAGTATATACATTTTTTCCTCCAACATAGAAACCGGTATCTAATAGAGTGTCTAAAACATATACATTAACTTTTTCTTCAATAAGTATTCCAACTTTTTTCTCAATATATTTTATATCAGAGAAAACTTTTTTTATGATTTCTTTGTTGTTTTTCTCATCATACAGCTTTTCTAAAAATCCGATCCCTACTTTGTCCGATTCTCCATAGTACATATCAAAGTTTCTTATACATACATCATTGCTTTTAAATTTCTGTAATGTAAAATCTAGGTTAGCTGGAATATCTTTAGAACAGGCTGATAGAAGGCAAAGAAATAGTATTGTAGCGAGTATAAAAGATACGACTTTCAAGTACTTTTTCATTACTATAATCGTCCCCTTTAATAGTTTTATATATTTAGGCTTTAACGATTACCAAAAGATTGTAATGAAAATATATTCTATATTGTAATTAAATATAGTCTATAATGAAATGTCATCAGATATGAATGTCAGAGATGAAAGTATGCAAAATTTTGTAATATTGTGTTTCAGCTGTAATGTTATTGATACTATAGCATAAATAGCATGTCGATAGTCGCTGAATCTTGTCAAAGAAGATATTAAAAACTTGTAACACTTGTATTTATACTTGCTTTTTTCAAGCGAGTAAACTTCGTAATTATGAAAAATTTATCTCTTTAGCTTTATCAAAAAACACCGTATTCCAAAATTTGGAATACAGCGTTCTTTTTAACTAATTGCTATTGAACTTTTTCAAGCTTTAAGCCAGTTTCATGATCATTTAGGCTGTGCTTTTCAAAGCTATTGTCTTGAGCTCTTTCTATACTCAAAGCTAATGTTTCCTTTTTAATATAATCTTCATGAACTTTGACTGCCTTAGCTATTTCATCATCAGTCTCATAAAATATTTTAATGTTATCCATCATTTCATAGCCATTATTTTTTCTCATCTGTTGCACCTTTGATATAAGCTCTCTTGCAAAGCCTTCATTGATCAGATCATCTGTTAGTGTAGTATCTAGAATTACAAAGTGGTTATCTTCCATTGCAACTGTAAAGCCTTCTTTTGCAGTTATTGTAACTGTTACAAACTCCCTTGTAACTTCAAAATCTTCGCCGCCAAGGTTTACAACTACATTTTCTCCACTTTCTATTTTAGGAGCAGCAACTGAACCGTCTAGCTCTGAAAGCACTTTGCCAAAATCTTTAATCTTTGGACCTAATACAGGGCCTGCTACTCTAAAGTTTGGCTTTAAGCTGAAATTCATATATTCATTCAAATTTTTTGCAAATTCTACTTCCTTGACATTAAGCTCCTCTTGTATCAATGGCACTAAATCTGAAATCTCCTCTTCATGCTTTCCATCAATTAAAACTTTTTGGATTGGCTGACGAACTTTTATCTTTACAGACTCTCTAGCCGCTCTGCCAAGTCCTACTAAGTCTCTTACAAGGTCCATTTTATGCTCTATTTTCTTGTCAATATATTCTTTCCTTACTACAGGATAATCACTTAGATGAACTGAAAATTCTCCTGTAAGATTTTTATAGATTTCTTCTGATAGATATGGAGCAAATGGAGCTATCATTTGAGATATTCCAACTAATATTTCATAGGTCGTATTATAAACAGCTTTCTTATCTTCAGTTAATTCCGTTTCCCAGAAACGTCTTCTAGAACGTCTTATATACCAGTTAGATAAATCCTCGTTTGCAAAATCTTGAATCTTTCTAACTGCTTTTGTCAAATCATATTCTACTAAATCCTCTTCAACTGCATTTAACAGGCTGTTAAATTTAGAAATAATCCATCTGTCCAGTTCAGGTCTATCTGATACTTCCACATAAAAATCCTTTGGATCTATTTCGTCAGTATTTGCATATAGCGTAAAGAAGTTGTAAACATTCTTTATAGTTCCAAAGAATTTGCTTAATACTTCTTTAAGACCATCTTCATCGAATTTAGTAGGTGTCCATGCAGGAGATACATAAAGAAGATACCATCTTAACGCATCTGCACCGTATTTATCGAACAACTCAAATGGATCTACTGTATTTCCCCTAGACTTAGACATTTTCTTTCCTTCCTTGTCTAGTATCAGGTCATTCACTAGTACTCTCTTGTAAGGTGACTTTCCAGTTACAAATGTAGATATAGCCAATAATGAATAGAACCAACCTCTTGTCTGGTCAATACCTTCACATATAAAGTCTGCTGGAAATAGCTCTTCAAAGAATTTTTCTTTATTTTCAAATGGATAGTGATGTTGTGCAAAAGGCATCGAACCACTATCAAACCAACAATCTATGACGTCTGTTACTCTTGTCATAGTTCCACCACATTTTTCGCATTTGATGTGAACATTATCTACATGTGGTCTATGAAGCTCTATATTTTCGTCTATAGGCTCTATAGCTTTCTCAACTAATTCTTTCCTTGAACCTATACTTTGTGTATGGCCACATTCACATCTCCAAATGTTTAGTGGAGTTCCCCAATATCTACTTCTAGAAATAGCCCAGTCATTAAGATTTTCAAGCCAGTTTCCAAATCTCTTTTCTCCTACATAATCAGGATACCATTTTACAGAGTTATTGTTCTCTATAAGCTGATCCTTAAGCTTAGTCATTTCTATATACCAGCTTGGCTTTGCATAATATAATAGTGGTGTCTTACATCTCCAGCAGTGTGGATAGTTATGTGCCATTTTTTCTTTTTTAAATAGCTTTCCTTCACCATGGAGCCATTTAATTATTTCTATGTCTGCATCCATTACAAACGTGCCCTTCCATGGTGTGTCGATATATTTTCCATCTTCATTTACAGGCTGTAATACTGGAAGATTGTATCTCTTTCCGGTGTTGTAGTCATCTTCTCCAAATGCAGGAGCAGTATGAACTATACCTGTACCGTCTTCTGTAGTTACATAGTCAGCTACAGTTACAAAAAAAGCTTTTTTGTCAGCCTTTACAAATGGCATAAGCTGTTCATATTCAATATATTCCAAGTCTTTTCCCTTTAATTCTTCTAATACTTCAAATTCTTGATCTCCAAATACTCTCTTTGATAAAGTTTTTTCAACATAATATACTGTTCCATCTGATTTTACTTTTAAATATGTGGCATCTGGACTTACTGTAAGAGCAACGTTTGAAGCTAATGTCCAAGGTGTTGTAGTCCAAACTAGAAAATATTCATCTGCATCCTTTCTCTTAAATTTGACTATAACTGTATTAGTCTTTATTTCTTCATACCCTTGAGCTACCTCATGTGAAGCTAATCCTGTACCACATCTTGAACAGTATGGCAATATCTTATGTCCTTCATATATTAATCCTTCTTTGAAGAATCTGTCTAATATCCACCATACGCTTTCGATATAATTATTATCTAAAGTTATATATGCATTGTCTAAGTCTATTTCATAAGCCATTCTCTTAGTCATTTCTCTCCAAAGGCTTTCATAGGTGAATACTGATTCTCTACACTTCTCATTAAATTCTGCAAGTCCATAATTTTCGATGTCATGCTTATCTTTAAGCTTTAATTGCTTTTCCACTTCAATTTCAACTGGAAGTCCATGAGTGTCCCAGCCAGCTTTTCTTTTTACTTGAAAACCCTTCATAGTCTTATATCTGCATACTGAATCCTTTAATGTTCTTGATATAACATGGTGAATACCTGGTCTACCATTTGCTGTAGGAGGTCCTTCAAAAAATACAAAAGGTTTGCTGCCATTGCGGACTTCTACTGTTTTAGTTAAAATATCAATATCATCCCAAAAATCTGATATTTGCTTTTCATTTTCTGATACTGATAGATTAGAGAGTTCTTTAAACTTTTGCATGATTTCACCCTTTCAATAAGTTAAAATTTATACAATATGATTAAAAATATTTAAATACTAGTCTTCCTTAACTTTCCGCAGTCTCGCAACACAAATTTATTTGTTCGCTGTTGCTCACATAAATTTGGAGCTCGTTGCGTTTGACCTACCATCGATTTTCTGATAAAAACATTCAGAAAATCGGGTTAGGTCATAAAAAAAAATCCCTAGGTCAAAAAAACCTAGGGACGATTATTTACCGTGTTACCACCCAAATTATAGGAATATAAGCTTCCTATCACTCATTACAATTTAACGCATATACACGTAATGCTTTACTTAATTTCAAGCATCAAGCTCAAAGGTGATTTTCATAAAAGGTTCCGCAATAATCTCTCACCACTGATTATCTCTCTGTATACTAAATCCTTTTATTACTGTCCTCGTCATAGCTTTTATATATTTTATTGTTTAATGACATATTATAATGTAATATTTAATAATATACCATATTATCAAATATTGTCAAGTGTAAATATTTGAAAAATAACAATAAGGTCATGGGAAAAGCTCAAGAACACAAAAAGCATGAATTTTCATTCACGCTTTTTGTGCCGTTTATTCTAGACATAATAAAACAATACATTAAACACTATGGATAATAGTAAAAACACACCACCTGCAACAAGAAAATGTGCTATTGAATATTCCTTATCTCTCTGCTGTTTAAAATCAAAATAAGTTTTTGGAAAATTAGTATCTCTATTTTCTTTTCGCTTGAATGTTTCCCTAATTAATCTAGAGCTATAGATAAAAATATCAAACATTCCTCCGTTACTTACTAAAAGCAAGATACCAATTCCTCCTATAATTACGGCAGGTACAAGAAAGCCATCACTTAATATCCTTACAATATAGGATGTATCAGAGGCGCCAAATATGTTTTTATAGGAAAATACAGCATATGCCATTATAATTCCTACTGTAAAAGTAATAATATATTTTATATATCTATTGCTCATTTTCTACTCTCCCAAATACATAGTGTTCATCGCATTAAAAATTAAAATGGATACAATTAAATTAATATGAGCTAGCATTTAATTGTTTCACATATTTATTATATTCAGCCTCATTGCAATAAACATAGTGCTCATCTCCAATATCCCTCAAGGTAGGCTTATCAATTGAATAATCATGCTCTAATGAAGGATTATATGTTATCCTTTTACGCTTTCTTTCATAATGCGGATCTGGAAGAGGAATAGCTGATAATAAGGATTTTGTGTAAGGATGCATTGGATTCTCAAATAAATCCTTTGAAGAAGCCAATTCTACAATCTTACCAAAATACATAACACCTATTCTATCAGAAAAATATTTAACAACAGATAAATCATGGGCAATAAATAAAATTGTAAGACCCATTTGATTCCTTAAGTCATTAAGTAAATTTATTATCTGAGCTTTAACAGAAACATCCAATGCACTTATAGGCTCATCAGCAATGACTAATTCTGGTTCTAGTGTCAATGCACGAGCAATACCTATTCTTTGACGCTGCCCCCCACTAAATTCATGAGGATAACGTCCAGCATGCTCAGGAACAAGTCCAACTAAGTCAAGCATCTTATAGACTTTGTCATCAATAAATTTTTCATCCTTAACTCCATTAATTCTCAAACCCTCTGCAATAATTTCACGAACAGTCATACGAGGATTTAAGGAAGCAATCGGGTCTTGGAATATCATCTGAATCTTAGTGATTATTCTTTCATTTTTAATTCCAACTTTTTCAGCATATATTTTATCACAATTATCATTATCACGTTTTGCTAATTTTATCAATTCCATTTGCTCTGCTATAAGCTTATTAAGTCTTTCTTTTTCTTGTGCATCAGCAGTTTTCTTTTTAGCTTTTGCTTCTTCTATAATCTCTTCATAGGAACCTACACCAGCACAAATTCTTTGGTCCTTAAAATATACATTGCCCGAAGTGATGTTGTTAAGCTTTATTATAGTCCGTCCTGTAGTAGTTTTTCCACAGCCTGACTCACCAACAAGGCCAAACACCTCGCCCTTCTTAATATAAAAGCTCACATCATCTACAGCCTTTAATACTGCTTTTTTCCCCAGTGGGAAATACTGTTTCAAATTTTCTACCTTAAGAAGTACATCTTTTTCATTATGCATTCTCTGCCACCCCCATATTCCTCATTCTTTCAATACGGTCTATAACAATTTTAGGTGGCTCTACCTTTGGTGCACTTGGATGAAGCAGCCAAGTAGCAGCATAGTGAGTAGGTGTTATTTTAAACAATGGTGGCTGCTCCTCAAAATCTATTTGCATGGCATACTTATTTCTAGCCGCAAATGCATCTCCAACAGGTGGAAATAACATATTAGGAGGAGTACCTGGTATTGCATCTAACTTTTCTTTTGTATCCAAATCAGGCATAGATGCCAAAAGAGCCCATGTATATGGATGTGCTGGCTCATAGAATACTTCGTCTGCAGTTCCTATTTCAACAATTTTGCCTGCATACATAACTGCTATTCTATCTGCAATATTAGCAACAACACCTAAATCGTGAGTTATAAATATAACTGAAAGCTGTCTTTCTGCCTTTATTTCATTAATCAATTCCAATATTTGAGCCTGAATCGTAACATCAAGAGCTGTAGTAGGCTCGTCACATATGAGTATATCAGGGTTAGCTGCTAAAGCTATTGCTATAACTATACGCTGTCTCATACCACCTGAAAATTGAAACGGAAATTGATTGTATCTTTTCCTTGGTTGCGGTATCCCAACTTCTTTCATTAGCTTAATAGCTCTATTTTTAGCCATGTTTGGTGTTACTCTATATACCATTGCTAAAGCCTGCTGCTTTAAGTGTTCTACCATTTCTTCAGATAGAATATGAAAGTCTATATCTGTAATATTGTCAATTTGATTTTTATATAAATCAATTAGATTTTTGATTAGTTTCACAGTATCTGATTTTAAAAGCTCTAAATCAACTATAACAGCAGGAGTAACTTTATGTGTGACCTTACCTTTCGCCCTAAGTTTTTCAATTTTCTTATTTTCTTTATCAAAACGGTTGTTATTCTTCTTATTTGATACAATACCGTTAAAATATTTATTCACAGCACTCATAATACTTGTACTAAAGGTATATGAAGCACTTTCTTTTCTAATAGATAATTTATCTATTGAATTGTTAACAGCATCGATCATTTTTTTTGCTGCATTTATGCAAGTATCTTTTTCCCAATCAACATTTTCAAAAACTGAAATATTAGCTTCAAGTGCTTTTATAGCTTCTTTTTTTGCTTCAAATGACTTCATATATGAATACTCTATTGCTTTTTCAATCATATTTTTAAAATCATTTAGGAAATTTTCATTAAAAAAAGCCTGCATAGTTTTATTTAAAGTATTTATATCTATATCTTTTATATTTGCTTCTTTTTTATAGGTTATATAATATGCCATAGCTAAAAAATCTGGCTTTGGCAGAGAAGTTGCTTCATCTAATATTTTTGCTATGTCATTTAAAATACTTGAAATAGTACCTTGGTTTTTAACATCATTGTATGCTTTTGCAGCTTCTGTCAAAGCTTCGACTTTCTTAGTAAGCTGACTATTATTTGCTACAACATAATCATTATAGGTTTTGTTTAGTTCAGGTATAATATATTTAATCTGCTCACGAATTTCCTTTGGATCTCCTTTTAAAATATCAATCAATAGATCCTTAATTTCATAGGAAGCATCAGAAGCGTATTGATATGCAATATTATATGCTTTTTCTAATTTAATTCCTTCATTGATAATCTTATTGAAGATATCAATTTTTTCTTCAGTATTGGCAACTCCAGCTTTTTGCAGATTCTCTTTTAAAAGAGTTCTTTTTAAATCATACTCTTTTTTTGCAGATCTTTGATTTGACTTCCCATTTAAAAGCATTGCCTCTGTAAGCTGTTTACCAATTCTCATAATAGGGTTTAAGCTCGACATAGGATCTTGAAATATCATGGATAACTTGTTCCCACGATAATCATGAAATTCATCCTCAGATATTTTTAACAAATCCTTGCCATCATATATTATTTCTCCGCTTTCAACAATACTATTGGGAGCTAGTAATCCAAGAACAGCCTTAGCAGTAACGGATTTGCCAGAGCCTGACTCTCCAACTATGGCCAAAGTTTCACCCTTATACAAATCTAAATCAATATCTCGAACAGCTTTGACTGTACCGTCATTAGTTCTAAATGAAACTCTTAGGTTTTTTATATCTAATTTTTTTTCCATATCTTAGCCCTCCGAACCTCTTAGTGATGGGTTAAATGCATCACGTAGTCCATTGCCAAATAAGTTAAATGATATCATCAGCAATGATATATATAATGCCGGGAAGAAAATAGCATGGGGATACGTTGATAATGCAGTTTGACCGTTAGAAAGCAATGTGCCGACACTTGTCAATTTTGACGTCTGTAAATTCACTATTCCCAAATATGAGAGGATTGACTCTGTGAAAATCACACCAGGGATAATCAATATTGTAGAGGTAATTATAGTCCCTATAGCATTTGGTAAAATATGGCGGAATATAAGCCTTCTATCTTTTGCCCCTAATGTCCTAGCGGCTAATACATATTCCTGCCCTTTAAATCGATAGAACTGTGATCTAACCCGATATGCGGGTCCAATCCAACCCGTTAGTATAAATGCAAACAACAGGGAAATAACTGGCCCAAGTTTTCTTGCAAAATGCATTTGAAACAATGCAAAAGTCACTATACTAGGAATTGAGCCCATAATCTCAGCAAAACGCTCCATCATCAAATCCAGGGTTCCGCCATAATAGCCTTCAATAGCACCATATATTGTTCCAAGAAATATGTTTATAGCAGAAACAGTTATTCCTAATATAAATGATAATCTTGCACCACTTGCAAGACGAACAAGAATGTCCTGTCCAAATCCATCACTGCCAAATAAGAAACAAGGATAAAAGCCATTGGTATATTTGTAATATTCATAGTATAAAACACGAGTCCTATACTGGTTTCCTCCCATTTTCATCGTATAATATGCATATCCATCTGGGCTATTTTTGTCCTCCAAATAAATGCTCTGATAATTACCGTTTTCATCATAAATAGCTGCACCTTTAGAAGTATGAGCAAACCAATAGTTAGGATCAGTATCAAAGCCAGGAGCTACTTTGGATAAATCAATTAGCGGATACAATATCTGTATTCCAGTTTCTTTTTCATATGCTAACACATCTTCGTATTCCTTCTGTGTTAGATTTTTATATACATATCCAGTTTTCATATATGAATCCAGTGTGACATCATAATAAGTAGTAGTAGTATTCCTTGGCCCCGGTCCTTCATAAGTATTATGCACCTTAACTATAGCTCCAGGAATAGCATTGTAGTAATCAAAGCTTTGCTGGTTGTATGTATATTTTGAATGTCCTTTCATAATACCAAATTTAGATAGAAACTCGCTTTTGGGCAGAGTATAAGTATAAAAACCATCTTTATAATCAACAGCATATTTGGAAAACATAGGAACCAATATGGCGAATAACAGCTGCAAACCTATTATGCAAGCTGCAATAACAGAGCCCCTATTTCTACTAAAACGAAGCCATGCATCCTTTAAATATCCAATTGGTTTAGTATCAAATTTTAGGTCATGGATAGTTTCATCTTGTTGGACTAAAACAAATTTTTCTAAAGGCATATGTTTAATATCAGTTGCTTTCATTAGTCTTTCCTCCTCCCATTCTAATACGTGGGTCTACTATTCCATAACTTAAATCTACCAACAAACCACTTACTAATCCTATAATTAGATAAAACATACTAATTGCCATAAATACACTATAATCTCTTAAAATAATTGATTGAACATATACATTGCCTATGCCAGGAATTGCAAATATACTCTCAATAATCATTGATCCTCCTAATATTCCCATAAATTCACCTATAATCATAGGCAATATAGGAACTAGAGAGTTACGAAAGGCATGTCTGAATGTGGCTTGTCCTATAGTCAAGCCTTTTGCACGAGCTAAGAGCATATATTCACTTGTTAGAGTTTCAGTAAGCTCAGCTCTTGTAAAACGCATAAACCTTGCAATAATACCAAATGACAATGCCATTATAGGAAGAGCCATAGTATATAACATCTTCATGCTGAAGAAATCTGTACCTGATTTAACTACAATAGGAAACCATCCTAGTTTAAAGCCTAGAAAATATTGTACTATAAAAGCATAAACATAATTAGGTACTGAAATAAATAGCATTACTATTACAGATATAACCTGATCCTGCCATCTGTTTTTCTTCAGTGCTGCATACATACCAAATACTATACCAAAAGGCACTCCAATAAGCATAGTGTAAGTATTAACTGCTACAGTAGCAGGTAGTTTATTTGCCAAATAACCTGTTACAGGCTTCAAATATGGTCCAATAGTGGTACAAAAGCCCCAGTCCCATTTAGTAAAAATATTCCTCAAAAATATTCCATACTGTGTAAGTATAGGTTTATTATATCCCCAGGCTTCACGCATGGCTTTAACAGCTGCTGCAAAGTCACCCATTCCTGGAGGTATTTGATTGGGCAACATACGAACTAAAACAAAGCATATAGTCATTATGATAAAAAACGTAATGAGCATTAGACCTAATCTTTTCAATATATATTTAGCCATATTCTCTCTCCCAACTTATCATATAATAGTCTACTAAGGTGAAACACCTTAGTAGACTTTAGTTTAATAATTAATAGTCAAGTTGATTATTGTTATCTGAACAATATTTTTCCCATTCTGCGTCTGTATAGTTGTATGTCATATAACGTACACCACCGAACTGTATTATTTGAACAAAATCATAAGTTGGATATTCTATTTTTTGTGAATATAATGAAGTTGCAGTTCTATAATAAATTGGTGTAGTAACATATGTCTCTAGTATCCCATACTCCATACCAGCAAGTATTTGAAGTTTTGTATCAGGATCTGCTGTTACATATTCACCATTACATAGAGCTTCATACCACTCAAGGAATGTCTTTGTCATCTCTTCTCCATTTACATTGATAGTACATTTTTGAATATCTGGTTTAAATCCATATTCATGCAAAGATTCATACTTAGTATAAACCTCCATTAAACCATATGGATCCATTCCGGAACCGCCCCAAGTACTGATTATGATTTCAAATGCTCCTTGTTTAGCATGGTCATAATAATCTTCGTCAGGTACCATTTTTATTGTAACCTTATTTTCTAATGGTGTACCTACAATTGCAGCATTTATAGCATCCTGTACAAAGTTAACTATCTTAACATAACTTTCATCAGATTTATAGACCAAAAATTCTAATTCAATCTTATCTCCAGCTTTTATATCTCCAGCAGCTAAAGCATCATTATATGCTTTTGTAAACAATTCTGCAGCCTGTACCTTATCATAACCAGTTATATCATCTACGCTGTCAGCATTGTACAACTTCATTAATGCTTGTTTTCCTTGTTCTGAGCCTCTATAAGACGAACCTGTTTCAGGATCATATATATACAAATTATTAAGTAATCCAAAGCCAGCAACATGCGTTGCTGTACATTGCGCAGCAAACTCTTGCCTATCTATTGATAAAGCAAATGCCTTACGGAAATCCTTGTATGCTAATATAGTTCTATTTACTCCTGGAACCTCACGACTCTTAAGCGCAGCCTTATCACTATTAAAAGTAAATTTAGAAGTATAGGTTTGAGGAGTATACAATATATAGTCACTTGTTCTATATGTTCCCATATCCTCTGCAATTAAGTCTACATTATCAAGCTTTCCTTGAATGAATAGCTGTAAAGCTGTAGCTTGAGCAGGAACTATCTGAGTATCTATTGCAGTTGTTTGGAACAATCCTTCATGTTTTCCATCAGTGTAGCCATACCAGTTTTCATTTCTTTCCATTCTTATTTGCTTATCTTGCTGATATTCAGTTAATTTATATGGTCCATAGGACATATAAGTATCTACTGAGGTACCATAAGTTGTCTTTATTATATCTCCTGTTTCTTTTTTGTTTTTCTCATACAAGCCTTCATGTACTAGCCAGCTGCCACCTGCCAGATTATATTTCAAATAGAAATCTGTTATTGGTTTGCTTAAAATAAGAGTTATTTCGTATTCTCCTGTTTTCTTTAAGCCAACTTTTTCAAAATCCATGCTTTCTCTTTCACCATCATAAGTAAAGCAGAATTCCTTATATGCTTCAGGATTAGTGTCTCCAATTGCTTTAGCTATAGTTAAAAGGTCTTTCTTAGCTTCATCTGTTAAATCATTATAGTCTTGTGAAGAGTATTTTGCAAAAAGGTCATTGCCTGCCTCATCCATAAATGGACTAGAATCTGAATCATAATATTTTTTTGCAGTATCACCATTAAAAAAAACTACTGGTTTTGTTAAGCTGAATTTCATATCAGAGTCAGCTACATCACGGTAAGCATCATCCTTATATATATCAGTATATATAGGTTCATTTTGTTTATAATAATCTTCTGCATTAGCTAGAGTTAGAGTTCCTGAATAATAACTACTTGCACGATAATTTTTCATTTCAGGATTTAACATCTGCTTCATAGAGTAGATATAATTATCTGCATTGATTTTGTCCCCATTTTCCCATGCTGCTTTTTCATTTAAGGCAATCTTAAATGCATATCCTTCTGTTGCATCAGCAGGTACTCCATAAACTTCATTTCCTGCATATTCTTTAGTAATATCTACTGGAAAATCAACTGCCATCTCAGGCACAAATACATATTTATCATAGGTTTCATTAAATCCATACTCGTAAAGTCCAAATTGCGTATAAGTCATAATGTAACTGTCAGAATTGGTTTCCCACTCATGAGGATTCCATGTTTTAGGAGATCCTGCCATGTAATCATTATATGTATAGCTAGCATTACTTTGATTACCATCTACTTTGCCAGGATCATCGCCATCACCAGTTGTACTTGGAACATCCTTGCCCTTACAGCCAACTGCTGAAATCATCATGCTAAGCACCAACATTAATACAAGCATTGGTCTCAACACTTTAAAGATTTTTTTTCTTTTCATTTTTTTACCCCCTTATTTTTTTTGAGATACGTCTTTATGCTTTTTAACGTATCAGCCTTAATATAATTATATACTACCTTAGAAATAATTATATATCTTTCCGTTCTTTTGTCAATCATATTCTGAAAATTATATATTTTCTCGACATTCTTCGTCAAAGTTCGTCAAGATTTAACAGAAATTTCCTATTAGGGATTTTAATTAGACACATTGCAAATACTCAATATCATAAATAAAGAACTTAAAGAAACAATCTAAGCACCATTTTTTAAATTTTATTCATATAATCCTTTTATAATCTCTGTGTCAGAGTTTAATTTATATACTATATCCTTTCTCTCTACTATTATCTGAGTTTTCTTTGAAAGCTCTGGATCATTCTTTATGGAATTGAAAAGATTTTTATTGGGATTGATAGCTATAGGATTTCCTACCATTTTTAGCATAGAAAAATCTCCTTGAGTGTCTCCATAGGCAAAGCTATTTGGCAAATCTACATCATATTTTTCAACAAATTCATCTATAGTCTTCTGCTTATTATCTGAATCCCACATCTTAATGATTTCACCAGTAAAGTTATTGTTTTCATCTACTACATATGTTGTCCCTCTAAATTCAGTGACACCGTATTTTTCAGCCATCTTAGATACTAAAAAATCAGGGCTTCCAGAGATGAAAAAAATTTTATGCCCTTCTTTTCTGTGCCAATCAATTCTTGTTCTAGAATATTTGTAAACCTTATCACCATTGAGGTTTATGACTTGACTTGCAATGAATTCTATATTTGACTTGTTAACTCCCTTTAGTTCCTTTAAATATACATCTGCTAGCTCCTCTAAATAGTCTTCATAATCACCATATCTTTTTTCCCATTCATCATAAGTATGCTTGACACTGCTATGCCAAATGTATGGGTCTATAACCTCGTATTTTATTAGCTTCTTAAAATGCTGAATCATTAGTGAATTTCTATAAATAGTTCCATCTATATCAAAAAATGCTGATATGTTACCCATTTCTACCACCCCTTTATTAAGATTAAATATTACTATTATATTCTGATAATTATAAAATTGCAATTGATTATTGCATTTTTTATACCCATATTTTTATTAAATATATGGCTATTATAATATTTCTTCCCTATTCCATGTGTACTATTCAAAAAAGTTAAACTTCTTTTTCACCAAAAAAACTACATTACATATAATGTATTAACAACATAAAATATGTTTGATTGTTAATATAAAGGAGGGTATTTTTATGACAGAGACTACTGGTAAACAAGGATGCGGCTTTTTTGGAGGAGAATTTATTTGGATAATTATCATCATTATTATCTTCTGTTGCTTCTGTAACCGTGACGGATTTGGTAAATGGTAATCTTTAAGTCACACCACTAAATCAACAATATAAAGGAGGGTGTTTCATGGTAGATACTGCTGGTAAACAAGGATGTGGATTCTTTGGAGGAGAATTTATTTGGATAATTCTTATTATCCTTATAATCTGTTTCTGCTTCTCCGGTTCTAGCTGTGGATTTGGTAAATTTTAATCTATAAAAAAATAAGGAGGTTGTGTTATGGTAGAAACTAATTGGAGACGTGATTGCGAAGGCGGCGTAGGAAGCGAGCTTTTGTTCTTCTTCATACTGCTAGTAATCATTTTCTGCACATGTGGAACTGATAGAGGATTTGGAAAATTCTAAAATAGAAAAGCAAAAGCCTTTCAAAGCTACATCATGGTCAAATGATCAATATATAAGAAAAAGAGGGATATTTGAGCCCCTCTTTTTCTATGCTATTTAGACATTAGGGCTATGATGTACATTTACATGCTTTTTCTCTATCATAGGCTTGTTTTTCCTATCTCTTAATCTGACTTTTATAGAGTTTCTGCTATCTATAGAAATAATTATTGCTCTTATAATATCCTTTTCTCTTTTAGTAAGCATAGTAAAACCCCTTTTATAGATTTAGATAATTAGACATAAATATAGCGAAAAAAGTTCCTTTGCATTGGCTACTGCATAATATTATTAGTTTTAGGCTTATGATTTTCGATTTTCGCATCATTATAATTAAAAGATACTGTATGCATAGCTGACAAAATAGAATCTCTTTTAAAGCTTCTTATGACACCTTTATCAATATCAACGGCCTTTATAAGATTGCCGCTTATATTAAAAACCCTTATTTTTCTTTTTGTTATTTCCATACCCTTCATATATATAATGTCTATAGGCTTACGATTTTTTAAAGAGTAATTGATGACATGATCTATCATAGTATCACTCCCCGTAATTTTCCTCTATTTATATTATAACAGAACAAGTGTTCTGTGTAAAGAGTAAAAAAATGACTAGATTTCTCTAGTCTGTTATTATTTCAGCCTTAGTGCTCTTTCTCTGGATTCTTTTTCTTCTTCATCTTTTGGTTCGTCTAGCACAATATTGTGAGGCATAGATTTATTATTTTCATCTACAAAAACAAATGTTATAAATCCATCAGATATGATTTTATCTGAGTTGTTTCTGGTTATTTTCCCATATACAGTAAAGCTAGTTTTTCCTGCTTTTACAACATAACTTTCTAAATTTACAATATCCCCCTTGTTACCTGGTGTTGTAAAGGTTAAACCATGTACATTGACACATACTATATTCTCTGGCTTGCCTGTTTCTCTTGCTCCACTTATAAAGCAAGCTTCTACAAACCATTCTGCCATCCTACCTGCAAATAATGTTCCGTGATGATTTAAATCTTCTGATTTTACTAGGCGTGATATTTTTATTCTGTTCATTTTTCTCCTCCTATAATTATTTATGATTACATACTATAATATTTTCTTATGTTATGCTTTAACACAAATAGTTGTCTATCTTTGTAAAGTTGTCCTAATAGGTTAAGACTGTCTATTGTAAAAAAACTAGAATATATTTAGGTTGTGATATAATAAATATATCACTTTAAACATTCATATAACAACATATAATAAAGGTAGGGGATGAAGATGAAAATTCAATTTTTAGGTGCAGCTAGAGTAGTAACTGGTTCATGTTTTTTACTCACTACAGAAAAAAGCAAAATTCTTATTGACTGCGGACTATTTCAAGGTAGTGAGAATCTTGAAAAGCTAAATTATGAAGAATTTCAGTTTAATCCTGCAGAAATAGATTATTTAATTTTAAGCCATGCGCATATTGACCATAGTGGTAGAATTCCAAAGCTAGTAAAGGAAGGCTTTGAGGGACAAATAATTTGCACTAAAGCAACTAGTGATTTATGCGAAATAATGCTACTTGATAGTGGTCATATACAGGAATCTGATGCAAAATGGGAAAACAAAAAAAGAAACAGAGCTGGTAAACCATTAGTAGAGCCTCTTTATACTGCAAAGGATGCCTCCACAAGTCTAAGGTATTTTAAGCCTATACTGTACGGTCAAAAAATAAATTTAAATGATGAAATATCTATTAGGTTTAGGGATGCTGGTCATATATTAGGCTCTTCTATAGTAGAATTATGGATAAAAGAAAAAGAAAAAACAGTAAAAGTAGTGTTCTCTGGTGACTTAGGATTGCCTAACAAACCAATATTAAGAGATCCTGAATATATTGAAGAAGCTGATTATCTTATTATTGAATCTACTTACGGAAACAGAGAGCATATAAATGTGGAAAACAGGGTAGAGAGACTTACTAAAATAATTGATTCCACTGTTTTAAGGGGCGGAACAGTTGTTATTCCTTCCTTTGCAGTTGGAAGAACTCAAGAGTTAATATATGAACTGAATAAGTATTACGAATATAATAAAAATATTGAAGCATTTATGAGAATTCCAATATATATTGATAGTCCTATGGCTGTATCTGCAACTAAAATTTTTCAAGAAAACTCGGATTGTTTTGATGCTGAAGCTAAAAAGTTAATATTAAGTGGGGACAACCCCTTTGAGTTTCAAAATCTTCATTACATTCGCTCTCAGGAGGATTCAATGAGATTAAACTCATATGATTTCCCTAAAGTAATTATTTCAGCTAGTGGAATGTGCAATGCAGGGAGAATCCGTCATCACATTAAATATAATCTATGGAAAAAATCCAATAGTATTGTATTTGTAGGATATCAAGCTGAGGGAACCTTGGGAAGAATGCTTAAAGACGGGATAAAAAGTGTAAAATTGTTAGGAGATAAGATAGCTGTAGAAGCTGAAATTCACAGTGTTGAAGGATTTTCTGGACATA
This sequence comes from Proteiniborus sp. MB09-C3, assembly GCF_030263895.1. Taxonomy (NCBI): domain Bacteria; kingdom Bacillati; phylum Bacillota; class Clostridia; order Eubacteriales; genus Proteiniborus; species Proteiniborus sp. MB09-C3. Next base: position 3,375,779 of record NZ_CP127161.1, read on the forward strand.
CTGATCAAAAAGGACTAATAGATTGGATGAGGGGTTTCAAAAAACTACCTAAAAATGTTTTTATAGTCCATGGTGAAAGTGAATCATCTCTAGGACTATCTCAAGCCATTGAAAAGCATTTTAATATAGAATCTGTAATCCCTGCCATGAATTCAGCCTATGAATTAGATACTGATATTATTGACAATGAACTCATTGATATTGTAGAAACTATTAAATTAAAAGATAATATAAAGGTAGAGCTACAGCAAGTATATGATCAGTTTGAAGGACTTGTATCTAAAACAGGAAAAATGATGGATGATGAAACTTTGAAAAAAGATTATGATTCACTAAAAAACAACTTAATAGAGCTTCAAAAGAAGCTAATGGACTTAAATATCTTAATTAGTGAATAAAATAAATAACTGCCAAAACTATTATATTATTATTTCAAATCTAAATAGTATTGGCAGTTATTATATTATCTATTTATTTTTTTCATCATTACTCATTATTTCTTTTAATGAAGTAGCTAATCCAGCTAAATTTTGTATTTCGGAAGGAATAATAATCTTAGTAGCCTTGCCATCTGCAACTTTAGCTAAAGATTCCAAGCTTTTTAGTGCAATTACTGATTGATCTGCTCCAGCTTCCTTTATCATTTTAAGTCCTTCTGCAGTTGCGTTTTGGACTTTCATAATAGCTTCAGCTTGACCTTCAGCTTCTCTAATAGCTGCTTCCTTTTTAGCCTCTGCCCTTAATATGGCTGCTTGCTTTTCTGCTTCGGCTTCTAGAATAGCAGACTCTTTTTTCCCTTCAGATACAAGGATAGCTGATTTTTTCTCTCCCTCAGCTCTTAATATAGCTTCTCTTCTTTCTCTTTCTGCTTTCATTTGCTTTTCCATTGCATCTTGAATTTCTCTAGGTGGTATAATGTTCTTTAATTCAACTCTATTTACTTTTATCCCCCATGGATCTGTGGCTTCATCAAGTATTAAACGCATCTCTGTGTTTATAGTATCACGACTAGTTAGAGTCTCATCTAATTCTAAATCTCCAATTATATTTCTTAATGTAGTAGCAGTAAGATTTTCAATTGCAGCTAGTGGATATTCCACACCATAAGTAAATAACTTAGGGTCAGTTATTTGAAAAAATATAACTGTATCAATTTGCATAGTTACATTATCCTTAGTAATAACTGGCTGAGGAGCAAAATCTGCTACCTGCTCCTTTAATGATACTCTCTTAGCTACCCTATCTATCAGAGGTATCTTAACATGTAGACCTACTCCCCATGTATCCTGGTATGCTCCAAGCCTTTCAACAACATAAGCATACGCTTGAGGTACTATTCTGATATTAGTCATAACTAAAATTAAAGCAATAAAAAGTAAAACAATAAACGTTATAATTCCTGCCATTATGATTCCTCCCCTTTACTTTTTTGTTTAACTACTAGCTTTACACCCTGTATATCTAATATTTCTATGATACTGTCTTCTAATATTTTCTCATCATCAAAGGACTTTGCTGACCATATCTGTCCTGAAACCTTGACTTGGCCAATTCCTTGTATATTATCTATTTCTTTAATCACAACTCCTGTTTTACCCTTTAGTGTCTCTGTATTTGTTTTAGTATGACCTATTTTCAGTACTTTTTGTGCTATTGGCCTTGTGAAGTATAGAAGTACACTTGATGAAACTAAAAACGTTAGAACTTGGGCCCATAATGGTGCATCAAATAATGAAATTACCCAGGCTATTAAAGCTCCTACTGCAAACCAAATTGTAGCCACTCCAAGTGTGATTGCTTCAATAAAACCAAAGGCTATAGCTGCTATTAGCCATAACATACTATTAGTTAGTTGAAATCCCAAATTTATGCCCCCTTTCAACTCAGTATAGAATAATTAATATTAATCCTATATTCATAATATACCACATTTTCACTCGTTATAACAGGGTTGTCAGAAATATAACAATGATATATAAAAGGCCAAGGTACCAAAACCCTTTAGCCTTTATTTTCTAGTTATTTTTTATTAATTAATTGTTTCTGTCCCATTTCAACTAAATTTTTTGTCATCATTCCGCCTACGAGACCAGCAGTAAACATATTTTCTATTGGATCTAATTTGTTTAGATTATTAGCCAAACCCATTTTCTTTGATATTTCTAGCTTCATTTCCTCTAAAGCTTTTTCTGCATTAGGATTCAATGCTCTTCTAGTCAAATAAATCACCTCGATATTTAATTTTCATTCATTATTTATTTTGTATATATAAATAGCTTTAGATACTAGGTAATTTTATGCAGACTAATAACAGTACTAGTAAAATAATCAAATTCATCAATTATTTATAGTATATATTAAGTGTTTTATTGCAGATAATAATCATGTAAGTGAAAAACTTACTAAAACTTTAATTGGAGGAATGAGCTAATGAAGAATACTATGGGTAGAGTTCCTAGTTTGAAAAATTCTAAAAATATAAGCCAAAGCGAAGCGCAAAACGCAAGGCAAAAGATGAACAATAGTTCGAATATGAGTCAAAGCTTTGCGACTGGTATGACATCAAATACTATGGCAAACCTAAGTAATTCTACTTCAGTAGGTTTTGGAGAAATAAATAATGCAAAACAAAATATGAATGCTACTAATGAATTTACTACAGGTATGACATCAAGTATGATGCCAACACTAAGCAATTCGACTTCTGTAGGACAATATGAAAAACAGAAGGCTAAACAAAAAGTACAAAAGTCAAATAGCTCAAACTCTAATAATTTTTACTAATCAATAATTTCGGCCCTCTAGTTCTTAGAGGGCTTTTTATTCTAAGAAAGCTTGTTATTAATATCTAAATTCCTATATAAAAAATAAAATTTTATTGGTATAATAGATGTTGAATTAAATGAAGGAAACAAGGCTTGAGTTGGAGGGCTGCATATGACAAATGATGAACAGCTAACTATATATGAATTAATAGGAAAAGCAAAACAGGTTGGAACAAAAAAAATTCCTGAAAATATTAGGCTAAAGAAAGGACAAAGCTGGTGCCCATATTGCAATAATATAGTTGTATTTATTAAAGATAAAAGGCTAAATGTAAAGAAATGTCCTCTTTGTGGAATATCTGATAATGATTTCTGGGTTAAGAAGGTCAACAAAAAATCAGGGAGGTAATTCCCTCCCTTTGAAGCCAAAAAATTTCCTGTTTATTTCTGTTTATTTGTTATGTGTTATTTTGCCTATATCCTTTATTAGTATTGATATCGTACCATCTGCATTGGTAATAAACTCAATTTTATCATTATTTCCATAGTATTCAACAGGCAGACTGATTTCTACTCCTGTATCTGTTTTGATTTTCTGCTTTCTAAAGTTTTTATCTACTATTTTTTCATTATCAATAGGAATACTTTTTTCTTTTATCCCAGCTTTTTCTACATGTTCTATATATTCTTGTTTAAGCTGCGGATTTTGTGAAAATACTGATTTTGCCACTTCTTCAACGTCTATCGCTTCATTTTCTTCTATACTTTCAACTACAGCTTTTTTTATTTCTGCATGAATTACTGGATCTTCATCAAAATATGTTTCACTAAATTTTTTGGTGGCCTTTGTGAATATCTTTACTTTCTCATTTAAGGATATTTGACTGCTGCATTTTAAAAACATGGATGAAAAATAGTAAATCTTCTCATCGTTAATGTTATATTTTTTCTCATAAAGATTTAAAGAAAAATCCTCTAAATTGATTATGGCACACTCATCTACTCTTTGCCCTATTGAAGGTAAAGTAGTTTTTTGCTTAACTATTGAATTAATAATTCCACTTTCTGTGGTTTCAATATGATGTATGTATGAGTGTTTATAATTAAGCTTTAATATTCCAAGATACATTACACTATCTATGTCAAATAGAATGAATATCACATCTGCTGGTGGAATTTCCACGTTTTCATACATTATCTTGAATAAAACATCTCCCATATCTATGGTACCTTTTAAGAAAAACTCATTTTCCTTTGATATTTTTTCACATATTGATCTTACTTTATTATCTTCTTCAATAAAAGTCGCAGATTTCAAACTGTCGTCATCAACTATTTTTTCAATATGTCTTCCAACAAATTCTATAATATCATCATCCAATTGACTCTCAACTTCCGAAAAAACAGGCATTTGTAAATTGTTATCTAATATATGCACAACTATTTTTTTTATAGATATATTTTCCACGGACACTATAATCATACCTTTCAAGGATATTTTTAGAAAATCAAGAAATGGATTTCTTAATACTTTTCTGCAATAAAAAGTGTGCAAAGACAAAATAAGCATGAAAAAAGACTTACAGAAAAACATCTGCAAGCCTTATTTTGCTATAATTTTCTGGTGCATCTTCAGGGACTCGAACCCTGGACCCACTGATTAAGAGTCAGTTGCTCTACCAACTGAGCTAAAGATGCAAAATTGACTACAAAAGATATTATACTACTATATTTTGATCTTGTCTATAGAAAATTTAAATTTAATTATTTTTTATTTACTTCTTTTTAAGTTGCCTTTTATTGGCTTTTTATTTATCTTTAGTACCAAGCAATCAACACGCTTTGTGCACACTTTCTAATGTCCAATGCACATAAAAAATAAAGGCTCTCTACTGCTGGAACCTTTATTTCATCATAGACTACTTTATGTTAGCATAATCCTCTCTTAATATACTCATAATTACTTCATCATAGTATCTACCATTTCTAAAAACTGATTGTTTCAGTTTGCCTTCTTCTACAAACCCATTCTTTTTATATGACCCTATAGCTCTTTCGTTAAATGAAAAAACAAAAAGCTGAATTCTATTGATATTCATTTGATTAAATATAAAATCAATTAAAAGACCCATGGCTTCTGTTCCATAGCCCTTTCCTCTAAAATCCTTGTCTCCAATATATATACCAACTGTAGCTACTCTGTTCTTCCAATCAATTTTGTTTATGCCGCAGCCTCCTATATATAAACCTGTTTCAATATCCTCTATAGAAAAATTATATGTATCCTTCATTGCTATTTGGTTCTCAAACCATTGCTTCTCTCTTTCTAATGTCATTGGATATGGTATTCCAGGACTTATATTTAGCAATACCTCAGGATCACACATATACTGATATGCTGGCTCTACATCTTCAATTTTTAAACCTCTTAGCTTTACCTTTTTTCCAACAAACACACTATCTCCCCCATTTAATAAAACCTGTCTTCAAAATTTCTCTTTGTTTTTTTCTTAACTTTTGTACCATCTTTTAACAGCTGTACTATATTTTCTATATATTCAACTGCTTTTTCATAATTTAAATTGGTTTCAAATATGAAGTAATCTAATATAGACATACTTAATGATGTAAGTAAAAAAGCCTTTAGCTTAACATCTATGGAATCATTTATATCTTTATTGTCTATCCCTTTTAATATTAATTCTTCAAACACATTATCAGTACTTAAGGATTCCTCTAGTATTTCCTTTTTAAATTCTATATTACGATTTTTTTTAAAATCTAGACTTATAGCTGAAAGCTTTGGTAAATCTATAGCAAATTTAACTTCTGAAAGAAAAATATCCTTTAATGAATCAAAATAGTCTGAGATATCCTGTTTTTTAATTGCAACATCTAGATATGAAAGCTTTTTCTTTTCTGATTCTCCTACTATATATCTATATAAATCCTTTTTATCTTCAAAATACTGGTAAAAACTTCCTTTTGCTATTTCTGCACTCTCCACTATTCTATTAATACTTGCATTTTCGTATGAGTATTCCTCAAATTCATCTATGGCTGCTTCAACTATTTTATCGATTTTATCTTTAGGTAAATTGAAAAAAGTATTTTTTGGCACCTTAACAACCCCCTTTTGTTATAAGTGTCAGTTTATGACTTTATAGTCATATTATATCACGATTTATCAGATTATCAATATGAAAACCATTCTACTGTTTTTCATATTTTTCTCTGAAATCTTTTACTGATTTTACTACTAGTGACGACAATCCTATTAAAGCAATAAGGTTTGGTATAACCATAAGTGCATTAAACATATCAGCTAAACCCCATACAAGCTCCACATCTAATAAAGTTCCTATTATAATTCCTGCTAGAACCAAAACTCTATAGAATGGTACACCACTATTTCCAAATAGGAATTTAATATTTTGCTCACCAAAGAAATACCACCCTATTATAGTTGAAAATGCAAAAAAGAACAAGGTTATTGCTATAAACTGAATTCCAAAGTTACCAGTAATACTGCTTAATCCTAAACGGAAGCCCTCCTGTGTCAATTCAGCTCCAGTAAGTCCAGAACCTAATGACCCTGTTGTCAATATGACTAAAGCTGTAATTGTACATACTATACCTGTATCTACTATAACTCCAATCATAGCTACTAAGCCTTGCTGAACAGGGTGATCAACCTTTGCCACTGCATGAGCATGTGGTGTTGAACCCATACCTGCTTCATTAGAAAAAAGACCTCTTGCTATTCCATACCTCATACTTTCTTTTACTGTCACTCCTATAAGTCCACCAGTTGCCGCTTTCGGATTAAATGCACCATATATTATCATCTTAAAAGCAGGTATAAACATATCAGCATTTATTACTAAAATAACTATCCCACCAATTAAATAAAATGCCGCCATTATTGGAACTAACTTTTCTGTAAAAGATCCTATACGGCTTATTCCACCTATAAAAATCAATCCCGCTAATATGGCAATTACAATCCCAACAGCTAAAGGTGGTATTGCAGGTGCCGCATTTTTTATTGCTACTGCTATAGAGTTTGATTGAACTATGTTACCCATTATTCCCAATGCTATTACAATGAATACTGCAAAAAATCCAGCGAGAAATTTGCTTTTTAATCCCTTACTTATATAATACGCTGGACCTCCTGTTAATACCCCATCTCTCTCTTCATTAAATAACTGCGCTAATACCGCTTCTGAAAATATGGTACCCATTCCAAAAAAAGCACTAATCCACATCCAAAATACTGCTCCTGGTCCTCCCGAGGCTATTGCTGTAGCTACACCTGCTAAGTTTCCAGTACCTACTTGAGCAGCTATGGCAGTAGTAAGAGATTGAAAAGGCGATAATCCTTCTGCTCCTGATTCTCCTTCTTTCTTCCTAAATATTTGCTTCATGGCTGTACCTAGTTTCGTAACTTGTAAAAATCTAAGTCTTAATGTGTACATAAGACCTGTACCTAGTAAAAGAAACATCATAAATGGTCCCCATAATACATCATTTATTTTATTAACAATTTCCATAATATTAGCCATTATAAAGAACCTCCCAGTTTTTTTCTTTCTTTTAGTTTTTTCTTTGTGGGGGCTTTATATTATCATAACTATATGGCAAAAAAGGATTATATAGGATTTCTATTTTCCCAAAATATTTTCGAAGCTAAAAAAGCAAAAAAATGAAGAGCAGAAAGCAATTTTATAAGATTCTTTCTGCCCTTAATTGGCAATTATTTATTTAGTTTCTCTTTCAAGAGCTAATTTATCAATATCAAAGACTCTTAAGCTATCATTGACACCTTTTTCTATAGCAAGCTTTCCATATTTATCTACTTCATTTCTATCCTTAGGACCATGATGCAACGACGCTGCTCCTCCAATGCAGCCTCCTGTACACACCATTCCTTCAATGAAATTTGCATCAAGCCTATTGACTCTAGCAAGCTTTAGGGCTTTATCACATTCTTTTATGCCATCACAGCTTATTGGCTTATATGCTATATCTATGTTGTCAGTTTCAATTACATGCCTTACTGCCTCTGAAAGTCCTCCTGTTCTAGCAAATATTCTTCCAAAGAATGATGCATTATCAAGCACTGCTTCATCGCAGTATTCAATCTTGATTTCCGCAGCATCTAATACTGCAGTTAGCTCCTCAAAAGTCATTACATAATCTACGCTTCCGCTTAAATCTTCCTCTTTAATCTCCATTTTTTTTGCAATACATGGTCCTATGAAAACTACCTTAGAATTCTCATCAGTACTCTTTATAAGCCTTGAAACCGCAATCATTGGAGATACTGAATGAGATATTTTGCTCTCTAGCATAGGATAAATTTTCTTTATAAATGAGACAAATGCTGGACAACATGAACTAGTCATAATTTTTTGATTTTCTATGTTTTGGGCAAACTCTATAGCCTCATGCTTAGCTATTATATCTGCACCGAGTGCAGCCTCTACGACATTATGAAAGCCTAACATTTTAATTCCATTTACTACCTGACCAATCTTTGCATATGTAAATTGACTTGAAATTGCAGGAGCTATTATTGCATATACTTTAGTATTTTTGTCATACTTAGCTTTTTTTAATAGCTCTATTATCTCTACAATACTTGACTTATCCATTACTGCCCCAAAAGGACATTGATAAACACATGCTCCACATTGAATGCATTTTTCATTATCAATAACAGCCTTTTTATCTTCATTAATAGATAATGCTGATGTAGGACATGCTCTTTTGCATGGCCTCATTACATCAGATATGGCATTATAGGGACACGATTCCTTGCACTTTCCGCACTCTATACATTTATTAGGATTTATATATGCCCTATGCTCCACGAAATGTATAGCATCTACAGGACATGCATCATAGCATCTATGTGCAAGACATCCTCTGCAAGCTTCTGTAACTACAAAGCGATTTATAGGGCAAGCATCGCATGCCGTTTCTAGAACCTCTACTATATTGTCATTATTTTTATTTCCTCCTAATGCTAATCTCACTCTCTCAACTGTTATGGCTCGCTCCTTATGAATACAACATCTAGTTCTTGGCTCAGGTCCTGGATCTATTATGGATGGAATTGTATCTAAACTTTCATCAAGTCTCCCTTCCAAAGCTAATCTGGATACTTCTCTTAAAACTTCATATTTAATGAGCTGAACCTGATTTTCAAATTTTCTCATGCAAGTCCTCCCCTTTGCTTCCATACTAAACATAATTAATTTTTACTATCTTGCCCATGCTTTCCATCAATGAGGAAAGTTCTTTAACCACTTTAAGTTTGATACTTAAATCAACTGGTAAGCTAGGATTCTGGTGGGCTGGATTGATGGCTTTTCCTACCCAAAGATTTAAATGCGTGCAGTCTTCTATTAGCGTCTTAGCCAAACATGATGCTCCATCCTTACCGTTTAGATTGTATATTTTTTCTCCATTGGAGGAACTATTTCTATATTTTTTTATTTTATCTACTGCTCTGCTGAGAGTAAGCACACCCTCCGTAACCAAATCTATTCCTCTTATAATAGCCATAGGTGGAACATCTACAGTCATAGAAGCTAGATCAACCTCAATATCACGCTTAAGCTCCCTACCCACTATCTTTGCAGCAGTACCTCCGCAGACTATTTTTTTTCCTTTACTTTTCATAAAGTCTTGAACAAGCTTTTGATCGTTTTCTTCATTTTCTGGTGGCCCCGTAAATAAGTCTACTACTTCAGGCTGTCGAACTTTTATTGTGACAACTGTAGTATCGTCTCCCGGCTTGCCTGCATACAAGCATTTACATGTATCTATAAGCCCTCTAGATATGCTTCTAGCACTCTTCTTGTTTCGGATTTGTCTTATTAGATAATCAGATACATTGTCCCATTGCCAGCCTAGATTCAATATTCCTCCTACACCAGCATGTATTACTCCATCACTTACAAGTGTGATGACATCTCCTTCTTCAAGCTTTATATAGCTTTCTTTTATCTTTTTTTCGTTTATTACTATATCATTCTTTTCAATCATCATAGTTTCATTATTTCTAGTAAAAAATAAAGGAGGATTATCATATTCTATAATATAAGCCGTTCCATCCTCCTGAATTTTAATTATTCCAAAGGTTGAGTATGCAAGCTTTCTAACATTACATACGGGAAGAGTATTGGCTATTGTATCTACGGTTTCTAGAATGCTCGCCCCTTCTTTTAACATAGTACCTGCTATTTTAGTTGTTAGAGTTGCTAGTATATTTGCTTTTACTCCACTGCCTAATCCATCTGCTAAGACTACTATGATGCTATTATCAGTATTGATTATTTCTACCTTATCTCCACAAAGCTCTTCTCCATATTTGTTTAGACTGTCATATGCAACGTCTACGAAGAAGTCCATTAAATATCACCTGCTTCCCCTAGAGCTATATCCTTTAGCTTTGTAAGTATAACCTTTGTCTCTGCAGTAGTCTCCCCTAGAAGACTTGCAATCTCTTGAGCTACTCTCATCTGCTTTTCGATTACTTCCTGTGCTGCATTTATAGTCTTTTCTTTTACTATAGCAAGCTCTTCCTTATTTTTTTCCGCCAAGGTCACATCAGTCATAATTACCATTAAAACTTTTTCCTTTTCAAGATATATAATATTTCCTATTAGAACTAGACCATATTCAGGATAAAAAACTTTTTGGCCTACTAAATTCTCTTTAGTTGAAATAACTCTCCTAAAAATATCTTCATCTATGAGCTTTAATATAGGCTCCCCTTTTATATTCTCAGCCTTTATTCCAAATGCTCTTTCAGATTTAGGATTAAATTCCTTTACGCAAAGCTCTTCATCTAGAAGGAAAATTATGTTTGGGCTATTTTCAAATATAACATTTCTTAGACTTTCTGCTTCTGCTCTCATAAAAGGCAGACACATATTTATATCGGACATTCCCTCAAATACGGATTCCGCCTTTTCTCTACATGAAAAATAACCACATGCATTACAATTAAGCTCATCTTCTGGCTTATGCTTGCCCATTTTCCCTAATATCTCTCTAAGCTCTTTCTCAGAAGCAGTTTTTCTATTTGCCTTTCTATTAAAAAATATCTTAGTAAAATCAATCTTTTCATAATTATATTCAATATCGCCTTGATTGCGATTTCTCTTTTTATTTATATATCCTTTTATTTTATCCTTCCTAACATAATGGTTGGTATTGTCTCTAGGCATTCCCGGTCCATCTATACAGCTGTTATTACATATATTTAATTCTACAAAAATACCACTTATGCTGTTATTTTCAATGCACTCGAGAAATTCCTTACAGTTTTCTACTCCATTTATCCTCATTATTTCATACTTACTTTCATTAGAACCATTATGATCAACCAATCCTCCTTTTGCAGGAAATGAGCTTCCCCTCTTGTATGAAGTATGGTTAAAGGGCTGAGGTTTGAGATTGTTCAATACTATATTTTCTTCTGCAAACCAATGTGATAATTCTTCAAAGGTCAAAACAGAATCGATTATTCCCCTGTGCTGAAAATCTTCTGCCTCGGCTTTTTTAGCAAGGCATGGCCCTATGAATACTACTACACTATCCATTCCATATCTATGCTTTAATAACTTTCCATGGGCAATCATTGGAGATACTACTGGTATCATGTATTTAGTCAATGAAGGATAGTATTTTTCTATGAGATTATTAACTGAAGGACAGCTTGTAGTAATAAGGTTTTCATATTTTTCTTCTTCCCAATACTTATCATAATAATCTAGTACTATTTCAGCACCTATTGCTGTTTCCTCAACCATTTCAAATCCAAGGAGCTTTAATGCTGTTACAATTTTATACTCATCATCTATATTAAATGCTCCAGGAAATGATGGTGCTATACTAGCTATCACTCTTTTTTTATTTTGTATAGCCTCTTTTACTTGTTCTATATTACTCTTAATATGTAGTGCCTCTTTTTGGCATACAACCTGACATTTCCCACAAGAAATACATAAATCATCAACTATTTCAGCATGATCTTCAAGAATAGTTATGGCTTTAGAAGGACATGTTCTCAAGCATTTATAGCAGTTGTTGCAATTCTCCCTTGTAAAACTTATAAATTTCATTTTATAGCCTCCCAACTACATGCTGTTCAAAAAATTCCTTCACAGTTTCCTCCCCAACTGAAACTACTTTATCCTCATCAACTCTTACAGATACTGCCTTTGTACATTCCCCTAGGCAAAAGGCGGCCTTTACAATAACCTTTTCTGACAGCTCTCTTTCTTCTATAATATGTTGCAGATTATTTATCACTTCGTAGGCCCCCTTTAAGTGACATGCACTGCCAATGCAGACATTTATAGTTACCATAATTGCAATCCCCCTTCTTTATTGTTATATTATTAACAATGTTTGCTAAAATTTTTTCCCTTTTAATTCGCTTAATATAATCTATAAATACAGTATACTTGTTTGTTATATTTTTATCAATGTTGTTGCTAAATTATAATAACTTATCAAGCTAAGTGTTTGAGCAGGCTATAGCAAATTAATATAATTATTACGAAAAGTTAAGAAAGGTCTTTTCTAAATCAAATAACATAATTTCCATATTAACAGACTTTTTACTATATATAAAAAAGCTTCATGAAAAGATTATGAAGCTTTTTTATAGTATATTTTTATTCCTCTTCGTTCAAAAAAAATATAGCTAAAGTTCCAGGGCCTGAATGTGCTCCAACAGCGCAACCTATAGTTCCTATGACAAATTCCTTACATTTAAATCTTTCTTCTATCATTTCTTTTGCTTTCATAGCTACTTCTAGGTCATCTCCATGAGTTATACCTATGGTTTGTCTGCTTAAATTAGCTCCTCTTTCTTCAATTATCTCTATCATTCTTTTTAAAACCTTATTTCTTCCTCTTATCTTTTCTAGAGGAATTAGCTTCCCATCTTCTACATGAAGTATAGGTTTAATATTTAGAAGAGAGCCTACTACAGCAGCTGTTCTGCTAACTCGTCCTCCTCTATACAGATACTCTAAATCATCCACTGTAAATATATGCTCCATATGCTTAGAATAAAAAATAGCTGTTTTTACTATGTCTTCCTTTGAGACACCTTCTTTAGCCATTTGAGCAGCCTTTAGCACTACTAGTCCAAAGCCACCAGATGCACATTTTGTGTCTATTATGGTTAAATCGAAATCTGGATAATCTTCTAGTATTTCATTTTTTGCCATGAGAGAGGCTTGATATGTTCCAGATAGTCCAGATGAAAAAGCTATGTAAATACAAGGCTCTTTTTTCTTTGCATATTCTTCAAATTTTTCTTTAAATACATGAGGTGGTATTTGAGCTGTCTTATATACTTTTCCTTCCCTCATGTTATCATAAAGCTCTTTTGGTTTTAATGTTTCTCCGTCTTTATATTCATTTTCTCCTAGATAAACTAGTATAGGCAATAGGTCTATTTCAAATTTTTTAATTAAATCAAGTGACAAATCGCATGCACTATCTGTAATAATCCTAGTTTTCACATAATCACTCCTCATAAATAAATCTTTGTATCCCTTATTATATTATACTTGTCTTAATCTGTAAATCTAAACCGCTATATAATACTATCATTTATGTTTCAAATTAATATACTTTCTATAATTTATTTAATAACTTTGCTAAAAACAATTTGTACGTTTTATGAATATATCTTCGGTCTTGCAAATAGATTATAATATGGAATACTGTACCCTAGTTTATAAATATATACAAGGGGTGATATTATGGCTAGGATTTTTTTCATAAGAAAAAAGGTATTGTATGGTGTTATTGCCATTGCTGTTTCTATTGTAGCACTCTTAATTATTCTTTCACTGCTCTAAGAAAATGCATAATACAGTCCACATAGCAACATGAGAAAAGCCCTAGCATCAAGCAAGGGCTTAGGTTTTATGCTTTTATCTTCTATTTTTTTGACTATTGTTTGAATTACTTTTCTTACTCTTATTTGTTTGTATTTCTTTATTCTTATTATCGTAATTACTATTTTTATTGTTCTTATTTTGATTCCTTATATTCGAATTGTTGATTAATTTGTTATCCTTCTTTTCACTATCGCTCTTACCAGTATTTGTTTTTTTATTAATCTTATTATCCCATTTGTAGATTTTATTATCCTTCTCATCATATTTTTTGCTATTGGTATTTAATTTGTCCTCTTTTTTCTTATCTTCTTTTTCTATGCTTTTATTATTTTTATCTAACTCCTTGTTCCATTTCTCTACATTTTTCATGCCTTTATATATTCCTTTATTTTCCTTTTTATTTTCTTTTATAATGCTCATTATTTCATTGATTGATTTATCTTTAATCTCGCTTGGATTAATATCTTTGTTTGCAGCCGCTGCCTTTTCAATTAATTTAGCCTTTCCAGGAGATAAGCTATTTTTCTTTGCATCATCATAGGATTTTTTATCACTTTTTATAACTACTACTTTAGCTTCAACTGATGAATCCTTTATGTGGGTATCTATTTCTTCTAATATTTTTTTATCATCAATTTCATTTTTATTTCCTGTTATTGTAACAAGAACTGTATTTTCCTCGTTATTCTTTATATAATTTTCTTTAATTGCACTATCTATAATTTTATTTACTACTACCTCTATAGGTTGATTTTTATAGTCTTTAACATTCGCTAAAATATTTTCTCCATCTTTGTTAAGACTTTTTATGCCTATTACTCTTTTATATCGATTATATGAAAGCTCTACATTTGGGTTTATATCCACATCTACATAACCATAAACTGTATGGTATCCAAGTATACCGTATCCGCTCGATAAAAACAATATAATTGCAGCTGCTATTGAAGCAACTTTCCTAAATATTTCAGATTTATGAATAGGATTATTTTTTACTTCTATTTCTTGTCCAATTTCTACTGATTTAACATGATTTTTTATTTCTAAAAACTGACCATTATCAGTCATTACAATAAGCCCGCTTTTATTTTTTTCCATTACTATTCCTCTCACAATATCACCTCCAGTCCGCATATTCTTTTAAGTAAGGATAATCGCCTTCCATCACTATTACTAATGATATTATATATATTCGACCTCTTTCTAATTTTTTTCGATGTATGCCAGTTAGACTTTCAATTTCTTTTATTGGTAATCTTTGTTTTGCAACTAATATATCAAATAACTCTTTGTTTTCTATTATTAATTTTGCGACATCCTTATAAAGACTTCTTAGCTTTTCTTGCTTAGGAGATACTTTTACTAAATCTGAAAATTCAATTTGCCAATCACTTAGCTCCTTTTTATATTGAAGAATTTCAAGCTTTCTAGCTTCATTTTCTCTTTCTTTTTCATATTCTTCTATAGACCTTATTGATCCAATATCAACTGTACTTTCATTATCATTCTGACTAATCAATTCCAATGAAATAACATTTCCCTCTTTTTTTGTCTTTCGATAATAGTCTATCATTCTTAAGTTAATGACATGTTTTGCAAAACTGAGGAACTTGCCCTTGCTTTTATCAAAGGAATCTATTGACTCTTTAAATGCTAGCATCCCAATAGTAAGCTCATCATCATGGCCATACTCTAGGAAACGTCCCGTTCTCTTCTGAACTGTACTTGCTATAAATGGCTTATATTCTTCAATAAGCCTATTTATTTCTTCTGGATTATTTTTTGCTTTCTCTACTCTGTCTTCAAGAGAACTCTTAAAAAACATCAGGTCACCTCTTTTCCATACGGCATCAATATATATTCGTTAAGTTTTATATAATAATCAAGGTAGCTTTTCCAATCAAATAATACACAGTCTATTTTATATAGAAAATTTATTACCCTTTGATTATCAATTATACTATAGTTTTTAAAAATAATTATACTAAAACCAAAAACAGGAATCTTTTACTAATTATATATTTAGATTAAACTCCTAATAATATTAGCAATGGAGGTGCTAAATAATGATAAAGAAAATATCTCTTGTCCTTCTTTGTTTACTTTTAACAGTTTCATGCATTAGACAACCACAAAGGCCAGATACTGGAGAAATGCTTAGGAATCAGTCCTCAATAAATGGAACTAATACTGTGAGAACTGTAAGAGCAGCAGTAGATAATTGTGAAATAAGGAGCGGTACTGGAACTGAATCTAATGTAATGCAAACAGTTAATAAAGGTACTTTACTTAATACAGTAGGAAAATCAGATAATTGGTATATCGTAAGACTAGACAATAATCAAATAGGAATAGTATCGGAAAATGATGTAGAGCCTGTAGTAGATGATTTTAAGGATACTCAAATACAAGGTGCAGTCAGACTTACAGCAGAGGAGCAACAGATGGTGACATTAGTAAATCAAGAAAGAGCCAAAGCAAATCTTCCTCCTCTAACTGTGGATATGGAAGTAGCAAGGGTTGCTAGAATGAAGGCTAAGGATATGGTAGACCATAATTACTTCAGTCACAATTCTCCTACTTATGGAAATCCTTTTGATATGTTAAATAATTTGGGAATTAAATATCTGCATGCTGGCGAAAATTTAGCCGGTAATCCTTCTATTGAAGATGCCCATCAGGCCCTAATGAACTCTGAAGACCATAGAAAAAATATTCTAAACACTAACTATACTCATATAGGAGTAGGGGCGCAGGCTAGTAAAAGCTATGGAAATATTATTGTTGAATTTTTTATTAGTAAACCAAAATAATATTTAGATTTGGATTCTTGAAAATTTGGATGGAATTATATAAGACTAGAAAGGAATACTCCCTTCTAGCCTT
Source organism: Proteiniborus sp. MB09-C3 (assembly GCF_030263895.1). NCBI lineage: Bacteria > Bacillati > Bacillota > Clostridia > Eubacteriales > Proteiniborus > Proteiniborus sp. MB09-C3. The sequence goes on from NZ_CP127161.1 coordinate 3,392,373, forward strand.
ATTTTAATGAGTTAAAGCTGCTTCTTCTTGATGACCTTTTTCTTCATTTTCTTTATTGAGATTTCTAAAAGCCACTGATAGCATTAATTTTATACGATTAAGCTGATTGACCTCGCTAGCGCCTGGGTCATAGTCAATAGCTGCTATATTTGACTCAGGATATGCCCTTCTAAGCTCCTTTATCATACCTTTACCTGTAATATGATTAGGAAGGCAGGCAAAAGGCTGTAGACATACTATATTAGGTACTCCGCTATTTATCAGCTCTACCATTTCAGCAGTTAAAAACCATCCTTCTCCAGTTTGATTGCATAAGGATAAATGTCTCTCTGCCCCTTCTGCAAGCTCTTCTATAGATACAGGAGGTGTAAATCTTTTGCTGTTAGCTAAAGCTTTTTTCATGTCTTTTCTATAATAATCAATTGCTCCTATCGAAATATCAGCCAACAATGAACCCTTGTAAGGTCCTGATAGTTCTTTATATTTTGTTTTGCTATTGAATGCAGTATATAAGAAAAAGTCTGTTAAATCTGGAACTACTGCCTCTGCACCTTCTGTTTCCAATATATCTACTATATCGTTGTTTGCAGTAGGGTGGAATTTAACTAGTATCTCTCCAACTACTCCAACTTTCGGTTTAATCACATCTTCATGAATCTCAAGATTATCAAAATCCTCTACTATATCATATATATTTCGTATAAAGTCTTTTCGAGTCCCTTTTTCTAGGGTTTGTATGCACCTGTCTACCCAGTATTCATAAAGCCTATTTGCAGAGCCTGGTGCTTTTTCATAAGGTCTTACTTTATAGAGAACTCTCATTAGTAAATCTCCATATGTCATACCCATTAGTAGATTATTTAGAATTGGGATAGTTATTTTAAATCCTGGATTCTTTTCTAGTCCTACTGCATTAAGAGAAATCACAGGTATATTCTCCATGCCTGCATCTCTTAAGGCTTTTCTTATAAATGCAATATAATTTGTAGCTCTACATCCTCCTCCAGTTTGAGATATGATAACAGATGTATTGTCTAAATCATATTTTCCAGATTTTAAAGCCTCCATTATCTGCCCTACAGTTATAATAGAAGGATAGCATGCATCATTATGAACATATCTCAGTCCTTCATCAATAGCTTTTTTGTCTACTGATGGCAGTATTTCAACATTATATCCTGCCTTTCTAAATCCAGTCTGTAAAAACTGAAAATGAATAGGCGACATCTGTGGAGATAGAATTGTATGGGTCTTTTTCATCTCCTCCGTAAATATTATTCTTGTTGGAATACTATGCAGCTCTACAGGCTCAAAATCTCTCTTTTCTCTTTCAGCTATTGCCGCCATTAAGGAACGAATACGTATTCTAACTGCCCCTAAGTTATTTATTTCGTCTATTTTAATTACAGTATATATTTTCCCAAAGCGTTCTAATATCTCTTGTACCTGATCTGTAGTTACGGCATCTAGTCCACAACCAAAGGAATTCAGCTGAACTAATTCTATATCTTTTCGTTTAGCTACGTATGTGGCTGCTCTATACATTCTTGAGTGATATACCCATTGATCTACTACTCTAGTTGGTCTTTCTGTTTTAGCTAAATGACTTATTGCATCCTCTGAAATAACCGCAAATCCGTAGGATTTAATCATCTCTGGTATACCATGATTTATCTCTGGATCTATATGGTATGGACGACCTGCCAGTAGTATGCCCTTAATATTGTTTTTTTCTATATATTTAATTGCCTCTTCACCTTTTTTTCTGACATCTTCTTTATATTTCTCCAGCTCCATATATGCCTTATCTACAGCATTAGATATTTCTCTTTTACCTAAGCCTTCCATTGCCAGCTTTTCGTGTACCCTTTTCTTAAGTCTTTTAGAATCATCTATAGGTAAGAATGGATAGTAGAAGGTAATAATGTCTTCTTTCAATTCATCTATGTTTGCATTTATAGTTTCTGGATAAGATGTGACTATAGGACAATTGTAGTGATTGCCTGCTGTCTCATCCTCAATTATGTTATGAGCTATACAAGGATAGAATATCTTTTTGATCCCCTTATTTAATAAATCCATAATGTGTCCATGGACCATCTTACCAGGATAGCATACTGATTCTGATGGTATGGTTTCCATTCCTAGCTCATAAATCTTTTTTGAGGAACGTCCAGATAATATTACCCTATATCCTAGTTCTGTAAAAAATGTAAACCAGAAAGGATAATCCTCGTATATATTTAATACTCTAGGAATACCTATGGTTCCCCTCTTAGCCTCTTCTAGCTTTAAAGGCTTATAGCTAAAGAGTCTGCTGTATTTATATTCATAAAGATTAGGTATATCATTTTCAGCTTTTTCAATACCTGCTCCTCTTTCACATCTGTTTCCTGATATATATTCACGTCCATCAGAAAAATGATTTATTGTCAGTAAGCAGTTATTTCCACATAATCCACATCGTCTCATGGATGTTTCAGATGTAAAAACCTTTAATTCATCATTCATTAGTAGCTTAGTCTGGTATCCCGCATTATACCTTTCTTTTGCAACTAATGCAGCTCCAAAAGCTCCCATTATTCCTGCTATATCAGGTCTAACTACTTCCTTACCTACTATAATCTCCATAGCTCTTAGTACTGCTTCATTGTAAAAGGTTCCGCCTTGAACCACTATTTTTTCACCTAAATCTTCAGCACTTCTAAGCCTGATTACCTTATATAATGCATTTTTAATTACTGATATAGATATACCTGCTGATATATCGCCGATCTCAGCCCCTTCTTTTTGAGCCTGCTTAACTCTTGAATTCATGAACACGGTACAACGGGTACCTAAGTCTACAGGATGTTTTGAGCTCAGGCCTGCCTTTGCAAAATCCTTCACCTCCATGTTTAATGAATTGGCGAAGGTTTCTATGAATGAGCCACAGCCAGAGGAGCATGCTTCGTTAAGCATAATAGAATCTATAACTCCGTCATGAACCTTTAAGCTCTTCATATCTTGCCCTCCAATGTCTAGTACAAAGTCTACTCCTGGAAGGAAAAATTCTGCAGCCTTATAGTGTGCCACTGTTTCAATTTCTCCAATGTCTATTCTTAAAGCAGATTTTATTAGATGCTCTCCATACCCTGTAACTGCTGAATTTACTATATTTATTTTATCATCTAATTTGCTGTATAAATCCTTTAATGCATCTATTGTAGATTGCAATGGACTACCCATGTTGCTTCCATAAAAAGAATATAATAAGCCTCCATTCTCATCTATTAAGGCTACCTTTGTAGTAGTGGAGCCCGCATCTATGCCTAGATATGCGTTTCCAGTATAATCTTCTATTGATACTCTCCTGACTTTATGCTTACTATGCCTTTCTTTAAACTCGTTATACTCGTTTTCATCAGCAAATAATGACATTAACTTGTTTTCTTCATTTGTGTCCATTCTATTTATATCAGGTACTCTTTCATATAGACATTCAAAGGGAATTGAGTCTTCATTTCTCGAGGATAGAGCTGCTCCTAAGGCGACATAATATTGTGAATCTTCAGGAAATATTACATTGTCCTCTTCTAGGTTTAAAGTCTCGATAAATCTTTTTCGAAGTTCAGACATAAAAAACAAAGGCCCGCCTAGAAAAGCTACATTTCCTCTTATGGGTTTACCTTGTGCCAAACCGCTTATGGTCTGATTTACTACAGCCTGCAATACTGAAGCCGCAATATCCTCCTTATCAGCACCTTCATTTAATAATGGTTGAATATCTGTCTTAGCAAAAACACCACATCTAGATGCTACTGGATATATAGTTCTATGGTTTTTTGCAAGGTTGTTCAGTCCTTCTGCATCTGTCTGCAAAAGGGCAGCCATTTGATCTATAAATGCCCCAGTTCCACCAGCGCAGGTTCCGTTCATTCTTTGCTCAATAGAATCTCCCAAATAAGTTATCTTTGCATCTTCTCCGCCTAATTCTATTGCAACATCTGTATATGGAATATAGCTTTCAATTGTATTGGTGCAAGCTATGACTTCCTGTATAAATGACACGTCCAATCTTTTAGAAATAGAAAGTCCTCCTGAGCCAGTAATCATCATTGTAATCCTATTTCTCTCTAAGATAGATTTTGCATCTTCAAACATTGAAATAACTGTGTTTTTTATGTCTGAAAAATGTCTTGAATATTTTTTATATAAAATATTGGCCATCTCATCTAATATAACCATCTTTACTGTAGTTGAACCTACATCTAGTCCAACATTTAGTACACTGTTCATTTTACTTTTCCCTCCATGCATCATGCGAAGTAAGATTTTTAATAGAATTTACAATTATACAATTATATTTAACTGATCACAATAATATAGCTTGTACCACAAATTGTTTTTTTATCTAAAAAAGTCTCCCCAATATCACTGGTATTGCTGTCTCTACTCGAAGTATTCTTTCCCCTAGGCTAACTACTTCAAATCCCTGTTTTACTAGCATATCTATCTCGTAGGGAATAAATCCTCCCTCTGGTCCTATGGCTAAGGTCACTGGCTCTTTTATGCTCCTTGGGCATTCCGTATCTTGGACAGGATGAGCTACTATTGCCCTTGTTCCTTTTATTATATCTGGGATGCGGTCTTCCACAAAAGGCTTGAAAAGCTTAACTACCTCTATCTCAGGAAGTATTGTATCTTTCCCCTGCTCTAAACCTAATATCATATTTTCAAATAAGCTGTCTTCCTCTAAAACTGGACTATTCCAAAAGCTTTTTTCAACTCTCCAGGTTTTAATGATGTATATTTTTTTTATTCCCATAGTTGTTACATCTTGGACTATTCTCTTTAATGCCTTAGGTCTAGGCATAGCAAGAACTAGCTGAGCATTTAACGGTGGTGGATTAGGTTCTGATAGCTCCACCTCCATTTCCATTTCTTCCTCATTTAGCTTTATAATCATTCCTTTACCCATTTTACCATTTATTAATCCAACTCTCAGAGTATCTCCTAATTTTGCCCTGTGAACAGTTAATACATGCTTTAATCTTCTATCTTTTAATCTAACTTTATTTTCTGTAATAAAATCCTTTTCAAATAAGATTATTAGGTTCATCTGAAGCCCTTCCTTTGTTTTTTTCGACGAGTTTCTTCCTATATATAAGTATATTATATTGTACCACTTAATATAAATGTAAACAACAAGAATAATTGAGAATTTAAAAATGAAAATCGCGAATTATTAAAGCAATTAAAATCTAAGAATTGAATAGCAATTATTTATCTACTGCCTTACTGCTGTTTAACTAGTAAAAAAAAGCAACCTTTCGGTTGCCTTCTTATTTTTTCCTATCTATTTTTTCTTTTCCTCTACTTCTTTAACTACTTTTGCTATAAAATCTCCTACTGCCATCTGCCCAATATCACCTTCGTCTCTTACTCTTACAGATACTAGGTTGTTTTCTGCTTCTTTTTCTCCCACTATTAGCATATAAGGAGTTTTTGCAAGCTGGGCCTCTCTTATTTTAAAGCCTATTTTCTCTGCTCTTGCATCGACTTCAACTCTTATATCTTTATCTTGAAGCCTGTTTTGAATTTCATAAGCATATTCATTGAATTTATCTGATATTGGCAATACATTTACTTGTACTGGAGATAGCCATACAGGGAATTTTCCTGCATAATGCTCTATTAATACACCAATAAACCTTTCCATACTTCCTAATATAGTTCTGTGAATCATAACTGGCCTATGCTTCTCATTGTCTTGGCCTATATATGTTAAGTCGAATCTTTCTGGCATTTGAAAGTCTAATTGTATGGTAGCGCATTGCCAAGTACGTCCTATACTGTCTTCTAGGTGGAAATCTATCTTAGGGCCGTAAAATGCCCCATCGCCTTCATTGATAATATAATCAATACCCTTTTCCTCTAACGCTTCTCTTAAGTTGTCTGTAGCTCTTTCCCACTGTTCTTCTGTTCCCATAGAGTTTTCCGGCCTTGTGGAAAGCTCTACATGGTATTTAAAACCAAATATTTGATACATATAGTCAGCTAAATCTATTACTTTTATAAGTTCTTCCTTAACCTGCTCTGGCAGCATGAATAAGTGAGCATCATCTTGAGTAAATGTTCTAACTCTCATAAGTCCATGTAATGCTCCTGCTAGTTCGTGGCGGTGTACCTGACCTAATTCAGCCCATCTAAGGGGCAAATCTCTGTAGCTATACATCTGGGACTTGTATATAAGCATTGCACCTGGACAATTCATAGGCTTTATAGCATATTGTCCTTCGTCAATTGTTGTAAAGTACATGTTTTCCTTATAATGATCCCAGTGTCCTGATTGATGCCACAATTGTTCATTTAATATGAGTGGAGTTTTGACCTCTCCATATCCTCTTTTGATATGCTCTTTTTTCCAGAAGTCCTGTATAGTATTCCATAATACCATTCCTTTTGGATGGTAGAATGGAAATCCGGGTCCTTCTCCATGCATACTAAATAAGTCAAGCTCTTTGCCTAATTTTCTGTGGTCTCTTTTCTTTGCTTCCTCAAGGAAATCCAGATATGCATCTAAGTCTTTTTGTTTTTCGAAGGATGTTCCATATATTCTTTGGAGCATGGGTCTTTTTTCGTCCCCTCTCCAATATGCTCCTGCTATACTTGTTAGCTTAATAGCCTTTACTTTCTTAGTACTTGGTAGATGAGGTCCTCGACATAAATCTACAAACTCACCCTGCTGATAAAATGAAATTACAGAATCCTCTGGTAAATCTTCTATAAGCTCTACCTTATACTTTTCGTCAGATTTTTTTACGAATTCCAATGCTTCATCTCTTGAAAGGACGAATTTCTTAATTTCTAAATCTTCTTTTGCTATTTTAGCCATTTCTTTTTCTAGTATTTCTAAATCCTCTGGTGTAAATCTATGCTCCACATCTATATCATAATAGAATCCGTCTTTAATTGCAGGGCCTATAGCTAGCTTTGCATCTGGAAAATGTCTTTTTACGGCTTGAGCCAATATGTGAGCACTAGTATGTCTAAATACCTCACGTCCGCCTTCGTCTTCAAATTTTAATAATTGTACGTCTGCATCCTCGTCTACTTCATCATTCAGTCCAAGTAAATTTCCATTTACATTTGCTCCTAAAACCACTCTCGCAAGCCCTTCGCTTATGTCCTTTGCTATGTCTATGACCTTTACTCCCCTGTCGTACTGTCTAACCGAGCCATCCGGCAGCTTAATATTTATTTTTGACATTTTGTTACCTCCTTTTATTATTAATTTTGTCCCCCTGAGTATCAGCGAAGGGTCTAGCTTTTAGAAAATAGATTCTTCGACTGCGTCTCAGAATGACATATAATATTCTTTTATAAATTAAAAAAGCTCTCGCTCCCAGATATATTATCTAGGGGCGAGAGCTATTAATCCCACGGTACCACCCTAATTAGAACTTTTAATAAATAAAAATCCCACTTAAATGATTATAACGTCATCAACGGAAATCCTTATCCAGAAAACTGGCTTCAGATACAACTCAAGGGTAGTTTTCAATTAGGCTAGTCTGGGGTTGCTTCCAGCCACGGCGTCCCCTCTCTTTAGACCGTTTACTAATTTACTCGTCCTATCAATGCTTTATGTTATTTGGTTTTAATATATTATATTTTTATTTTAGTATTATGTCAAGGACATTTTCTGTTTTAAATACCTTTATTATCTTCGCTCATATCAAGTTTTTCAGCTAGTTTGTCTTCAAATTTATCTACATACCAGTTTCCACTATGATCTATGGTGGCATACATTACTTCATCAATCTTACTGACTCCATACATTTTTAGATTATTTATTAACGTTTTACCATCTATTTTCATTTTCTTTAGATTATCATAAATAATTTGACCTCCTATGATTAATTCTGTAGGGATTGTGTCGGGACTTGGCACTAGGTTTAAGTCTCCTAGTGTAACAGTTCTTTTATCTCCTTTTTTAATTATGCTTAGTTTTCCATTCGGTTCTAAAAGTCCATATTCAACATCACCAGGTGAAAAACAACCCGCCTCTCTTAAAAGCCCATTTAGCTCATCCATATGGTATCTAGCAATTTTCAAATTTCTTTCTAGTATTTTTCCGTTTTGTATTACTATTAATGGTTCTCCCTCAAGAACCTTGCTTATTGTCCTGCTTTTCATAGTTACATAGGATACTAAGAAAGTTAGTGCTCCAAATAATATTAATCCAATGAAATGCTGCCAGGTTCTTTGGTCAACATCTGTTGCAAGAGTTGCGGCAATTGAACCAAATGTAATGCCATTTATGTATTCATGAAAGGTCAATTGGGATACCTGTTGTCTTCCTAGCAATCTAGTGATATATAATATTGAAAAAAAAGCCAGCAATGTTTGCACAATAACTTCAATAACTGTTTTCAATTACTATCAGCTCCTAAATAATATTGACATCTATATTTTGCTCCTATGTTGACTATACTATTCTATAATAGATATTTTCATGAGGTGAAATTTGATGAAAAGGTTAATTATTGAAGTTGTTCTTTCTTTAGTGTTTATTGTTGTAGGGTATATAATTCTTTATGTGTTGAGTAAGAAAGAGTTGATTTAATAATAAAGCAATAGAGGGAGTGACTATGAACTCTTCGCAATCACTCCCTCTATTGTTTTTGTTTGTGGGGTTATATATATTATCAAACTAGAATATAGGGATTTTTTCTAGTTTGTTGTTGGTGGCATTACATCAAGGGTTACGTCTACATCCATATATTTCCCATCTCTATATATAGTCAACCTAATAGTATCTCCAGACTTATGTCCTTCAATAATATGTGATAGTTCTTCTGTTGTCTCTACCTTTATCTCATCTATTTTTACTATTATATCGTTAGGTTTGAGTTGTGCCTTTTCAGCTGGGCTATTATAATATACTTGCCCTACATATATACCAACTGGGATATTATACTGCTTTGATTCCACTTCTGTTATACCCTGTATGCCAACTCCTATCCAAGGTCGTTTTACATATCCATTTTGTATTAATTCATTTATTATAGGAAGTGCATCATTTATTGGAATAGCAAATCCCATACCCTCTATTTCTGGTGATGAAAGCTTTATACTGTTTATTCCTATTACTTCGCTATTCTGGTTAACTAATGCTCCACCACTATTTCCTGGGTTTATGGCAGCATCAGTTTGTATAAGCTTCATTTTCTTTTCTCCAATATTTAAGGAACGATTTAGAGCACTTATTATGCCTGCTGTTACAGTTCCCGAAAATTCTTCACCAGCTGGATTACCTATTGCAACTGCAAGCTCTCCTACCATTAAATTGTCTGAGTCTCCAATTTTAGCTGCTGGAAGATTATTAGCTTCTACCTTCACTACTGCTAAATCAGTTTTTGTATCTTGACCTAATACTCGCCCCTTATATTCAGTTCCATCATGTAAGGTTACTGTTAACTCTGTTGCGCCATCAATAACGTGTTGATTTGTGATTATATATCCGTCTTTTCTGTATATGATTCCTGAGCCAGTACCTTTATCTACTTGTTGAACTTCAAAACCCCTGTTGATATTTACTTTGTTCTTAATCATAACTATTGATGGAAGTACTTCATCAGCTACTTTTGCTACTGGATTTGTATACCAATCTGTACTTAACAATTTTTTTGTAGAAGCATTATTATTGGCAGAATTATTATCTGGAGATGTAGCTTCAGCAAATTTAAATAAGCCTAATCCATTGAATTGCAATATCCCATAGGTAAATGCTCCTCCTATCATGACTCCTATAAGTAAGAAAGCAAGTATAATATTTAATAATCTGCTCTTTTTATACCTTTTTTCATATTGTCTGTTCTCGCTGTCACTGTTATACATGTTAAAACTACTGTTTGTACTATAGCTTTTATCTAGGCTATTATTATTGTTTGTATATAAGACATCATTTGTTCCAAAATTACTGTTTAGGCTATTGCTATCATTAGAATCATCATTATAATTATTATTCATATTATAGTCATCCATATTAAAACCTCCCTTATTTACTTACCCTTCTTTAATTATATTATAGACAAAATATTTTAATAAAATATGAACAAATTGTAAATTAATTGTCACTATAGTTTTTTATTCATAATTTAATCACAAGAAATAAATGCTATTCTTATATTATTGATTATAACCATTTATTTACTGATTTTTCTATCTTTTTTTGTTGTATGCTTACATTGTATATCTATTTTGTTCATATATAATATTTGATGTGGCAAATTTTTTTTGATAAAGTTATTATGTCTTTCAAACGTAAGAAAAACCATATCAGTATATGGTGAAATATTACGCTGACAATTATTGTAGGGGGAATGGGTTATGTTTTTATATCAGCTTTCTATTATTTTAGCAGCAGGAGCTTTTGGAGGTTACATATCTAGAAAATTAAATCAACCTGCCGTGTTAGGACAACTCATCTTTGGTATTTTAATTGGACCATCACTTTTTAAATTAGTTGAACCCACAGAAACCTTTACTCATTTAGCTGATTTAGGTGTGGTGCTTTTAATGTTTATTGCAGGATTAGAAACAGATATTGATGAAATGATTGAAGCAGGAAAGGCTTCTTTTTCTATTGCAGTAGGAGGAGTTATTGTACCTATAATTTTGGGTATGGGCGCAAGTATTTTATTCAAGATCAATATTGAGGAAAGCTTTTTCATAGGAGTAATATTAGCTGCTACTAGTGTTAGTATAACTGTAGAAACCCTAAGAGAAATTAATAAATTAAAAACTAAACAAGGTATAACTATTCTTAGTGCAGCTGTTATAGATGACGTCATTGGCATTATATTGCTATCCTTGGTTTCTGGATTTATTAATCCAAGTGAAGGGCAAAATATTGTTTTAGTAATAGCAAAGCTACTTGGTTTCTTTATATTAGCTATGGGGTTAGGATTTTTGGTGGTAAAGCTTGCAAACAAATTTTTCAGTCTCAAAAATACTACCAGAAACGTAACTATAATAGGCTTGATATTCTGTCTTGGATTTGCCTTTGTATCTGAGGAAATGGGAGTAGCTGCGATTACTGGAGCTTACATAGCTGGTATAATACTATCTAGCACACCTTTCAAGCAAAAAGTATCTTACGGAGTGCAGGAGCTTTCTTATTTACTTTTAACACCTGTCTTTTTTGTAGTTACTGGTATGAAGGTTGATATCTCCCACATGTTAAATGACTTAACTTTTGGTATTGTACTAATGCTGGCAGCAGTATTAGGCAAGCTTATAGGCTGTGGTTTTGTAGCTAATCTTTTGAAGTTCAGTAAAAAAGAATCCTTACAAATTGGCTTAGGTATGATCCCTAGAGGTGAGGTTGCATTAATTGTTACCGATATTGGATTAAGGCTTGGAGTTGTTCCAAAGGGACTTTTTGCTGCCATAATATTTATGATAGTAGCTACTACTATGATTACACCACCTTTATTAAAAAAATCTTTTGAAAAAACCGTCTAAAGTTAGTATATTATTAATATAAGGTTATAAAGATACTTATGCTGTTTCCATCAGATAGAATAAATATTAATATGGGGGTTTAGCTATGTATGTTTTATTTGTGGTATTTAATAGTCCAGAATATTTACGAGAAATATTGAAAAAGATGAAAGCTATCGGAATAACCGGTGCTACAATTATTGATTCTGTTGGTGCAGGAAAGCTAAAACGTAGTATTGGTAAGGAGATTCCACTTATTGGCGGTATTATGAAATCTTTAGATGCGGATATTGCAAATAATAAAACTCTGTTTACTTTAATTGAAGGGAAAGAAAAACTAGACACTATCATGGACGAAATAGAAAAAATCTGTGGAGGGGATATGTCTCAACCAAATACTGGTATTATGTTTGCTGTTCCTGTAATTACTTCTAGAGGCGGCAGTGTAAGTAGAGTCAAGAATAATAGTAATGCTAATACAGAAAAATAGAAAATATCTTTGATAAATAAAAAGCTGGCTCAAAAGAGAGCCACTGAAAAAGCCATTTTTGTCATCCTAAGCGTCAGACTGTGTGAAAATTCACATTCAGCACGTTTTTGTCATTCTGAACGCAGTGAAGAATCTGTATTTGAAGCTATTAGAGACCCATTCGCTTCGCTCAGAGTGACAGTTTACACACAGTCTAGCGTCTCTCATGCATTGAAAACATAAGATTCTTCGACTGCATCTCAGAATGACAAACAAAAATAGACTTTTTCAGTAGCCATCACAAAAGACCAGCCTTTTATCTATTGATTTCCAGTTCCTTTATGAAAAGCCCTTCGTAGGTAAGGCTTATACTGCCAATCTCAGGATGACATTTCTCTGTTTCTCCACTTACTCTTTAGATGACACAAATCATTCATTATTACAAAGGCTTAGAGTAAAACTAAATACTGTCCCTTCTCCAGCTTTACTTTCTACCCATATTTGTTCATTATGGCTTTTTATTATTTCTTTTACTATAGAAAGACCAAGTCCCGTTCCTTTTACTTGTCTGGATCTTGACTTGTCCCCTTTATAAAATCTTTGCCAAATATTATTTAAATCCTCTTCTGATATGCCTATACCTGTATCCTTTATTGATATTAAGGCTTTATCTTCTTTTATGTCAGTATCAATAAACAAACAGCCACCATTATTCATGAATTTTATTGCATTATCTACTAAGTTCGATATTACCTGGGAAATACTTTCTTTATCCGCCATTACCAATACAGGATCGAATTTAAAATTAGCTTCTACATTAATATCCTTATCTTCAAGCTTATTGCTGTAATTAATTATATTTCTTCTAATTAACTCATTGATATCAAATTTCTCTACATTTAACATGTTTTTTCCTGACTCCATTTTAGATAAATCAAGCAGATTGTTTATGAGCTCAGTAAGTCTATCTGTCTCTTTATATATTATGTCTAAATATTCTTCTTTTCTTTCCTCAGATAGCTGTACATCCATAAGTCCTTTGACATACCCTTTTATTAGTGTCAATGGTGTTCTTAGCTCATGAGAAACATCTGCTATAAAGCCCTTTCTCATTTCTTCTAGTCTATCTAATTCTACTGCCATGTGATTAAATGAAATAGCCAGCTGTCCTATCTCATCCTTTGACATTATTGATACCCTTTTGTTAAATTCTCCTGAAGCTATGACTTTAGTTATTTCATTTATCTCTTTTATTGGCTTTGAAATCTTTTGAGAAATGAAATAAAGCAGTACTACTGCAATGACCATCGATATAAGCATTGAATAGATAATTATTTTATATGTTTCATTCAAGGTTTCTTTAATTTCATATATTGGTGAGTGCATAAAAATTCCATTCTCCACTCTCCCATTTATGAATATGGGAATCCCTACTGTCATAACTGGTCCGCCAAAATATTCATCATAGCTTCCTCGTTTAGCCACAACATTTCCTTTTAACACATTTACAATATCACCTTCCGTAAGCTGTCTTCCAATCCATTTTGTCTCAGATCGACTTGAAACACCATATACATATCCCATTTTATCTATAATCCATATCTTGGCATTCAAAAATCTTTCTATAGATTCCATCTCTATTCCAAGTCTCTCATAGGTGACTTGATTGTTAAGATACTTTATTACTGTAGAGTTAAGCTTCTGTCCCTCGGCAATCAATGCTTCACTCTTTTTTTCAAAATAGTAGTTCTCAAACATTTTCATCATAGATACTCCTAGTACGGCAAAAATAATCAGTATTACAACAAGATATACGGATACTAGTCTCTTAAATACTGTATTAAACAACTTTCTTCACCTCAAATTTGTAGCCTACTCCCCAGACTGTTTTTATCTCATATTTGTCTTCAACATCTTTCAGCTTTTCTCTCAACCTTTTTATATGAACATCAACGGTTCTTGTTTCTCCTAGAAAGTCGTATCCCCATATCTGCTCTATGAGCTGCTCTCTTGTAAATAACTTGTTAGGATTGGAGGCTAGAAAATATAAAAGCTCCATTTCTTTTTTTGGCAAGTTAATGACTTCATCTTTTAGTCTTATACTAAAATCATCCATATCTATCATCAATGAAGGAAAAATTATTTTTTCGCCCCTGCTATATTCTTTAGGATTAGTTCTTCTTAAAACAGCCCTGATTCTTGCAATAAGCTCCTCAGGATCAAAGGGCTTTACCATATAATCATCTGCTCCAAGTCTAAGACCTAGTACTTTATCAAAGGTCTCTCCTTTAGCAGTAAGCATTATTATGGGTACTTGGCTAATCTTCTTTATTTCTCTGCAAACATCGTATCCATCCATTTTAGGAAGCATTATATCTAATATAACTATACTTGGCATTTCTCTAGTGAATTTTTTTACTGCTTCTTCACCATCATATGCCTTTACTACCTGAAACTTTTCTTTCACCAAAAACATTTCAATCATATTACATATTTCTATATCATCGTCAACTACTAGCACCTTATCAAAATCATTAGACATAATAAAATCACCTCGTTTCATATCCATAACTTAATATTATCAAATAAAACATTCATTGTGAACTTTTTGATATAATACTTAAATATAGGGTAATAATTAGTTATGAAATTATACTCATTGTTTAAAATAGAAATTATTTTACATGGTTTTAAGCAAAATTTATATCTGAAGGGGGATTTTCATGGCAAATATTATAAACTCAGAAAATGTTATTTTAGTTGGAATTATAACAAGTATAATAGCTGGTTTTTCTACTGGCATAGGGGCTCTTCCTATATTCTTTACAAAAAATGTTTCTAATAAGGCACTTGATGTAATGCTAGGCTTCGCAGCTGGAGTCATGCTGGCAGCTACTTCCTTTTCCTTAGTTATTCCAGCTATAGAAGCTGGTGGTGGAGGATTTAAGGGGGCTAGTATTACCTTAGTTGGAATATTACTTGGAGGGATATTTTTAGATTTCACAGATAAGCATTCTCCTCATATGCATCTTCTTGATAAACGTGAAGAAGGTAACACAGCATCTCTGGCTAAAATGTGGCTATTTATAATAGCTATAACAATCCACAACTTTCCCGAGGGTCTTGCTGTAGGTGTTGGATTTGGAGGAGGAAATGTAGCTAATGGGTTATCAATTGCTCTAGGTATAAGCCTTCAAAACCTTCCTGAAGGATTGGCAGTGGCATTGGCCCTTGTGAGAGAAAAATATTCTACAAAGAAAGCCTTCTTAATTGCTATGCTGACAGGACTGGTAGAACCCATAGGATCATTTATTGGATTATTGCTGGTAAATATTGCGAAGCCCTTACTTCCTCTAATATTGGCCTTTGCAGCTGGAGCAATGCTATTTGTTATCAGTGATGAGATAATACCAGAAACTCACAAAAATGGCTATGAAAGGCAAGCTACTTATGGGATACTTATAGGATTTGTTATAATGATGTTTTTAGATGTAACTTTGGGATAGCTAAAGCGGCGAATATTTCGCCGCTTTAATATATTATTGAATATTTAATTCATTTTCTACTATTTCTGTACAATCCATGTAAAAATAGTGAAGACTATATACCCTATGGAATCATATCCAAAGGGTATTTAACTCAGTGTTTAAGCAGTCTCCTACATCTTATAGCTATAATATCTATATATAAGCTTGTCCAACTCAACACTTAGCTCTAGGGCTTTTATCTTATCTATGATCTCATCTTCTAAAAGCTTATTTAATTCTGCCTGTTTTATTTCTATAGCAACTTTTACATCTTCACTAGAACAATCGCACATGAGATTTCACTTCCTTATTAAAAATAGACAACAAACGGTAAATTTCGGCTAAGTACTATTTCTTTAGTGATAGTAGAACACACATACGCTATAGATTATAGCATTTTCTGACAATAAATACAACATAATCTAGAGGTTTTATTATATTTTTCACACTACAATCTACGACATTTTCTGATATAATCAATTATTGCCAATTGATTTGTCCTAAACTATAACCATTTTCTGTTTTTTCCAAACAAAGTTGCCTTATTAAACTTGCCCAGCTTGCCTATTTTGCCTATTTTAATTTCATTTATACACCTCCTCAATTTATTAATTACTTATATTTATTATATCAGTTTTTACATTTTTTTAATGGGTAAATAGTTACATTTGAATTACAATCACATTACTTTTTGAATAATCAACATCTCCAGCTGTCCACTTAGTATTTAATTTTATATATATCCTTCTCATTATGTAGGCAAACAAAATTTATTCGTCTATTTCCAGCAAATTTCTCTTCATATGTCTTAGATATTTTTTTGCACTTTTATAGTATGGCATTGTACTCAATTTTAAAGAGTACTATTTTTCTTATAGAATCTGTAGCTTTACGTCTTCTTCATTTTCCGCTTTTTCTTCAAGATATGTCCGTATTCATATTATATCATCGACCCTTATTTTTTGGAGATAAAAAAACTACAGGGGGGTAGCCCTGTAGTCAAAGGGGGGAATTATTATTGATTTTGGGGGTAATTTATTTAGTTGATAATTGTTATCAACTACTTATTATAATATTACCCAGGGTTAATAGCACTAAACATTTACATGTAAATTTTTTTATATTATCTATTAAACTAGCTTTGATAATATTTGTTCCAAGTTCTTCTATTTCTTTTATAAATGCATTATAATAAGTATTAAATGAAATAGTATAGTATATATAATAAATATGTTTTATGGGGTGAAATGTACAATGAAAAAAGTAGTTGATAGGTTCTTAAATTATGTGGCTATAGACACAAAATCAGAATATGATTCTCCAAGCTTTCCTAGTTCAAAAAAACAGTTTGATTTAGCAAATCTTTTGGTAAAGGAATTAAATGAAATAGGGCTTAAAGATGTATCGGTAGACCAAAATTGCTATGTTATGGCTACTCTTCCTTCAAATACAGATAAGGCTGTACCTGTTATAGGCTTTATTGCCCATATGGATACTAGCCCTGATATGTCAGGAGAAAATGTAAAGCCTAAAATAGTTGAAAACTATGATGGTAATAATATTGTATTAAATAAAGAAAACAACATCATTTTATCTCCAAAGGATTTTCCAGAATTGAAAAATTATATAGGAAAAACTTTAATCACTACAGATGGTACTACTTTATTAGGAGCCGATGATAAAGCAGGTATAGCAGAAATAATTACTGCTGTAGAATACTTAGTAAATAATCCACAAATAAAGCATGGAGATATAAAGATTGCTTTTACACCAGATGAAGAAGTAGGAAGAGGTGCAGATTATTTTAATGTAGATAAGTTTAATGCAGATTTTGCATATACAGTAGACGGTGGTGGATTAGGAGAACTTGAATATGAGAATTTCAACGCTGCTGGAGTTAAGCTAGTTATCAAGGGTAGAAATGTACACCCAGGGACTGCTAAAAATAAGATGATAAATTCAATAGAAATAGCTATGGAATTAAATTCTATGCTTCCTGAAAATCAAAAACCAAAATATACAGAAGGCTATGAAGGATTCTTCCTTCTTTCATCCTTAAATGGCGAGGTTGAGGAAACAAAAGCAAGCTATATAATAAGGGACCACTTTAAAGATAAGTTTGAAGAAAAAAAGGCTCTTATGCAAAAAGTAGTAGATTTCTTAAATGATAAATACGGTGAAGGTACTGTTCAGGTAGAAATAAGTGATCAGTACTACAATATGAAGGAAAAAATAGAACCAGTAATGCATATAGTTGACACGGCTAAAAAAGCAATGGAGAAGCTAGGTATAACTCCTATAATAACACCTGTACGCGGTGGTACTGATGGAGCAAGATTATCCTATATGGGACTGCCTTGTCCTAATTTATTTACAGGTGGACACAATTATCATGGAAAATATGAATTTATATGTACAGAATCTATGGAAAAGGCTGTTCATGTTATTTTAAAGGTTATTGAGTTATATAGCAAATAAGAAGTGTGACCGCAAGGTCACGCTTCTTATTTATATCACTCTATTCTGTGGATTTCCATCTAGCCAGCAGATTATGTTTTCAAAGGTAATCTGCGCTCTTCTTTTCATAGCTTCTTTTGTTGCAAAGCCTATGTGTGGAGTTAGTACTGTGTTTGGTGAGCCAAGTAACGAATATTCTAGCGGTAGTGGTGGC
Organism: Proteiniborus sp. MB09-C3; assembly: GCF_030263895.1. Lineage (NCBI taxonomy): Bacteria > Bacillati > Bacillota > Clostridia > Eubacteriales > Proteiniborus > Proteiniborus sp. MB09-C3. Next base: position 3,410,533 of record NZ_CP127161.1, read on the forward strand.
TCCATATCAAATACATCTATGCCCGCTCCTCCTAGCTGTCCGTTCTTTAATGCCTCCGCTAAGGCTTTATTATCTATAATAGGACCTCTAGCTGTATTTATAAGTAATGCATTTTCTTTCATTAATTTTAGCTTCCTTGCATCTATTAGCCCTCTTGTATCTTTGGTTAATGGAAGATGGATAGTTACTATATCACTTTCTCCTAATAGTTCTTCTAAAGGCAGATATGTTACTCCTTTATTTTTAAGTTCTTCATTTTCAGTTCTATTATACGCTAATACCTTACATCCAAAGGCTAATCCTATTTCCGCTACTCTTTTCCCTATGGCACCAGTTCCTATTACTCCTAAGGTTTTACCATATAAATCTGCTTGGTTAAACCCTGTCATGGTTTTTCCTTTTCTAGAAGCATCATCTAATGGAACTATGTTTCTAAGTAATGAAATTATTAAGCCATATGTAAGCTCTGAAACTGATGGGGTACTATATCCTGCTGAGTTTGAAACCACTATATGATTTTCTTTGCATACTTCTAAATCTACATGATCTACTCCAGTAAATGCTACTGAAATCAACTTTAACTTGTCACTAGATTCTATAACTTCTCCTTTTAATGGCATATTAGCTAATACTACAACATCCATATCTTTTGTTCTTTCTTTTAATGCTTCTATTTCTGTTACCTTATCATTATATATTATTAGCTCATGTCCTTTGTCAGTTATAGGTTTAGCAATGGCCCTGATTTCTTTTTCTGTTATTCCTAGAGGCTCTAGTACTGCAATTTTCATTTAACAACAGCTCCTTTGTTTTATGTTTCCTTATATTAATACCCTATATTCCAAGGTTATCAATAAACTTTTAAATATTTTTCTATGTCCTATTATAGCATTTTTGAAAACAAAAAAACTTAATCGATCAGAAACCTTTGCTAAGTGAAAAGTTGGCAAATTATTGACTGATTCTCTAGCTTTATACACAAGGGTATTACAATTTAATCTCTTGAAATACTGCTACAATAAATGAGGACATAAATATTGAAATGCCGAAGCATCCTGCTATTATAGTTTTAGTAGTTAACTTAAAGTAACTCTTTATATGAAATATCCTTAACAAATTATTTCAGTTCCTTTCTAAAGTCTGTCTTCTATTACAGCCTGAGTAAATAATTAATTATGAATAATAATCATAAACTACTTTAGATACTTTCCCTATAATTTCCTTAGCTTCTATATCGCTACTTGCTTCAGTAACAAACATGCCTAAAAGATAGTCAATGCTACCCAAGTAAAATATTCCTATATCATGGCTAAGGTTTTTAAGACTGCCTGTTTTGTGTGCTATTTTTACATCTTCTGAAAAAAATCTACCTAGGCAGTCTTTATATTTTTGTTTCTTCAATATTCCTGTCATTAATTCACACATGTCATGAGATAATATCTGCTTTCTATATATGCTTTCCATAATTATTGCCATATCCATAGGACTTGTGCAGTTTTGTCGTCCTTCTTTAATAGCTTTAAATTCTAACATTTTTCTAGATAATATAGTGTTTTTAAGTCCTAGCTTTTCTGCCATTTTATTGATATTATCATAGCCCAATAAGTCAATTAATATATTTGTGGCAGTATTATCACTTACTATTATCATGAGTGTTATAAGATCCACATAGTTATAATAGTCTGCTGTTAAGTCTTTTACTATGCTAAAACCAACCTTGTCTTCTTCTTTTATCCTTACTTTTTGCTTAAGCTGATATTTTCCCTCTAAAACTTGATTTAATGCCTCTATCATAATAAGTATTTTTATGGTACTGGCAGATGATACAATTCTATTTTCATTTAATGTATATATCCATCTGTCATTAGTTAAATCTTTCAAAACTATGGATATATTTGCTTTTGTGTCTGTGCAACAGGATTTAATGTTTTCTATAAGCATTTCTTCACCTCTTCTTTGTGTTTTACCATCCATTTTTCAAGTTAAAAACTCAAATTAAAACAAAGTAATAAGGCTTTTCATCTAATGGCTCCACCTAAAACCATACATGCTCTGAATAGCATAAATAACTCTAGATAGTCATCTGATTCTATTCTTATGGTCTTATTGTTTATCCTCTTAGCCTGAGGCAGTAGCATTACATTTTCAGCCTTAATCTCTGATACAAATTCTATATCCATAGTAGTATTTCCTTCATATTTAATTACAGGATAGCTTTTTATATTTTCAAATGCATTTTTAAGCTTTTCACCATAGGTTTTCTTTAGGTCATTATAGGATAAATTATGAGCTACATATCTGCTTACCGCTCTTTTAACTATAATAGTTTCTATATCTCCTATTTCCTCTATTGCCTGAGCTGCCAATAAATCATCACCTGAAATAGCTAAGACAGGTATTCCAAAGTATCCTCCGACTCCTGCATTTATTCCGCATTCTCCTGCTTCTTTTCCATTTATGAAAATCTTAGATATTGTGGAGCCCATGTATGTATGATTGAATACTCCATTAGGAGTGCCGCATCTTGTATGATAGCCTATAAAAATGATTCCATCAAAGGTATGATCTATGCCCTGCATCATGCTTAGAGGCTTTGGAGAGCCACTTATTAGCTGTGCCCTTGGATCTAACTCTTCAATCAATAAGTTATCCATATTGTCATGTGAATCATTTACTATTACTTCAGTAGCTCCATTTTTAAATACTTCGTCTATTACCAAATTAGCTTCTTTAGTCATAAGCCTTCTCATCCGTTGGTATTCGCTTGTATCACTGTTTACATGTGAAGGGGATACTACTCCCCATATGCCTTCCATATCTACAGAAATAAATATTTTCAAGTTTTTTCCTCCTTTTTTAATTTAGAATAGTAGTTGAACTGTAGCTAAACAGTAGAGACCCTTCGAAAGTAAAGCTTATACTGCCCATCTCAGGGTGACACTTTACCTGTCGTAATTTTCAAATTTCAATTGCTTTTCAAATTCCCTCATTCTCAATCAATTATTTTTTTTTATCAAATATGCTCCCACACTTAATTATAGACTTAGCCAGCTCCTCCCAATAATCCTCATGCTCTGGATTTAAACTATTTATAAATACTCCACTGTTTCGTGATGAGGAATGTATATATTTATCATCACCTAAATACATAGCAACATGACCTGGAAAGAATATTAAGTCTCCCTTTTTTATTTCTTCTCTAGGTATTTCTCTCATATCGTATCCATCTTTTATTTGAGCATCCCTGTAAATTGTGACTCCATTTATTAAATATGATATGGAGCATAGACCTGAGCAGTCTAATCCTAAATGTGATTTGCCACCCCATCTGTACTGGGTTCCTAAATAATCTAAGGCAGTATTCACCAGATTATTTCTTAGCTCTTTTTCTGGAATGCTATTAGATGATGCTCCATAGTCTCCTATATATACTGACTTTATCCAGCCCTCTCTACTATCTGGCAAAACTATCTTGGACCAGACATCAGAAGTCTCAGTAGTAGCTTTAATTATGGAACCTTTAACTAGATTGTGGATAATATGAGACTGATACTTAGGTTCTGCCATGACGTCTACATATCTATGGCTAATAATATTTTTTGCTTCTTCCTTCCACTTGCAGGCTTTTTCAGTATCGATAGATATATGGCTTTCATAAATATATCCTTTATATCTATAGCTAGTATTGCAATAATACCATCCTTTTGAAAGTTCCTCTATAATTTCAACAGTCATTCCACATAAAGCCTCATCAGCTTTTTCTGTGTTAAATTCAGGTACTGGCATTAAAGGGGCTATAGTACTAGTAACTATGGCTGACTTCATTTTATTCACCTCAATCTAAAAAATATACACCGCTACTTCCCCTAGCTATCCTCACCTTAGCTCCCAATGGTATAGTAACAGTAGGGAGATCATGACCACAGGGGAAGCTATATATGGTTGGCTTGCTTAGCGGCACTATTAGCTCCTTAAATATATCCATAAGAGTTAAGCTCTTTTCCGGCTCTTCAGCTATGCAATTTGTAAAGTAGCCTAAAATAATTCCTATGGCGCTATCTAATTTTCCTGCCTGCTTAAGCTGTAATAGCATCCTATCTACTCTATAAGGCTCTTCATCTACTTCTTCTATGAAGAGTATCTTTCCCTTTGTATCTATTTCATATTTAGTACCTATTGAAGCTGTTATTAAAGACAAATTACCTCCAGTAATAATTCCCTCACATTCGCCATCTACTAAGGTCTTGATCTCCATTCCTTCTGGAGCCTTTATCAAACCTATAGGTCTGTCTGTAAAAATATTGTTTAGGTAAGAATCCATTGTATAGCTGTCTAAACCCTTGTAAAGCTCAGTAGATGGCATTGGTCCATGGAATGTTACTAGTTTACAGATTTGATTAAATGCAATGTGTAATGCTGTAACATCACTATATCCTATAAAGAGCTTAGGGTTTGACTTTATCATTTCGAAATCTATTAAATCTAATAATCTTGCTGAACCATATCCTCCTCTAATGCAGAATACTCCTGCCACAGATGGATTTTGGAACATGCTGTTGATATCCTTTGCTCTTAGGTCATCTTTACCCGAAAGATACCCATATGAAGCATAGCAGCTTTCACCGGCTATAACATTCAAGCCAAGCATCTCCAAAGCCTTTATTGCTAGCTCTATTTTATCAGAAGGAGTTGAACTAGAGGCCCCTACCAAGCCTATTGAATCTCCAATTTTAAGTGGCCTTGGTCTTAACATATTTATTTCTCTCCAATATTTTTTTATAGTCTTCAAGCTCTTCCTCATTACCTAGGACAAAATGTCCTTTTTCTATCTCTACCCATTTAGGTAAGCTATACCTGTAATCGTGTATACTAGGGTCATATGATTCTAATATTTTTTTCTTCTCTGCTCTAGGATCTGGAAGAGGTATAGCAGATAAAAGTGCTCGTGTATAAGGATGTAATGGATTTTTAAAAAGCTTTTCTGTTTCTGCCAGCTCTACTATCTTTCCTTTGTGGATTACTGCTAATCTATCTGTTATAAATCGTACAACAGATAAATCATGGGCTATGAAAAGATAGGTCAAGTCTTTCTTTTTTTGAAGCTCTGATAGAAGGTTCAAAACCTGTGCTCGAATGGAAACATCTAATGCAGATATTGGCTCATCTGCTATGATTAATTCTGGTTCCATGACTAAAGCTCTCGCAACTCCTATTCTCTGTCTTTGTCCTCCTGAAAACTCATGGGGAAAACGGCTTAAAAATTCAGGCAGCAATCCAACATCTAATAGCGCCCTTTCCACTTTTTCTTTTCTTTCTTCTTCGCTTCTATAACTTTTTAAATTATACAATCCTTCTGATACTATATATTCAACCTTCGCTCTTTCGTTTAGAGATGACATAGGGTCTTGAAATATCATTTGAATTTTTCTAGTCAGTTCCCTATCTAACTCTTTATCTATATCTCCGTTTATTTTCCTTCCATTAAAAAGTATTTCTCCGCCAGCAGTCTCATTTAGTCTCATTATTGCCCTGCCAATAGTAGTCTTTCCTGAGCCTGATTCTCCTACTAACCCAAAGATTTCCCCCTTATATATATGAAAACTAACATCGTTTACAGCAACAAGTTTATCCTTTTTCTTTTTTCCGAACTCTACACGTAAGTTTTTGACTTCCAATAAGATTTTTCTCTCTTTAATAGACATTTTCTCCCTCCCATTGCCAACGTAGTACTTTTATAGATTCAGGTGGCTCTGTCTTTGGTGCACGTGGGTCCAATAACCAAGTCTTTGCTTTGTGTGTAGAGCTCACTGTAAAGTACGGTGGTTTTTCCACGAAATCAATTTTAAGAGCCTTGGGATTTCTTGGAGCAAAGGCATCGCCTTCTATTTCTAAAAATAGATTTGGTGGTGTCCCTTTAATTGAATGCAGAGGTTTTCCTTTAACTCCAAGCTGAGGAAGCGATGATAACAATGCCCAAGTATAGGGATGCTGTGAATTATAAAAAATTTCTTCGCTGTTCCCTATCTCTATGATGTCTCCAGCATACATTACGGCTATTCTATCTGCTACATTTGCTACTACTCCTAAATCGTGTGTAATATATATAATCGTTAAGTCATGTTTCTGTTTTAATACTTTTAAAAGATTAAGTATTTGTGCTTGTATTGTCACATCTAATGCAGTAGTAGGTTCATCACAAACTAGAATTTTAGGTTTACAAGCCACTGCTATGGCTATAACAACTCTTTGTCTCATACCTCCTGAAAACTCGTGAGGATATTGACTATATCTTTTTTCAGCCTCAGGTATTCCAACATCATTTAGTATCTCTATTGCCACCTTTTTAGCCTCTTCCTTTTTTAAGCCTTGATGAAGCTCAACTGCTTCTTGAACTTGTTTTCCTATGATTTTGAGAGGATTTAAGGAAGTCATTGGATCTTGAAAAACCATTGCTATATGCTTACCTCTAATCCTCACCCAATCATCTTCATCATGGAATAAGGCTATATTTTCACCATTATAAATTATATCTCCGCTGTCTATCCAGCCATTTGCATCTAACAATCCAATGAAGCTTTTAGTAAATACTGATTTGCCAGATCCAGATTCTCCAACTATGGCTAGACTTTCACCTTCACAAAGGTCTAAAGATGCTCCTCTTATTGCAGTCAATACCTTGCCTCTTAACCTAAACTTAACTACTAAATCTTTTACTGATAAAATGATTTTATTATCCGACATAATGGACCCCCTAAATATGATTTCTCGGGTCAGCTGCATCTGCAAATGCATTCCCCATGACATAAAATGATATAGTGATAATAGAAAGGACTATAGCTGGAAAAATCAATTGATAGCGTAAGGATGGAACCATCATAAGAGCTCTGCCTTCGTTGATTAAATTCCCTAAAGATGGGATACTAACTGGTAGCCCAAGACCTATATATGTCAAAAAAACCTCATAGCCTATGGCTGCTGGAATAGCCAATGCCATTCTGAGCATAATTACTGAAACTAAGTAAGGAAGTAAATTTCTGGTTATAATTCTTCTAGTTGGAGTTCCTAAGCATCTTGAGGCTAGATTATATTCTCTGTCTCTGATAATTACTATTAGATTACGTACGAAGCGTGCCATTCCTAGCCATCCTGTCATACACATTGCAAAAATCATTGTGGTTAGGCTGGGTCTCATTATGTATGTTAGGAGTATTAGAATGATTGTTGTTGGTATATTATTTATGACATTATATATTTCAGTTATTATACGGTCTAAATATCTCACATATCCCCACAATGCCCCTATTATGATTCCAACAGCTGCCTCCCAAAGACTGACTACTATTCCTATTAGCAATGATGTTCTCGTACCACTCCATATACGTGCCCAAAGGTCCTGTCCAATGGAATTAGTTCCAAACCAGAACTCCATATTTGGAGAATGATTTCTAAGCTGCATTTTTGTATCTTCATCAATATATATTTTAGTCGGAAGCTTTTGATTTGGTAAATATGGCTGAATTAAAGTAAAAGTTAAAACTAGTGCAATAAGTATTAAAAGAAAAACTGCTATTTTATTTTGGGTAAAAACCTGCCAAATAGAACGCCAATAGGAATAATTAGAATATCCTGCTCTCTTTGCTGCTTTATCGTCATATTCAGCAAACTCAAATAGTTTTTTATTTATAGTATTTGATGGCTTATTGACTTTCTTGTTGCTCATTATCTAGCGCCCTCCTTTTTTTGTAGATTTATACGCGGATCAAATGCTGCCATAAGTATATCTCCCAGTAATAGACCAATTATTCCTATTGATGAGTATATAAGAACTAAAGCTTGAACTAATGAATTATCTTGTCTTTGTATAGCATCAACTAATAATCCGCCCATACCAGGAATTGAGTATAATGACTCTATGTAGATAGAGCCTGATATTGTATACAGCAACGATGTAGGTAGATACTGAGCCATAGGGACAAAGGCATTACGAAAAATATGCTTAACCATAATTTTTTTATCTTTGAGTCCTTTAGCCCGTGCTAGTCTTACATAATCCTTGCTTATTTCATCTACCATATAGCGTCTCATCCACATAGCATAAGAGGCTGTACTGCCTAATGACATGGAAACAGTTGGCAAAATCCAGCTAATAGGTTTATCTGGATTAAATAAAATCGGTAGCTTTAAAATATCTGTAACGTATAGCTGTAAAAACAAATAATATACTGCTGCTGGAACTGCATTTATAAATACAATATATCCTGTACCAAGCTTATCCCAAAGCTTACTTCTACTGCGTGCCATGATTATTCCTAGAAAAACACCTGCAAAAAGAGATATTCCCATGGCTGCTAAACCGAAATATAATGAGTAAGGAATTTTAGTCTTGAGAATTTCTGCTACAGGCACTCTAGGCCTGTAAATTATTGATGTTCCTAAATCACCTGATAAAAGAGCTTTATAAAAGTTGCCTAGTTGTATATGGAGCGGATCCCTTAGCCCCATACTAATTAAAACTGCCTCTTTCTGAGCCTCATCTAACTTTTCATATCCACTTCCAAAGTATCCTTCTTCTGGCATAAGCCTCATTAAAAGAAACACAACTGTTATAATAATGAACAGAGTGATTAGAGATTGAAATAATCTTTTTAGTGAATATCTAACCATATCTCTCCCCCTTTTCCTGTTGCTGTAGAGAATAAGCTTCTTAGACTGCGTCTCAGATAAGCAGGAAGCCAAAGTCATGCTTTTGGCTTTGTGTTCATCGCTTATTCTTCACCTAATGATAGCAACAAGGACTATTGAACAATAGTCCTTGTCTTGTTTTTCTAATTCCCAGCAGCTTTTAATGCTTCAGCTCGTTCCTTTTCCCATTGTGCTAGGCCTTTAGTAAACTCTTCTGAATTCATGGATTTTACCATAACCTTTTGACCTTTATATCTTTCTGCAGAAACTCCAAATGGTGAATAAGGCGATTCAAATGGATTTAGCTTGGAGGCTGAGTATCCTCCACCGCCTACTGCATAAGGAATTGCAAAGGCTTGATCTATGAAAAATGTCTCAGCTTCTGCAAATAACTTGTAACGCTTTTCGTTGTCAAGTACTTCTGCTTTGGCAGCATCTACCATGTTCTGATACTTAGTGTTTCCGTTAGCCTCAACATAGCCTTCTGCGAACTCAGGCCAATTATAAGTTCCACCAGGATAGAATGGGTCTGTATATGTTTCAGGATCTGCATAATCTGGTCCCCAGTTACATTCTAAAAATGCATAATTTCCAGAACGTCTTACTTCCTTCAAGAATCCTGTAGGCGGCTTTGGATCTATGATTATATCTATATAATCTGTCCCTAGTAAGCCTTCCACCTGCTGCTCTATTACTTGTGCACGGTTTGCCCATTCAGTTAAGCCTGTATTATAAGGCATTAGAACCTTAATGGGAAAAGTAGCCTTTCCCTTTAGTTCTTCTATTGCCTTATCTCTAAATTCTTTTGCTTTTATTTCATTAAAGGAGTCAGTATTAGCAAACTTAGCCAAATCTCCAAGCTGAGTATAATCTACTCCATCTAAATCAACGAAGTTCTTTGGAGTAATAGTGTTAGATATTCTCTTTTCTGGATCATATGGCTCTGCTGTCATCATAGCTGCTTTTCTATCTAATGCATGAAATAACGATTTACGAAAGTTTAGATTGTTTACTGCTTTCTTCCAGTTTTCTGGCTCATATTCTGCTGGGAATTGCGGATCAAAGTTAAAAGCGTAAAAATAAGTATAGAATCCTGTTCGATTAGGACGTACCATATCTTTCTTTGCAGGGTCTTTCATCCATTCATCAATAATTGATGAAGAAACATCAGCATAATCTGTTTCCCCACGTAAAAATAGTTCCGGAGCTAGTGTCGCTGATTCTTTATTATAGGTAGATGTGATTTTTTTTATATGAATGTTTTCTTTATCCCAATAGTTGTCGTTTGCTAAAAGAATTCTTCTAGTCTGAGGTTCAAATGTTTTCATTATATATGCTCCGTTATACAGTATGGTAGTATTATCTGTGCCAAAACTTTCTCCTGTTTCACTTAAATACTGGCCATTAACTGGAAAGAAGCATACATAAGTAAGCATTGAAAGTAAATATGGGGTGGGCTTTTCTAGGGTATATTCAAGGGTATATTTGTCTTTTGCTTTTACTCCTACTTCATTAAAATCTGTAATCTCTCCATTATAAAACTTTTCAGCATTTTTAATAACCGAATATGCTATATTTGCAGTTTGAGATTCATTTTTACTATCAAGAATATACTTCATAGCATCTACGAAATCTTGAGCTATGACTTCTGCATATTCTTTGCCATCATATGTTAACCATTTAACTCCTTCACGAAGCTTAAATGTCCATATCAATCCGTCATCGGAAACTTTCCACTCAGTGGCCAGACAAGGCTGTGGAACTCCATACCTGTCATAATCAATCAATGTATCTACAAAATTAGCTGCTAGCCCAAACTCATTTGTGGTTGCAGTTACTAGATAGTTTATTGTTGATATTTCTCCGGAATAAACTGTTCTGTATTCTTGCACTACTTCGGGGATATCTATTGCACCCTCTGCACTTTCTTTAGGTTTTTCAGCATCAGCTGGTGTATTCTGCCCTCCTTTTGTACAGCCCGCTAGTATCATCAGTAATACTAGCATTAAAGCCATTACTCTTTTCATTGTCCCCCTCCTTAAAATTTAAAATCCTTCAGGTACAATTTTCTCAAAATATGACATTATTATAGTATATTCAAAAACGCTCTCTAATGTTAAACTCTTTTGCAATAAAAAAATTAATAGACTCAATCTGCTTCTAAGCATTAAGCTCTATTAATTTATATGTATTTTTTTATACAATTATTTGTTTTTATGTGCTTTTATAAATGATTTTTATATTCTTTATTTACATATTTCTTAAGTCAATCTGTTATGCTAGTTAAGTTAAAGACTAGTTATTTTCTGTGCTACCTCCTCTAAATCCTTTCCATTTACATCTGCATTTGCGCTTTTTTTTCCTATCTTTGCTGTTTTGCAGCCTGCACTTCTTCCTGCTTCAATATCCGTTTCCATATCTCCTATCATCCAACTGTTATTTAAATCTATATTATATTTTTCAGCTAATTCTAAAATCATACCTGGTTTTGGTTTTCTGCAATCTGATTCATTTTTAAAATCTGGGCAGTATACTATTTCAGCTATTTTACAGAATGGCTTTAATTCTGCAATTAGTCTTTCATGTATTTTATCTAGCTTTTCATGGGTTAAATGCCCTAGTTCAATTCCTCCTTGATTTGTAACTACAAAAATATGATAATCAGAGTCGTAAAGGAGTTCCATCCCCTTCTTTGCAGCATCATATATTATTATATCCTCAGGCTCATTGACATACTTTTTATTATCGTTTATTACACCATCCCTATCTAAAAAAACGGCTTTTATTTTAATCACCTCTGCTGTTTAATTATTGATTATTTTATTATATAATATTAATAAAGCAATCTATTGTGCTAGCTAAAGCAATATTAAGGAGGATTTCTAATGGGCCCACATTATAAGTATGTACAAAATTCAAAATGCGAATACTTTCCTTGTCACAATGTTAAGGATTCTGAACAATTTAATTGTCTGTTTTGCTATTGTCCACTTTATATGCTAAAGGATAAGTGTGGTGGAAATTTCGTTTATAGTAGTGGAATTAAAGACTGCTCGAAGTGTATTATTCCCCATAGTCCTGGAGGATATGAATATATAATGAAAAAAATGGAAGAAGTAATTCGCATAGGAAGTGAAAGAGACTAGGTTTTGATTCTAGTCTCTTTTTTCTCTAACCACTATTTCGTCTAATATCTCAGCTGCCTTTATGATTACATCATCACAGCCTTTCAGCGTAGTTCTATATTCTTTTTTCAATGGAGCACACTCAATGCTTTTCATTTCTTCTTTATATCTATTCAAGAACTCACTTGTTATTTCTCTTATTTTGCTTTCATGAGCTGTATTTTCTACAAAAAGCTTGCTAAGTGCCATAACTGATGCTGTTAGAGCTCCACATGTGCTCTCTATACCCATACCACCACCAAATCCTGCGGCTAGCTTCAGGGTCTCTTTATCTAATCCTAAACTATAAGCTTCATTGGCTCCATATAATATTTTTTCTGCGCAATTATATTTTTGTTCTTTTCCATATCCATTTGCAATCAATTTTTTAATCATACTAAGCCCTCCATTTTTAATAAATACATATTATCATAAAAAGTTAAATAAGCAATACTGAAATTTTAGGTATAAATATTAATTTGCTAAAAAGTTTCTGTTTATTAATAGAAATAATAAATCTAAAAATATTTCGTGTATCTAATTATTTATATTGAAAAATCTTTGATTTGAAGTTAATATTAATATGTATGGTAAAATTTGAAGACGGAGGGGAATCTATGGATATGAGATGGAGTTTAAATGAGCTTTATAATTCGTTTGAATCTGAAGAATTCAAAAGAGATATGGAAAAGCTCTACAATCAAATTGACAATTTAAAAGAATGGACCGAAGCAAATTTCAATTCTAAGGAAAATGCAGTAAAAAAGACAGAGGAATATATAAAACGTTTATCTGAATTTGTAACTTTATTTTCTAAACTGGCTTCATTTGCAAGCCTCACTGCCAGCGTAGATGCTAAAAACGAACAAGCACTAAAGATTTCTGATAGATTAAGCATTAAATATTCAGAATTGACTAAGGCCTTTGTCAGCTATCAAAAATGGATTGGCAGCATTGAAAATCTCGACGAATTATTTGCTTCATCAGAATTGTTAAAGGATCATGAATTCATCATTGCAGAAGCTGCAAATAACGCTAAATATCTACTTGGTGAAAAAGAAGAAATAATAATTTCTAAAATGAGAAATACTGGCTCTACAGCTTGGTCTAATCTTCAAAATATGATTACTTCAACTCTTCTAGTTGATATAGAGCTAAATGGCGAGAAAAGACAGCTTCCATTGCCAGCAATTAGAAACCTAGCTTTCGAAAAAAATCCTGTAACAAGAAAAACGGCTTATTATGCAGAGCTAGAATCCTATAAAAAAATAGAAGAATCATCTGCAGCATGTCTAAATGGAATAAAGGGTGAAGTAATAACTACATCAGGACTTAGAGGATACACTTCTCCTTTAGAAGAAACTCTATTTAAATCAAGAATGGATAAGGAAACTCTCGATGCTATGCTTTCCGCTATGAAAGAAAGCTTACCTGCCTTCCGTAAATACTTTAGAAAGAAAGCTGAACTTCTAGGACATTCTAATGGTCTTCCTTTCTATGATATGTTTGCACCAATGGGCGAAGTAAATATTACATTTACATATGAAGAAGCAAAAAATTATATTGTTAAGAATTTCAAAAGCTTTAGTGACGAGCTTGCAGATTTTGCAGACAATGCATTTGAAAAAAATTGGATTGACGCAGAACCAAGAGAAGGAAAACGTGGTGGAGCTTTTTGTTCTAATCTTCGTTCAATACAAGAAAGTCGTATAATGGCTAACTTCAATGGAAGCTTTAGCAATATGACTACTTTGGCTCATGAGCTAGGCCATGGATATCATGGACATTGCTTAAAAAATGAATCTATTTTAAACTGCAGCTATCCAATGCCCTTAGCTGAAACTGCTTCTATTTTCTGTGAAACAATCGTCGTGAATGCTGCATTAAAAGAAGCTTCTCAAGAAGAAGCCTTTGGAATTCTAGAATCATCTATTTCAGATGCTGGGCAGGTTATTGTAGATATATTAAGCCGTTATATATTTGAAACTAATCTATTTGAAAAGAGAAGAGACAGTGCTTTATCCGTTAAAGAATTAAAGGAATTGATGATAAATGCACAAAAAGAGGCCTATGGTGATGGGTTAGATCATGGCTATTTACATCCTTATATGTGGATTAATAAGACACATTATTATTCTGCGGGGAGAAACTTCTACAACTTCCCATATGCATTTGGTCTTTTATTTGCTAAGGGAATTTACGCAGAATATCTAAAACGTGGCAATGATTTCGTACCTGAATATAATAAGCTTCTAGTTGCTACTGGAAGAAATAGTATTGCTGATGTAACTAAGATGATAGGTATAGATGTTCACTCTATAGATTTCTGGAGAAGCTCCTTGAAGCTTGTTGAACAGGATATTGAAAGATTTATTGAACTTGCAGATGCGATAAAGTAGTTAATATGATAAGGTAAATAAAACACCGTTAGCAAATTTCAAACTACTGAAAATGCCAGTACGTCATTCTGAGGCAAAGCCGAAGAATCTCGTACTTTAAGTTTTATAGAGATCCTTCGCTTACGCTCAGAATGACAGAAAATAGCTTTTTCAGCAGTCTTCGTTATAACGGTGTTTCTTATTTAACTATTCTATTCCTGCTATACTTACATTTAGCAGCTTAATTGACTTTGGTCCACTAAAATTATTTATTTTTTGAATTTCCTTTGATAAATACATTTCTTTATGAACCTCATTTATATTACCTGAGATGGAGCCTCCTGTTACTGGCACTGTTTTTTCTCCATCATTGTACCAGCCTAATCTTATTTCTCCTGCAAAATCACCCGTCAATGTATCCATTTGAAAATCAGAAAATACTTCAAGTTCTAGATATGCTCCTTCTTTAATCTCTTTTAAAGTCTTAGTTCCACCCTCTACTACAATATTTCTTATATTGCCAGTAGGCTTGATATCTAAATAATGAGAAAACCTTGTGCTTCCCCAATATCTTTTTAAGATACCATCTTCGTATAATGAAACTCTTGCCAGTCTAAGACCATCCTCATCATAAGGAGCTGATTGTGTAGAGTTGTCTAGATAAGGGTCAAGAGCAATGTTGACTTTATCTCCTCTTACATCATCGCCCTGTATATTTTTATCTAGCTTAGCAGTTGAGGTCTGATCATAAACCGAACGTGCTCCTGCTTGAACATAATAGTAGGCAAAGAACTCTTTTACTGGCTCACCTGATAATATTACTGGTATATTTTTGAGTACAGGTGTAGGTTTTGCAATTGCCTTATCTCTACATATTTTTAACATCTCATCTACTGATTCAACTATTAATTTCTCGTCATAGTCTGAAAAGACAATATCCTTATATAGTTCTACTTCTTCGCCTTCTTTTTCTTCCTGCCAATTTGTAATGAACTCAAGCTCTCCTCTATAGGTTTCGTATGAAGCATCCACTCCATTAGAGTTTAGTATCCTTGTGCTTACCTTGTCTAGGAAAAGCTCTGTTGAATTAATCCAACCCTTATCATATTTATCAGCTATAAAAATTTCATCTGTAAGCTTAGGCGTCCAATTGGACATAGAATCCTTCGAAAACCTATTTTCCATTATAGGTCTAATCTCTACTTTAGGCTCAACTAATGGATAGTATTCATTTTTTACAAAGCTTGAAGCATATAATGCGCTGGTTATGGAACTCTCTATGTCTTCTTTACTCATAGTGGGATGTATTGCAGTTGTAGAAGATCCTCTATATTTTTTGCCATCTTCTTCAAAGTCCTTATAAACAGTGACTTTTATATGATGTACATCCTTAGCCCTATTCATATCAAGCTCTTTTTTTATGAAGAACAGTTCCTTTGACTCAATTCTTCTCTCATTGATTTTCCATCCATCTATTCCGTTAATATTTGATAATATTTCTTTTATTTTCTCTATCATTATCCCAACCTCACTCTTGCTTTAATATATGGTCCTCCATCAGCTGCTTTTACCCATTCCTTGTAGCCCTTTCCACAAGCTCCTGAACCAAATATCTCCACTTCCTCGGATACCATAGAGATGGATTTTAAAACATCTGGCACATAGCCAGTCACAATAACAGGAGACATAATATTTCCTGTAAGCTTTCCATCTTTTATTTCTTTTGCTACAAGGATCATGCATTGTATTCCCCAATTCTTAGGATCTTCCATACCACTTAGGACAACATCAAGAAGATATCCTTCTTTTATTGAAGCAATCATATCTTCAAGCTTGTTATTGCCTCCCGCAAAGAAAGTATTAGTCATTCTAGCATAGGCTTTTCTCTCAAAGGATTCTCTTTTCCCATTACCAGTAGGTGATGTTCCAAGTCTAAGAGCAGAAAGCAAATCTGATATTCCAGTTTTTAGTATTCCTTTCTCTATTATTATAGTATCTGTCCCAAGCACACCTTCATCATCAAAAAGGTATGAGGATACATTCTCTGCTGCAGCTGCTCCATCATGCATGATTACCAGCTCTGATGCAACCTCTCTATTGATAAACTCAGCAGCTTTTGCTCGATTTTTTACAAACATATCCATTTCAACGCCATGCCCAAAGGCTTCATGTGCTATTAAACCTGATATTCCTGGTGAACAGATAACATCATACTCTCCTGGAATGATTTTCTTTGCATCTAGAAGTTTTTCTGCATATGATACTACTTCTTTTACTTTATTCTGAAGCTCATCTAAGATCTCAACACCTTTTAGTCCTGCTTCACTATCATAATAAAACTTTGTGTTATCATCTTTTCTAACTACTGCTGAAAGACTACCTTGACTCCATATGTAAGATTGCTCAAGGTCTTTATTTTGAGAAATAAATATTTTGGATATATGACACTCTTCGTAGTTTATTCTGAAATCCACCAATAGATTTGAATACGTAAAGGCCTCATTTTTTATTTTAGTCATCTTCCCGATCTTTTCCTCTGCACTTACTTCTTCAGGAAGTACCCCTACCTCTTTGAAAAGCTTTTCTGCTATTTTATCTTCTTCTATAACTGGATAAGTACTCGTTTTTATTCCTGAAACTTTCAGATTATTGATATCTTCATTGACCTTGTTTTTTATATTTTCAACTAATAAGCCTAATTCTGCTTCTGAAAGTTCATTAAAAGAATACTCTGAGTAATTATATCCATTATGGACTCTCACTACAAAGCCTCTCTCGGCCCATTCTGAATCATTTAAGCTAGCTCCTGTTTTATAGACTGAATATGTTTTTCCACCTATATCTGTTCCTAAAACTGAAGCATACTTAAAATCCTTTAGTAGGATTTCTATTAATTTCTTTAGTGTCTTCTTTTGATTTGTTAAATATTTTGACATTGAAACCTGCATAATGCACCCCCTTAATTAATTTACAGTAAATGCTAACTTATAATTACACTTTATCAGTAATCTAATAATAATGCAATTAGTTTTGCCTCATTAATCTATTGTACTAGCTACATAGGATTTGGGCAGATGAAGCTATTAAAAACTTCATCTGCCTATATTAAACTTGTCAGGTATTGTCGATAAAATCAAGCTCATGACTTTCTAATAATCCTATATTTAATTCATCCCTGAAACTCCTTGATAAGGATAATAACTTATTCATGTTTATATACCTCCTATTTTTTATTATTAATCTTCATTCTTAATACCCGCAACGCTTGCTAAATCCAAGCTTTACATACTCATCAAAATTAGTATATTTCATAAGCTGAGGGAAAAACCAATATTCTGTTAATAAGCTAATCTTAAACATAACTTCCTACACCTCCTATTTTTTAATAACAAACCTTATTTTTTATATCACTAACACTTTCTAAGCTCAAGCCTTGCATATTCCTCATAACCAGTATACTTCTTACGCTTGGGGAAAAACAATGATTCTAATAGCAAACTCATCATAAATATCACCTCCTTAATATATGAATTAAATTACATTAAAGTAATTTGTTGTAAACCAGTAAGCACAAAAAAACCGCAGTAATAACCTACGGCTTTTTGTTCTATATTGGAGTGAATTTTTCCAAAATAAAAAGTCGTAGGAAATAGCCTACGACTAACTTTAGTTTTTAGTAAAAATATATTTATAATATAATTCACCAAATATATAATAAAGTCGCAGACTATATGCCTGCGACTAATAAATCAATTAAAAATTATAACAATATAATATAATTTTACAATTATCTACTTAATGCACAGGCCGTTATTACTATTTCTGTTTTTACTTTTATTAGCTTTGTTTAAAGTTATCATAATCATCTTTCACGGCCTCCTTTTCTATATTGGTAAACTGTACTAATTGCTCTACTTTTATATATTAACACCATTTTTTACATAATGCAATACCTTTTTTCAATTTTTATTATTTTTTTATATTTAACTTTATATATTCCTGCATCTTTTGCAGATATCCTTCAGCTATTCTTTTGATAATACTGTTATTCACTGAGTCCAATTTAATATCATCTATAGTAGCTATAGGAAGAGCATTGACTGATGTTCCTGTCATAAATGCTCCATCAAGGTCTTTTAAAGAATCCATATGAACCTCTTCTTCTATTACCTCTATATTTTGCTCTTTACATACATTCATGATTTCATTTCTTGTTATTCCTAGAAGCACATCTCCTGCTGAGGCTGTATATACCTTATCTCCTTTAACAAAGAACATATTAGATCTGCTGCCTTCTGTAATGTAACCCTTTCTATTTACTAATAAAGCTTCATAGGCATTTTGTTCCTTTATCTCATCATTGATTCTCTGTCTTAAATCAGCATTGACTATTTTAGCATTAGGATTTTCCCTTTCTGAGTGGAAAAGAATAGTATGGATTCCTTTTTCATATACTTCTTTTTCTGGATAGCTGCTTTTTATATAGTAAGCCATAAAGGTTTGATTTGGACTATCTACATTGCTACATAAAAGCTTTATATTCATATTATACTCTTTATTAGAATCTATCAGCCTATGTATTTCTTGTTTAATTTCTTCATCAGTTTTTTTTATTGTCTTACCTATGAGCTCAGCAGATTTTCTCATTCTTTCTATATGTCCCTCTAAAAATATGGGAACACCATCTATAACCCTAATTACCTCATATATTAATGGCGAAGATGCTTTCTCAAAGCCTTCATCATTTGATGTAGGTTCTATTTCACCATTGTACATATAATATTTTAATATTGATTCATTGTACATCCTACTCACCTCTAGTATATTGTTGGTATCCTTCATATACATTATAGCTTATTATGAGTAAAAATATAGTGTTTTTTATTCTTCATCCCTATCAATTTTTTTATTTCTTCTTTTTATAACTTTTTTTCCAATGTAGAAGGCAATCAACCCTATAATTAGTAAAATAAATACTACAGGTAATAGCACTGCTATAACAACTATAAGTTCCTTAGCTAAACTCACAATTCCTTTTATAGATTTGCTAAATCCATCTATTATTCTCTCGCCAAGCGTAACTGGCTCTGGTGACTTTATCTCTCTGACCTCATATACTATTACATCTATGGTTGAAAAGCTAACTAGGTTATCCCACTTTTTTAGGGTTCCTGTGTAATTTTCAATTTGGTATCTAACATTGGAAAGCTCTCTTTCTAATTCTATTATATCCGATACTTTATCTGCTTTTCTTAGTATTTCTAGTAGTCTTTCTTCTTGAATAGTTAAGGATTTCAGTCTTGCCTCAGAGTCAAAATATTGGCTCGTTATATCTTCTCCCCCACGTTCAATCCTTATTACATTTCCCATATCATTAAAATCAAGTAATAGCTGTTCAAAGCTCTTTTCAGGAATTCTAAGCTTAAAGGAAGCAACTCTATTCCTAAAATCTTCTTTATTAATTGGACGGCCTCCTGTTATACTGGAGCTTTCTATATAACCTCCAAGATAATTTGTTTTTTCTGTAATTATATTAGTGGTTTTATCAAACTCCTTTGTTTCTAGTTCCACGTTTGCAGAACGTATTACCTTTCTGCCAGCATTAACTTGAATATTTTCCTCTGATGTACTTTGCTCTGCTTCAACTTTCTTTTCATCATTACCGAAGCCCATATTACCTGTATAATCTAAATTTGAATCTCTTGAATACTCCATAGATTGTGATTCTTGCGTCTCTGGTTGGGCTGGTGATGCACTATCATTAGAACTAAAGTTGCCTTTACCAGAACAGCCTGAAATTATTAATATTAGCATCATGATGGTTAAAAAGAAGCTTAATGATCTTTTTTTACTCTTTAAAAACACAATAGCCACCCCCGTGCCTTTTTTATATTAGACGGAAATAGGTGGCCTTTGTTCCACTATAATTTACCTTTTATTTCATCTACGTTCTTTAATACAATATCCCTTTTAATTTTTGTAAGCTCAATATTTTTCTTAGGAATAGATGTTTTCATATTTATAATTGACAAGTTTAGTTTTTCCATAAGCTCTTGATCTTTTTTATCAAGCTTTATTTTTGCCCTAATCATACTCATAGACTCTTCTGCCTGCTTTATGCTATCTTCACTTTTATTCCATTCGTCCTCCATTCCGTATATGAGAGCTTGCCTAGCAAAGTAATTTAGCCTCATTAATTCCCCTTCATGGTTTCCCTTATATGAATCAAAGAAAGGAGTCATATTATAAGTGATTTCATTGGAATAATTTAATGACTTCAATATGTTTTTTTCTTCTACAGCTACAGTTAAGTTATTTATTGCCTCTTCATATTTTGATAATTCTGGTTTCTTGATACCATTTTCTATGGCTAATATTTCATAATTTCCCCAAGAAGTATGTATTTCTTCTGAGGTTTTTTTTGCTACCTCCCACATAGTATTGATCTTTTC
Source organism: Proteiniborus sp. MB09-C3 (assembly GCF_030263895.1). Classification (NCBI taxonomy): domain Bacteria; kingdom Bacillati; phylum Bacillota; class Clostridia; order Eubacteriales; genus Proteiniborus; species Proteiniborus sp. MB09-C3. The sequence goes on from NZ_CP127161.1 coordinate 3,431,209, forward strand.
TTGCTTTGTTTCAGTAGACTTCTCCTCTCCAGTCTTTTCACTAGAGGTCTTTTTTTGATTCTCGTCAGATTTTTTTTCTCCTTCTGAATCACTCTTTTTTTCTTCATTATCTCCATTGGATTTTTCGTCTTTCTCGCTCTTTTTTTCTTCTTCTTTTGGTTTTTCTGGCTTTTTCATTTCTTCAACTATTTTTTCTATTTCTTTTATCAAATCTTCATTCTTCTCTTGCATTGCCTTTAAGCTTTCAGGAATTTTTTCTTCCTTGCTTGGCAACTTCGGTTTTTCTGCTTTTTTACCACAAGCTGTTATCAAAATCATAATCATAGCTAGAATTAATAAAAGCCTTAAGGCTATGTTTTTCTTTAAAATAAACAAAGCAATCACCTCGAATTTAGTATATCCAAGATAATTGCTTTTAATTTATTTGTATTTTTTTATTTTTTAAAATACTTTCTTGTTCTCAATTAGCTACTTTTTCTCCGGTTTTTAAAGCAGCATTTATACTACCAAACTGCTACTTGTCCATCTGTTCTTGGCTCTGTAGCACCACAAAGAACACCATCATCATTTCTCCAAATTATCTGTCCTCTTCCAAAAACAGTACTACTTGCCTTGACTACAATATCATGGCCTGCTCTCATAAGCTCTAAAGCCAGCCTATTATCAAGGCTCTGCTCTACCTCTATAGTCCTTCCCCCAACCCATTGCCATCTAGGTCTGTCTAATGCCTCTTGAGGATTCATATTATAATCTATTGTATTTATCATTACTTGAAGATGAGCCTGTGGCTGCATAAATCCTCCCATAATCCCAAAAGGTCCTACTGGCTTTCCGTCCTTAGTTAGAAATCCTGGAATAATTGTATGATAAGGTTTTTTACAGCTTCCAATGCAATTGTCTGATTCTTCGTCTAAATTAAAATTTGCACCTCTATTATGTAATGAAATCCCTGTATTCGGCACCACTAGTCCTGAGCCAAAACCCATATAGTTGCTTTGTATATATGAAACCATATTTCCTTCTTCGTCTGCTGTACAAAGGTATACAGTTCCGCCCTTAGAAGGCTGTCCAGCTTCAGGCATTATGGCCTTATCTGATATTAACTTCCTTCTCTCTGCTGCATACTCTTGTGAAAGCAATTCTTCTGTCTTTACTCTCATTGTTTTTGGGTCAGCTACGTATTTTTGAGCATCTGCAAAGGCGAGCTTTAAAGCTTCTATTTGTAGGTGTGTGCTATTAAAGGAATCTCTAGGACCTAGATTCATATCCTTTAGTATATTCAATGCCATGAGGACAGTTATTCCATGACCATTTGGAGGTATCTCATATACTTCATATCCCTTGTAGTCAGTACTTATTGGCTCAACCCATTCTGGATAGTAGCATCTCAAATCTTCTTTAGTAATATATCCATTGTATTTTTTTGAAAAGGAATCGATTTTCTCCGCCAGCTCTCCACGATAAAAGCTTTCTGCCATAGTCCTTGCTATTTCTCTTAAAGTCTTTCCATGATCTTTTAATATTATATAATCTCCGATCCTAGGACAATTGCCATTTGGTGCAAAGGTATCAAACCAAGTTTGAAATTCCTCTTTATCTTCTCTTTCCTTAGAATAGTTTCTAAATGCTGCTGCCCATCCAGCTCCTACTCCTGGCTGAATAGCAAAGCCTTCCTCTGCATATTTAATTGCAGGCTCTAGTACTTCATCAAATGGAAGCTTGCCGAATTTCTTTGAAAGTTCTGCCCAAGCAGCTGGTGCGCCTGGCACATTGACAGGTATTATGCCATACTTAGGCATTTCTGTATAACCTAATTCTTTTAATGTCTTAGCGTTTATTGTCTTTGGTGAAGGTCCACTGCTGTTTAAGCCATGAAGCTTGTTTCCTGCCCATACTAGTGCAAATGCATCTCCACCTATTCCATTAGCTGTTGGCTCTACAACCGTTAAAGTAGCTGCAGTTGCAATGGCTGCATCTATGGCATTGCCTCCCTTTTTTAGTATTTCAAGTCCTGCTTGGGCTGCTAAGGGATTGCCTGTAGCAACCATACCTTTTTTACCATAAACCACGTTTCGCTTAGATTGGTAGCTGTAAGTTAAAGGATCAAATCTAAATTTCAAGACTAATTCCTCCTTAATATATGAAATACCCTAAAATCCCTGCCACAAATGTTATTAGTATGGGATTCATTTTATATTTATATGTTGCAAAAAAAGCTAGTGCAAAAAATATAATGCTTTTATAATCGATAAAGGTTTCTTTATTAATTAATAGCAGCATTGCTGATAATACAAGTCCTACTACTACCGGCCTAAGTCCTACAAATGCATTTTCTACATACTTGTTATTCTTAAATTTAAAAAAGAAATTGCATATTATCAGCATTATAATTACAGATGGTAGTGTAACTCCTAGTGTGGCAAAAAACGAGCCTAAAATACCATTTGTAACTGTATATCCAATATATGTAGCACTATTTATTGCAATAGGCCCTGGTGTAATCTGTGATATAGCAACTATATCCGTAAATTCACTGATACTAACCCAATTATTGATATCAACTACTTCTGTCTGTATAAGAGGCAGCATGGCATATCCTCCACCAAAGCTAAAAAGCCCTATTTTAAAAAATGTAATGAAAAGGCTTAGGTAAACCATTATTCTTTACCTCCCTTTTTAGCCATGTAAATATTTCCTCCAATAACGGCTAATATAATAAATATAATAGGAGTTATTTTAAAATATTTGACACAAAGAGCTACGGCTATGGGAATTATTAAGGCTTTTCCCTTTAACTTGGAGCTTTTAGATAGGCTAATGACTGAAGAAGCTATTAAGGCCACTACAGCAGGTCTTATGGCTTTAAATGCACTTTCAATTTCTTGTATGTCTCTTATCTGACTAAAGAAAGTAGCTATTGCTAAAATAATCAGAAATGAAGGCAATACTGCTCCTAATGTAGTAAAAAAGGCGCCTCTATATCTATCCATTTTAAAGCCCACAAATACAGCTGTATTTACTGCTATAGGCCCTGGTGCAGATTGAGCTAATGCCAGAGTGTCTACAAATTCATCTTTTTCAATCCATTTTTTCTTATCTACAACTTCAGCCTCAATGAGTGGTACCATGGCATATCCTCCGCCTATTGTAAATGCACCTATTTTGAAAAAAGCTGAAAACATTTCTAAATGTTTTTTCATTATGTCACCTCTTTTTTAGTTTGAGTCCTAATACATACTTTATCAGATAATAATCAAAAAGTGTATAGAAATCAAAGACTTTTAACTCAAGTTTATTTGTTAAAGAAGACTTAGGAAATCGGGTTAGGTCATAAAAAAACTGCCCATATTAAGGACAGTTGATAAAACTATGATTTTCTCTTTCATAACTAAGTACCCCTTATGTGTTTGGTATTTTAATTATAAAAAGAAAATATAAAGGGAATATGAAGGAAGTAACTTAGTTGCTAAATTGCTGGGCATATAATCCTTCATATATTCCATTAAGCTCTAATAGCTCTTCATGAGTTCCTATTTCTGCAATTTCTCCTTCTTTTAGAACTAATATATTATCTGCATCTTCAATAGTAGATAACCTATGAGCTATAATTAATGTGGTTCTTCCTATCATCAGTTTATTCAACGCTTCTTGAACTAACTTTTCCGATTCTGTATCAAGAGCAGAAGTTGCTTCATCTAATAAAAGGATTGTTGCATCCTTTAGTATTGCTCTTGCTATAGCTATTCTCTGCCTTTGCCCTCCGGAAAGCTTAGTACCCTTTTCCCCCACTAATGTGTCGTATCCATCCTCCATATTTATTATAAAATCATGAGCATTGGCCATTTTAGCTGCGTTCACTATTTCATCACGAGTTGCATCTTCTTTTCCTTGCTTTATATTATCCATAATGGTTCCTGAAAACAAGTATGCATCCTGTGGCACATAAGCAATATTGCTTCTTATATCCCTTATTTTTTGATTGGATATGAATTTACCATTTATTGTTATATTCCCTTCATTAGATGGATAGAAATTCAATAATAGCTTAAAAATAGTACTTTTCCCTCCACCACTGGGTCCAGCTAATGCATAAACCTTTCCCTTAGGTACTGTAAATGACAAATTATCTAATACTTTTTTATTGCCATATTCAAAGCTCACATCATAGAATCCAATAGCACTATCATCTTCAATATCTTCACTAATCACTGCATCAAAGCTTACAGGCTCTTCTTCCTCATCTAATATTTCAAATAACCTGTCTGCTGCTGCAAGGGAGCCTTGAAGCTCAGATATGAAATCTCCAAGACCTTGAGCAAGTGAGCTCACACCATTTTGCAGTTGAACAGCGGCAATAATTATTCCTATAGATATGTATCCCTTAATCGCCAAATATGCACCTACAGCTACAGTTCCTACAAATGTAATTATTCCTATAATGTTGTTTATAGTCGAGACCATAGCTTTTTTATTTACTCTACTACAAGATATGTCATATGCCTCTTCATTGGCCTTATTGTATTTGCCTAATATAACACTGGCTATATTGAAGCTTCTAATAATATGAATACTTTCCAATACATCTGTCAGTCTTTCATTTAATCTAGATAAGCTTTCCTGTACTTCTGCGCTCATATTTTTAAGTACCTTAGCGTAATTAATATTAACTAACAAACTGGTTAAACCAAATATTAGAGATAAAATGCCTAAACGCCATTCTAAAATAAATGTAAATATCAAAGTTCCTATTCCCATAAGTATCATAGATGAAAATTTAATAAAGTAACTGGAATAAGCTTTTTCAACCTCATTAATATCATTTGTCAATCTGGAAATTAGATCTCCACTATGTTTGCCTTTAATATATGAAAGAGGCAAGACCTTAACCTTTGAAAACACATTTTTTCTTATATTACCTGTAGTTATAGCAGCAGAATAGTGGGCCATATATAAAAATACTGGATAAATTACAAACATGAGTATAACATATATTCCATATTGCTTAACTGCGTATATTAACATTGACCATTCTTTAATAGCTATTGCATCAAACATATCCTTGAATATTAGGGAAATAAATACTTGGAGTAAAAGACCAAATATTGAAAGCACTAATAATCCAAATGTATATGGTATAAGTAGCTTTTTCATAAATTTAAAAATTCTTAGAAAGCTATTTTCCCTCATTTATACCACCTCCTTCTTTAAAGTCAGCTCTTGATTTTTAAGCTGATTGTTATAAAGTTCTGTATAGACTCCATTAAGGGTAAGTAGTTCATCATGGCTTCCTTCTTCAACTATTGCTCCATCCTTTAATACTAAAATTCTGTCTACATTTTTAATTGTTGATAGTCTATGGGCTATGATCAAACTAGTTTTATTTTTAATAGACTCTCTTAAGGCTTCTTGAACTAGCGCTTCAGATTCTGTGTCTAGTGCAGATGTAGCTTCGTCTAATAATAGTATGGGTGCCTCCTTTAACATAGCTCTAGCTATGGACAATCTTTGCTTCTGTCCTCCGGATAAAGTGTTTCCCAGTTGACCGACTACTGTGTCATAACTATTTTCAAGTTCAGTTATAAATTCATCTGCATTGGCACTTTTAGCAGCTTTAACAACATCTTCGTAGTCAGCATCTAATCTTCCGTAGTTAATGTTTGTCCTTATTGTATCAGGAAATAAGTAAGTATCTTGAGAGACCAATGCAGAGTTGCTCCTAAGACTATCTAGATTCCATTCTTTAATTTCCTTCTCTCCTACTTTTATTTCTCCACTATAGCTATCATAATATCCTAATAAAAGTCTAATTATTGTACTCTTTCCTCCACCACTTGGACCTACTATAGCAACCGATTCTCCTTTCTTAATAGCAAAACTCAGTCCATTAAGTATTTTTTCCTCTCTATTGGGATAGGAAAAAGCTACATTGCTAAAGCTAATCGCTTCTGAGGACTTGTCTATTTCAAAACTAGAGCCATCTATTCTTTCTTCATCTGCATCTAGTATTTCAAAAACCCTATCGGCAGCAGACAAGCTACTTTTCGTCTCCCCTATTAGTCTAGGAAGGGAGCTTATAGGATTAGTCAAGTAATTTAATAAATTTATAAATGCTATTAAACTTCCAACAGTCATAGTGCCTTTAATAGCCCAATATCCACCTATAATAAAGGTAGTGAAAAAAGGGATTATTCCTAATACTTGTGAAAAGCTCTCTAACATGGACATCAATTTTGCTAGACGTTTTCCACTTTCCACACTTTCATTAACAGCTTCGTCATGCTTTTTGCCTAAGCTTTCTTCTAGATTATATGCTTTACTTATCTCTATTCCTCCAATTACATCTTGTACAATGGAATTTACCTTTCCCAATTTTTCCTGAAGTGCTTTGCTAATCTTCCCTATGGGTTCGCTTAGTTTTCCTGCACCTAACAACAATATAGGAGTTAGGATTAAGCTTATTAGGGTTAACTTCCAGTTTAAAATACAGAGATATATTAAAGCTCCAATGGCTGAAAGCGGAATCATAACCATCTGTGATACTGTAGTTGATAAAAATGTTTTAATTTTTCCTATATCATTTGTTGCTATTGAAACATAGTCACCTGAGTGCCTACCCTCCAATTCTTTAACAGGCATAAGAACTATTTTCTCAGCTATTAGCTTTCTAAGTCTAGATACTCCAGATTCTGTATATATGCCTAGTAATCTATTTTTTGCATAAATTAGTATTGTATCTAAGCCAAAAATTATAAGGCCTAAAAAAATAGTTTCTTTAAAGTGAGCCATATTCTTATTAGTTGCTGCATCTAAAAATTCTTTGATGATATAAGAACCTAATATACTTGTTACTGATAAAATAGTAAGAAAAACTATTCCTAAAATAAAGTATAATTTTTTAGGAAATGCTTTCAGTAGTCTAATAAATTTTTTAAAACTGCTTTTACTCTCCATGCCCATCACCCCATACAATATTTGCTAATTAGATTATAATGCTGTATATTAAAGATGTCAATATATTTATTAAGATATTTAATATCTATATTAAACATCTTAATATTTGATTAGCTTTTTTATTCAAAACAAAAAAGGCGTAATAAAACTAATTTAATAGCTTTATTACACCTTTTTGATCAATAAAGAAAGTTATTTAGATATTTCCTTCACCATTTGATAAATGGTTCTCACTGCTACTCCTGTACCGCCTTCTGCTATATATTCACTGCCTTTACTTGTAAAAGCTGTACCTGCTATATCCATGTGTATCCAAGGTTTATCCTGTACAAATTCACCTACAAATAATGCTGCTGTTATTGCTTGAGGATTTCCTGCAGAATTGGTCAAGTCTGCTACCTTAGATTTTATAAGCTCTTTGTACTCTTCAAAGTTAGGCATTCTCCAAATCTTTTCTCCTGCTATTTTTGATGCATCCTCTAGGGCCTTGTAAAATTCATCATCATTAGATACTACTACTGTAGCCAATGAGCCTAAAGTAACTACAGCTCCTCCAGTTAATGTAGCTATATCCAAAACCTTTGTAACCTTTTCTTTTTCAATAATATAATGTACAGCATCAGCCAAAGTCAATCTGCCTTCTGCATCAGTACTTCCAATAAATATAGTTTTTCCTGCCATAGAGCCAATTATATCACCAGTTCTATATGCATTGCCGCTAATTGAGTTTTCACATGCTGCAACTACTGCGATTACGTTAGCTTTTAGCTTTCTCTCTGCAATGGCCTTCATAGCTCCTACCACAGATGCTGCTCCACCCATATCACTCTTCATATTTACCATGCCATCTTTTGATTTAATACAAAGACCACCACTATCATAAGTAAGGCCTTTCCCTACTAGACCTATAACCTCTTTTTTATTCTTTTTGTCCCCAAAATATCTCATAATTATTAATCTTGGTGTATTCTCTGAAGCTCTACTGACAGCTAAAAATGCTTCCATACCAAGCTCTTGTATCTTATCCTCTTTTAAAATTTCTACATCAAATCCGCTTTCTTTACCTGTTCGTTCTGCAATAGCAGCTAATTTTACAGGTGTCAATATGTTTGCAGGTTCATTTACCATATCTCTAGCTAAAATAGTTGCTTTGCTTAGAACATTTCCTTCTTCTATACCTTTATCTATATCTACTATCTCATCTGCCTCTGTTCCAACAATGTATATATTATTAATTGGGTTTTCTTTTTTATCTTTTATATATTTATCAAATTTATAGCTGCCTAGTAATAATCCCTCTGTCATTGTCCTTGTTATTTGACTTAATGATAAGTCATTATTGCTGCATACAGGATAAATATCCACCCTCTTTGCTTTAAGTTCCATTATCTCTTTTATAGCTTTTGCGAATATTTTTCTAATCTTTTCTAAATCTAATTCTTCTTTTTTTCCTAGTCCCAGCAATACTACTTTCTTAGGATTGTCCTTTCTAGCTAATTTAAAGCTTTGTACTTCATTATATTTTCCTAAAAACTCTTCTTCACTTAATAAGTATTTTATCATATTCTCAGCTTCTTTTATTGATGTATTTACATCTGAGTCTGCAAAGCCTTCATAATATGGCAATACAATTGCCTCAGAAAAATCATCAGTAATTTTTTTAGTTAATACTTCAAGTACCATAGTAACATCTCCTTCTTATTTTTAAATACTTATAACATTAGATTTCTATACAAAGGCCTATTTTCCTTCAATATATAATCATATGTATATTTTAAATTATTTATAATACATATTAATTATACAACATTATCGTAAGGGGGCCTTATTTTGCTATACGCAATTTTACTTTTTTTTATAGGTTTATTATTAATTATAAAGGGTGGAGATTGGTTCACAGATTCTGCAATTTCCTTAGCTAGAGCTTCGGGACTTCCAGAGGTTCTTATTGGAGCTACCATTGTAAGCTTCGCCACTACCCTTCCAGAGGCTATTGTCTCTATAACGGCTGCTCAAGATGGATTTACTACTATGAGTGTCGGAAATGCAGTTGGCTCAATAATCTGCAACATTGGATTAATACTTGCATTTGTTAGTATTATAAAGCCTAGTAAAATAAATAGCAACTTTTTTAAGCTAAAGTCTATTCTTATGATTTCTTATTTTATTATAATGGCATATCTGGCGTTTGACGGTACAGTTAGCAAATCAGATTCACTCATACTCATTGCTATGCTTATTATCTATGTGGTTTGTGACTTCTTTATTCTTAAAAATAGAACTAGCAAAAAAACTGTTAATGAAAAACTTCATTTGGAGCCTAAGACCAAATTAAAAATTGGTGTGCTCTTTGCAGTTGGGGCTATTTCCATATTTGCAGGAGCAGAGTTGCTTATACACAGTGGGATAGTAATTGCAAAAGGCATAGGTGTGCCTGAATCAGTCATAGCCCTATCAATAATTGCAGTAGGTACATCCTTGCCTGAATTTGCAACAGCAATTACTGCACTAAAAAAAGGCCATTCTAATATATCAATTGGAAATATAATAGGAGCAAATATATTAAATATCACCATGGTTACTGGAATATCTGCTTTTATAGCTCCACTTAAAATATTAAGACAAAATATATTACTTGACTTTCCTATTGCCCTTTTAATTATGCTAACTTTGGTTATTCCTTCTTTTATTAAAAAGAAAATTTATAGAGCTCAGAGTATAATTTTATTGGTGATTTATATTGGGTATGTTGTGTTTTTATATAGTGTATATCTGTAAATAAAAAGAAGATTAGCTCTAGACATAGGTCTACATAAAGCTAATCTTCTTTCTTTAATATCTTAGTTTTTAGTTATATTATTTTTTATATATTCTCTCTAAAACTTGTAAAACAACTAGGGCTATTGAACCTCCTATTAAGGCAGTTAAAAGCTGAGGGAAGCTTAATGCCGCTTTTATTGGAGGATTTACTGTTAAGAAGAAGTTTACAGCAGAATATAATAATCCAAACTTTATAAATGCTGCAGCAATAACTCCAATTATTTTACTTCTTCTTTTTAACAATGAATAGATAGTTCCATATAGAATATTACCTGCTATAATAAAAGGTACAACTATAATCATTGCAGGAGGTTGAACTCCTAAAACTACAGCCATAAAAGGTGTAATAAATCCAATAGCCATTGCCCATGGCAATCCACATATTTGGGCTGCTATGATTAGTACTGCATTGATACCAGATCCAGTGACTAGCTGACCCATTTTTACAAATTGAAACACTAAAGCAATTGCTAGCAATATAGCCGCTCTAGTCAAAGTACCTACTTTTTTATTCATTTATACCACCTAAAACCTTTCTCTTTTCACATAATGAGTGTGTAGTAGCTGGTGGGCCTTATGTCCATTAGCTTCTCCTAGATATTCATCGTACAAAGCCTTGATTTCTGGATTAGTATGAGATTTTCTCAATGGCATTTCTCTATCAATATTATATAGGCCTTGTGCTCTTAATTTACATACTTCTTCAGTTTTTTCTTTATCCATTATAATTGGCTGTCCTCCGCCGTTTATACAACCTCCTGGGCATCCCATTATCTCTATAAAATGATAATTTGCTTCACCATTTTTAACACTATCTAGAAGGCGTCCAGCATTTCCTGTGCCATGTGCAACTGCTACTTTTATATCTAAATCGCCTATCTTTACAGAAGCTTCTTTAATTCCTTCTAATCCTCTTACTGGAGCATATTCTATTTCTTTTAAATCTTGTCCTGTCAATATATCAGCTACAGTTCTTAATGCAGCCTCCATAACACCGCCAGTAGTACCAAATATTACTGCAGCACCTGTGGATTCTCCCATAATCTTGTCGAAGCTTTGTTCCTCCAAGGATTTAAAATCTATTCTAGCTTCTTTTATCATCTTAGCCAATTCTCTTGTAGTAATAACTGCATCTACATCACTCAATCCATTTACTGATAATTCCTCTCGTGCAGATTCATACTTTTTAGCTGTACAAGGCATTACAGACACGACAAAGACTTTTTTAGGATCTATTCCCATCTTTTCTGCATAGTATGATTTAGTCAATGCACCAAGCATTTGATGAGGAGATTTGCAGCTTGATAGATTATCTAGGAAATCGTTATGATAATGCTCACAATATTTAATCCAACCTGGTGAACAGGAAGTAATCATTGGTAGCTTTCCACCATTCTTTATTCTTCCTAGAAGCTCTGTACCTTCTTCTATAATTGTCAAATCCGCTGCAAAATCTGTATCAAATATCTTATTAAAACCTAATCTTCTAAGAGCTGTTACCATTTTCCCCTCTACATTAGTTCCTACAGGCATACCAAATTCTTCACCTAAAGCAACTCTAACTGCTGGAGCAGTTTGAACAACAACATGCAAATCATTGTCTTCTAATGCTTCCCATACTTTATCCCTATCGTCCTTTTCTCTTAAAGCACCAACTGGGCACACCTTTATACACTGTCCACAATTTATACATGCTATATCAGACAAGCTCTTTTCAAAAGGAGTAGTTACTACAGTTTCGATTCCTCTGCCAACAAAGTCTATAACTCCTGTTCCCTGAACATTTTTACATACTCTTACGCATCTCCCACAAAGTATACATTTGTTTTGATCTCTAACTACTGAAGGGGAGGCATAGTCTACAGCATATGGCTTCTTTTCATTTTGATAATCCAATTTATCTATACCCATTTCTTCAGCTAGCTTTTGAAGTTCGCAATTTAGATTTCTTGAACAAATAAGACATTCTCTTTCATGTCTTGCAAGAATAAGTTCAAGAATAGTTGCTCTAGCTTCTCTGACTTTCTTTGAAGATGTCAATACTTCCATGCCATCCTGAGCTTGAAGAATACATGATGCTTGCAGAGTTCTTGCCCCTTTTACCTCTACAACACACATTCTACAGGAACCAACTTCGTTGAGTCCCTTTAGAAAGCAAAGGGTTGGAATGTGAATATTTAATTCTCTAGCAGCCTCCAAAACAGTTCGTCCTTTTGGTACTTGTGTCTTGATGCCATCAATCGTCATGCTTATCATTTCCATAATATCTATCCCCTTTATCATAAACATTTTGAAAACAGAAAAAACTCCTTGCAAAAGAAGCTTTTTAAGCAGCTATAAAAAGCCACTACATCTACTAGATGACAATGAAATGAAGCTCCTTTCCAAACATGAGAGGCATGAGTATTTCTATTCATACCCATAGGCTTATATCCATTGACTCTTATCTTTAGGTTTATAAGCTCGGAATTATTCTTTTTCTAATCTTATTCTAAATCGTCGATATATTTTTGTCAACGTTACTTGCTAAATATGAAGCATTTGTTCTAAATAATCTTAAAGTTCAGAAAAAATCACAATCCAGCAGCTCAAACTTGTTAACTCCCTTCGATCGTTCAAACTTGGTCCTAGTGGACACTCCTATCATGTTCGCAATCTCGCAACTCAAATTTATTTGCTCGCTATTGCTCACATAAATTTGGTCCTAACGGACACTCCTATTATAAACCTACAACAGGGTTGGTGCTCGTTGCGTTTGACCTACCAGCGATTTCCCGATAAAAGCATTCGGGAAATCGGGTTAGGTCATGTTCGCAGTCTCGCAACTCAAATTTATTTGCTCGCTATCGCTCACATAAATTTGGTGCTCGTTGCGTTTGACCTACCAGCGATTTCCCGATAAAAGCATTCGGGAAATCGGGTTAGGTCATGTTCGCAGTCTCGCAACTCAAATTTATTTGCTCGCTATCGCTCACATAAATTTGGTGCTCGTTGCGTTTGACCTACCAGCGATTTCCCGATAAAAGCATTCGGGAAATCGGGTTAGGTCATAAAAGCCATAGTTGAGAATAATCTCTGCTATGGCTCTTATAATCTATTTCTTCTTAGATTTATATCTTAAACTACTATCAAGTATGCTTTTTCTTACTCTAATGCTCTCTGGAGTAATTTCTAGTAATTCATCATCTTCAATAAATTCTAATGCTTCTTCAAGGCTCATGACTTTAGGTGGTGAAAGTCTTAATGCATCATCTGAGCCTGAGGCTCTAGTATTTGTAAGCTGTTTTTTCTTACATACATTTACTTCTATATCATCAGATTTTGCATTTTGCCCTACTACCATACCTGCATATACCTTTGTTCCAGCTGTAATAAAGAGTATTCCCCTTTCTTGTGCAGCATATAATCCATATGTTACTGATTCTCCAGATTCATAGGCTACTAATGAGCCCTGAGGCCTTCTAGGTATGTCTCCTTTATATGGCTCAAATCCCTCGAATACTGAGTTTATTATTCCGTTCCCCCTAGTATCAGTCATAAACTCTGAGCGATAGCCTATCAAGCCTCTAGCTGGTATCATAAACTCTAATCTAGTATATCCTCCATTAGGCTGAGTCATAGTAACCAGTTCACCTTTTCTCTGTCCTAGCTTTTCTATAACTGAGCCAACGAATTCTTCTGGTACATCTATAGTTACCTTCTCTATAGGTTCATGTTTCTTTCCATCAATAGTCTTATATAGAACCTCTGGTTTTGAAACCTGGAATTCATAGCCCTCTCTTCTCATGGTTTCTATTAATATTGAAAGATGGAGTTCTCCTCTGCCTGATACCTTAAATGAATCTGTTGAGTCTGTTTCCTCTACTCTTAGACTTACATCAGTATTGAGCTCTTTGAATAACCTTTCTCTAACTTGTCTTGATGTTACAAATTTTCCTTCTTGACCAGCAAAAGGACTATTGTTAACTGAAAACGTCATTGCAATAGTTGGCTCTGATATTTTTATAAATGGAAGAGGCTCCGGGTTATCTGGCGCACATATAGTATCACCTATGTGTATTCCTTCAACACCAGATACTGCTATTATGCTTCCTATTTCAGCACTTTCCACTTCTACTCTATTAAGCCCTTCAAATTCATAGACTTTTGTTATCTTAACTTTTTTAGAAACCTCTGGCTCTAAATAATTTACTATTACTGCTGGTTCATTTACTCTAATGCTTCCTCTTTCAACCTTTCCAACTCCTATTCTACCTACATATTCGTTATAGTCTATTGTAGATATTAGAACTTGAAGAGGCTCATCTTTTTCTCCTTCAGGAGCTGGTATATATTCTAATATGGTTTCAAATAAGTCCTCCATATTATCTTTTTGCTCATTTACATCTAAGGAGGCCGTTCCACTTTTTGCAGATGCAAATATAAATGGACATTCTAGCTGACTTTCGTCTGCACCTAGCTCTATAAATAAATCTAAAACCTCATCTATTACTTCATTTGGTCTGGCCTCTGGTCTATCTACCTTATTTATACAAACTATTACAGGCAAACTTAACTCTAGAGCTTTTTTCAACACAAATTTTGTTTGAGGCATGGGACCTTCAAAAGCATCAACTACTAAGATTACACCATTTACCATCTTAAGAACACGCTCTACTTCTCCACCAAAGTCAGCATGTCCAGGAGTATCTATAATATTTATTTTTGTACCCTTATAGTGTACAGCCGTATTCTTTGATAATATTGTAATACCACGTTCCTTTTCCAAGTCATTTGAATCCATGACTCTTTCAGTAAGGACTTGATTCGCCCTGAATATACCACTTTGTCTCAAAAGCTGGTCTACTAGTGTAGTTTTACCATGATCAACGTGGGCGATTATAGCTAAATTTCGTATATCATCTCTTTTTGTCTTCACAATTATTCCTCTTTCCAATTAAAATTCCAACAAAAGCTATTTTATCATATTGAGTTTAAAAATCAATAAAAATCACTAATAGAAATTTTTTAGTACATAAATTAATTTTAATAAAAAGTGCACTAAATTATAGTTTTCCTCACAAATACTTTATACAGCCATGCTCTACAAATATAATTTAAATTTCTTTTAACTGTATGCATTTAGTTTTTGCCAATTCTAGTATATATATTAAACCAATTCATACCTAATAGAAATTCTCTTTTGAAACTTTTAAAAGAAAGCCTTTAGTAATAAAAAATACCCTCCATCAATTATTGAGGGAGAGCAAATAACTTTTTATTTTTTCTTTCTTGATTTTATACTATTCTTTGACTGATTGATTTTATTACTTTCTAACGAGAGCTTTCTCTCTTTTCCTTTATTATCCCTATTATTGCTATCCTTGTTGCTCTTACTAAACTTATCATTTTTATATCCTCTATTGGCTTTATTAAGACTTCCCTTAAATCTATTATTTTTTCCTTCATTTTCTTTCTTTTTAGGCCATATTAAGCACCTTCCTCCAAAACCTATTAAATCTGTCCTGCCTGCTTTTATAAGTGCCTCATGTACCAAATCATAATTTTTTGGATTTCTGTACTGAATCAATGCTCTTTGCATTGCTTTTTCATGAGGATTTTTAGGTACATATACTTCCTTCATTGTTCTAGGATCTAAACCTGTATAATACATGCATGTAGATAATGTTCCCGGAGTTGGATAAAAGTCCTGTACCTGCTCAGGCATATAGCCTAAATCTCTTAGATACTCTGCAAGCTCTACAGCTTCTTTTAATGTAGAACCTGGATGGCTGGACATTAAATATGGAACTATGAACTGATTTAAACCTAAGTTTTGATTAATTTTTTTATATTTTGCTACGAATTTTTCATAAACCTCTCGCCTTGGCTTACCCATTTTTTCTAGCACATTTGGAGAAATATGCTCAGGTGCAACCTTTAGTTGACCGCTTATATGATGCTCACATAGTTCATTAAAAAATTCTTCATCCTTATCATGTATTAAATAATCATACCTTATCCCCGAACGGATAAATACCTTTTTTACATTTGGCAGCTGTCTAAGTTTTCTTAAAAGGCTTAAATAATCTTTATGATCTATATTCAGTTGATTACAGGGATTCGGAAAAAGGCATTGCTTGTTTTTGCATACCCCATATTTTATCTGCTTCTCGCAGGCCCTGTGTCTAAAATTGGCTGTAGGTCCTCCCACATCATGTATATATCCTTTGAAGCCTGGTTCCCAAACAATCTTTTCTGCTTCTGTCATTATAGATATGTGGCTTCTAGCTTGAACTACTCTACCTTGATGAAATGTCAATGCACAAAAACTACAGCTTCCAAAACAGCCTCTGTTGCTTATTATGCTAAACTTGACTTCCTCTATGGCAGGGACACCACCGGCTTCCTCATATGTTGGGTGATAGTTTCTCATATATTGCAATGAATATGTTCTATCTAGCTCTGATTGCTCTAACGGCCTAGCAGGTGGATTTTCTACTATATACACATCTCTATAGGGTTCTATTAGAGTTTTGCCCCATACTGCATCCATATTATTATGCTGATTCATGAAGCTTTCAGCATACTTTTTCTTTGATTCTATTATTTCGTCGTATGACGGTAATATCGTGCCATCATATATATGGTCTATTGTCTTAGTTTTATATACAGTCCCTCTTATAAAGTTTAAATAATGAATATCTATTCCATTATCTAATCCATGGGCTATATCAATTATTTGATTTTCTCCCATACCGTACACTAACAAATCTGCTTTTGAGTCTAGTAATATAGAACGCCTAACCTTATCATCCCAGTAGTCATAATGAGCTAATCTTCTAAGACTGGCTTCTATACCTCCTAGAATAATTGGTACGTCGCTATAGGCTTCCTTTACTCTGTTGCCATAGACTATAGTTGCTCTGTCTGGGCGAAGTCCCATCTTTCCACCAGGAGAATATGCATCATTTTTCCTTCTTCTCTTAGCCACTGTATAATGATTTACCATTGAATCAATATTGCCGCCTGTTATCAGAAATGCAAGTCTAGGCCTACCTAACTTTTTAAAATCCTTAGTATTTTGCCAAGAAGGCTGAGATATGACTCCTACTTTAAAGCCTTCATTCTCAAGTAGCCTTCCAATAATAGCTGCACCAAAGGAGGAATGATCCACATATGCATCTCCTGTAATTATTACAAAATCAAGCTGTTCCCAGTCTCTTTCTTTCATATCTTCTCTATTCATAGGTAAAAATTGAAGCATTAAATCATTCCTTTAATTAAATTTTTAGTACCTAAAATTCATATAATAAGCAGTTTTATATAGAAATATACACTCTCAACTTCGAATACAATGGATCTCCAGAAAGCTTTAGTTTCGCTGATGATTCTTTTCATGTCAATGCTGACTAGAACAAATCAGAACCCTTTAACAAGCTATTTTTTAGCTTATATGACTTTTTAATACAGTCCTTTACCCAATGAGGGATGTCTTCATTCTCTAAAATTTCTTCTATTGTCATCCAATAGACTTCTGCAACCTCATTAGGTGATGCTGGATAAGGCTCACCTTTCTCATGCTTGCAGAGAAACACTACATCTACAACAGGTCCCCACTTTTTAGATATGAATCCTATGCTTTCAACATATATCATATCTTCCCCCAGCTCTATGCCTACCTCTTCCATAACTTCTCTTCTCAATGTATTTTCAAGAATATTATACTCTTCTCCTTCATTTTCTACCTTGCCGCCTACCATAGCAATTGTTCCAGGTGCATATTCTTCCTTCTCACTTCTTTTTATCATAAGCCACTTGTTGTCTCTATATATGGCACCTACAACGTTTATTACATTTCTTATGGTCTCCATGCTGCCCTCCCAAATACATTTTCCGACAAATTTTACTGTTATATTATATGTTATCATTTATATAGGTGTAATACTAGAGAAACCATTGATTTTGGATGCATTTATCAAGATTTAATGTATAGGCTAATGTATTTCATAGATAAAAAAGTAAAAAGGAACATAAGAAATATATCTCTAAAGTTCCTTTCTAATAAATCTATTTAATTACTTCGAGCTTTTTCTTAATGCAAAATACTTCTTTTTCAGTTTGAAATTCTTTATGAGTAAGAAATGCGATATCCTCTGAAATCTTATCGAGTCTAGTATTAGATGCTACATGATTTGCAGCATTTTTTCCTTCTAAATCAATGAGCTTATCCTCAATTCTGTCAAATCGCTCCAGAACTTCTTTATGATTGTTATCAACCTTGGTTTCAAGCTTATCAAATTTATTATCTAGATTATCAAACCGATTTTCCAGATTACCAACCTTATTTTCTAGGTTATCAAACCGATTATCTAGACCATTGAATCTGTTTTCTAGATTGTCAAACCTATTTTCTAGACCACTGAATCTGTTTTCTAGGTCGTCAAACCTATTTTCTAAATTATCAAATCGATTATTTATGCCTTTTATATCATGTTGTATGCCTTCCACCACATTAAGTAGTTTTTCAAGTATTTCATTTGACATAACAGCACGCTCCTTAGCAACTAATTAGTTTTATTATACACTACTTTAAAATATTTTTCATTACTTTGTCTAATTTTTGCTTCAATGACTAGATGACCAAGATTTTTTGCCAGCTACGATTACTTCCCTACGCAATAACTGTGATGTTTACCATATTGATATCTTTACTATTAGAGGTGCACCATTGATTGTTTGTTCAAAGGCTTCCTTAGAATATTCGTTGAATTTGACTTTTTGAATTGATATAATATTCTCCTCCTGTATTCTATTCATTCGATTTTTCCCAATCTACTTCAGGAAATTCTATTTTTACATTGTTAGTTTTAGATTTGAATGTATTTACCCAGAATGGTTGAGATGGTAGTTGTTTAGACGGCTCTCCATATTCTACATACTCATAGCCATCTGCCTTAATTGTTTTAAGTCCATGAAGCTCATACCATTCTTCATCAGTAAGTCGTTTGTCACTAGTAAATTCATAGTATGAATATACTGCTCCTCTTGTTAAATATAATTTGTCCTCAACAGGTATAACTACGTAGATTTCATCAAAATATCCTGTGCCCATACTGAGGTAATGATTACCTGGTAATGTTGCCACATCGGATACAATCATTGCACTTTTCTCAATTGGAAAAACTCCGTTAAACAGTTCGTCTTCAGAAGCACTTCCGACGGTGTAGCAGTTAATTATATTCTCAATAGCACCTCCAACCCATAAAAGACTATTTTTTTCATCCTCTGTAAGAGGTTCATTGTTAAGCTCTTTTATTGATGCTGATTTTAGAAGTTCTAATAATTTAATATGTGATTCAGTTCCTTCTAAAATGTTATTATTCAAAAGATTCCTTGCCTTTAAATTCTCTACAGTATATTTCATCAGCCAAAGCAATGTATCGTATAGTTCTGCATTTGGTTCAACATAATGCTGATCATAAGTTATCATAGGCCCACCGGCTTCAGCTACTGGCTGTTTTCCATATAGGACAGTATCATGCTTTAGCTCTGCATAGCTGGATAATGCTGCGTTTAAGGACTTACTTCTCCAGCCATCATTAATCATGAAAACAGGCATTCCAGAGTTTTCATCGAATTCAGTTAGTTGCTTTTTAATTGACCATAGCCATCCATTGTATAAATTGCTTTGCCATAATTCGTCTTTATAGCTTTTTACATCTGACTTTAACTCTTTATATTTTTCCTCATATTCTGGCCATGATTTTTGCGGCCTATAAACTTTAAATAGCAAGTCTTCTCCTCGATCACTTCCCAGCACTCCCATTACATCTAATCCATTAGGAACTGGTCTTTTAAGTGGTTCCATAAGCTCTTGCATTATAAATCCATCTAGTATATACCTCTGACCCATAAGTTTGAAGCTTTTCACCGTAGGCTTTGAAACGAACTTTCCAACTATTTTAGGTTCTCTCAAATCCTTTACTCCTTGTTGGATTTTATCATAAAATGAAGGGTCATTGAAGCTATTTACATCTATATCTTCACCAAATATGGAAATAATCATATCCCTAATGTCGATAATATTTATATCATCTGATTGGCCTACATAAAAGCCTGTTGGCTCATAAATATTACTCCATGCTTTAATATCGTTAGAGCCTTTATAGTCTATAAATGCTGTATAAGTAATCAAAAGTGTCATTAAGGTGTTTTCATAATACAACTCTTTTGTCTGTAAATTCATCAAATTAATCGGAGTAAATCCATACCACATCATGGTCTTAAAATAATTTTCGAGTGCAGTACTTCTAGTATAATGGCCTCTTACTGTAAACTGAGAATAGTCTAATTCTTCATTCTCAAATAAAACTGATTTTTCGATGCCTGAGGAATCTTGGATAAGCTTATATTCCTTCTTTGCTAAGCTTAATATATCATCATCTGCAGTAACAGCTATATTTTCATCCCCCAATATTAACATTTTAGCAATTAAGAAATATGTCACGTTCTTCTTCTGTAAATTCTTTAATTCATTGTCTTCTATTTGTTCTAATAAAGCTATGGATTTATTCAGCATCCTATCTGTTAATGTCTCTAACTCCTTAGATAAAAGCTCTGATTCAACAAAGATAAGTGATTTTCCATAAAACTGATGATACAAATGTAATACTGTATCTGCTGTTACAAAATTAGGTATGTCTGAATATTCGTTTTCTTCATATATGTAATTTAATTTTGTACTTCTACTTGGAAGTACAATGAATCCGTTTTCAGAAAGCATCTTTTTCTGCTCATCTGTAAATCCAGAAAAGCGCTCTATGTTTTCAATATTCGAGAGATCCTCTTTAATTGTATAAGGTTTAACATTAGCCTTATAAGCTGTAGGCTTGTAAGCTATCTGGATGTTTTTTATTTCTTCTGGTATTGACCAATTTATATTGGACTTATTGATATCCTCTAAATCCTTTTGTGCATTGGCAGGATTATCTTCTATGTCAATACCACTGTTGTTGCTACAGCCAAATAAAATGCTGTTAAAAACAATTATTATAACTAATAATGTGGCTATCCTTTTCAAACTATCTCCTCCAATCTTAATCAATTTCTATAATCTTACCCTTCTTTAAAATTACCTTTGCAGTAGCTTTGTTACTTTGTTCTTTATAAATTAATTCTAGTAAATTATTATCTAAGTACCTTACTTCTTCTATTGCATCATAAAATTTACTCTCCGCCAAAAGCTGAAAGCCAAAATCCAACCAATAATAAACTAATAATCTCTCATCTCCTTCTTGGTTTTTATCTATGACCACTAATTCATCACCTTTCACATCTAGAAAATCCATTATGTAAAAATTCTTTAAACCATAGCCTAGTCTTGTTCCAGTCCATTTCTTATAGAGCTTCTCACCGTCCCAATTAAATACGAAAAGCCGATTGTTTTTTTCTTTATCAAAGTAAGTGGTTTTATCTACTCCCATTATTACCTGAGGCCCGTCTAAATAATCAATATTCCCTATTTCAATTTTCCAAGGCGAAACCATAGTAAAATCATATTCTGCTATTTTTTCCCACCTTTCTTTTTCAGAAAAATCCTTTGATCTATAGATAAAGATATTTTTTTCGAAATCATCTCCTTCTTTTTCTTCAATAATTGCGAAAAGCCATTGTTCATTAAATGTGTAATCTATTAGTCTTTGGTTCTGAGCTAATTTCAAGGATAAACATAATTCTTCATGTAAGGGCCTCAATATAATTACTCCAAAAACTATAACAGCTAAAATTACGAATATAATTATCATCCGCAATTTATTAATCATATGCAATAAATTATCACCTCTTTGATATTTTTTAAATTATCATTTAGACGTTTTTTATAAATTGTTGTTCCATATAAATAAAATAAGCACTCCTTTTAGAGTTTTTCTCTAAAAGGAGTGCTTTAATCTATATTAATTAGGAGAGGTCTATAGGTTTATATTTTCTGCGTTTGAATTTTAAAATGAATATATAGGCTGTTATCAAGGCTAATGTACTTCCTCCTACTAGTAATAAGGAAACAATAGAGATATAGCTGCTTAAATCTCCTGACTGTTCAAATCCTATTGGAGAATTTCTATCTATTTGAGTTCTTTTTCCTCCTTGATTACCATTATTTTCAGTTTCAATATTAGCATTAGGTCCATTCACACCCATTCCATTTGGAAATTCTTGTCTTGTCATTTTAAGCATTTCCTCTATTTCAGCATCTGAAAAACCTAGTTCTTTTATCTTTGATTTTTCTTCTTCTGTTAAATTACCATCCTTTGAACTCATAATTATTTCCATGGCCTGCCTCATTACATCATTATTTCTAATTTCCTGCCCTTCAAACACTTCTCTCCCTTGCCCCTCTATCTGTCCTCTTGCCTCTCTATTTCCCATACCTCTGCCCATGGAACCTAGAACTGATAAATCTACAGTTGTGGCTAGTGTTCCATAAGTAGCTGCAGGCTGTTGCCCATTTAGCTGAGCCATTATACTGTCTCTTCTGTCCTTGCCAAATTGCAACAATACAGGCAATGATTTTTCATATTGAGCATAGGTATAAAAGGCAGTGGCATCTTTTTTTACATAATCGGCTATTAAATCATTCACTTTGCTTATGGCAGCCTCATATTTACCTGAACTTATATACTTTACTATCAGTTCTTCCAAATATTGATGATATAATGCTTTGTATTCATCCACTTCTAGTAATTTTGAGATAAGTGGACTGTTTTCCATAGTATCACTGACAGGATTATCTATTGGAAAGTTTACCGCCTTACCTCCATCTGACATTTGATAACCTGCAAAGGACATGTTTAAGTCCCAAGGTAATATTTGAAGTACCCCATCCTTTTCATATAAATAATAATTATGCTTTAAGCTGCCAGCATAGCTATCCAGATTTACTAGAAATGTATTTACAGCAAAATATCTGAGGACTCCGTTTACATCTATATATTTTTCTAAATCAGTCCCACTATTCAAATTTTTTAATATATTGATTAAGGTTCTTTGGTCTTTTTCATTTGTATATTTGAATATGGCATTATCAAAAATCCCAGAATAGCTTGATAGATTATCATCCGTATATACTAAATTAGTACCACTACTGCTGCTCCTGCCCATTCCAAATCCTGCCATATTATTTGACATGTCTTCCTGTTTAATATCTCTTTCTTTTGGTAGATTTTCACCTATGACTTCTGGATTTATTATATTTCCTTCATCATTTTGGTTATTCTGCCTAGGAGCATTCCTTTGTATATTGCCTACCATATCTCTGTTTTCAATGTTTCTATTTCCGCCCATCTCCATGCCTTCAGGCTTATATAGATTTCCATCTATACTGCCATAGTATCTTTCAATAAAGCTTTCCTCCATGACTTCAACTGCAAGGTATAAGCCCCAATCCTTACCATTTATTTTAATGTTGGAATAAGCAAAGCCTGGTGTAGGAATGTCCATTTCTGAAAACATATCATAGGAAAGATACTCCTTCATATAAGTGGCATCGGACATGTTATTGTTAAGTGCCAATTTATCCAGGCCATAGTAGCTTTGTCCTTTAATATATTCACTAAAATCTACTTTAAAGCTATATCTATCTGTAGTGCTGTCATTAGCTACCGTACTTAAGCTTGAATTTCCTTTTGCTCTAATTCCTACATTTGTAAAAGTTTCACCATTTATTGATATATCACAATTATAGTATTCTTCTTTAATTGCGTTATCTAAAAGCTCCTGCCATTTGTCTTCATCAATTATTATATTTATCTCTGAAACCTTATCCTTATCAAATACTTTAGACATATATTCAGGTTGAGAAGCTTCAAAAGAAACTTCGCTCTTATGAACAGAGGTCAATAAGACTGCTATGAAAATAGCTATTGTTGCCATAAATATAATGCTTATGGTAGTTATATACTTTTCTTTAATCAACTTTATTCACCACTCTTTCTGAAAAAGCTAACTACCCCATATAATCGCCATTATAGCTGACCATTACTACATTAGAAACTCCATTGATTTTATTTATTTCATTAATAAATGACGTAGTCATATTTTTAAGCCTAATTTCTACAGTGACTTCTAGTCCACTAATTTTAGAAGCAGATTTAGATTTAACAATGTATTTTTCAACCTTACTATCTATTACAGATAAAACTTCTTTTTCAGAATTATCATCTTCACAATTGACTACCATTATATATGGTATTTCATTAGATTTCTTATTTACAAACAGAACTAAGACTATTCCAATAAATATGGAGCCAAATATGGCCAAGGGTATAAGCCCTGCTCCTAGAACTATACCTCCAGAAATTGCCCAAAAGAGAAATGCTATGTCAATAGGTTCCTTTATGGCACTTCTAAAACGAACTATAGATAATGCACCAACCATACCTAGAGACAATACTATATTTGAAGTTACTGCCAAAATGATTAATGTTGTAATCAGTGTCAAAGCCATTAGAGCTACTCCAAAGCTTGAGGAATACATGACTCCCTTAAAGGTTTTCTTATAAACTGTCATTATAAATAATCCCAATATAAATGCAAGTCCTAGGGCTATTATCATATCAAGGGCTGATATGGCACCTATTTTATTGAGAAAACTTGATTTAAATATATCACTAAAATTTAAAGTATTTGTAGTTCCATTCATTCTCTCATCTCCTATATTCCATTATTATCCTATTACTCTGCACAATGCATATTTTGATACTGCTGTAGCTCTTCTATCTCCAATCTGTATAATATCTGAAATGAAATCTGGAAGAAATTCATCAAATTTTACTTCAAGAATTATGAGCTTAGTATCCAAAGCCTTCATTGTAGGTAATTTTGTATCAAATATATTAGTTGAAAATAGTCCAGATTTTATTGATTTGTCAAAGGTAACTCTTATATTACCTATTGGATAGATATAAGCTTCTCTGTCATAGTCTACAATAGTTTTAGGCCTAAATAGTTGATTCTTCATCTTAGTATACAGCTCATACAAAAGACTGTCCTCACTGGTTCTAATCCAATCCATGTCTCCATTAAGAATTTTTAAGCAGGCTTCAGCAGATATTTTAGTACTGAATTTTGCGGTGAGTCCATTATTTTTGATTTTTTTCTCTAACCGAATATATGAGGAATCTCCATTATAAAATCTTATCCTAAACTTTTCCCTGTGATTTACACCATTTATCTTTTCAAAAAGTGCAGTATCCTTTATATCATCAAAATATATGCTTCTAATAGAGTAGTCTCCGCTGTCTCTAGAATTTCTATCTAGCTTCATTAAAGCCTTTATCCTAGTTCTTAAAGCATAGTAATCCCCTGTATTTATAAAGAACTTATATTCATGTCTATATTTGATTTCATTCATTTTCTCACCTCCTAGATTTCGTCTTAATCTAACATTAATTTGTTTTTGTGAAAAACATATGATATTATTTAGAAATTCAGGTGAAAAGTCTCCAAAAAACACAAAAATAATAAAAAGCCAAGCCAATATTTGCAAGATATGGCTTGGGTTTCTACTATTTCCCATTTTAATCTACTTAGCTTTTAGCTGAAACCAAAAAGTGCTTCTCTTATCTAATATGCTCTCTACTCCAAACCTTGCATCATGGGCTATTAGTATGCTCTTGACTATTGATAAGCCTAAGCCGCTGCCTATGATGCCACGTTTATATGTTTTACCTGAGCTATAATACCTATCCCAAATATGTGGTATCTCCTCTTCAGAAATACCCTTGCCTGTATCAGTTACCTTAAATTCTATATATTCCCCTAAGTTTCTTAAATCTATGGTAATAAGTTTATCTTCGCCAGTATGATTAACAGCATTGCTGATTAAGTTATATATTACCTGTTCTATTTTCTGTTCATCTCCAATTGCTATATCGTCATCATCACTGTTTAGAATAAATCTGTACCCATATATATCTGATAAAACAGAAAATCTCTTTAATATGTTTTTAGTAGTCCTTCCAATGTCAAATTCTTTATAAGCTACTTCGTTTATTCCTGACTGAATCTTTGATAAATCTAACATATCATTTACTAATGCATTTAATCTATCACTCTCATCTATGATTACTTTCAAATGTGAAATCCGTTTATCTGGATTGTTTCCTGATATGTCTCTTATCATCTCAGCATAGGATTTGATTAGGGTTAAGGGTGTACGCAAATCATGAGAAACATTGGCAATGAGTTCTCTCCTAAGCTCCTCTGTCTTGGATAATTCTGCTGTAGTAAAATTCAGAGTATCTGCCAATTGATTAATCTCTGTATAATCGCCTCTTTGAAAAATCACATCATAATTACCCTTAGCAAGTAAAGCAGCTGAATTAGTTACATTAGTTATAGGTTTAGACAATTTAGTAGCTATCAGAAAAGAAAGTCCTATGGCTAAAAGTAAAGATATGACTGTTACTATTATTAATTGGTTTTTTAGTACGGAAGTAGTCGAATCTATAGGCTCTAATAAGCCATTAATATAAAGATAATGCTTCTCTCCATTTTTTCCTTCTAAAATAGCGCCATAAACTACTGAGTGTGTCCTCATTCTAAAATCTTCAATTGCATATATGATCTTACCATCTGGACTGTCTTCTAGTTTTCTAATAAAGCTCCCATTTATTGGAGCTTCTCTTTTAGGAGGTCTTATTTCTCCAAAAGTATTTATGGGAAATATTGAATCTCCGTACTCATTAAAAACTTGAATAATTATTCCTTTAATAAAGGATGTACTATAGATTAAGTCTTCAAAGCCATCCTTGTTGTATTCTTCAACTAGGGCATTGCCTATTTTCTTTATTTCATTTGTCTTCATAGACTTATAATAGGTGTTTAAAAAAACTATTTGTAAAAGCCAAAGTATTATCATTATAATGGCAGCAAAGAATATAAAATAAGTCCAAAGTTTAAATTTGAGACTATTAGTATCAAAGGATTTTCTCAAATCATTCACCACGCTTCATCTATTCTATATATTCAAACTTATAGCCTAAGCCTCTTAGAGTCACTATATAATCTCTATAAGGGCCTATACTGTTGCGAAGCATCTTTATATGCGTGTCTACAGTTCTGTCATCGCCATAAAAATCAAATCCCCATACTTCATTTAATAGCTTTTCTCTAGTAAGAGCCACATTCTTATTCCTGACAAGATAAAATAGAAGCTCATATTCCTTTGGAGTCATATCAGCCTTTATTCCGTCTACAAATACATTTCTGCCTATCATGTCTATCTGTAGACCTTTAAAGGTTAGTCTAGAGCTTTTCATGGTTTCTTCTTTTGATTTTCTGTTACGGTTCACTATCACATTTAGCCTTGCCATGACTTCTTTAGGTGAAAATGGCTTGACTACATAATCATCTATTCCTATTTCAAAGCCAAATAGCTTATCGTATTCCTCTCCACGAGCTGAAAGCATGAGAACTGGTATTTCCTTTGCCTTTTTTATCTCCTTATATGCAGAAAATCCGTCTAATTTAGGCATCATGATATCCATTACTATCACATCAAAATCTTCTGTTCTACAAAGGTTTACTGCTTCCATTCCATCTTTAGCTTCAACTACAGTATGACCTTCAAATTCTGCATATTCTCTGATAACCTCTCGAATTTTTTCTTCATCATCTACCACTAAAACTTTAAACATAAAAAAACCTCCAATTTAGTCCAGATATAAATATATTATAATAGATTATTGTGTTAGTTATGTGAAAAAAATCAAGGAGGATAAAAATTAGAAGCAGGTATACTGATTTGTATTATAAACCAATATATCTGCCCTTAATTTTTATCTAGGACATTAAAATAAAATAGTGCCATAAGTGTATCTAAAACGCAAAGCTTTAAAAGCTCATAATACTTCCAGCATTTGATGTAATCTATTGTACTATCTAATTCAAGTAATTCCCAAATTCAAAGTTCCTTATGACTTAATTAGAAATATAAAACTCACCAATAATTGTTTTTCCATCTTGAAGATACAAAGGAATATATCTTCCCCCTTTATGCTGCTTGTTATAGGCCAACGCTTCTTCAATAGATTTAACCTCTGGGCTTAGGTCAGATGCTTTTACATATCCTTTTACTCCATTGACACCCTCAGCAAGTATCAAATCAGGCTCAGGCAGTATACTGTCGTATATATCAGGTCCATATGTTTCGCCAAATTCATTTACAGGGTATCCATTAAGAGTTATTTCTTCAATTGAAGGAACGTCTAATTTGGCATAAATTGCATTAGTTGATGTTGTAATCAATGGCATTGATGATTCACCTGTACTCAATGTGGGCACTGCAAAAACAATACTAGCTGCTAGTACTAGAATAATTGCACATCCAAAGCCTAGAACCTTTGTTTTCTTATATTTCATAATTGACACAATCCTTTCTTGAATAGAATTCTTTCCAAATCCATTATAGAATAAAGAAATACTCGCTCTCTTCTCAGCTAAATTAATTAGAGCCAGTGCATATGCCTCTTTATTGTTTTCACCAAGAATAGATATAACTTCTTCATCACACGATATTTCCAAATCTCTATTGAATAATACATACATCACCCATACTAATGGATTAAACCAGTGTACACATACTGCTATTATGGATACTATTTTCCATAGGTTGTCAAATCTTTTAATATGAATTAACTCATGGCTCATTACATACTCTATTTGCTTATTGTCTGTAAGGCACATCATCTTTGGCAACACAATTT
The DNA here is from genome assembly GCF_030263895.1 of Proteiniborus sp. MB09-C3. NCBI lineage: Bacteria > Bacillati > Bacillota > Clostridia > Eubacteriales > Proteiniborus > Proteiniborus sp. MB09-C3. The sequence continues at coordinate 3,459,726 of NZ_CP127161.1, forward strand.
TCGGTGAAAATATTCCATATGTAATAGGTGTAGAAATTCTATCAGATACCCTTAGCTTTATAGTACGTCTTAGCTGATTTTCATGTAGCCATGCATTAAGAAGTTCATTGTCCTCCAATGGTAAAGCCTCCTGCAGCTTTCTATAGCTTCTTATGTATGACACAAGGAAAAATAGCAATAGTATTATGGCACCAATAACCCAGACAACATATAAAGTAGAAAAAATATTAGCGGCCTGCGGAGAGGTTTCCATTTGTCCTTGCATTAGGCCAGAAACGACATAATTCAAATCTAAAGCATTAGCTGTTTTATCTACATTTTCTACTAATATTCTTCCACCTAATGTATCTCCGATATTAATCTTTACTGGGATTGTAATAGGTACCAGTAATCGCAGCAATACTATACCCCATAACGCAACAAATGTCTTCTTTGGAAGTCTATTTATTGCGAGAGAGCGAATTACGAAAATAGCCAATATCAACATTCCAGCAGAAAAACTCATTTGAAGAATTCTCATGAGATCCACCTCATTTCAATTTATCCACTAACTTCTTCAATTGTTCTACTTCCTCTGTTAAAAGATTCTTACCATCCAAAAACGCAGCAAAAAATTTTTCTTTCGAGCCATCAAACATCTTATCAATTAACTCTGCAGTTTCATAGTTCTGCACCTGCTCCCTGCTAATAATCGCTCTGCACATGAAATTTGGTTCATAACGTTCAATGGCACCTTTATCTATACATTTTTTAATAACAGTATAAGTAGTATTTCTATTCCATCCTGTTTCAGCTTTCAAAATCTTCACAAGCTGTCCAGCAGATAAATCTCCTTCTTTCCATAAAACATTCATTACCTTTAGCTCTGAATCAAATAATTTTACATCCATAATACTATACTCCTTTCATGACTACCATGATAGTCATCCTTATGAATATACTACCAGAATATACACTCCATGTCAATGACTATTCTAATAGTCAAAAAGCAAAAGCAGGTATACTAGTTTATACTATAAACCAATATACCTGCCCTTAATTTTTTTCTAGCCCAATAAAGTAAAATATCCAATTACCAATAATCCTAGAATAATACGATACCAGCCGAAGGCTTTAAAATCGTTATTTTTAATATACCCTATAAGGAATTTGATAGCTATAATTGAAACAGCAAAGGCTACAATCATACCAGTAAGCAAAATGCTGATTTCAGCTCCAGTAAAGTTGAAACCAAATTTAATAAGCTTTAATGCACTTGCTCCGAACATTATTGGAATAGCCATGAAAAATGAATATTCTGCAGCAATATAGCGTGATGTACCAAGTAAAATAGCTCCAAGAATAGTAGCTCCAGAACGTGATGTTCCTGGAATTAAAGACAAAACTTGAAATATTCCAATTAAAAAGACTGTTCCATAAGTCAAATCCTCAAAGGAGTTAATTTTACTTCTTCGTCTCTTATTTCTATTTTCAATAATAATAAATAGAATTCCATAAACAACTAAAGTAATAGCAACTGTTTGATAATTATATAAATGTTTATCTAGCCAATCGTCAAATAAAGTCCCCAGCACACCTGCTGGAATAACACCAATAATTACTTTATACCATATGGACATTGTATTTCTCTTTTCTTTAAGAGACTTTCTAGGCGAAAAAGGATTTAGCTTGTGAAAATAAAGAAGAACGACAGCTAAAATAGCACCTAGCTGAATTACTACACGAAACATTTCCATAAAAGCTTCCGAAGCATCTAAACGTATGAATTCTTCAACTAAAATCATATGACCAGTACTGCTTATTGGCAGCCACTCAGTAATCCCTTCAACAATTCCTAAAATAACTGCTTTCAATAATTCCATGATCTTACCCCCAAAGTATTTAGTTATGCTGCATTCACTATTAAATTTATGAGCAACAAATATAATTAAGTACATTACACCTTTAAATAATATCACTTTAACTAGGTAATTTGCAACAACTAATCACACTAATCCTTATTTGACTGTCCTACTTAATTTTATAGCTTGCTTATAATCAAGTTTCCAGATTCATATTTTCGAAGTCCTCTATAGAAAAACCAGTATGAGAAGGTAGTCCATACTACTACAGCCAATAGCAATATAGCAATCCATTTCCATGAGAATACAGTTAGTATCTTTACAGGAACAAGTGAAATAAAGGCGGCTGGTATAGCAGTATATATTATAAGCTTCACTAATCCTTTATACATTCCCTCTGGGTAAATGCTGAAGGATATCATGAACTCCAAAATAAGACTACTTATCCCTTGTGAATTTCCCATATAAAATGTCAATGAATTTGCAAAGACTACAACGCTGGAAAGTATCAATGATGCAGTTATGCAAAATAGTAAGAATAGCAGAAAGCTGCCTATATGAAAGCCATTTACTCCAATGAATAGGATGATTCCATAGAATAAGTCTCCCCAAGCAGATACTACTGTACTTGATGAAATAATATTTAATAGTACATCCTTTGGCTGCAATAAATAAGTATCTAGTTCTCCGTTTATTATCATTCGAGATATATTTCTTATATTTCCGAAAAGAATAAATGCAATACCAAATGAAGAAGATGAAATAGCCCACAGTGTCATAACCTGTTCAAATCCATATCCGCCAATACTTTCAACGTTTTCAAACAAAATCCACCAGAAGAATATAAATGAAGCATTATTTATAATCATTCCAAATGTCTGTGTCAAAAAACTTGCGCGATACTCCATAGAAGCAGAAAGATTGAACTTAAAATACATTGCAATAAGCTTTATATTTTTTTTAACCTCCATTAACATTTAATGCTCGTGCCCCCTTTCTGAATATTATCATAGACAGTATGAAGAAGAAGCCTAAATATACTAGCTGAAAAGCTATAGTATATATGAATCCACTATAAGAAAAATTAACAGCAAGCTTTGCTGGTGCGTAAGTAACATATGCAAAGGGAAGATTTATAGCAATGCTTCTAAGCCACTTAGGAAACAGCTCTAGTGGCATTAGCATACCACCTAATGTAAATACTAGCTTATTATATATCCAAAAAAAAGCGCTGTTTTCTTCAAGCCAAAATGAAGTAAGAGAAAGTGAAATATGAATAAAAAAGTTAATAAATATACCTATTAATATGGAAATTATGATAAAAGGCAGATGAATAAGGCTGAAATTTTTAAGAGGTCCTACACATAAAATCCCTATAATAAATCCCATTATGGTATTATTCAACAATTTGATTCCCATCTCTCCCAAGGAATTGGAAAAGCAGTAGAGGATATAGTTATACGGCTTGTTCAGCATATATGCTATATTGCCATTCTTTACATCTTGAGTTGCCTCCATAAATATATTAGACCGAGACAGGGTAACTATTTCTGTTACGACTAAGTACCATATCATTTGATTTAAAGTAAGCCCAGCAACATTTCCGCCCTTACTTCCATAAATATTAGTCCATAGCATCATGTAGATATATATAATAAATAAAAAGAAGAAATTACGAATTAAGAAGTCTCCAAAGTACACAAAATTGTTTGACAAACTAATTTTAGTAATATAAAAGTATTTATTGACTTTCTTCATAGCTATCACCTGCCTTTGCTTTTTGCCGATAGATATGAGATATTATATCTTCCATTGGAGGCTCTGAAATGGTAATATCCGCAACTTTCCCCAGCTTCATTAGCTCTCCTATTACATTATCTATATCACAGATAGAGCTGTCTATCTCCACCTTTGCAGCATAGCCCTTATGCTTCAATACTTTTATATTAGGAATATTGATTTCAACAGGCTCCATGTATTTTATATCGATAATCTTTTGATTCAAATAGTTATATTTAAGGTTCTTTACTGATTCATCAAGGACTACCTCTCCATGGTTAATAATCATAACTCTCTTGCACATCTGTTCAATATCTCCAGCATCATGAGAAGTAAGAAATATGGTTGTATTCTCTTCCTTATTTAGCTTTGTAATAAGCTCCCTTATCTTATGCTTTACTACAACATCTAAACCAATAGTAGGCTCATCTAGAAAGATTATTTCTGGATTGTGTAAAATAGATGCTGCTATTTCACAGCGAATTCTTTGTCCTAAGGAAAGCTTACGTACAGGTATTTCTAGTAGCTCGCTTATCTCAAATAATTCTGTAAGATATGAAATCCTTTTTTTCAAATATTCATCCTCTAGTTCATATATCCTTCCTAATAGATTAAAGCTGTCAATAGGCGGAAGATGAAACCATAGCTGTGATTTCTGTCCAAAGACAGTGCCTATTCTATAGGACAACTGTTTTCTGTCTGTAGAAGGATTTAAGCCGAGTACACTAAGGTCTCCTGAGGTTGGATAAAGTATCCCAGTAAGCATTTTTATGGTTGTAGATTTGCCTGCACCATTTGGTCCAATAAATGCAAGAACTTCTCCCTTATCTACATTAAAGGAAATGTTTTTTACTGCCTCTACCTCCTTATATTCAGGAGAAAATATTGACTTCATGCTCCCTTTTAATCCTGCACTTTTAGTTTTTATCTTGAATGTCTTTTGTAAGTTTGTTACTTGTATTATGCTCATTACTTCCCCTCCCCTTTTAAATAATGCAGTCTCGCAACACAAATTTATTTGCTCGCTGTCGCTCACATAAATTTGGTCCTAACGGACACTCCTATCATAAACTTACACTAGAGTTGGTGCTCGTTGCGTTTGACCTACCAGCGATTTTCCGACAAAAGCACTCGGAAAATCGGGTTAGGTCATAAAAAAAGCCTGGAGACAAGTCGTTTTGAGACTCGTCCTCCAGGCTTTTCTCCTAGAAGTGTAGACAACATCCTGTACCGCTTGGACCTGCGCTTTATAGCCGGAACCCTAGGTACACTCTCAAGTATTACTATATAATATACAATGTACTGCCAAAAATGTCAATATTTAAATTCAATATCTTATGCTACTAGCTTATTGTCCCATAAAGTATTTAAGATATGGAGAGTTTATAGGCACCATTAAAACTGTTTCTCCGTCTATAGATGTCTTATATGAATTTAAGGTCGTATACAATTTAAAAAACTCTACATCCTGTCCATATGAATCATTATAAATCTTAGCAGCTTCTTTTTCGCCCTCTGCAACTATCTCTTTAGCCTGTGAATTGGTTTTAGCAATTAGCTCCGCTACTTCTCTGTCTGCATTTGCCATAATCTTAGTTTTCTCTGCATCTCCCTGTGATAGGTATTCTTGAGCTTTACTTGCTCTCTCTGAAATCATCCTCTTATATACGGACTGTTCATTGCTTTGTGGTAAATCTATTCTTTTCATTTGAATATCTACTATTTCTATTCCATTTAGATTGCTTTTAAGTATAGCATTGATATTATCCTGAACTACTAAATCTATACTGCCTCTATTATTGTCAGCAGGGTTAATGATTTCACCATATTCTAGTTTACCAAGTTCATTTCTCACAGATGAGTACATAATATCACTTAGTCTGGCTTCCGCTGCATTTATTGTCTTTAAGGTTTCTAGCATCTGTACAGGATCTGTTATTTTCCATAATGTATAGTAGTCAACTAGTATTCTTTTTTTATCAAAAGTATTTATTTCTGTAGCAGGTACATCATAAAAAAGTACATGCTTTGGTAGCTTTGATACTGACTGAACAAGAGGTACTTTTATCTTAAGTCCATCTTCCTCAATTACCTTCACTATTTTTCCAAATTGTTTTATTACTGCATACTCATTTGGCTTTACTATAAATGTATTGCTCAATAGAGCAAAAGCGATAATCAGGATAGGTATATAAATGAAAAATATCTTTTTAACTATGCTTCTATTTTTAACTGCTTCCATTTAATTTACCCCCTTTTTTATTATGTCATCTATAGGTAAGTATTTTACTGTATTACCGCTATCGTCTACTATAATAACTCTTGCTTCTTTGAACGCTAGCTCTATTGCCTGTATAGTTAATCTATGTCTAGTAATGCTTGGATTATTTTTATATTCGGAATAAATAGCGTTAAATTGTGCTACATCTCCTTTAGCCTTTTCTATTACACTAATCTTTTCTCCCTCTGCCTTGCTAAGTATGGCTGATTGTTCACCTTCTACCTGATTTATCTTTTCATTTCTATATTTATTTGCTTCGTTTATTTTCGTTATTCTTTCCTCTCTAGCATCGGTTACTGATTTAAATGCAGCATCTACCTCTGATGTTGGCAAGTCTACATCCTGGAGGTTTACATTTATTATTGATATCCCCAAGTTATAATGATTAGTTAACTCAATTAGATTTTGTCTTATATCATTTATTATCTTAGTTCTACCATCTGTTAGAGCATCATCTACTGTAGAGCTTCCTATTACAGTTCTTAAGGATGAGGAGGTTGCATTGAATAATATGGTCTTTGGATCACTGGTGCTATATAAAAATGCTATAGGGTCAACGATCTTCCACTGAACCTCTAGGTCAGCTAATATGATGTTTTCATCTCCAGTTATCATCTTAGATTCCGATTCGCTTACTTGTACCTGATTCTCTCTTTCTTTGTATCCTAGTGTTAATGAGAAGGTTTCTTTTGATAGCTTATGTACATTTTGTATGGGATAAGGTAATTTAAACTTTAGTCCAGATTCTACTATATCTCCGCTTGGCCTGCCAAAGGTTGTGAGTACAGCAAATTCAGTCTGATCAACAGTATAAATGCTGGAAGTTAAAAGAAATATAACTACAACACCTATAACTACACCCCATATAATTCTATTATCTACTTTTAATTTTGGCTTCTTATTCTCATTAGGGTTAATATCAATTACATTGTCATCATAATACTTTTTCTTTCTCTGCTTTTTTACTTGTTCAACAATTAAATAAGCTGCTACTGCAACAATAACTATTAAAAACTGCATAATATTTCTCCTCCTTTTATGTAGTTATTTCTAATTATATACCCTAATCGTTAGTTTGTTAACAATTTATTCTTTTCTTTCACCTTTTTTATATAAACCCACATCTCAGTCTTATAATAATCCTGCAATTCCACCATTGAGTATGCTTTATTGTAAGGTAAGAAAGATTATTTGCTTTTAACTTTTTTAATCAATACTCTTGTTCTTATACTCTAAAAGCTTGAAAATATTTGTCCTCTAAATCTTCTAAGTGACCAAATATGTGTACTAAATCTTTTCCAAAGCTTAGCAATGAATAGGATATGGTCTTGTCCTCAACTGTTTTCTCTATAACATTTTTTTCTATAAGTACATTTAATTTTCTATTTAGCTCTGTATGACTCATATATGGAATACTTCTTAATATTTCACTATAATGCTGGTTGCCAATCTGAATAGATTTTAATATTTCAGGTACCCACCTTAATTTAATTAAATCCTGTACAATTTGAAATCCGTTTGATATTTTACTTTTCATATCATCGCTCCTTACGAACAAATTTGCGCCTTTTTGTTTCTTTTATTATATCATATAATTATATTAACAAAACAAATATAGGATAATTTCTAAATATTTAAAATATCTTAAGGAGGTATGATTATGAAGCATATTGATTTATTACAAAATTATTTAGCAAACCTAAGTATCTTAAATGTAAAACTACACAATATTCACTGGAATGTAGTAGGTGGAAAATTTATGGAAGTTCACAATTTCACAGAAGAAATCTATGATGAGTTATTTAAAAATCTAGATGAAGTAGCAGAGTTATTGAAGATGAAGAATATAATGCCTTTATCAACTATAGCTGAGTATCTAGAAAAAGCTACAGTTCAGGAAATTAAAGCTAAGGATTTTACAGTTAAAGAATCTCTAGAAGTCATCAAAAAAGATATGGAATTAATGAAAGAATTAGCAACTGATATTAGAAATACAGCAGACGAAGAAGGAGACTTTGAAACAGTTGCTATCTTCGAAGACTATGTTGCATACTATAGCAAGAACCTATGGTTTGTAAGCTCTATGCTAAAATAAGATTCTAAATCGAGTAAGAGGAAAATAATTATTTTATTTTCCTCTTTTGATTTTTTTAAAATACTAGTACTGCAAATGCCCACCAAAAAGGTCTGTTTTTTTGTCATTCTGAGACGCAGTCGAAGAATCTTATGTTTTCAATAAGCACAGCGGTATTAATAGTATGCAAATTAAAATTTAATTTTATATAAACCTTCCAATTCTCTCAACAGGAATTGGAAAGGAATTTTTCAAGCTATTATACTCTCCTTCATCTATTGAAATAATAGCACAGGTTGCTGGTCCTGCTGATCTTTCTATGTCTAATGCTATCTCATCTTCTAAACAATAGCTAAGATTATTTGTCCTTGCCATTTCTTTTAACTCATACAATATTCCTTTTGAACCTACTGGCAGTATTTCATGAATACTTGGATTATTTTTAAGCTCTAATAGGTGAGAAATGGATAAAATTTCTCTTCCCTTATCCTCTATTATTTCATTTCCTATTTTAGGAACTCCCACTACTGCCACTAGGGTATTTGCCCTAGCTTTAGGCCTGCCCCAATTCTTTTTATCTATTATCCCTATTATAGTAATACCCATGCCAGTTTGACACACTGGAAAGTTTTCTTCTGTACTGCCTGTTATTATATCGACATCAGAAAAATCTAAAGGCTCTACCACACGTTTTATTCCTTCAATTATTCTTTTCCCCGTATCATCCATCTCTACAGACAATGTGTTGACTATAGTTATAGGCTTTGCTCCAATAGCAAGTATTTCCATAAGAGCTACTTGTGCCGTAAAATAACCTACTATCTCTGGTTCTACTTTTACTATATCCTTTTCCTTATTTCCTATAGCGCCTGCAGAGTCACAGGATATAACCATAACCTGATCATCGTTTATGTCAATAATGGTTAAGTCTCTAAATTTAGAAATCTTCATAGTCATCAAGCCTCCCGTTTTATAAGAACTTCAATCACAATCAGCTATGTTAGTCTCCTTAAAAAGCCAAAATTATCTACATACTCTATTTCAGCATACCCTGCGGGAGGGCATTGAAAATGCCACATCTTATCTAGTCCTAAGTCCAAAAGATGTGTAATCATAACCTGAATAACTCCTCCGTGAGTTACTATTATGGAATCCTTGTCCTTCTCTATAAGCTTATCTAAAAAAACTTTTATTCTGTCATATAGGTCTATTAGGTTTTCTCCCTCTGGTATTCTGTAGTTCACGTAATCTTCAATCCAAGACTTCCATTCATTATCATGATTTTTTTGAATATACTGCCCTTCCTTACCATCAAATATTCCAAAGTTCATTTCCTTTAAATTATCAACTATTTGTATCTCTTTATTTATGGATGCTGAAATAGCCTTTGCTGTAGTCAAAGCCCTATTCAAAGGACTGGAATAGATTATATCTACATTTTTGTATCTTTTTAAGTTTTTTGCCGTTGCCTGTATATCCTTGTTGCCCTTTTCAGTAAGGGGAAAATCCGTCCATCCGCTGTAAATTCCCCCAATATTAGCCTCTGTCTCTCCATGTCTAACTAGTATAAATTTCATATACTCATCTCCATTTTAAATATGTGATTCATCCTTTTATGTTATAAAATTTATCAAGGCTTTTTTGTACAAGAACTAATACCTCTAAGGCTCATTTTATAATTTACAACAACTAGTTTAAACTATTGCATGAACTATTTGTCCTTCGTTTCCCGTTTTGTTGACATCAATAATTCTTTGATTTTCAGAGCCTCTAAATTTAAATGCTAGATTTCTTTTTTCAATTTCAAATTTACCATCTATTAATATGTCAGTATTATATAGAAGCTCCTTCCAATCATGATTTTCGGAGAATCTGCTTGTTATGAATTCATAAGTATAGCCCGTATACGTTACTATATTATATCCTAATTCTCTTGTAATCTTAGCTAATTTAGATAAAGCTTTTGCTTGTTCAAAAGGTTCTCCTCCACTTAATGTTATCCCGTCTAATAGAGGATTTTCTTTTATCATATTGACAATACCTTGAATATTAATCAGCTCTCCTCCCTCAAAGGAGTGAGTATGGGAATTATGGCAGCCTAAGCAGCTGTGCCTACATCCTTGAACAAAAACTACAAGGCGTATTCCTGGCCCATCTACAATTGATTCTTTGACTATACCTGCAATTCTTATTTCGTCAGACAATACTATCACTACCTTAAAATCAATTTATTATTTCATAGATAAATGCTTGACTCTATCTCTCTCCTCTGCTCTTTTTGCATTATTGAATCTGTCTAAGGTACCTACTAGATAGCCTGTGATTCTTCGGATTCTTTCAAATTTTATGCTTCCTTCCTGTCTTCCGCATCCTGGACATTGATTTTTGATTATTCCAGAATAGCCGCACACAGGATCCCTGTCCACCGGATGATTTATTGAACCATATCCTATCCCATTTTCCTTCATGGCCCTTATAATTTTTTCAAATGCCATTATATTCTCAGAAGGGTCTCCATCTAACTCAACATATGTTATATGTCCTGCATTTGTAAGTTCATGATATGGAGCTTCTATTTTTATTTTATTAAATGCGGTTGTTTCACAATAAACTGGCACATGAAAGCTATTTGTATAATAGTCCCTATCTGTAATTCCTTCTATAGTACCAAATATTTTTCTATCCATATTTACAAACCTTCCAGCAGTACCTTCTGCTGGTGTAGCAATTAGAGAAAAATTCATTTTATATTTATTTGAAGCTTCATCCATACGCTTCCTCATATGTCCAATAATATTAAGTCCAATTTTTTGTGACTCTTCAGACTCTCCATGATGTTTTCCAGTTAATGCTTTAAGACATTCTGCTAATCCTATGAAGCCTAAAGTGAGAGTCCCATGCTTTAATACCTCTCTAACTTCATCCTCCCAGCTAAGCTTATCTGAATCAATCCAAACGCCTTGTCCCATAAGGAAGGGATAATTTTTAACCTTTTTACCTGCTTGTATTTCAAATCTATCCATAAGCTGATTTATTACTAAATCTATTTTTTCATCTAGCTCACTAAAAAAACTATCCATGTTTTTATTGCTTTTTAAAGCTATTCTTGGAAGGTTAATTGTTGTAAAGCTTAAGTTTCCCCTTCCGTACACTATCTCTCTTGATGGATCATGTTCATTTGCAATTACCCTTGTTCTGCAACCCATATAAGCTATTTCAGTCTCAGGCTTACCTTCTTTGTAATACTTAAGATTAAATGGAGCATCAATAAATGAGAAGTTAGGAAATAGCCTTTTAGCACTTACTCTGCATGCAAGCTTAAATAGATCGTAGTTAATATCTCCATTATTATAATTCAAGCCTTCTTTCACCTTAAATATCTGTATAGGAAATATAGGAGTCTCTCCATTGCCAAGACCTGCCTCTGTAGCTAAAAGTATATTTTTAACTACCATTCTTCCCTCTAAGGATGTATCTGTACCATAGTTAATAGAACTAAATGGCACCTGTGCTCCTGCTCTGCTGTGCATAGTATTTAAATTGTGTATAAAAGCCTCCATAGCTTGATATGTACTTCTATCTGTTTGAGTATAGGCTCTACTTCTTGCAAACTCTTGAGCTTTTTTTACTAATTCCATATCTTGAAAATGGCTTAATAGAAGCTTTTCTTCAATCTTAATATACTCTTCCTCTAGCTTTAAATTAGGCACAAGATTGTATTCCTTCTCAATTGCATTTACGATATTGTCTACTATTATTCCAGCCTCTTTATTATCTGTAAGCAGCTCTATAGCACTAGATAGATTTTTAATATAGTGTTTCTTATAAGTCTTTTTAACTCCAGGAGCCATTCCATAGTCAAAATTTGGAATACTTTGACCTCCGTGCTGATCATTCTGATTTGACTGTATTGCTATACAAGCAAGGGCAGAATAGCTTTGAATATCATTTGGCTCTCTTAAATGACCATGCCCTGTACTGAATCCATTTCTAAAAAGTTTTTCAATGTCAATTTGACAGCAGGTAGTTGTAAGAGTTAAAAAATCAAGATCATGTATATGTATATCTCCTTCTTTATGGCTCTTGGAATACTCTGGCTTTAATATAAACATATTGTAAAACTGTTTTGCACCTTCCGAGCCATATTTAAGCATAGTTCCCATTGCTGTATCTCCATCAATATTTGCATTTTCACGTTTTACATCATTATCTTCCGCTTCTTTAAAGGTTAGATCCTGATATATTTTCATAATCTTAGTGTTCATTTCTCTCAATCTAGTTCTCTCTGCCCTATAAAGTATATACGCCTTAGCAGTTTCAATCCATTCGTTTTCTATAAGAATCTTCTCAACTATATCCTGTATCATCTCGACTGATGGATTTACATTAATCATTTCCTTTTCAATATAATCCACTGTTTTTTCTGCTAACATAAATGCAGCATCATAATCCTTTATCCCCACAGAGCTTGAAGCCTTGAATATTGCATTTGCTATTTTTTCAATATTAAATGGAACTTCTCGCCCATCTCTTTTAATTATTTTAGTAATCACTTTACTTTCCTCCTCAAAATTGCACATAAGCTATTCTATTGTGTTAGTTAAGTTAATATATATTTTCCTGCATGTAAATGATAGTGTTAAAAATAATATAAAATCTACATTGTTCTATATATGGTATATAAATTTTAACACATACCATATATAGAGGTCAATGGATAGTTTTTAAATATAAATAGCTAATTTATTAGGTTCATGATTATGAATTGAAATTAAATCCTTCTCCTAATATTTCTCAATAAAATAACTCAGCAAGGATTTGCTGAGTTTATTACTCATGGTTATTGCACAATAAAAAAACATTCTTATAGAATAAAGGTTTTTATTTAACTATTTTTAAAACTCTTCATATTTCTGTAACATCTTATTTATCTAGGCTGCCTTGAATTTCAAATATACCTATTGTTTTCTTTCTAGGAATTATGTATGGGTATTCCTTTTCATCTTCACCTGTTTTAACTATCCGTTTAGATAGGAAAAATTCTAAATCCTCTTGACTAATTTCTGGCGAATAGGTTCTAACAAATCTTTGGGCATCTTCTATGGATATAAAGGGTTGACCAAATTTCAGCAAAGCCTTATCAAGGCAATAAGGTATTCCTTTGTCAATTAATTCTTTTTCAACCTTGTCATATGTATTTTTTTTAAATGTTCTATACTTTCTAGGGAATAGTTCCTCTTCATTGTCTTTTCCTACAACAGCAATAAGCTTCTTACAATTAGGAAGAAATCTTTCTATATTACGACTTCCAAAAAAACTTATAAAAATGACATCCCAGCTTTCTTCAATATCCTCACAGTCCATTAAACGTGGTTCAATATTTGTAATTTTTCTTAATTTCATATTTTTCTTTAAAGCATGGATGGCTTCATTGTTGATATCTATACAAGTAATGCTTTCAATGTGTTTACTAAGCTCCAAATCCACAAGACCTAAGCCGCAGCCTATATCACAAAAAGTAGAGTAGCCTTCTAATTTAGGTGCAATTAATTCAGCAACCTTTTTATTATAACCTGTATAAAAATTAGCATCTTGATACCATCTAATGGTATCTGAATTCCAATTAAAATTCATTTTGAATCTCACCCCATTATTTTCAAAGCGGTAAAAAGATATATCTATACCCTTTTACCGCCTGTTATGCAATTATATTTCAAATTTTTATTTTGAATTCTTTATTAAATCATTGTATTGATCTTCTGATAATTCGCAATGGTAGAATAGCTTATAATATTTGGCTGTTTCTTCATATAGATTGTATTGAGCTACTTCTGGATACAGTAGTTGAGTTATCCAAATCATACCCATATAGCGATTAACAGATGGAGGAGTTCCCATCCAATTGTATGGACCCATAGGAACTTCAAAGTATTTGTTGTTTTTAATAGCTTTAAGCTCCTGCCATGCTTTATCTTCAGCTACACCACTATAGTAGCTCCCTGGTGCAAAAATTATAACCTCAGGATCCCATAAAATAATCTGTTCCATGTCTACAGGATTTCCAGAGCCTTTACTTGAAATATCATCTACTACAGCTACATTGTTGCTTACCTGATCTATAATCTCTGCATGGAAAGAATCCTTAGCAAGCACACTAAGCCCATCTTCGCCTACACTATATATTAGGTTAACTTTTCCAGCCTCGCCAACCTTTTTCATTACTTCTTGTGTATTATTATAGATTTCTTCACAATACTGAGCTAATACTTCAGCTTCTTTTTCTCTTCCTAGAAGATCTCCTAGCATTCTGTAGGCTTTTCCCATGGATTCTGTTGTTGCTTCAATATGTACAGTAGGTATACCAACTTGCTCTGCAATACCGTCCATATCTTCAGCTATAGATGACTTTGATTCACCAATGTCAATAATTACTTGCGGATCAGCTTTAGCTACCTCTTCAAGATTTAAATCTCCCTTACCATAAAACTGTCCTAATACAGGAAGATTATAGTATTCCTTGTCTATATACTGTTCAGCTACAGAGCCCCATTCACCTGAAAGCCCTACAAGCATATCTGGCGCTAAAGCGAAAATCACTATTTGAGCAAGCGAACCAGAAGCTGCAATTCGTGTTATATCGGCAGGAACTTCTACTTCACGTCCTGCAGAATCAGTGAAAATTAAGGTTTTATTCTCATCTTCAGGTTTTTTTTCAGGCTCATCTGAGACTTTATTTACTGGTTCTGTATCAGGTGTTACTTCTGCTCCATTATTACTGCAAGCAGTTATCATGGACATAAATAAACAAACTACAATTAGTAATGAAATAATTTTTTTACTCATTTCCTCTCTCCTTTTATTGTTTTATATATTTTTATATTATAAGTAAGAGCAGCTAATAATTGGCCATATTGGTAATTACGCTTTTAGGAATAGATACTCTTACCTTATCACCATATAAACTCTGGATTTCTACCTCTGTTCCATAGAGATTGTAAATCAAATCATTGGTATAGACATCATGTGGTAAACCCCAAGCAAGGATCTTTCCATTCTTCATAGCAATTACGGTATCTGAAAATAAAAATGTCTGATCAGGATTATGCGTAGATTGTATGACAATATATCCTTCTTTCACCAAGGACTTCATCTGTGTCAGAACTCTAACTTGATTTCCAAAATCCAAGTTTGCTGCAGGCTCATCTAAAATAAGAATCTTAGCCTCCTGAACTAAAGCACGTGCTAACAAGACTAATTGCCGTTCACCACCGCTTATCTGAGTATATCCTCTGTTTCTTAAATGATATATCCCAAGCCTATCAAGAGCTGATTCCACAAGCTTTACTTGTTTTTTCCCAGGACTTGAAATACTGGATACTTGAACAGTAGTCCCCATGAGAA
Source organism: Proteiniborus sp. MB09-C3 (assembly GCF_030263895.1). NCBI lineage: Bacteria > Bacillati > Bacillota > Clostridia > Eubacteriales > Proteiniborus > Proteiniborus sp. MB09-C3. The sequence continues at coordinate 3,475,102 of NZ_CP127161.1, forward strand.
CCATATCAAATACACTAAAGTTGAAGGCTGGATAATGGGACTGAGGAATATATGCTATTAATTTTGCCATTTCTTTTACACTAATTTTTTTAATGTCTATTCCATTCAATAGAATCTGACCCTTATAGCCTTTTAGCAAGCCTAACATACAACGAAATAATGTGCTTTTCCCCACACCATTTGGTCCTAAGATTGATAACAATTGACTATCCTTAGCTGCAAAATTGATATTATTGAGAATAGGTCTATCCCCATAGCTAAAACTGAGGTCTAATACTTCAATACTCATTAAGCCTCCTCCTTTCTTGTAATCAGGTAAATGAAGAAAGGAGCTCCGATAAATGAAGTGAGTATACCTAAAGGTATCTCCGTAGCAAGTAAATTTCTTGATACATTATCTACCATCAATAGAAAAATCGAACCAAATAACATGGATATAGGCATGAGATGCCTGTAATTATTGCCCACAAGCTTTCTAGACAGATGAGGAATTACTAGCCCTACCCAGCCAATCATACCGCTTACTGACACGCTAGATGCTGTAATGAGGGTAGAACAGATGATTACAATCAATCTAACTCGATTTGAATTTACCCCCATGGTCTTCGCTTCATCGTCTCCCATTGTGAGAATATTCATTCTCCATCTTAGAAGAAGTAAAGGAATAAGACCTACAGCCATAGGAATAATTACGAACTTTATGTCGTTAATCTTAGCTCCATTTAAACTTCCCATAAGCCAATAAGTTATTGCAGGAAGCTGATCATTAGGATCTGCAACCAGCTTAATAAATGATGTTCCCGCAGAAAAAATCGAGCTGACCATAATACCAGACAGGATTAAGCCCAGTATAGTATTTCCCTTAGCTCTTTTGCTGATTATATATACTAAAGCAACTGTTAATATACTGAACAGAAAAGCGCTTATAGTGATGGTATAGCTGCTTCCATGATTCAAAATTGCAAGTGCTGCACCAAAAGCAGCACCTGCTGATGCACCTAAAATCTCCGGCGCTGCCATTGGGTTTTGGAAAACCCCTTGATATGCCGCTCCAGAAGCGGACAAGCAACAGCCAACCAAACAAGACAAAATGATACGAGGTAAACGTATATTGAATAAAATAGTTTCTACTCTATTAGTCCAAAATTGTTCTATTGGATAAATTCTTGATATCAAAATTCCAAGTAGTTCTTTAATATGTATAGGATATCTGCCAAGTCTAAAGGAAAAAATAATTGCAATAACTAAAAGAACTCCAAGACTAATGACTACTAGGTTATTCCTATTATACTGCTTCATTTCTTACTCCTTTCCACACAAAAACTAAACTTCAATCTGCTCCAGCGCCTAATTTTAACAGGTATAATCAGCAGTATATTTACGACTTGAAGTTACTTCTAATTGTTTTGTGTATTTCATGAAAAATGATTGAAACAAATCCTATTAAATGCATAATGCTTCAAATTTTGCTATTTGAAAATGCTCTCTCTTAATATGAAATGTATCATTATATTTCATATAATATAACGGGTTTTATAATGTGTCCGTTATGTTTATAGCAGTATAACGGACGCTTAAGAAAAAGGCTTAGTTTCCTTCGCCTTTCGCTTAATTCATTATGTTAATTATTTCATTAACAGAAATAACTAAATTTCATAACTTTATTATATAGGACAGCCTATGCTAAGTCAATAATAATTCTTGTTTTGCAGCTCTTTGATAATAGATATCAGAATTATAGACATAGCTTTACACTTACTTTTTCATTTCTTAATAAATACAGCAAGTCCTCTAAGTAAAGATAGAATTAAATCTTTTCCTCTATACTTCCCTCTATTTGAAAATATACCTTTCTAAGCTCCTCCAGCTGTTCCTTTGTAGCAGCCCAATATCCTCTTTCTTTAGCCTCTAGCATTCTTTCTAGTATATCTAAATATGCCCATCTGTTGTTTTCCTTCATTTTCTCACGCATATTTTCATTTGATATATAAGTAGAATGCAAGCTGTCGAATATCCAGCTTTTTACTTCATTTGTAGTAGATGAAAGCCCTATTAGATTTTCAAATATCTTCTCTATCTTTTGAACACCATGATATTTATTTTGCAGCATGCCTTCTATCCATTTAGGATTTAGCAGTCTAGTCCTTACTCCACGTTCTATAGATTTCTCCACACTATCAGTTTCTATCTTCTCTCCAGTAGTATCATTGATATATATCTTAGCCTTTTCTTCCTTAGATACTTCAACTGCCTTAGCCAGACCTCCAAAATGTCCATAAAAATCATCTAAGTCTGTAACCTCATATCCGTGGTAGCTCCTTATTTGAGATACTATATCTACTTTAGACAGCATGTCTTCAAATAAGCCTTCCACATTTTTTCCTCTATAATTTCTTGTATATACATTCCCTGTATTTTGTATGAACAGCTCTCCTATTTGTTCTTCCATATTCCAGTTCTTAGTTTCTATTAGCTTAGTTACTCCATTACCATATTCTCCTTCTCTAGGTCCAAATAACCTAGCATATGATAATTCCCCCGCTTCTTCCCTTGTATAACCTTGGTCAATAAGTTTTTCATAGACCTTTTTACTATTAGCCTTAAAATAATTCAATTCATCAGACTCATCTAATAGATAAATGTCTCTAAATATATTATTGAGCTCATCAACCATATTAGGAAACATATCTCTAAAAAAGCCAGACATATCAATGGTTATATCTATTCTAGGCCTGCCTAGCTCCTCAATAGGAATAATTTCATATTGAAAACTGAACTGACTTTTGTTTTTTAGTATTCGTACCCCTAAATAGCTTAATATCTGTCCTAGAGTTTCTCCTTGTGTTCTGGATGTTTCTATTCCCCACAGCACAATAGCTACATTATTAGGATAAGTATCAGTTTCTTGCACATATTTTTCTATGGTGTTTTCTGCTATTCTCCATCCTCTTTCACAGGCAACCTCAGTAGGAACTGAATGAGGATCAAACTGATACAAGTTATATCCTGTAGGAAGCACTTCTGGATTTCTAAATACATCTCCACAAAGCTTCGCCGGTATATATTCACCACTTAAGACTTTTAACAAGCCATTCATTTCATTACACTGCTTAGCATTTTCCATACACTTTTTTCCGTACTCTAATGTGTCAAGATATACGCTGCTTACATTTTTGCCTTCTAAAAATTCATCTACTATTTCAGAAGCCCTTTCGTCTAATCTTTGCAGTATATCAACCTTATTCGCTTGTAAAAGCTTATCATAGTCTAATCCTTCATTTTCGCATATTGCCCTTTTTAAGGATTTGACCTCTGATCTGTCATACCTTAATATGAACTTCATATACTCTACTGCTTCCATATCTGAATACCCTTTTCCAAAGGTATGAAGTCCATAGGGCACTAAGGCTCTTTTCATTCTATAGAGTTCATTTTCTAAAGTATCTAAGTCTTCTAACTCAATGTTTATCTCTCTTGCCTTCTCTTCTATTTTGCTGAATATTTTATCACATTTAGTAGGATCAGTTTGTTCTGCACTGTGATATTCATTTATCAATGACTCTACTAGGAGCAAATCTCCATACAATTCTCCTTGAACAAATTGAGGTGGCTGATAGCTTATCAGTACTGCATGAGATCTTCTCTTTGCTATTGAAGATTCTGCTGGGTTAGTACAGTTGTATATATATGCGTGGGGAATATCATGTACAAGCATATCTGGATAACAGCCAGCAGACATACCACATTCTTTCCCCTTTAAAAACTCAAGAGTTCCATGGGTTCCCACATGAATCATTATATCAGCATTAAACTCTTCCTTTAGCCATTTATAGTAGGCTTGATACTGATGATGAGGTGTAAGTGCCTTATCATGATATGCTTTTTCTGGATTCTCATGTACTCCTCTAGTAGGCTGTAAACCTATGAATACATTCTGAAACACTTTTCCCGGAATTAAAAAATCAGCTTCTTTTGTCATTATGCTTCCAGGTGCTTCTCCCCACTGGTTACAGGTTTCTTTATAGGATAATGTACCTTCCTTTTCTTCTATATACTCTTTTGAATCATACTTAATCATATGATCACTTAGCTGGTCCTCTCCCCATCTTCCTGAGTTTACTATTTTTCCAGCAGTGAAGTAGTCCATTAGCTCTTCTTTGCTCAGAGCATCTACACTGTAGCCTTCTTTTTTTAATGTACTGAGTATATTCTCTACGGACTCAAAGGTATTTAAAAATGCTCCACCAAATATATTGCCTTCTGATGGAGGATAATTATAGCATATGATAGCTACTTTTTTAGCCTTATTTTCTTTATACCTTAGCTGAATCCATTTCTTTATCCTATTTATTAGTTTTTCAACCCTATCCTCAATTATATCTACTTCTATTAGCTCAATCTTGAATTCTTCATTCCATATATGGTCAGTAATTGCTCCTACAGGATAGGTTTCTATTGAACCATCTAGCTCTGGCAGCATTACAGTAGTTAAAAATTCAGCGGTACTAATTCCTCTTTCTGATTCCAGCCATTCTGAAGCTTGTCTTTTAGGCATAAAAAAAGGATGAAGACATGGAGCGTTTATCTTAGTCAATAGCTCCATGGATTGTTGTGCATCTTCTCCCATAGGTCCTGATCCTAATCTAAATGACATAAAGTTCAATATCAAATCCGTCTTTGGAGATTTAGGAGAAAGCAGTATATCTTCAATTTCCTTTAGATGTCTTCTCCCATAAGACATAAATGCTATGGGAATCACATTTGCAAATTCAGATATTCTACTAGATATTTTACCTATGGCACTTTGTACTCTATTAGGCGCACTGTTGCCATAATAGAACATAACCACAGTAGGCTTACTATAATCTATATATCCAGAAGCTATATACTCATCTATATTTGAAAATCTCTCCATGTTCATAGGATTACATATTGATATTGGATTATACTGACTAGGCTCTTTAGGCTCTGGAAGATTTCCATAGCCACCATAGTCTCTTAATATTAAATGCAGCATATTGGTTATCTCCTCTATGCCTGCATTCTTCCAATGCCTTCCTATATTCACATAGTTTATAATATCCTTATGCTTTCTAGATAAGGTATCTCTATCTATAAGCTCTATTTCCTTCGCTATGCTGAGAACTTCATCTGTAAGCAATTTTTTATCAGACTTATTTACTCGGCTTGTAATCTCATTTACAGTAAATTCTCCTAGTCTTGAAATTGAACTTAAATTATTTCTTCCTAAATTTCCTATAATAACTGTATTACAATCAGCAGATTTACAAGCCTTAAAGCAAGTTTTTCCCACTGCCTCTCCGCTTCCCATTAAGTCAAGTATTATAAAATCTCCCTCTAATATAGCTTTTTCTATTTCTTTTAAATCATTATCTTCTGTTTTTCTTCCAACGTAGAAAAGCTTTAATTCTAAAATATCTCCATATTTTTCTGTCAAAATACTTTTAGTCTCTATAATATCTGCTATAACAGGGTTAGATACACTTACTACGACTAATTTAAGCATGTTAGTCACCTCCATATTATCTGGCATAATGCTGGCTCATTTTGTTACTCAACAGAAATCACTTATTCTAAAATGGACTTTCCATATTAATTATGACAATAAATTAACTCTATGTGCTAGTTAATATAAATTGCATTGTAAATGGTTTGTTAGCTAAGCAGTGTCAAATGCCTTACAGAATCATATATTGCCTTATCACTTAAATCCTCTATGCTCAAATAATGTCCTCCTAATCTCATAGAAAGCTCTTTTAATGTCCCAAATTTTAAAAATCCACTTTCTGTATCTAATACTAGAGATTTAATTTCTTTTTCCCTGATTTTCTCTGCAATTTTAAAGCATTCCAGTAAAGGATCTTCTCCTGTCAAAGATACATTTGCTCTTCCATCTGATATGACTACAAGCAATGGTATCATATCCCTGTCCTTTATCCACTGACTCTTTATTTGGTTATATGCTGTAGTCATGCCAGCTGAAAGGGGTGTCTTCCCTCCAGAGGGCAATTCACTTAAGTGTTTTTTTGCTAACTCTACACTTCTAGTAGTCTGTAGCAAAACCTCTGCAGATTCTTTTCTAAAGGCTATTAGTGATACCTTGTCCCTTTTTTCATAAGCATCTGTTAATAGCGACATTATGGCTCCCTTTACTGCCTTCATTCTTTTTTTGGCAGAGATAGACCCACTGGCATCTACTAGGAAAAATATAGTTGCCCCAGTTCTTTTTTCTCGTATTTTTTCTCTTAAATCACTTTTGTCTATGGCTATGGCAACTCCGTTTTTTTCTCTATACTTTTGATAAGGCGCCGCCGCTCTTAGAGTTCCGTCTAAAGCTATATCTTTTATTTCGCTATTTTTAGGCATGTATCTTATATATCTGCCCTGCTTTGAATCAGTTTTTGTTACGCTCCTCTTTCCAGAACCCTTTCTTATTTTTCTATCTCTGCTTCTAAACTGTATATTTTTGGTCTTAAATGTATGTCCAATATCTTCTATCACTTCTATATCTGAAGACAATGCAGTAGAATCCAAATCATCAAAGTCATTTAAGCTGTCTTCTATGTCTTTTTCGGCCTCCTTATCTTTATTTTCATTTTTCTCATCATTATTACTATTTTCCTGATTATTTGCATCATCTTTGTTTTCTTCTCTATCCCTTGGCTTTTTCCTCATTCTATGGGGCAATACATAGCCAAATGCCTCTTTTATATCCTCTATATTAGCCTCTATTCTATTATCTAATGCTGCTATTGCCTTTACAGCTTCCACAGCTATTATTTCAGTTCTATTTCCCTCACAGCCACATTCATCCAAAGTACTGATAATAGTATTCAGCAGCTCCTTAGATATCTTAATTTGATTTATAAGCTTTTTCCCATTTTCTATTTTGTCCTTTAATGCTATGCATTCCTTAAGCCATTGCTCATGAAAATTTTCTTTATCCCCTTCATATAATAATCTTCTTCGAATGATTTCTTTTCTGTTTTCTAAATTCATTTCTCCTTCTACAGATACAAATAATCCGAACTTATCTAAAAATATGGACTTCAAGCTTCCTTCCTCAGGATTCATAGTTCCTATAAGCACAAATCTGGAGCTATGCTTATAGGAAATTCCTTCTCTTTCAATATTATTAAAGCCTGAAGAGGACACCTGCAATATAGTATTTATAATGCTATCACCTAATAAATTCACTTCATCAATATAGAGTATATTTCCATCAGCTTTTTTAAGTATCCCTTCATCAAGTTCCTTATTCCCAAATAATATTGCCTTTTCTAAATCTATACTGCCTATTAGCCTGTCTTCGGTAATATTTAAAGGTAAATCTATAATATCAACGGAATTAAATATAGATGGTATAGACCTGACTATAGTACTTTTACCTGTACCTTTTTCCCCACTTATGAGTACTCCACCGATTCTAGGATTCACTAAATTTAGCAATATGGCTTTCTTTAATTTTTCCTGACCTACTATTGCAGTAAAAGGATATATGGTCCTGTTCAATTTCAAGCCTCCTATTAGTTTTCCAGCAGCTCATGAATAACTGTAATATCTAAATTTCCTTCTTCAAAGGGTCTTTTCCTCATTCTATGTGGTATTACAAATTTCAGAGCTTCGGCTAAATCCTCTTTAGTTACTATTGTTCTGCCATTGAAAGCAGCTATTGTAGCAGCAGTCTTAATAGCAGTTATATCTCCTCTATGTCCGTCTAAATCAAGCTTTATGCATATTCCAACTGTAGCCTCTAATATATCATCTCCATATGTTACCTGTGACAATATATTCTTAGCGCTGATTATCTTTCCTGCAAGCTCATTATTTTCTCTCTCAAAGCTCTTTATGAAAGCTTCTGGGTCATTTTCGTAGCGCATACGTCTATTTATTACTTCTATTCTATTTTCATTGTTCTTTTCTCCAATTACATCTACAACAAGTCCAAATCTATCTATGAGCTGTGGCCTAATATCTCCCTCTTCTGGATTCATAGTTCCCACAAGTATAAACCTAGATGGGTGAGCATAAGATATGCCTTCTCTTTCTATGTTATTGACTCCCATAGCAGCAGCGTCCAACAGTATATCTACTATATGATCCTCTAAAAGATTTATTTCATCTATATAGAGAATATTTCTGTTAGCAAATGCAAGTATTCCAGGCTCAAACTTTTTTTCGCCTCTTTTTATAGCCGTCTGTATATCTAATGTTCCTGCAACTCTATCCTCTGTAGCATTTATAGGCAACTCTATTACTTTCATTTTTCCTTCTCTTGCCTCAAGCCTTTCACCGGCATTTACTTTGCTTCTGCATTCTTCGCACATTTTGCTCAAATCTAATGGATCACAGCTAAGTATACAATTCTCTACCTCTTCTCTCCTAGGTAAAAGGTCTACAATAGATCTAACAGCTGTAGATTTACCAGTTCCTTTTTCGCCTCTAATGAGAACTCCACCTATTGACGGGTTAATTATATTAAGAATCAACGCTTTTTTCATATCTTCTTGACCAACTATTGCAGTAAATGGGTAATTTTTTATGCTTTCTGTATTCAGATTAATCACGCCCCTTTCTACTTCATTTCTCTAAAGCTCATATAGACCCCAAAAACATAAAAGATAACAGAATATATAAAAAGTATAAAAATAGATTTGTAATCAAAATCACCACTTAAAACAATACTTCTAAGAGAAATAGAAGCATGAGAAAGGGGTAAAATACTTATTATTTTCTTTATGATTAAAGGCAGGTTATTCAAGGAAAAAAAAGTTCCACATAAAAAAGACATAGGCGTCATTATATAAGTAGTAAATCTATTCATATCATAATGACTGTCTATAGATAGTGCTGCTCCATATCCAAGAGCAGAAAATAAAAAACTATTTAAAAAGCATATTATTATGAAATAAATATCTATATTTATCTTAATTCCAAATAGATAGGATACCAGCACTATAAGTGCCGCGGCATACATACCTCTCAAAGCTCCTGACAATATATGACCTAATGCCATCAAAGGCATTCTGACAGGAGAGGTTAAATAATATTCAAAGCTTTTCTCATGTAATTTAGATATATTTATCCTCATAGCGACTGCATTAAAGCTAGTATTCATAGTAGAAAGAGCTATTATGCCGGGTATTATGAAATGCATGTAGGTTGAACCCTCTACTATCACATCTCTTCCAAGCCCCCATCCAAATGCTATAAGGTATAAAATAGGATTCATCACAGCACTAGAAGTAATTTTTCCAATTCTTCTTTTGAAAAAGATAAATTCTCTCCACATTACAGTAAATACTTCCATTTTATATTACCTTCCTATTTGTAAAGTTGTAAAATACGTCTTCTAAGGTGGTTTCCCTAAGAGTATAGTTTAAGCTAGTAATTTTATTGGAATACTCTATTGCATCTTCTTTATTTTTAAAATATTTGTATATAGTTTTCATCTCATCATCAAAGTATTCCATAGTGTAAGTCCCTAGATCTTTCTTAAGGTTATCAGGGGTATTCTTGTCAATTATTTTTCCTTTGTCTATTAAACATACCTTATTGCAAAGATAATCTGCCTCTTCAATATAATGAGTAGTTAGTAAAACAGTTTTTCCCATAGCCTTCATTGCCTTCAGTATGTCCCATATTTTTCTTCTGCCATTTAAATCTATACCTACAGTAGGCTCGTCCAAAAATATAATTTCTGGATCGTTTATTAATGCTTTTGCAATCATCAGACGTCTAGCCATGCCACCAGAAAGGTTCATAGCCTTTCTATCTTTATAACTCTCTAACTCCATAAATTCTAAAAGTTCAAATATCTTTTTTTTATAATCTTTAACACTAAAGAGTTTCGATGCAAAAACTAAATTTTCATATGCTGTAAGCTCTTTGTCCAGATTAGTATATTGAGGCACTATTCCTAATATTTTTTTTACGTCCTTATTATTTCTAGTCATTTTCTGACCATTGATGTATATATCTCCGCTGGTTGGCTTTAATAATCCTGTGAGCATTTTTATGATTGTAGTTTTTCCAGCTCCATTTGGGCCCAAAAGTCCTATAAAGTCTCCACTATCAATATTTAAGCTCACATTGTTTACAGCAATAAAATCATCAAACTTCTTCGTAACATTGTTTATCTGTATCATAAAATATCACTTCCAAAAAGTTTTATTTAAGCAGTCGTCTTTTTAGGAATAAAGTATGGACAATTATTTATCTTATCATCATATATATCAGCATCTATCCTAAAAACATCCTTCAATAAGCATTTATTGATTATTTTATCAGGTGTTCCCAATTCGCATAGTTTTCCATCTTTTATAACCAAAATCATATCTGAATACCTAGCAGCTTGATTTAAATCATGCAGAACCATGACTACAGTCAAACCTAAGGTTTCGTTTAATTCTTTTACCAGCTCTAAAACCTCTACTTGATAAGATATGTCAAGAAAGGTTGTAGGTTCGTCAAGTAGCAGTATTTTAGGCTTTTGAGCTAATGACATAGCTATCCAGGCTCTCTGTCTTTCGCCGCCAGAAAGTGTTGCAACAAATCTTTTTCTTAAGGAGCTAAGGCCTGTCTTTTCTAATGCCCAGTCTACTATCTCCATATCTTCTTTCCTTAGCCTTTTCCCAAACTTTAAGTGGGGGTATCTTCCATAGGATACTAGCTCTTCTACGGAAACATCTGAGGACACATTTTTTACTTGTGGTAATATAGCCAATCTTTGTGCAATAATCTTAGTATTTATTTCATCTATATTAGTTTCATCTATATAAATGCTTCCTCCTGATGGCTTCAAGCACCTGCTCATAGCTTTAAGCAATGTGGATTTTCCTGAGCCATTAGGCCCTATGATAGTCACTATCTGTCCAGAATTTATTTCGAAGTCAATATTTTTAACTGCTTCTTTATCCCCATAATTTACGCTTATGTTTTCAATCTTCATTTTCATACTAATATTCTCCTCTTCTTCTAAGTAGATATAAGAAAAACGGAGCTCCTAATGCTGACATTATAATGCCTACTGGTATTTCTGTCGGAGCAAATAGAAGTCTTGCAATAGTATCGCAGAGCATTACTATACTAGAGCCTGTAAAAATACATGCTGGTAATAGATATCTATAATCGGAGCCTATAAATAATCTAGTCATATGCGGCACTATAAGTCCTACGAATCCTAGAAGACCTACAACGCTTACTGCACTGCCTGCTAATAGTGAAGATATTATGATAAAAACAAATCTAGTCTTTTCTACATTTATCCCAAGACCTGTTGCTACTTCATCTCCTAGCATTAGTATGTTTAGTTTGTTTGGTATGAGTAAAAGCAATATTATCCCTACTATTGCATAAGGAAATATAGTATTTACATGTCGCCAGTTAGTTGCAGAAAGACCTCCAACCATAAATCCAATAACTCCAGCCACCTTATTTGGGAAAAAAGTCATTATTGCATTTGTTCCAGCTCCTAGTAGTGAAGAAACTGCCACACCAGCTAATATCAAGCGAGTAGGCACTACTCCCTCTCTCCATGCCAAAAAATATATGAATAAAGTAGCCAATAGTGCTCCAGCAAAAGCTCCTACAGGTGCTAAATAATAAAAATCTGGAAAAAGTATTAGAATAATCAATGTCATAAGCCCTGCACCAGATGAAACTCCAATTATATTAGGTCCTGCTAAAGGATTTCTCATGACTCCTTGCAATATGGCTCCAGATAAAGCTAGACATGTGCCAACAAATGCAGCAACTATGGTTCTAGGCAGTCTGACATTCCATATTATTTGATAATTTACTGTAGATTTATCAAGTAATATGGCATTTACTATTTCTTTAGGTGATATATTTACAGCTCCGTTTCCTATACTTATAAAAAAGCTGGCTATTGAAATGCATATGAATATAAATAAGATTAAATTTTTTTTCATCACTTCATTCTTTGTATCACTGCTGGCCATGTTTTCAATTCCCCTTAGTATTAGCATTTTAGACATAGGCTGTATAGCCTAAAGAGACTATACAGCCATATCATTTATTTAATTAATTAAATATTTCTGGATAAAGTATTTTTGCTAAGCCCTCATATGCCTCTGCATATCTTGCATTTGGTTTATATAGATATAAGTCTTTTGGAAGAACTATATATCTTCCTTCTTTTACTGCGGTAAGTGATGCCCATGCTGGGTTATCTTCTACGTCTTGCTTTAGTCTTTCCATTATTTTTTCCTTGTCACTTCCCATAGTTTGTACAAAAATAAAATCTGGATCCTCTTGTATTATTTTCTCCATACTAAATACTTTTGCATTTGCTGGATCAGTTTCACCATCAGATATGTTTATAGTATTAAGATCTTTAAGCATTTCTCCTACCATTGATTCTGAGTTTCTTACGGTAATGCTTTTAGCTGAAGCAAATACTATTAAAGTCTTGTAATTTTTATCTTTAGGTGCCTTTTCTATTATTGCATCTACACCCTTTTTAACTTCATTGATATGCTTTTCATACAAATCTTCTCTATCTGTTATTGCAGTGAAAAGTCTTACTGTTTTATAATAATCCTCTAAATAATCATTTCCTAAGGATATAACTTGAATATTATTTTGTTCTAGAACTGGTACCATCTCTGCTTGAACCTTGAAGCCATTAGTTACAATAACTAGGTCTGGCTCTAGTGCTAATACCTTTTCAAGGCTTGGAGCACCAGAAGTTCCTACAACTTCAGCTGACATAGCTTTTTCAACAGGCTTTTCTTCTGATTCTTCTACTCTGCCTATTACTTCTCCACCACAGCTATCCCAAATATCCAGATAGGAATTGTATAAGCAAACTACTTTTCGAGGAAGTTTTTTAATAGTTACTTCTTCTCCTCTTGCATCTGTAAATACAACATTGTCATCATTAATAGTTACTCCATATTCAGATACAGCTTTATTGGTCTCTGGATCCTTATTTTCTTTTTCTCCTTCATTGTTACTTTCATTGATATTGCTTGATACATTATTATCATTTCCTCGATTTTCTCTATTGCAGCCTACAAATATTGCTCCAACCATTACAATAATTAATAACAATGAGATTATTCTTGATTTTTTCATAAGTTATTCCTCCTAGTATTTTTTATAGTTAATTGTTTTTCATAGCATCTTTTAAATGTGATACAAATATATCCTGAATTTTTTCATTTTCGCCTAATCCATTCATGGTTACTTCTACTTGAAATCCATTGCTTATTAATATACTTTTCCATGAATCCTCTTCATCACCAGCCATATCATTCATTGCATGATCCCCAGCTACAAGCATGAAAGGCATTAACTTCACCTTATTTATTTTTTGCTCCAACAGCTGAGATATTATATCCTCTAATTTGGAACTGCCTTCTATTGTTCCAATAAATATCTTGTCTGAATACTCTTCTCTAAACTGTCTTTCTAATAAATCATAGCTACTGTCTGAATCATGGTCAGTTCCATGTCCCATGAAAACCACAGCTTCATTATTATTTAAGGCTTTTATTTCAATTGCTTCAACTGACCTTTTATAGTCTGCATCATTGTTTAGCAATGGTGCTCCTACATGTATTGTAATGTCACTATTCTTTTCTTTGAACAACTCAACCTGTCTTAAAAGCTTATTGTACTCATGTCCAGGTATTATGTGAAGAGACTGTATAAAAACTTGACAAATCCCTTCTTGTCTCATTTTTTCTAATGCTTCTGTTACATTATTTACTAATATTCCATCTCGCTTTCTTAGTTTATTGATTACCATCTGAGAAGTAAATGCTCTCTCTACTTGGTAGTCACTAAACTCTTTTTTAATTTTGTTTTCTATGCTTTCTATGCATAGTCTTCTAGTTTCTTCATAACTAGTACCAAAGCTTACTACAACAATTCCTTTTTTCATCTTGCCCTCCTTAATTTTTATTTTGTCAACATTCCTTCTGCAATGAGGTGTAGTGTATTTGTATTTAAGCAAATAAAAAAACCACAGCCTTTAAAACTATGGTTTCGTAGTATGCATAAAAAATCTATACACAAAATAACCACTTCCCACCGAAGGCTTATTTATAAAATTTACAGGCAGGTCTCCTGACTCGTGGTACTTCCTACTCTCAAAACCTTCCCAGAGAAGCTTCTCCAGTGGCAAATAATGATTTCGTTCCCACTTACAGTAGCGGGGGCTGTAGCGGATTCACACCGCTTTCCCTATTATTCTTGTTAAAGCACCTGTAATTTTTAACTATTTAATTTTATTACATTGTTACACTTTATAACTCTTGTTAACAGTCTCTATAACTTCATCTATGCTATTACATAAGCTTGTATACTCTATATTGGGACGTTGTATCATAACTACATTTACTCCTGCTTCTATTGCTCCTATAACCTTTTCTTTAGTACCTCCAACGTCTCCACTATCCTTTGTCACCATATGCCTTATATTATAATTGCAATATATGGCTTTATTAAGCTCCTTTGTAAAAGGTCCCTGAACTGCTATTATCTGCTTTGGAAGCAATCCCAGCTCTTCACATTTTTTCACTACAGAATGGGTAGGAAGGACTCTTGCATATAATCTACTGATGTCAAGAGAAGATGTGAAAGCCTGTAGATTATTGCTGCCAGTAGTCAGTAGAATATTCCCTTGAGTTTCTTTTAAATATAGTACTGCACTGTTATAGTCTGGAAAATAATGTACTCCATCATATACATGCCCTTCTCTTTCAAATCTTAAATATTGTATTCCCATAGATTTACTTGCAGCCATAGCATTTTTTGAAACCTTATCTGCATATGGATGGGTAGCATCTACTATATATTTTATATCTTTTTTTCTTATTAGCTTTTCCATATCAGTTTTTTCTAATCTTCTAGATATTATTTCTGTTATATTTTTATCAGATTCAACCAGCATTCCTCCGTACTCTGTAGCTGTAGAGGCTATTACTGGATATCCCATATTAGTCAGCAGCTCTATTATTTTTCTGCCGTCAGATGTCCCTGATAAAACTAGTATCATAGCTTATATCCCCTAGGTGTTATCATCTTTTCTTTTACTGAGTAGGTGTTTGAATTCCCCACAATAACTGTAGTAAACATATTTATTTCATGCCTTAGCATGTCTCCAAGTGTAGTTACGATAACTGATTCGCCGGCTCTTTTAGCATTTCTGACTATTCCTACTACTGTATTTTCACTTTTATATTTCAACAGTATCTCTCTGGCTATTTCTATTTGCTGTTGTCTTCCCTTACTTTTAGGATTATACAGGCATACTACAAAGTCACCTTCACCTGCACAATGAAGTCTTTTTTCAATCAGAGTCCAATCTGTAAGCAGATCGCTTAGGCTTATAGTAACATAGTCATGCATAATAGGCGCCCCTAGGGATGCTGCCGCTGCATTTGCGGCTGTAACTCCTGGTACTATCTCTACTTCTATATCACTTTTATCCTTTAATACTACTTCAAGCATTATTCCAGCCATTCCATAGACACCAGAATCTCCACTGCTAACTAAAGATACAATCCTGCCCTGTTTTGCATATTCTAAGGCTTCTGCACATCTTTCTATTTCCTTTTTCATTCCACTAGAAGCTACTTCCTTATCTTTTATCATATCTTCTAATAAATCCACATAAGTCTTGTATCCAACTATTATGTCTGATTTGTCTATAGCATTTTTAGCTTCTAAGGTCATATGCTCCTTATTTCCCGGACCTATTCCTACTACATATATCTTTCCTATTTTTTTCATCTATACTTCCTCCCATATAGATAAAGTTATTCCACTATAAGATTTTTTTCTCATTAAAAAATGTCCCTTTTTAGCTGTAAGTGCAGCACAAGGCTCACAAACTGCACCTACCCCTATGGTTTTTCTCACAAACTCTGAACACTGAAATTTATGTTCTACAGTCTTTATTTCTTCTCTCTGAACTATCTTAACAATAGTTTCATAGTGTTTTGCGGCTTCAAATATTCCTGCTTCCTTCTGTTTAACATCCACTGTTGCAAAATGCTTTATACTTCTACAGTCAATATTTAAAGAATTTAATGCTTCTGTTACTGCACATATTATAGCTTCACTGCTAATTCCTGACTTACATCCTATGCCTATTATTATGTTCTTAGGTATTAGTTGAACCTCATATATATGGTCAATATTCAAAATCCTGTTGGTTACGTAAATCCTACCTTTTGCTTCTCCCTCTGTTACTATGTTGTCAGGAAGCTCTATGCCCATATCTATATCGGATTCTATACGGACCATCTCATCATTTACTATAAGTGCTGTAACATTTTTAGCATTAGTCATGCTGGATATCTGGCAATCTAATTTTTCAGCCAATGTATCTACTGCTATTAAACCCTTCACATCTGATGCAGTAGTTATTACAGGCTGTCCTCCTATTTTATCTGCCAATAGCTCAGCGGCTTTATTGGCTCCTCCTAAATGTCCTGACAATAGACTTATTACAAACTGCCCTCTTTCATCCATGACTAATACTCCAGGGTCTGTAGTCTTATTTACTATATACTTTGCTATACTTCTGACTACTATTCCAGTAGCCATGATAAAAAGTATAATGTCATAGCTATAAAATATACTTCCTATAAATTCATCAAGCTTTCTGTCTATTGTTAATGTTTCTTCATCAGTCCATTTTTCTAATGTATAGATGTCTAAGTTCATCTCATTTAGCAATCTCTTTACCTTCTTAGCCTGATGAGTTCCCCCTTTAGTTAATGTAACTACTGCCCAGTTCACTTGGCACTCCTGTATTCATGGCTAAAATTCTTATCATATAGCTTAGATAATTCATACTCATCACCTAAAAAGTCTCCCACTAAAATCTGTGCGGTTTTAGTTATTCCTTCTGCCTTCACTTTTTCAGCTATATTGCTAAGATTTCCTATTACTATCTTTTGATCATCCCAGCTAGCCTTTTGTATCACTGCAACTGGTGTGGCTTCGCCATAATGCTCCTTTAATCTGTCTGCAACCTGATCTATCATCTGTACAGAAAGGAATATGGCCATAGAGGCCTTATGCGATGCTAGACTCTCAAGACTTTCTCTTTCAGGTACCTTAGTTCTTCCTTCTAATCTAGTGCATATTATTGTCTGTGAAATATTTGGAAGCGTAAATTCTTTTTTAATAGCTGCAGCCGATGCTACAAAAGAACTAACTCCAGGTATTACTTCACTATCTATGCCTAGCTTTTCAAGAGCATCTATTTGCTCTCTTATGGCCCCATATATACTAGGATCTCCTGTATGAACTCTAGCAACCTTCTTTCCTTCTCTGATACTCTCATCTATCACTTCTATTACTTCTTCCAATGTCATAGATGCACTATTGTACACTACACTTCCTTCTTTTCTGTCCTGTAGCACCTGTTCATTTACAAGGGAGCCTGCATATATGATTACATCAGATTCATCTATTATTTTTTTACCTTTTATGGTTATCAGCTCTGGATCTCCAGGTCCTGCACCTATAAAATATACCTTGCTCATATTAATTCACCTCTTATCTGCTGATATAATGTATATTGGATTTTGAGACTCCATCATAGTTAAACTGCCTATTGCTCTTCCTTTAGCTATGGACACGCATATAACTTCTATGTTCTCAAACTCTCCTGATTTCATAAGCTCTTGGGATTTATACAGGTTTTCTATTGTAATGGCATTGACTACTATTCTGCCGTTTGGCTTCAAATTATGTGATACCCAGTCGAATATACCTATTATGTTTCCTCCTGTTCCTCCCAATACTACCTTATCAACTTTACCTATTTGGGTTAAAGCTTCTGGAGCTATTCCTTCTATTACATCTATATTATTCACACTAAAAATACTGCTGTTTTCCTTAATAAGCTGTATGCCTTCTTTATTCTTTTCCACTGCATATACTTTTCCTTCATTAGCCACTAAAGCAGCTTCTACGGATATAGACCCTGTGCCTGCCCCTATATCTACTATAGAATCTGTACTTTCCAGCCTTAATTTACTTATAGTAATAGCCCTTACTTCTTCTTTAGTCATAGGCACTTTCCCACGTTTAAATAAGCTATCAGGTATTCCTGATGTGGCATAAGCCCATCTACTCATTGCTAATCACCACCACACAAATATGGTATTCTTTTTTCTCCGCAAATTGCTCAATGCTTCCTTTAGTTATTTTTTCATTTTCGTATGATAGATTTTCTCCCACATACATTATCTTTTGGTCAATTCCATTTATTAATAGCTCAGTAGCAATTTTATCTGGAGTCCACTTATTGTCAGTAAGCAGCCCTACCTTGTCATATTCTTTAACTTTTTCAATAAATTCACTTTTCCTACCGTGTAGGCTTCCTAAATAAGCATCTTCCCAGCTTTGTCCTATCCTTGCAAACATGTATTGCATAGAGCTTATGCCTGTTATTACATCTAATTCCTCAGCACCAAAATACTTCTTTAAATATCTAAGCATACTATAAAATCCCGTATCTCCTGAAACTACTACAGATATTTTTTTACTATCTCTATTATCATTTATAAACTCTATCATTTGAGAAAGGTTATTTCCTACTATAAAAGTAGCTTTACCACTTACATCGATGCTTTCAAGATTTCTCTTTCCTGCAATTACTATATCTGACTGTGCTATAGCACTTAGCGCCTTAGGCAATATATAATCAGTATGACCTGGTCCCAGTCCAACTACTGCTATCTTACTCATATCTTGAACTCCTCAAGCATTAATTTACCATTGCTGCATATGCCTAACATCCCATGCTTTAAAGAAAAAATTAATGTCCCAAATTTAATCTGGTCATAGGCCCTTTCTTCACATTTTTTGCTTATCTTCTGTGCAATAAAGTCAAATACTTTTTCCATATTACTTAGTAGGATAAAGTCTATAGCTTCTTCTGTAGTGTTGCTCTCCATTATGCTTTTCACAAGCAGTTGAGATCCTCCAAGGAGTGCACAATTTGCTGCAAGGGTTTCTAATCTGCCATCTGCTACCTTACTATGAGTGTTAAATATTCCAGCAGCAACCTTAATAAGCTTTCCTATGTGTCCTACAAAGAAAATCTCTTCTACATTGTATTCAACTGCTTTATCTATCATAAACCCTATATAATTGCTAGTCTTAATCAGCACCTTTTCGTTTAATTTATACTTTGCTCCAAAATCCTTCCCATAGTTTCCCGGTGAAAAAATTATTTTTTTAATACCCTGTTCCTTTAATATAGATAGTTCTAGCTCTAAAGAGCTTTTAAGTGCTTCCTCTGACATAGGCTCAACTATTCCTGATGTTCCAATAATAGATATTCCTCCTTCTATACCCAGCTTAGGATTGAAGGTTTTTTTTGCTATTTGAACTCCATCTGGCGCATATATTTTGATATTAACACCCTTATCATGAGGAAGCACCTTGCCAACCTCTGCTAAAATCATTTCCCTAGGTACTGGATTTATAGCGTATTCACCAACAGGTACTGATAGACCTGGCTTAGTAACCATGCCTATGCCTACTCCGCCTGTTATATTAATTTTTCTTTCATGGTTTCTAGTAACCTCTGCATATATTTTTAGACCATCAGTAGAATCTGGATCATCTCCTGCATCTTTTTCTATACAGCAGGTTGCACAACTATGGCTAAAAGATGGTTCTTCTACTTTAAGCCTAAGCTTCCATCCTTTTGGAGTATCTATTTCTATAAAGTCTAGTGCTCTTTTAGAAAAGAGCATTTCTGTAGCAGCTTTTGCAGCTGCTGCTGCACAAGAGCCTGTAGTATATCCGTATCGTAGTTTTTTTCCATCCTTTACTACATACCGTTCTAGCATAACCTAATCCTGTAGCATATACAAAAAGGCATTGATTATTGCTGCTGCAACAGTACTTCCGCCCTTTCTGCCTCTGGTTATTATATAGGGTACACCTAAATCTCTAATAGACTCTTTAGACTCTGCTGCTCCGACAAATCCTACAGGTACTCCTATTATTAAATCAGGCTTTGCCTTTCCTTCTTCTATGAGCCTTTTTAAAGTAAACAAAGCAGTAGGTGCATTGCCTATTGCAAATATTCTTATGCTCATATCTGAAGCTGCTTTTTCTAAGGCTATCATGGATCTAGTGATACCAGTCTCTAAAGCTTTCTTTGCTACGTCTTCATCATGAACGAAATTGAATATTTGTACTCCAAACCTTGAAAGACTTTTTTTATTTACTCCACCTATTATCATCTGAGTGTCAGAATAAATACAACAGCCTTCTTTTAGTGCTTTCTTGCCTGCTTCAATAGCCTTTGGATGAAACTCAAGTAAGTCTGCATATTCAAAATCTGCTGTAGTATGGATTACTCTTTTAGCTATTTTGCCCATGCTTTCTTCAAACTTTTTTTCTCCTAATTCTTCTGTTATTATTTCAAAGCTTCTACACTCTATTTCTTTGGGATCTTTTACATACTTATCCAATGCTAATCCTCCTCACAGTAAGCTGATATAGCTGTTTAAAGTGGTTTTACCTTTTCCGTTTCCTGTATATACATGAATATAACCTTTGTCCATTTACTCTCCTCCAATCTATCTGCTTTTATAGTCTAAGCATTTATTCAAAAACTCTTCTAAAAATTCTAAGTTGCTATAGAAGTGAATATGAGGATAGCCTGCTACTACATTATTTTTTACTAATCCGCATTTCCATTCACCTATAAATTTTTCTCTATACTTAGTTACATGATAGTAGTATTCTAGAGCATCATTTTTCTCTATACATGATCGGTGAAACTCATGGGCACGTATTTTTATTCCTGTTTTAGTCTCAACATTCACGTAGCCAAAGCGATTTAATCTATTAGTCATCATAGATTTAGCATCAAAAAATCCAACCATATTGTGATACTGTCCCTGTAAATCTACTATTCCTTCTGTAAGATACATTAGTCCTCCACACTCTGCATAAGCAGGAAGTCCATTATCAAGCAATGTTTTAATATCTGTTCTCATGGAAGTATTTTCTTCCAGATTTTCTGCAAACATCTCAGGAAATCCTCCGCCTATATAAAGACCATCTACTTCAGCTGGCACACTAGTATCTTTCAAGGGACTAAATGGTAAAAGCTGAACGCCTGCTTCTTCCATTAGCTGTAGATTATGCTGATAGTAAAAGCTAAATGCAGTATCCATTGCAATACCTATTTTAAGTCCTTTGTATTTCATAAGAATATCTTTAGCAGGATTCTCTACAGTCTCTATATCTTCCACATTAGCAATTTCTTCTAAAGCATTTAAGTCAATGTATTTTTCTACAAGCTCTACTAAGCCATCTATTTTTTGATTCAGTTCTTCTACTTCATCAGCGGGAATTAAACCTAGATGTCTGCTTTTTAAGGATATGTCTGCATTTTTGGGAAAATATCCTAAACACTTTATGCCTAAATCTCTTTCAACAACGAGCTTAAGCATTTCATAGTGCTTTTCACCACAGACCTTATTAAATATTACTCCTTTAACTTCTACGTCTTTGTCATACATCATATATCCCATTACAAGAGCTGCTGCGCTTGTGGACATGGCCTTAGCTTCAGCTACTAATATTACTGGAGTCTTTGTGATTTTTGCTACATGGGCTGTACTCCCATTGCTTCTATCTATTCCAAAGCCATCATGCATTCCCATGACGCCTTCAATGATAGATATATCCATATTCTGAATGTTTTTATTGAACAAATACCTTACAGTATTGCTGTCTAAAATCCAGCTATCTAAGTTATATGAAGGATTCCCTGTAACAAATCTATGAAAGCTGGGATCTATATAATCAGGTCCAACCTTGAAGGGTGCTACCTTTTTCCCTCTCCTAGTAAGTGCTGCCATAATTCCTAAGCTTACTGTAGTTTTGCCGCACCCACTATGTGTTCCAGCTATTACTACTCTTTTCATTACATTAACCTCCCTAATAGATATGCAAATAAAATAAATACTGATTGAGATATTTCTATAATAAATCCTATAGTATCTCCAGTATTGCCGCCAATCTTGTTATTAATATATTTTGATATTAGTATTGCTACGGCAAGTGTAGAAAATAAGGCTATTGTACTAATGGGATATCCCACTAAAAGACTTAAAATGATGGCAAAAGTTGTAGAAATGACTACTTCTTTTTTTCTACAATTCTCTATAAATGCCTTACCCATCCCCTGTCCTTTTCTAGCATATTTGTTATTTGATGCTGATAAAATAGCAGCACTACGCCCAACAACAGGCAGCATAATAAGAAGCTTAAAGTCAATATAACATGTAAATACTAGATTCCATATTAGTATCATAATTATACCAATGACTCCAAAGGTTCCTATCCTGCTATCCCTCATGATTTCTAAAATTCTTTCTCTATCTCTGTTACTGAATACGCCGTCAAATGTATCAGCCAAACCGTCTATATGAAGACCTCCAGTTATCCATATATAAATAATCCATGATAATAGAGCTATCACCGGAGCATGTACAATATCCTTGAAAAACGCAGGTATATACATAATAAAGCCTACGATTAGCCCAATAACAGGAAATAATTTTATCCCATTTATAAGGTCTTTTTCATCATAATCATAATTGTATTTTACTGGTATTCGTGTAAAAAAGGTTATCATCAATAGCAAACTTTTCATTTCAGGCCTCACTTAGTTTTATAGATTCTTCACTGACTTTAGAATGACAAGATTGTGTTCGGAACAACACCAGAATTGCCACTCTAAGTATTATGAAGAGTCTAAAGATTTTATATCAGAATAAGAGCATGTCCCCATTATATTTCTTTAAAGCTTGGGCGACAGTCTTATTTAATTTTCAAAGGAATTCCAGACACAGTAAAATATACTTCATCTGCTTGTTTTGCCAGATATTGATTTATCCTGCCTGCAATATCTCTAAATATGTTTCCCAATTTATATGAAGGCACTAGCCCCATTCCCACTTCATTAGTTACTATAATCAGCTTCTTTTTATGCTTAATGATTACTGCTAAAAGCTCTTTTACTTCTTTAAATATATTCTCCTCTAATGAATCTATTTCTTCCATAGAGCAATTATCAAAATCTATATTACCTTCTAAAAGTATATTGGAAACCATGAGAGTCATACAATCTAAGAGGACTAAATCACATTCAAGAAAATCCTTCTCTTTTTCTAATATATTGAAGCCTCTATATCTCTCAATAGTAGCCCAAGTATCAGGTCTTGAAGCCCTATGCTTTTTTATTCTATCTCGCATACCATCATCAAAGGCTATGGCAGTAGCTATATATACTATTTTCTCTCCCAGCTCCTTGGCCTTAGTCTCTGCTAGACTGCTTTTTCCACTTCTGGCTCCACCTGTGACTAAAATAAATTTGGACATATGACCTCTCCTTAACAGAATATAGTAGAATTATACGTTCATAGCTTGAGATCCTTCGCTACGCTCAGGATGACAAGATTATATGTTCAATGTGGCAACTTTTGTAACTCTGAACATAGCGAAGAAGTCTAGCCTTTCTTCTTTTTGTCACTCTGAGCGTAGCGAATGAGTCTAGGTTTCCCTCTTTTTGTCACTCTGAGCGTAGCGAATGAGTCTAGGTTTTTGAAATAGATTCTTTACTTCGTTCAAAGCAACAAGCATTGTATTTTTCAGCTATTTACATCGGTATAATATACGGAGTTTTATCTCCATTCCTTTTAAGAATATCTACTTTTACATCATATACATTTGATATGTTTTCCTGAGTCAGAACTTTTTCAGGTGTATCCATGATTTTTATTTGTCCTTTATCTAAGAGAACCAAATAATCGCTATATCTTCCTGCAAGGTTTATATCATGAAGAGTCATTATTACAGTCAACTTATTTTGTGTATTGAGCTTTTTACAAAGGTCAAGTATCCCAACCTGATATTTTATATCTAGATGTGATATTGGCTCATCAAGTATGAGTATCTCTGGCTGCTGTGTTAAAGCCCTTGCTATCATAACTCTTTGCCTTTCCCCGCCACTTATTTCATTTATACTCTTATCTCGCAGTTCCCAAGTTCCAGTACTGAGCATAGCTTCTTTTGCAATATCTATATCTTTTTTGCCTTCACTCTGAAATCTATTTAAATATGGAAATCTTCCCATAAGTACCACATCAAAAACTGAAAAATCAAATTGAATGTCAGTAGTCTGATGAACAACAGCTATTATCTTAGCTAATTCCTTGTATTTTATATTAGATACATTTTTGTTGTTCACAATAATTTTCCCATCATTGGGTTTAAGTATATTGCATATATTCTTTAAAAGCGTAGTTTTACCAGAGCCATTTGGCCCTAGTATACCTACGAAGCTTCCTTTTGGAATATCTATATCGATACTTTTCAAAATTTCATCAGTATCATATTTAAAAGTTAATCTTTCAATAACTACAGCAGAATTCATAATGTACACCTCTATATTAGCTTTCTACTCTTTGATTTTTTTAATAAATATAAGAAAAATGGTCCTCCAAATATGGAAGTAATTATTCCAACTGGTATTTCTGTGCCTGGAACTATGGTTCTAGCTAAAGTATCGCTAAGCAATAGGAATATTCCTCCACCAATAGCTGATACAGGCAAAAGCATCTTGTGATCAGCATCAAATAAAAGTCTGAATAAGTGAGGCACAATTATCCCAACAAAGCCTATTATTCCACTTACAGATACTACACAAGCAGAAAGCAAGGATGCAGTTACTAGTATCATTTTCTTTACTCTCTCCACGTTTACCCCCATATTTTGAGCATCTTCTTCCCCCATAACTATGGCATTCATTTCTCTTGAAAGTGAAACTAAGAAGACAAGACCTGCTGCTACAGGGACAACTATAACTCCTATCTGCTTCCAACTAGCTCCATTGAAGCTTCCCATAGTCCATGATACTATACTGGCCAGTTCGTCATGATTAAATATCATCATTATAGATACTCCAGCCGATAGTATAGAACTCATTACAATTCCTGCAAGAAGTATAGATGTAGTGGATATTTTATTCCCAACTCTAGCTAAATTATAGACTATTATAGTGGTAATTAATGCACCGACGAAGGCAAATATTGAAGTAATCCCAAAACCGAATACTCCTTTGTTAAGTCCTAGTACAATTCCTATGGTTGCCCCAAAGGCAGCCCCTGATGATACACCCATTACATAGGGGTCTGCCATTGGATTTTTAAATATGGCTTGATAAGAGCTTCCTACAACTGCTAATACACTCCCAACCAATGCCGCAAGTAGTATTCTTGGAAGTCTTATGCTTAATACAATAAATATATTTGACTCCTTAATATTACTAATATCAACCTTGGAGCTTAAGAAGCCAATCTTACTTGATATTATTTTCACTGTATCTTTCAAAGGAATCTTTACAGCGCCTACTGTTATAGAAAAAAGTATAGAAATAGCCAGTATCCCTAACAGTATAATGATTTTTATTTTATTGTTTTTTCTCATGTACTATCACATACCTTAATGTAGTCTAAAAGCTTAATTTGTTAACTATATTTTTATTAAACATTTCAACAAGTACCTTTAATCCTTCATCTATTAGCCTTGGTGAAGGCCTGCTGAATACATCTCTATCTACTATTTTGTAATTATTATTCTTAATAGCCTTTAATCCCTTATAGTTGTCACTTGTAGTCATTGTTTCATAATCTGAGTCTGGTCCAAATATAATATCAGGATCATTGTCTATAAGCTTTTCTAAGCTATAGCTCCAGCCTGTCACATCATCCGCTACATTTATTCCTCCAGCTACTCTTATGATTTCTGATATAAAAGTATCCTTCCCTGCTGTATACTCACCATATTGTCCTGTGCCAACTACATAATAAGCTTTTGGTTTATTCTTTACATTGCCAGTATACATCTTTACTGTCTCTACCTTTGACTTCATAGTTGAAACTAAGGCCCTTGCTTCATAGTTTTTATTTACCACTGCACCTATTTTTAATGTATAGTCATACATCTCTTCTAATGTTTTAGGTGATTCTTTAGCAAGTACTGATAGCTTGCCTTCTTTAAACTTGTTTAAAATTTCTTCTTTATAATGAGTAGCAGCTATTACAAGGTCTGGATTAATATCTATAACCACCTCAACATTAGGCTCATACATACTCCCTACTTCTTTTATAGCTGAAACAGCCTTAGGATAGTTACAATATTGGGTTCTACCCTTAACCTTGTCTCCTGCTCCTATGGCAAATAGAGTTTCTGTCACATCTGGCGCTAATGATACTATAGTGCTTGGCTCCTTAGCTACAGTATACTTAATTTCATTGCTTTCTATTGTCACTGGATAAGATATGTTTTTTTGCTTATCAGCTCTTATACCATTAGTGCCTTTGTCCCATTTAACATCATAGCCTAATGTTTCAAGAATAAATCTAAGTGGCAAATACACTTCCTGTCCATTTTTGTATGACTTTGAATCTAGGGTAAAATCTGTATTGTTTACTTTAACCTTGTTTGTATTCAATGTAAATCTCAATTCTACTTCTTTATTTTTTACTATTGCCGTACTTTGATTTAGTGTAAAGTCTAAACCAAGGCTTTTTAAGCTACTTCCCGCTACAAAGGTCCTTCCGTCCTTTAATTCTGTAGTTAAGACTTTTGTACTGCCATCAAACTTTAAGCTAGTAGATGCAAAAGCTAATCCTGAAAATAGTGCTGTTATTAAAATTGAAATTAACAATAATCTAGATATATTTTTCATTTTTGTTTCCTCCTGTTTTTTTATTGTTCCATATACTTTTTAATTGCATATATGATTTTCATGTTTTCTTCTCTTTTTCTCACTGCTATCCTTATATATTTATCTGATAGGCCTTCAAAATCCTTACAGCTTCTTACGAAGATTTTTTTATCTAGCAAGTACTCCTTTAATGACTCCGAAGTATGTCTAAGAAGTTTAATTAAGAAAAAGTTTGTTTCACTAGGAATTATCTTGATATCAGGTATGCTTCTTAGCTCATTGTATAAAAATTGCTTTTCTTCAAAATACCATTGTTGAGTTTGCTTCAAATATTGGTCGTCCTTTAAAAGTAAAGGTATGCTTCTAAGGGCAAGACTATTTATAGTCCAAGGCTCCTTCATTTCATTAAGCTTAGATACGATATCCTCTCTCCCAATTCCATATCCTATCCTTAAACCTGGTACTGCATATATCTTAGTCATTGACCTAAGTATAAATATGTTATATTCCTCAACGAATGACATGCAAGACTCTTTATCAGTGAAATCTATAAATGATTCATCTATAAATAAATATGCATTTATTTCTTTAAGCTTATCTAGCACAGGAATTAGCTCCTTGCTTTCAGTAAATACTCCTGTAGGATTATTGGGATTGCATATAACTAATACATTTGGCTTTATATGGTCTATAGTAGAAATAAGTTCTTCTATTTGTAGGGTAAAATCTTCTTCTTTAGTATAGTAGTTATATATGCTGCTTCCTGCCAATTCAAAAGCCTTGCTATATTCAGTAAAAGTAGGCTTCACAATGAGTACTTTTTCGGCTCTTATGCTCCTAGCAAATAGATATATAAGCTCTGTAGCTCCATTACCAAGTATGAAGTTTTCACTTTTCAAGCCTAGATGATGAGCCAAAAACTCCCTTCCACTTATCCCATCTATTTCAGGGTATCTCACCATTTCTTCCAGTTCTTTTTTTAAAGCTTCTATCAATAGCTCAGGCACCCCTAACGGATTTATATTGACACTAAAATCCGTTATTTCCTGATGATCTTCTCCATAGTATCCTCCGTGTTTATTCATGCGTACTTTTCTCCTTATTTTTAACTATCTTGTAGATTTAAATAAAACTCAATAAAATTATCATAAAAACTGCTGTAACTAGCTCTGCTCCATACATTATCTTTATGGTGTCCTTAATATGATATATATTTAATTCCCTGTGCGCATCCCCTATAGCTGGCTTATATACTTTTTGTCCAAAATACGTATTCGTACCGCCAAGCTGTATTTCAAGCAATCCTGCAACTGCGGATTCTGGATATCCGCAGTTTGGGCTCTTATGATTATGTCTATCTCTCACGAGTATCTGCATACCTTTTTTACCGTTATAACCCAAAATCATTCCAGCTAGTATCATCAATATACTTCCTAGCCTTGCTGGTATAAGATTAGCAATGTCATCGAGCTTGGCAGATGCATAGCCTATCTTTGTATAAGGCTCCTGAATATAACCTACCATGGAGTCTAGAGTATTTATTGTTTTATATAACAGAATAGCTTGCACTGGAATATTGAAGCAAAAGCCTATTCCTAAGTAAAATAGTGGAGCAAGCACTCCATCAATTGTGTTTTCAGCTACTGTCTCTATAGCCCCTCTAATTATATCTTCAGAATTTAAATGTGTAGTATCTCTGCCTACCAGATAAGACAGCATTTGTCTGCTCTTTGTCATGTCATTTGATTCTAAAGCTTTATATACTTTCATAGTCTCTGTATCCAGACATTTAGCAGCTAACAGTGCATATATAAGATATATTTCTATAAATATCTTCAACAATGGATGAATCATTTCTGCTAAGACTAATGCTACGGTACTCACTACTAAGACAGTAACTATGGTAGCTGCTGTTAATATAAAGCCGCCTACCTTTAGATCTAGATTTAAGCTTCTAATAAGCTTTTCATATTTCTTTATAGCTGCTCCTATGAAACGTACAGGATGAGGCCAGCTTGGTGAGTCTCCTAAAACATAATCTAAAGCTATTGATATAACCAAAATAATACTATTACTCATCTTTGAGCCCCATTATTTCTTTAATCTTTTCTATGTCAACATTATTTCTAAATGTATCTGCAAGCCTTTCAAATTCTTTGTTTCTTAATTCCTTGAATTCTTGTTGAAGATTTAAGCTAGCATCCTCTTGTTTCATGCTCAATAACTGAATTGGTTTTTGAGCTATATTATAATCATTTTTAACAACTAGGCTATCCTCTTCTTCTAGGTCTATGTTCATATAAGGAACCACACCAAGACAAGGCTTGTTTACTAGCTCTTCAATCATTTTTATCCCTGGCTTTAATAGTTCTAAATCTCCTCTAAACTTGTTTATTATAAAACCCTTTATTCTATTTTTTTCATCCTCTGACATCAGCATGATAGTCCCATATATTGATGCAAATACTCCACCTCTATCTATATCTCCTATAAGAATTACCGGAGCATCTACTAATTCTGCTAGACCCATATTGACAATGTCATTTTCCCTTAGGTTGATTTCAGCTGGACTGCCTGCTCCTTCAATGACTATTGTGTCGAAGGATGAAGCTAACCTATCATATGCTTCTTTTATTAAGCCCTTTAGCTCTGTTTTTTCATTATGGTATTCTGAAGCAGTCATGTTTTTATAAGGCTCCCCATTTAGCACTACCAAGCTTCCAATATCACTCATAGGCTTTAATAGTATTGGATTCATATTTTCGTCTGGCTCTATCATAGCAGCTTCTGCCTGAATAGCCTGCGCTATAGATATTTCTTTATTGTTTTTTGTTAAAGTAGATTTAGAGGACATATTCTGTGATTTAAAGGGAGCTACATTGCAGCCATCCTGTTTTAATACTCTGCACAGTGTTGCAGTCAATATACTTTTACCAACTGATGAAGCAGTCCCCTGAAACATAATATTCTTTGCCATTAAATCACCTCCCTAAAATTAATCTTATGTAGGTCAAAAAAATGAAACGATTCATCCGAAACAATCGGGTTAGGTCATTTGCAGTTTCGAAGCACAAATTTGTTCACTCCCTACGGTCGTGCAAATTTGGTTCTCATTGCATTTGACCTACCTACGATTCTTTCGGAAAAGCATCCGAAACAATCGGGTTAGGTCATAAAAAAAAACACATAGGGCGCCCTATGTGTTAATTTCATACAATGAAGTTAACATGCTCCCCTCCGGAACAGTTAGTAGCTGGTTTCATGGCAGGTTTCCTGACTTACAGATCACTTTACTCTCTTCTCCTTCCCAGTTTCCTAGTGGACAATAGAAGATTTCATCCCTGTTTACAGTAGCGGGGGCTGTAGAGGATTTAAACCTCTTTCCCTTTTAACTTCTTTATAGAAGCACCCTGAAACTATTTAATTGTCTGATTACCTTTCTAGTATATTTGAATAATGTTTTTTTGTCAATGATATTAGGTCTTTAATTCTAGAAATCCCCCTTATCTTACGCTTTCTAATTTATGAAAGGCTTCCTTCTTTACTTTCTGCTTCTTTGTTTTTTTCTTCTGTTATTTTATCTTGTTCTATACTAATAGTTAACTCATCTATCTTAGCTTGAAGCGTAGCATTCTCATCTGTAAACTTTGTCACTTCCTTCGTCAACTGCTTAATCTTCATATTTTGCTTTATTTGTTTAATAAGACCTAATAAAAGTACAATTATTGCACCTACAATAGCAGACACTAATATAACCACAGCCTGAGATACTGTAAATTTTGCAAATAAAAAATTAATCTCTACATTTCCAGCATTTTGAATAGCAAATATAGCAACTAAAACAGCAAATAATAAAGACACAATAAATTTAAATTCCATGTTTACCTTCACCTGCATAAATTTCTCTCCCTTGTAAGTAATTTTCTACATAACTAATTATAACATTTTTAATTCACAATACACAATTCGCAATAAAAAAAGAGATTCTTCATGAAGAATCTCTTTTTTATATTTTTCCATCTTTCATATGAACTATCTTATCTCCAAAGGAAGCGATATTTATATCATGAGTTACTAGAATAATAGTTGTCCCTTTATAGTTCACGTCCTCTAAAATTGTCATAATATCTCTGCTAGATTAGTCTGTTGACCCAAGTGAAAAATAGAGCAGAAACAAATCTCATAAAATCCCCTACTTAAATAGATTCTCGACTTCTTCAGGTGCAAGAGGGATATCCATACCTTCTTCCCAAATTAAAATTCTATCATTGTCATCTTTACCTTCATAATAAGCCTTTTTCACATCTCTAATTATAATTCCTCCATCAAAGAATCTAATCGAAGGCTTCTCTTTAAAATCCTTTGTTAAATCAATAATTCTCCATTCAGTCCTCATGCTGTTTTTAGAACTGAATATGGATTTCAATATAGTCTTTTTTAAAGATATAATGTAATAAGAATCTTGTATATCCTTTTGTAACTCTCCTTGAAAAGATACTCCTGTCCCCTCTGATAAAATTGTAGATTCATCAGCACCCTTTATATCTATACCAAAGCAAATCTTTCCATCCCTGAGCTTATATACTCCTTTAAGAGTCACCTGCTCACTGGCTATAGAAACAGTCTTCTCATTAGCAAAATAGACCAACCCAACCATTAAAGCTATTATACTGACCAGTGAAACTGCCAATTTTATTATATAAGACTTTCTTATTTTTCCCAGGAAATCAATCCTGTCCTTTGCTTTAAACTCCTGAGCTTCAATATCTTTAGTCATCGCTTCATAGACTTCTTTACAATGGGTGCAATCATTTAAATGCTCCTCTATGAATTCATTGGTAGAAGGACTTGTCAGTTCATTTATATAATTCGGCAATAAATCATATACTAATTCACATTTATTCATTTTCTTTCAGCTCCTTTTGAATTTTTGTCTTTCCCCTATAGAAATTAACCCTTGCCCAAGTCTCATTTTTACCCATTATATCTCCTATTTCCTTAAAGCTTAATCCTCCTAAAATTCTCAAATACATTAACTCTCGAATTTCTCCTTTTAACTTTCTCATAGATTTATATATTTCTACCTGCCCTTCTTTATCCATAAATATCTTTTCAGGTGAGATAAAAATTGAATTGTTTTGTAAATCTTTTTCTTCTAACAAAATAGTCGAATATTTTTCATTTTTTCTTATTTCCTCATAAAATACAAATTTCCCAATTTGACAAAGCCAGGTAAGAACTTTGCATTCTCCTCGAAATTCTTTATGCTTTTCCATAGCCCTGTAAAAAGTTTCTGCAGTTAACTCCTCAGCAAGCCCTGGATCCCTAACAAGGGTTAAAAGATATTTATATACTGGCAAAGCATATGCTTTATAAATCTGATCCATATTCAACTCTCTTTCACCTGCCTCATATATAAGTGCTAATAAAACATATTTCGTTACATTATGGAAAAATATTTTGTTTATCTCTTAAACTATATATCTACTTAGGATTAATAGACAACCGTACTTTAGTCTATTATCATATTTCCAATCGAATAGATCTGTGTAGCATAACTGTTCAAGCATCAAACAAACCACATCTCAAAAAAGATGTGGTTTATCTAACGTTTAATTCTATATAATTCTTATTATATGTCCTAAATATCAACATGAATAATGCTTATAACCCATATTTCAATGCAATTTCCTTTAATTCTTCTCATGTTGGTGTTTCTGTAATTAAACTTGCTTTAGTAGATTCAACATAAGACTTTGCTTTTTCCATAGTTTCGTCTGGAATCATTGTATTCTTCAAACAAACCTGACTGAAAAACCAAAATTGCTGCTCATATTCTAAATTTTCTTCCTGCACAGCAATCAATCTTTTAAACCACTCCTCCTGCAATAATTTCGGATGAAAAGCGGATTCACGCCAGAGTGTCATTCCCAAATCTTTAAAATAATAAGTACAACTGAGATATTCATCCTCGCAGTCACAATCGTAATCACTAAGTTTCTTTAAGGAATCAAAAATATCTTCTGCTTTTGTATTAAATAAATCTATATCATTTAACATAACTTTATAGTTCTCAAGATTATTCATATATATTTCAGAAACTATATCTTCTATATAGGTAATATGGTAATCATCATATCGTACTAGAATTCCCTCTCCCTCTGGTTCTTCTTTACAGTAAGCAGGAAGAAGAATTTCTTCAACTTCTTTTCTTGTCATTCCAAATAAAATATTTCCTATTCCTTTATGCGGATAAACAATAACTGTCTTCATAGTATTCTCCTCCAGAACGAATAATAAGCCATATTTCTATACCTGTGAATCCCTTATTTCAATCTCTGTACCTTCTGGAGCTTTAATTTTAAATAAATATCCATCTTCAACCTTATATATTGTTTCTCCATTTTTAACTTTGAAGTTTTTATATCCTAATTTTCTTATCCTGTCAAATTCTTCTTGAATGTTATGGACTAAAAAACACATATGAACTATTCCTTCATTTAATGAACTCCATTGTTTTAACCTTTCCCCCTTTTTAGCAGTCTGTAATTCAATCATGAATGTTCCTAATTTTAACCAAGTATTAAAATCTCGTCTATGAAAGTTTTCAGTTTCTTTAACTAATTCAAATCCTAAAATCTTAGTATAAAATTCAAGTGATTCTTCATATTTTTCCGTTTGAATACATACATGATGCATCATTTTTATGCTCATAACACGCCTCCTCAAGCAGCTGTTTATATGATTTTATTAAAAATGCTTAAGCCATCACATTATTATTTCTAAGTTCATTATGTATAATATGTTTTCATATCTTACATTAAAGAGCTCAAAGTTAGCATGCTCATAATCTTGAACAAAGTTTTATACCAATCTGTATGAAAAAACATGGGTTTCCTTAATCATAATAGTCACCATAATCATCTTTGGTTAAATTGGTAATATATATTTTCCATTCCTCTATAACATTTGTTATATTTTCCATAGTTTCATCAGGTAGCTTTTCTTCAAACATAATAGTATCAACAGCTTCTTCTCCATATGTCCTAACATAAGTAAATAGAAATTTATTTAAGTCTATAAGTTGTTCCAGGACCTTTACCTAGTTTTTGTATTATGTTTTTATCTACAAGATTATTTATTATCCTAAGTGTCTTAGACTTACTAAATCCTGATTTTTCATCTATTTCTCCCCTTGAAAGTTCTACTTCATCTTTCACTATATCAAGTATAAGCACCTCTTCTTCTGATAAATCCAATTGATTAAAATTTGTAGTTGGTAATAACATACATATGCTATTTCTACTTATATCAAAGCTTGGTTTAGATAGGTTTCTTTCATATTCCTTATTTATTCTCGCTATCCCAGTTCCGAACTTTTCTATAATGTCTAATCTGTAGAACACTCCTGCTATTATTGGGTTTCTTAATACTGAAATATTCCCATATAAATACTCATCTTTAGAAATACCTTCTGGTAATCCTCCGGGTGAAATTATCTCTATCCTATCTTCATACATAGATATTTGTATATATGAATTTATATCCCAAATTCTATGAACTATTGCATTAGCTAGAGCTTCTCTAAAAGCTTCCTTAGGAATTAGTTCTTTTTTAACTCTTATATACCCTTCTATTTCCTCATATTGATAGTATTGTTCAAAGATTTCTATGGCTCTATCATATTGAGATAATAAAGATTTTTTATTGATAGTTTCCCTATATAGAATTTTGCTGATATCTTTTCCAAACCTTACTATATCAATTCCGGAAAACTCCATATTGTTATCGTCAGCTAATAGTTCTGCAGCAATATTATAATATCCATCTTTATTATAGAGACCTAAAGTCTTTAAAATATCTAAATTTATATTTTTTATTCCTGTTTTTTCTTTTAGCTTAAATTCTAATTTATTAAATTCTAAGTCTTGAGATGATGACCCTGCCTCTTCATAATCCATATTTATTCCCTCAATAGCTAATCTTCTTAATTCAAATCTATCCACCTCTAAAGTAGCAGAATCCGATCTCTTATAAGCTTTTCCCTTATAGTAATATGGTGTATCTCTGCCTTTCATAACATTTAATACGATAATAGTCTTTTCGCCTATTTTTTTCACTTCTATTTTAAAATTTGGGGCAGGTTCTATAGAGTCATTTATCATATTCTCTATCCTAAGGCATTCGTCTTCTACACGGTCTATTCCTATCAAATCACCACTATCATCTATTCCAAATATAATCTGTCCGTCATTATAATTTGAATAAGCACTAACTGTTTTTAAAAATGTCTTAGTTATCTCTTTTTTAAATTCTAAATTAAATTTTTCTTTCATTCCCATAAACAACACTACCTCCCTGATATCCATAGCAAAATTTTATCATAAATATTTATTGTTTGCAACGATACATAGAATTGTTGCATTTATCGTTTCACTTTAATGCGATTGCTTGATTATCGTTGCATAACAATAGAGGCGATATTTATGTTCTCATTTATAAATATTACTTTCTGCCTTTTTAAAATTTATTAAGGATGCAAATTCAGATCTATTGATTTGTCAAAATTTTCTACTAGTGTCATTGTAGTATGGTTATAATTAATATCTTCATATTTCTCATATACGAAATGACCCCTTTTTAATATAATCACTTTCTCTTGAATCATCTCCTCATTAGAACTCAATTAAATTAATCGTACCATTATTTTGAATATTATGAAAACTGTGCGTAGGACATGTCACCGATTCGCATGTAAAATAGCCATTTATATTCCATGGCTTAGATATAAAAATCCCCCAAACCTAAGTCTGAGGGAAAATCTAAAATATACTCAGAAAAATTCAAAGGGCTCAAAGTTAGCATGCTCATAATCTTGAATAAAATTTTGTACCAATCTGTATGAAAAAACATAGACTACCTTAATCATAATAGTTACCATAATCATCTTTGGTTAAATTGGTAATATATATTTTCCATTCCTCTATAGTATCTGTCATATTCTTCATAGTTCCATCAGGTAATTTTTCTTCAAACATAATAGTATCAACAGCTTCTTCTCCATATGTCCTATCTATAAAATTAAACAGTGAAATCCAATAAATAGTTGGATATGTCCACCCGCTCACATAAAATAACTGGGGTATCTCTTCTCCAGATTCAATAAATGTATGGATCAATAAATCATTAAAAAGTAAGTGATAATCATCTTGATTGAGCTTTCTTCCTAAATACTTTTCAACTTCAGCTAATGGGTCGATTAAAATCAGCTCATTTTTTTGAATATTCTCTATGGCAGCTTTATACCAATAATTCAGGAAATAGTCCAGCTGAAAGTTACGAGAATAATATACTGCTCTCATTTCATCATATGCTGTATATTTAAACTTTCGATTAAAGCAATCATCCACAAAATGGACAAATTCGTGACTAAATGAAGATGCTGTGTCAAGGCTAATTTTACGGGAATATTTCTCATATTTTCCAACCAATCTATCGCCAGTGTCATTATAAATTCCATTATAAACTTCAACAGTGATAGTTGGAAGCTTACTGCTATCAAATTCCAATACTTCTTCAAGTCTTGATATTTCCTCATAGAAAATATTCATATAATCATAGAATGTTTTTGTATCATCATGAATATTAGGATAATGATCCGAAAGTAACTCTTTGTTATTTAGGTACAAAACCCAATAAATATTTTCTGTAGAAAAAGCAATAGTATTATCTTTTGGGTTCTGATTAAAAACTTCTCTATTTACTATTCTAATATCCTTAAAATCACCACCATTATTCTCAATCCATTCATCCAAAACTTCACTAACCTTATTAGCATGTACTGATTCCGATGATTTTTTCATTAAATCAAATAAATACTCGCCTCCATATTTATCTAAGATATAATTAACTAATTCTGTTGCAACATATTTTGCTATTTCTACCTCTGATTCAGAAGCAATCTCAGGTGTGAAATTAATATAGGATAAGAACATGTAATCCCAATACTCTTCTATTTCTTCAATACTATAATTATTAACTTCCTCAAATTTTAAGTCATAGGTTTTAGCTATATCATGTATTACACCATACATAAGTCCATAATTTAGGTAATCTGAGAATTCATGTTGCAAAATAATCTGCATCAGTTCAAAGTCAATTATGTTTTCAAAGTCAATTATTATTTCATTTTTGGGATGATCAATTCTTGTATTATTTGCTATGATAAATTTCACTTCATCAAGCTCATAACCCTTATCATCAAAGTACTTATACACTTTATCTATTTTTGACTTTATCTCCTTTACCTGTTCATCTGTTATGCCCTCAACTCCTGTAATAGTATAGCTGTACTCCTTACTGGTTGGTAAAACAGCACAACCTACAAAGCATAATATAGCAATTATGACTATAATTAATATCTTCATATTTCTCATATACAAAATGACCCCTTTTTTTAATATAGTTACTGTCCCTTGAATCATATCCTCATTAGAACATCGTTCAATATATTAACTTATAGAAAGTAACACTTAAGTAGTAAACCATTTTATTCTATGGGATTTTATCTCTTTTAATATAATTGATGAAACAATTATATTACTTGCTTCATCAATCGAATTAATCATATCATTATTTTGAATATTATGCAAATTATAACTAATTTGTATATAAAACAGCTACAAGACAGTTATTGCCTATTATAAGTAAGTAAAATAGCCATTTATATCCCCATGGCTTAGATATAAAAATCCCTCAAACCTAAGTCTGAGGGAAAATCTAAAATATACTTTTTTTAAGTTAGTAAACTTCATAGAATAATTCCGACTAATTTGAATCCTTTTTAGACTTGTCCTGAAGAAAATTACGGCTATAATAATATTCCATATTTCTGAAATCATCATATAGCTTTTGATTTTCAGGTGATAGCTCTGATGTATACTTACCATTTTCCTTAAAATATACTTGATTGACTACGTCAATATTAGCTTTAAAATCCGTTAAAAACTGCATGTATTCATTGCCTTCCCATCCAAAGTACTGGAATATCTCAGGCATGAGGAAGTTTGGACTTATGTTTTTGCCCTCGCTACTAAAATCCTTCCCAGCAACTTGCTTTGCAGCATCATTTCCCCAAATTATATATGGAGTTTCGTAATAATTTAGAAATCCTTCTTCGCTTGAAAAGTCAAGATTTATGTCTAGCATACTATAGCCTGTGGCACCCTCTCCAAGCCATGGGTTATGATCTCCAAAAAACACTACTACTGTTGGCTCTTCTTCATTTCTAAAATAATCAACAAGCTTCTTTATAGCAGAGTCTGTCTTATATATGCCTGCTAGATAATTATTGATTATATTGTAGGTTCCTTCATCATAGTGATCTTTTTTAGCTAAAAATTGGTTGTCTGAATATTTTTCATTAGAATAAGGGCCATGATTTTGATATGTTACAGATAAATTAAAATAAGGCTGATTATTTTCCTTGCTATCCTCATATCCTTTTATTATATAATCAAAGAATTCCATATCCTCATAAAAAGCTTCTTGTATAGCCTGATATTTATTTTCGTAATAATCAAATGAATCAAAACCTAGATATTCGTTCACGTTACGTCTATTATAAAACCATCCATAAATAGGATGCATGGCTTCTGTTCTGTATCCTTGCTCCTTGAAATACCTTACAAAGGAGTTAGTATTTTTTATATAATTAGGATGAGTATTAAACCCGGTAGCAAATGCTCTTTCTGTGTCAATTGTCCCTCCAGCAAAGATATTTGTAACTAAATTTCCATGTAAAGACTCCTTCTGAATTTGATGAAAGTTCTCATAAGGGTCTATTCCAAATTCTACACCATCAAACTTTGAGAAATCATTATATGCCTCTAGCATTACGGCAATAACATTAATCTTTTTATTTTCAGGGATGTCACTATACTTATATTTATTCAATTCTTCTATTGCTTTATCCTCATCGTATCCTTCAAGCTCTGTATCCTTTGCACCTTGGATACTGTATATAAAAGGATATACAAAGCCTTTTGACTGGAACTGTTGAGTCTGAGACCATACATTAATTATGGACTTATCGCCTACGCTAGCATAAGTTTCATAATTAAAATAAGGCTTACCAAAGATAATTATACTTAATACACAAACAAATGTTAAAGAATATAGTCTTATTTTTCTGGATGTAATTTTATAGTTTAAAAACATCTTTAGTATTACTGTTATAATAATTAGTCCTACTATTAAAATAACCATATTTCGGGTTAATTGAATCTCATATTTACCTTTCATCTCCATAGATTCTTTTATTAGCTTTATATCTATAAAAGAAAAGGGATCATCTCTAAAGGTAAGCTTAAATCTATTGACTATAGACATAGTGACAAATAGCAGCCAAGATGAAAGAAAGCCTACCCACAACCTATTAGAAATAATATAAACAAAAGACATAAATAAAAAGATTGGAACTAAATTCATTAGTATTAATTTTATACTTTTAAAGTAACTCAAAAACATTGGCATGTTCCATGTTGAGCTAGAAAATATAAATGTCACAGACATTATAAAAAAGCTTAATGCAAATAAAACAAATATGGTAAATAGCTTCTCTAGAAATTTGTTTTTAAACTGAAAAATATTTTTAATCATAAGTTATTGTCCTCCAAACTAAAAGTGATTTTATAATATAGTAGCAAATAACTATAAAATTACTTCACAATTAATTATACACTTTTTTTGCCTTTTATGTAATAGTAAAAAGTAGAACACCACATAAAGCCAAAATTTATGTTGTAAAAAAGCCTCTAGAGCCTAAAAAAACAAGAGACGGATTAATCCGTCTCTCAATGTACCCTATTTTTGTCGTGGAAAAGACTAGTTCATTCCACAGATGATGCGTAGCCTATTTTATACTTAGCAGGTTATATACCACAACTGCTGCTTGTTCTTTTGTCATATTAGTTTTAGGATTAAAGATATCATTATCTCCTTCAACTACTCCCAAGCCTGATGCTATGGCAACATACCCTATAAGCTCTGAAGATATCTTATCTGCATCTTTAAAGCTTAGCTTGTAAATATCTTTTAAATTTGCTACTTTTTCATATCCTAATGCCCTCACAACATACTTTGCTGCCTCTTCCTTTGTAATTGTTGATTCAGGTGATTTCTCGTTTTCTTGTATTATCTTTTCGTTAATTAAATACTTATATAGTTTTTCAATAAAATCTTTGTCTTCATCTGAAACATCATAATAAGAGTTTTTAGCTTTTAATATCAAGTATAGAAATTCCTTTTGTTTTATATTTGCTTTAGGATTAAATTTATCACCTGAGAATGATACTCCATACTTTGCTAATGTCTCTATTTGCATCTTTGCATAGCTATCTTCAATATCGCTATATTGAGAAACAGTATTGTCCTTATATGGTCTATTTAATCCATATAAAAGTTCTCCTGTAAAAGCATCTATATTCAATGGTTTATCCTTTTTAATAGCATAAATGAGTTTAGCATTATTTTCTTCTTTTTCTTGTTCATCATATATTACGTAATCCTTTGCATATTGAAGCTCCATGCCTATTTTGTTATATAAAATATCATATGCCTTATCTAAATTGATTGCTTTATCAGTTGACGGAAGCTGACCTTTGTACCAGTTGTAGTTATAGTTTGTAATTTCCCCTGTCACCGCATCCATATTTAGGTCAAAACCATTTCCTTGGAAATAAGCATTGCCTACCTTTCTAATAAATGTGAAGTACTGCTGTCTTGGCATTTCTTCTGATAAAGGCCTAACTATTGGCTCATTTATATCTATAAGTTCTACTGAATTAAACTTATCTTTTTGCACTTTCTTTATAAATTCTTCAGCCTTCTTTTGCAATTCCTCTCTATCGTATTTAGCTACTGCTTTTTCTGAGTAAGGAACATACTTGTAGAAGCTTTTAATATCTTTATTTTTTGCATCTACAGATATGTTAATATGGTTTTCTTCTTTATGAGAAAAACTCATACTCCACATAAAATCATCTTTGTTATACCATTGAGAATATAGATTTATATTGTTTAATTTATATTCATCGTCTATTTGTAATATTTGTCTTGCAACCTTTTCCGCTTCCTCTTTGCTAATTATATCTTTAGCTTTTGACACTGCTTCTAACTCTTCAGGAGAAAGGCTTACGCTACCTGCTACATTATCTGCAGCCATTTCTTTATCTGCTACATCATCATTTCCATATCCTATATAATAATTAAAGCTTGTTGGCTCTCCAGTTTTTGCGTCAATTTCTTTATCATTATTTAAAC
This sequence comes from Proteiniborus sp. MB09-C3, assembly GCF_030263895.1. Classification (NCBI taxonomy): domain Bacteria; kingdom Bacillati; phylum Bacillota; class Clostridia; order Eubacteriales; genus Proteiniborus; species Proteiniborus sp. MB09-C3. The sequence continues at coordinate 3,516,203 of NZ_CP127161.1, forward strand.
TTGTATAAACTATATACGGAGTAAGCTCTCTATTCCTGCGCTCAAGCTTATATACTAATTTTAGGCCTATTTTTTCAGCATAAGCTTTTTTTGCATCTTCTAACCCTATTATGCCATCCTTACTATCAAATTTAATATTCTTATCCCAATAACAGTTAAAGCTCTGTACTTCTCCTGTCATATTGTCTACATTTACATATATACGGTTTTGGTAGAAAGGTACTCCATTTTCTATTCTATAATAGTTATAATAATACGTTCTATCATAAACATTTAAGGGCTCGTTGCTCTCTATATACATTACCTTATCTACTACTTCAGGAACTACCTTCTTGAGAAAATTATTTGCTTTCTCTAATCCTTCTTCTTTACTAACTTTAGGCAGAGTATCGTTGCCTCTTTCTAAATTATAGTTATATTTATAGTAATCCCTTACCATGCCGTCAGAATCAATAGTTACCTGCAGATCCCCTGCTTTTTCAGTACTATCATACCATCTTAAATAATACTCTACTGTCCCAGAATAACTGTTAATTTGATATTCGAACTTATCATAATCACTAGTGATGTTAAATAATGTTTTTGCTTTTTTGATGACATTTTCCAACTCTTTATCATACCCTTCAAGAGCGCTAACAGGCATAACAAAAGTAAACAACATAAATAATGCTAAAATTAGACTTATACTCCTTTTCACGCTAAACCCTCCTATTTATTCTAATGATTATATTTAAGACGCATTAATAAAAGGGAAAGTTCCATATCATAGAAAAAACTATTTAAAAATAACCTTATCGCAATTAAATACAAAATCCATATGGAATGGACATTCGTTTTTTCCGCCAAATAGATTATTCATTCCTAGTGCTATATGATAAGTTCCTAGCGCTTTTTCATCAAATAAACTATGACCAGTTAAATCTTTAATCTTAGGATTAAGTCCAATACCAAACTCACATAGAATTCTATGATTATCCGGTAAGGAGAGTAAAAAATTCTCAAGCTGTTCTGATGAGCATTTAACAAGACTGCCATCCTTAAAAGTCATATGTACATTCTCATAGTTTTGTCCTCTAAAAATGATTTGTGGAATAAGCAATTTCCCATGACTATTGCCTTCTATAGGTGCTATATAGATTTCTCCTGGAGGGAAATCACCACATCCATCATCTGCGTGCCATTGTCTGTTACTAATATCTAGCTTCAATGAATATTCTTTTCCAGTAACTATCTCTATGCTTTTCTTGCCTTTAAGAGCTTCAATTTTATCTTTGCAGACTTTTTTTAATTCTTTAAAATCTACAGATAGGGCATTGCATAGTATATCTTTATAAAGGCTATACTCAATACCTGCATTATCAGCATTTATTTCTGTAGGCATATTTAGCTGTATATAATACTCCTTATTATCAGTCAATGCTTTAAATAATCCAGCTAGACTTTTTTTGAACATGGGGATATCTTCTTCTAGTATTCCTTCTGGAAAGCTTGGAGGATACATGAATATATCCACTGCATTTTTAAAAGAAGATAATACCTCAAAATATCCACTAGAAATATTTTCTTCATTTCTTATTAAATTAAGAACTACCTTTTCAAAAAAATTTCTTGAGCAATGATGTTTAAAGGGAATTATTCCTTTTCTGCTTAGGTTTTCCGAGATCAGATCCAAAACCTCTAAATCTTCATTATCTCCCCAAAAATTCAATAAAACAAAATCTCCTTTTTCAAATGGAAATCCTTCGCAAATATTTGAAATTACGTCTATAAAATCCATAATATCTCCTCCTATTATTTTCTGTTTCTGTATGTATCGAATTAATATTAACATATGGAATTCAAAAATGCAATCTATTTTGGTTTATATAGAAATAAATCTTGACTATTTAATTATATAACTATTGAAATACTATATGAAATGATGTAGAATAATAATATAAAATATTAGGAGGATGTACGATATGAAGGATGCAAATTGGCTGAAAGAAGCTTATCTTCTTTTCTTAGATGAAAGGCAAGCAAATTTAAAAGCTCTTATTGAAAATTTACATGAAGAAGAACGTATAGATGAGGCTATTTTAGAAAAAATAAAACTCAACATAGTTGAAATTTTCTCTAAAATATTTAACATTAGTATCTCTAATAATTGCGAAGCTTCTAAAGAAAAGTATTTAAGTTATTTAGATAAAATATCTAGTCCTTGGCAAATAAATAAACTTAAAGCTATAGAATTTGATAGAGAACAAGAAATCATAATAGAAAGCATTAAAATTCAAGAAGCAGATGAGCTAAAATCTAAGTTTTTAGAATATTATAGCCAAAGCACTGAGCAAGGAGTGATGTGATTGAACTCAATAAAAATATTTAAATGTTTATCTGACAGTTCAAGGCTAAAGATAATAAATAGTCTAATGATAGAGCCTATGTATGTGGAATTATTAGCAGAAAGACTTGATCTGTCTACTTCAACTGTATCCTTTCATCTAAAAAAACTAATGGATGCTGATATAGTTTCTTCTGAGAAGGAACAGTATTATACAATCTACAGCTTAAATGAAGAGATATTTTCTCTAAATCTTAAAGATTTGATAAAAGATAACAGAAAAGAAGAAGATATATTAGAACAAAGAGAGAAAAAATACAGAGATGGAGTTATAAAATCTTTCTTTCAATATGATAAATTAAAAGAAATACCGGTACAAAATAAAAAGAAGCAAATTGTACTAGAGAAAATAGTAGAAAGCTTTGAAGAAAACAGGAATTATACGGAAAAAGAAGTCAATCTTATAATATCTGATTTCCATGATGATTTTTGCACAATAAGGAGAGATTTAATAGGGTTTGGCCTTATGGAAAGAAAAGATGGAATATACAAAAGAAAAATAGATGTTTAGCTCATTCAACGATATTTAACAGACTGAAATTAGCTTAAGGGGGAATTTTCCCCCTTTTCATAAAATCACCTCTAGATAAAGCTAAAGAGGATCTTCCTAGTCCTCTAATATTTTAATGCCTACTAATTTCATTAAATATTTTGCATTTGTTGATGTAGATTTACCTTCCCTGATTTTATAGCCAAAATATATTTTATTGTTTCTGTACTGTTCAGAAAAATTATAATTCACTATACGATCATGTTTATCTAATGTACATAGCTCTAAATCATGGGTTGTTATGGCTCCTATTGTTCCTAATTCATTAAGATTTGCTAAAACATTTTTAGCACCGAGTATCCTATCTTTAGAGTTCGTTCCTCTAAAAATCTCATCAATAAGAAAAATCAGCTTTCTATCCTTTTCCGCATAATTGATTATTTCTTTAATTCTAAGAAGCTCTGCATAAAAAGTTGATATACCGTTTTTCAAATCATCTGTAACTCTCATACATGTAAATATATTCATTATTGCACATGACATTTTAGTAGCATATACAGGTGCACCACTATATGCTAATACTAGATTAATACCTATTGTTCTTAAAAAAGTGGTTTTGCCAGACATATTTGATCCAGTAATAATAAAAATATTGTCATCCAAGCTTATATTATTCAATACTCTTTCTTTACTATTTATTAAGGGATGGCCTAAGGATGTAGCCCTTACACTTAACTTAGAGTTATCAATAGTTGGGAAAGAATTATTTTCATCTACATGTAGCAAAACACTTAGACTCATAAGAGATTCTATTTCTCCTATGGCTTCAATCCATTTCTTAACTTCTAATCCATACTTGTTTTTCCAATATTCTAATGAAAAAACACATTCATAATCCCATAATAGTAACCCATTTAGTATAAAATATGGGATGGGACTGTGTCTAATATTAATTTTTTCTGAAATTTTATCTAATTCTTTTATTACTAACATAGATGAATATTTTTCATTGAACAACACCTTTTTTATATCATTTAGTTTTTTAGATTTAAAATTCTCTTTTTCTATTAGCTCTAATATGTTTTTATAGGTCTCTAAATTATATTTAAAATCTCCCACTGTATTCATAGTTCTACTGTTTTTTGAAAAACCTATTAGCCACATTATATATTGAAAGAAGATTAATGCTGCAGACAGCATATACATATTTTCAATTTTAAATATTATGATTGCAAAAGATAGTGGAGTAAATATTATGGGCATAATATGAATTAATTGCTTAATCGTTTTAGATCTTATTGAGGTTTCTTCACTTTCAGCATATTTAATCACTTTTTCTGGGCTTTGAAGCTTTTCCTTATGTTTACCTGATATGTATTCTAGGCTTTGACAAAAATCTAGCTTTTCGCTTAATTCTTTTATTGCTTGCTGTCTTAATGCTATTTCGCCCTCATCATATTGGGCTTGTAATAAAGTATTAGTTAGTCTTGCCCTTCCATGCCAAGTATTAGTTATATTAATAAGTTGAAATAAAGAGCCTTGCCCTACTATGTCTAAGTCGAATGAATATCTATGCTTTCTATCTACAAATTCTTCTCCAGCATCATTAAAGTCAATCCAACTTCCATCGATTCTAGCTAAATATCTGTTATTTATATCTATGATTCCTCTTGAGAAATTTAACTTATCTTTAATTGCATTATGATATATTATTAAGCAGATAAACAGTATACATAGGACACATACTGAAATTAAATAGTTCTTGGTAAAGCTGACTTTGAAAACAGCATATAGAGCACATATAATTACTACAAAGGTTATAATCCTAGCAGTACTGATTAAACTGGATTTTTTATTGTATTGTTCAATGATTTCATTATGCTTTTGTATTCTCATAATAAACTTATCTCTAATCATGAAAAATCCTCATCCCATCATATAGCATTTTAAATATTTCATTAATCTTTAATTTAATCGGTTGCGCTAGTTAGCTTATACTTATCTAGTTTATCACAATTGCATGACTTTAAATACTCTTTCTTCAAATATTCAACGTTATCAATCTATAAAGTATATATATCTTTTATAATCATTTTATGCAAATTTTTTTGTGTACATAGGAGGAATCTATAAATATAATTTTCTTCATTATTCAAATTTCGCAATCATATGAATAGCTAAAATAAATGAAGGCAATAGAATGCAAAATTTCTTACTTAGCTTTAGAGAATGACCATAAATTTCGTATCTGTGGCATCACAACTTGTAAATCCCATTCTTTATTGCTTCTTTCTATGCTATTAGGATCATGAATTAGAAGTTTTCCATCTGAAGTTATTCCCCTTAATACTATAAAATGTCCAATAGTTGTAAAATCACCTGCTCTTACTGAAGCTATAATTGGTCTTCCATTTTTTAATTCTTTAGTAATTGCTGCTTCACTTAAGATTATTTCCGATGACTTTAATCCAAAACCCTTTATCCCTTTAGACATTAATAACCAGCTTGTTCCTGCTTCATCTTCATAAAAACCTTCCTTTTGACTATAATCTGCTATTACTTTAGGATTTAGCGTAGTATCACCTGTTAACCCAACAGCTACCATAGATAAGCAAACTGGCCCGCATCCATTTATCGCAATCATATTATCACCATATTGCCTATAGCCCCACCTTTTATCCCATTGTAAAAATAATGGTATCTTTCCTTTTTCATAATCATCTGAGATATCAATTTCTCCTTCATAGCTTTGACGATTCAAATAATCTGAAATGAAATCAATTGTTTCAGGATTTTTAATCAATAAATCTAGTATTTCTGTAGGATATTCATTGATGTTGTCAATAATAAAGTCTATTTTCTTTACATCTTCTGACATCTGAGAAAGCTGTGAAACATATATTTTTTGTTCTTCAGTATAATCTACCATATTCTCAATACTTTCTTTTTTATTGGCATTTAAGTTAGTAAAGTATAACCATATTTTAGAACATATTACGTAAACAATAAGTAGAAGCAATGCAAGCAGTATTAAGCGTATTATTGGTTTTTTTCTGCTTTTAGCTTTTCTTCTTTGTCTAGTTTGCCTAGTTAAAGCATAATCATTCCTACTGTTAAGCAAATAATCTACATTCACATGAAAAGCATCACCTATTGCAATATAATCTTGCATTTTCGGCTGTGATTGCCCTAGTTCCCACTGAATAACTTTCTGCTTTGATACTCCTATTTTATTTGCAAATTGTTCCTGTGACAAGTTATTTTCTAATCTTAACTTTTCTAGATCTCTTGCAAAATTCACGTCTATCACCTCATAGGTAGCCAATGACTCCCAGTATTTATTATAAAGTACTGTGAATCATTGGCATTTATTTTGTTCACTATTACATATCTAATTACCTTCTATCATATCCTTAAAAGCTTTTATGTTTTCTTCATACATTCTTTTTTTATATCTTTTTGTAATTCCTCCTATTAATTTATTTGCCTTAATACAATTATATCTTTCCACTCTATTTCATATATTAAAACTTCCTTAATATATTCTTAAGTTTATAGTAAGATTTTAGCTGTTTACTAGCAGCGTTCTCTTATTACTGTCTTTTGGTTATTTGTACTGTTATAAAAAATAGACTGAAAGCTTTCAGTCTATTTTTTATGGTATATATTATAAATCATAGTATTTTAAACATTCTCATTCCAATCAGCATAATAGCTGCATCTGCTAATATATGAACTATCCATGAATTAATAAAATTCTTGGATTTTGTGTCTATATAATCGAAAATAAATCCTACTGAAACTAGGCCAAATATGGCTAATATTATTAGCCACGGATTAAACCAATTTTTGAAAATTCCTATATGATATAAAGCAAATAAAGCTGATGAAAAAATATATGCCAGCTTTTTGAAGCCAAGTTCATATAAATTCAGAAATATAAATCCTCTAAAGAAGAATTCCTCTAGGAATGAATTAACGAAGGTTATATAAAAAGCTACCAAAAGGAAGTTATTCGAGCTTACCTTAGATTTAGATTGCAGCTCGTTAGCAATCGTGTTTAAATCTATTGCATCCTTTAGGAAAAAATAAGCTGATATAAGAACTATAAAACAAGCCACCCCTAGCCCTGCTCCTAAATACAAATCTTTTTTATTGATTTTAATTTTATCTGACACTGGAGATCTTTTTATTAAACGAACATAAATATAGGGGAGGACAGTGAAGAAAATTATTTTACATAGAATTTTTACTAAGTAGCTCATAACCAGTACTTGCTCAATAAAATAAAGTATAATGCAGGCTATAATAGATGAAATAATTATATACTTTTTACTTTTATTCCTCATGATTCACCTTCTTTTCTAATTTCAAACACTATACAATTGACACTTATTTTAATATTATCAACTCTTCTATTATTCTTCAACATCCTATTATTTTTAAATGCATAAAGCTCCCAGTCAGTATTCTAGCAAGGAGCTTAGGGTTATGCCACTTTCGGAGTCTTCTCTTTTTTAGTTGACAGTACAGGAACTTTTCCTATAAATAGCCATCTCCACTTAAATAATGCAAAGAAATAACATAAAAGTATAGTTAGGGTCCATCCTAATCCTATAATAATCGCTATGGAGCTTATTCTGCTATACCCTATGTGATTTGGAAAATTGGACATTAGTTTAATTTTTATGTATTCTAGTACCATTGGATGTGCAAAATATACACCCAACGAATATGTACCAAAAGATTTTATTAATCTTATTAAAGTATTACCCTCATCCTTTATTTTTCTTGTTAGCCATACTAAAACCGCAAATGTTAAGAGTCCGTACACCATATTCATTGGTCTTATGGAACCATATCTTTCAAAATTATATCTGCCTTTATTGACATAAATATCAAGATACACTTCTCCTAAAAATAAAACTATGGATAAAGCATAAAAAGGTATCAATAGCTTTATTTTCCTGTCCACAAATTCAACAAATTTATCATAATGATAGGCTATAATGCCTCCAGTTATAAAATAAAAAAACCAACCTAAAAAAGTTTTCCAATAATATGCATTGATGAAATTAATAATAGCTATATTTGTAGGTTTTCTAAAATAAAATTCGTATATAAGTATTATGGCTTGAAGTATAGCAGTACATACAAATACCTTAAAGGGATTGTCCATCATGCTTTTTGACAAATATTTAATTAATAAGGGAAAAATAATATAAAATTGGACTATAAGAAAAATAAAATATAAATGTGAAGATCCTTCTCCTAATAATATGTTTTTAGGAAGTCCCAAAAGTCCATCTAAGGTTATAGGGATTCTGTACATATAACTAGAAAAAAGAAAATATCCAATTGACCATAATATGTAAGGCAAGACTAAAAATGTAGCCTTCTTTTTATAAAATCTAGCTCCATCAAATTCCTCTGGTTTTCTATAATTATAAAAAAGTACAAACCCAGAAACCATCATAAATACAGGTGTACCAAATCTGAAGAATTGGTTTAGAAATATTCCTAGATACATAGCCTTACTTTTAAACTCTGAATATAAAGCAAAGCCACCAGTTGCATGTATGGTAAATATACCAAAAGCAGCTATAGCTCTAATATAATATAATTCTAAGACTTGATGTCTTTTCTTCACCATCATCACGCCCTCTAATTATTTTCTGAAACCTTCAAGCATTAACACTATATTATAATTTTTTTTCTATTCAGTCAAATTTGCCAATTTCTCTAATTATTATAAACATTCCTGTACAAAACTAAAGTGCCATCTTTCTATTGACTCATTTCATAGAAAGATAGCACTTAACTTTACTTCTCCTTAATCATGTTATCGTATTTAAGCATTCCTAAAGGAGATAATTTATTACTTATAATTCCATCTTTTGAGCATATACCATTTTGCGAATGATATAAAGGAATGCACGGAGCATCTGCAGATATTATATTTTGTATTTCCTTATATAGCTCTAGCCTTTTAATAGGATTAACAGTATATTTTGCCGTATCAAGGAGCTTCATTAGCTCCGGATTATCATATCCACTATAATTAGAAGCACTATCTGGTGAGAATAGAGGTTCTATAAACGAAGATGGTTCCATGGCATCTGCAATCCAACCATACATGAATATATCATATCCTTTTTGAAGCTTTGTTGATTCAGAATATTCTTTATTAGACACTTGTTTATATTTACAAGTGATACCTATAGCTTTTAAGTCTTCTTCAATGTACTTAAAAACAGAATTAATATTTTCTCCGCAAAGAATATTCAGAGGCTGATTCAAGTTTACCTTTTCTCTTCTAAGGATTTCCTTTGCCTTTTCAGGATTATAATCATAACCCCTTACATGATCAGTCGGTACTAGTCCATGTGGAATCATGCACTTTGCCTCAGAGGCAAGCCCGCCTAGCATTTCATTTATTATCCTTTTCTTATTTATTGCATGGTTAAGAGCTTGTCTTACGCTCTTGCGTGTATAAGGAGAATCAGTATTTTTAGTTTTAAAACCAATATAGAATGTAGATAGTAAATCTGTAGCCCTATAGTTTCTGTAATACTCAGTATTTCTGATGCTTTCTATATCCTTTTTATTTTTTACTATATAAAAATCATATTTTCCTTCAAGAAAGCTATTGAGAGCATTTTCATCTCCGCTTTCTACCTCTACGATGTCACAATATGACCTTCCCCCAATATAATTCTCAAATGCTGCTAACTTATATACATTATCCTTAAACTCTACTAGTCTGTAAGGACCACAACCTACTAAATTGCCCTTTGCTAACTCTTCTGAATCCATTACAGCACAACAATATTGCGATATAGATAATAAGAAACCATTGAAAGGTATAGTCAATTTAATAGATAACCTATGATCATCTAAAAGCTTAATTCCGCTTACCTCTCTAGCCTTTCCTGACATAAACTCCTTGGCACCTTCTATATAATCTATAAACCAAGTGTTTGGAGATTTTAACTGTGGTGAAAGCATTCTCTCTAGAGAATATTTTACATCCCTTGCACGAACTTTTTTTCCATTATGGAATGTAGCATCGTTTCTAAGAATAAATACCCAAGTTAGGTTGTCATCTTCTACATACCAGTTCTTTGCCAAGAGTGGTAGAACATCTCCTGTATCGCTAGTAGCAAGCAGACTAGCATGGATATTGGTCAGCACTCTAATAGTTTCCATAGCATTTCCCACAGCTGGATCCATAGTGGCTAATGGCTCAGCAATATTACATCTGATAGTTATTGCTTCTTTTTCAGTGTGGACTGTCTCTTCTATTAACTCCTTTGTCATGGAATCAAGAAGACTGGAAACTCGTCCCAATGCTGCCAATGCGGCTTTTGTAGATTGAGTGTTCATCAAAGCATTCTCTACCATAGACATAGCCTTATCAGAAGTTTTCGACATTTCATCGGTAGAAAGAACTATGGCTTCAAGACTAGTTGTTTGAACAGATATTGCCTTGTTAATTTCATTTATGGTTTCAATCATAGCCCGAATGGCCTCTTCAATTTTTTTAAATGAAGTGTTGGATTGCTCTGCAATATTTGATCCTTCAGTTATTTTTTCATTACTCTTATCAATGGCATTAATTGTTTTATTTACATTAGTATTTATATTCTTTATAATTTCAGATATCTCATTAGCTGATTTTGCACTTCTATTTGCTAACTCTTTAACTTCATTTGCTACAACTGCAAAGCCCCTACCTGCATCACCAGCTCTAGCAGCCTCGATTGCAGCATTTAAAGCTAACAAATTTGTTTGGCTTGCTATGTCTTTAATAATATTTAAAATTTTATCTATTTGCGCAGTACTAACTCTAAGTCCATTTATTTCCGCTATAACCGATAAAGTGGATTCATTTATTTCCTTCATAGCTTCTATTGTATTATGTACAGCGCTACTGCCTTCCTCTACAACACCTAATGTATCCTGTGCTGTTTGATACGACATACTGGCGCTAGCATTTAACTCTTCAGCCATTGCTGAATAATTGCTGATTTCAGATACTACCTCTGAAATTGACTTTGTTTGTTCTTCTACTCGCTTAGATATTGCCTCTATAACACTTACCAGATTTTCCACTTGACTGTTAGTGTTTTCTATCCTTATGTCTAGCCTATTTAGTAAATTTTCTTCGTTTTGTTTGATTAAGTTAAGTCTAGAAGATATTATATTTTTATCTTCATATGTAATTGGTTGAGCTGCTGGCTCATTTTTCTTTTTCTTAAATCTACCTTTCCATGTGCTGACCAAATCCCATCCCCCCAAATATAGTGACTTCTCAAACACCCCAAGATTCATTATTTATTTTAGTTTATACCATTTATTACAAAAATGCAAGAATTTCGACACAAGCAGATTGCCGAAATCTTTGATTTCGTGTAAGTCGCTTATGTAGTGGCTCATAAAAAAACTCTCCTCAAATTGGAGAGTTTATATATATTTTATTGAAACTACTTTATTTTTATCAACATAAAATTCATCGCTGAGGCCATCTACTATGACAAGACCTCTGCCACAGCATCTAAGCTCTAGAGGGTTATATTGGTTTTTATCGTATATGAAGCCGCAGCCTTCATCAATTACCTCGATTCTAATTCGCTTATCATGTATTTCCAAAAACAACTTAATGAACTTATCAGTATCACAATTATTTCCATGTAAAGCGCTATTTACTACGAGTTCATTTAATATAAGCCTTATATCAAATAATAGGGACTCGTCCTTTATTATTTTACATAACTCCTTTAATATATCTTCCATTGTTAATTTTATATTAAATAAGTCGCTTTTTATTATTTGATTTATTCTAAAATTCAAGGCAAATCCCCTCTATCTATATATAATAAATACTCATATCTATTATGATTTTACCCAGAAAAAGCTCACCTAATCAGATTCATAAAAATACTGCTTATTGTTTAGTATTAGACATCAACATTTTTTATTATACCATAATTCTATTATATTTAAAAATTTAAAAAATCAAGTATAAATCCTTGTTAAAAAAATATATAATGTTATATAATATATAAAACAAACTTGGTTTAGAAAATGCTTTATTGGGTATTATTATGTTGTACATAAAACATAAATGAAAGGGGAATTATTATGGAAAAATACGTATGTATACCATGTGGTTATGTTTATGACCCTGCTGAAGGGGATCCAGACAGTGGAATAGCTCCAGGAACACCTTTTGCAGAACTGCCAGATGATTGGGTATGCCCAGTATGTGGTGCATCTAAGGATGATTTTGAGGTAGAAGAATAGTATTAATTTTAACAGGAAAATAAAACAACTGAGATGGAATATTTCTTTCTCAGTTGTTTTTTTATTTATACAAATGAACAAATCTCATAATCTAAATCGTTGATCTTACTTAGATTTATTGAATTTTACTCTATTTATCAAATGGAGTAAATGTGAACAGAATCACTAGCAATTAAAAATCGCTATTTAGTTCACTACAATGCATTTTAAGTAGAATATTTCTCTTTCCTTGCCATAGGCTAGTTTTTTAGCCCATTTTGTGTCTAAGCTCTTAAGCATATTATTATCCCATATATATGCATCCTCAATGTTAATTCCATAAGCCATATATTGTTTCTTTAAATGCGTCTTTATAAAATCTATGGACAGTATAGGAAGTTCTCTTTCATGAATCTCTCTTTTTTCATATTTAGTACTATAGGTGACACAAATATCTATCTCAGCCTTAACCTTCGAAATTTTTTTAATATTACTTAGCACAATTTCCTCTCCCTTGACAAGCCCATCTCTTAAGCTACCCCAAGGCAAGTTTATAGTTATTTTATCCGCTGTAGCTGTCATTTCATTTGGTAAATCATCCACATTTCCAACAACAAACAGTATATTATTTAACCCACCCTTAGAGGGCTTTTTTGTTGTCTTGATAGAGTACTTGCGCATGTTATCTATCGACGAATCTACGCCTATATATAATTCTCCAGCATTACTTTTTGCTCTTTTATAAATAAACTGTCCATCCCCAGTACCTATATCAATAGCTACTGAGTTATATTGTTTAACTATGTTTTTAAACTCATATTTGTTTATTTCTATTATCTGATTCCCTACTAGTATCTTCATCATAATCCTCCGATTTCTTTTTTACATCTTGTAAAAAAGAATCAAAGGTGGTCCTCTGGCAAAAATTCTTTTGCCAAAAAGACTAATGATGAAAACTAATAGTATTGTTAGTTATTATCTATTATATATCAGTAATCTATCAAGATAGAGTTTAACCATCTTAATCATCCTTTCTAAAATACACCATAATTATAAATAATCATCCATGATATGTCAATTAATTATTCATAAGACATAAATACTGATTATTATAAAGTAATGATAATCATGATATAGTCATTATTCCTATTTTCATACCATTCTTATCTTTTCATCAATGGAAAGGCTATGACATCCTTTATTGAATTAGCTCCTGTTAAAAACATGATCAATCTATCTATACCTATTCCAAGCCCTCCTGCTGGCGGCATTCCTATATCAACTGCCAGTGCAAACTCTTCATCCATGGGGCTTGCTGTTTCTAGTCCTGCTCTTAACTGCTTAGCCTGTTCATATAGCAAGATTCTTTGTCTTATTGGGTCATTCAGTTCTGAATATGCGTTTCCTAACTCTACACCATATGCATAGGGTTCAAACCTTTCTATTAACTCATGGTTGTCTCTGTGAACCTTGCATAATGGTGAAGTTTCAACTGGAAAATCTATTACAAAGGTTGGCTGTATAAGCTTTTTTTCACAATAGTTTTCAAACAAATATACAATCAGGTCTCCCTTTGCAGCTTGTTCCATATTAATCGCTCTAAGCAATTCCTCTGATAATAGATTTTTAATATTCATAGCCTCAATTATTTTTTCCTTAGATAAATTTTCAACATCTATATCTGTTTCACTCTTTACTAAGTCACACATTCTCGCTCTTCTCCAAGGTGCCTTAAAATCTATTTCAACACCATCATAAGCTATTTTAGACGAGCCATTTACCTGAGTAAATACGTACTCATAAAGGTCTTCCATTAACTCCATCATATCAGTGTAATCAGCATAAGCCATGTAGCACTCGAAAAGTGTAAACTCTGGATAATGAGTTCTGTCAATACCTTCGTTTCTGAAGGATCTTCCAATGGTATATACTCTTTCAATTCCCCCTATCATAAGTCTTTTTAAATACAGCTCAGGTGATACATTCATGAATGCATCAATATCTAAAGCATTTATATGACTTTGAAAAGGCTTTGCCTCTCCGCCACCATATTTAGTGTCAAGAATTGGAGTCTCTACCTCAACAAAGCTTCTTGAATTCATAAAGCTTCTAATAGCTGTCATTGCTCTGGAGCGTTTAATAAATCTTTCTTTCACCCCCTCGTTCATAATCATATCTAGGGTACGGTGCCTTTGCCTCAAATCTGTATCTTGTATCCCATGATACTTTTCAGGTAAAGGTCTTATGGATTTAGATAGTATGGTAATATCCTCTGCCTTTAATGTTATTTCTCCTGTCTTAGTTTTGAAAACATTTCCTACTATACCAATTATATCCCCTATATCTATTAGCCTTAATAAATCATATTTTTCTTCTCCTACTATATTTCTACTAATATACACCTGTAGGCTGCCCTCTTGATCAACTATATTCAAAAAGGTTACTTTTCCCATTTTTCTAAACAGCATTATTCTTCCAGCAATAGTAAACTGTTGTTCCTCAGATATACTTTCAAAATTATCTACAATATTTCTAGAATGTGTTACACTTCCAAAGCTATATGGATATGGATTAACTCCTATATCAATCAGTTCATTCAATTTCTTTATACGCTCGACCATATGATTATTTGCATCACTCATTATTTGCTGCAGGTTTTCTAAATCTTCATAATATCTATACATTTACCTTCCTCCTTCACATGCACTTATATTTTTTAGCAGTTCTAAAACAATAAAAAAACTCTCACCCCCAAGACAATAGTCTTAGGGACGAGAGCTGCTTATTTCGTGGTACCACCCTAGTTTACTGATATGTCACCATATCAGTCTCTTTAAGTACGGCTTTGTTAAGCTTATACTTTATCTCTATAACGGGAGCTCCCGTCACATCATCACTTTAAAAAGGTCCAATGTGAAACTCAGAGTCTTTTTTCAATAGACAACATTATACCCATTCTCAGCTTATAGGGCTCTCTGTAACAATAAATTGCCTACCTACTCTTCTCTTCATAGTCTTTAAATGTTTTGTATAATTCTATCACTGATGGATTAATCTGTCAACTACAAATATATGTTGACCAGCATCAAAGAGTAAACTCTTTATAATTTAAGTTAGTCACTTTATTACAGTCTAATCTATACAAAATATTCCGAAATAATGTTTCTTCTCATAATTGAAAAAACGATACTTTAATTGCAGATGCAACTAAATTTAGTTTGATAATGTCTTCAACGGTTATGAAATCCTGGCGAAAAGATTCTAGTAACCTTGAAGATATTTCTTTTATAGAAGCCTTTAAGCCTCTTATTAGCTCATATCCCTGTTCAAATTAAGGTCTCATATGTAGTTTTAGATAACTTTCATTTTATAAGATTATATAATAGAAAACCCAAGGAAAACTACTCTTCCTAAGGTCTATTTTACTTTCCTTATAATTATCTCTTCGTGTCTCGTTACTTCGTTTTCTATTCTCTCTAACTGACTGTTTATTTGAGTATGACCATCAAATAAGGCTTGTAGTTTTTTACCATGCTCATTTTCGATGTGAATAACTGTTTTTTTGACGCTTGCTAATTCACCTTCTACTCCGTCAAACCTTCCTTCCACCTTGTCGAGCCTTCCTTTAACGTCTTTAAATCCCTCTTGCATTTCACCGTACATTTTCGACATTAGCTCAAATAATTGTTCATTTCCGCTCACGATTTTCCCTCCTGTTTACATTTGTATTCTGTAAATTTGCGTATCACTTTATCCGTATCTATTACCTATTAGTTTAATTATATAATAAAAATTGGATATAGCAAACATATTTCAGAAAAGATTTTAACTCGGAATTATACGCATTTTGTTCCTATACTCATCCACATATTTACATTTTTTCTCTTTGTTATATAATACATGGTAGTAAATGATTTTACAACCTACTTTAATGTTAGTTGACTTTGAAGAATTATTCTGATAATATGTTTAATTTTTTCTATATGCTTCATAACATATTTAAAAGGAGAGTAATGTTCTTGTATTACAATCTTAGTTTGTTTGGCAAAAAGTTATGTAAGCTTAGACAAGCCTTAGGTTTTGCCCAAGATGAGATTGCCAGATTATCAAGTATAAATATACAGACTTTAAGAAGAATAGAAAATGGTAAAGTAATTCCTAAGCAGGAAACCCTAGAACTTTTATCTCCTATATATAAAAAAGATTTAAATAATTTACTTCTCAAATATAGAATGGATGACTATTCAGGTTTTAATGACATCAAAAACAGATTCGAGTCTAAAATCGACAGGGATGAATTCTATACCCTAGATATTGAGCTAAATGAATTAAATAACTTACTTACCAACGTAAATCACCCTTATTTCAAATTACTCATCAAGCAACTAATATTTCTAATAGAAGCAATTATATTAAATAAAAAAGAAAAAAACCAAATATGGCTCTCGAAAAACTGATTAAAGCTATTGAAATTACTACTCCAAACTTTTCTATGTCTAATTATGATTCTTTTATCTATAGTACTATGGAAATTAGAATACTAATGAATACAGGTCTATTGCTAGATATAATTGAATCAACAGAGAAATCTTTAGAGATTATGGAATTTTGCTTTAAGTCTATGGAGCCAATGACGAAATATATGCTAAAATATGCTACAATTTGTCTTATATATATCACAAGCTATGTAGGCATGAAGAAGCTTTAGAAGTTGCCTCCTCAGGTATAAACTATTGCTTAGATAATAGAGACTATATTGGATTAAATCATCTATATTTTAGAAAAGGTATAGCAAAACTTGAACTCAAACATGATGACTATATGGAATTTTTAAGAAAGGCAGTATACCAATGTGAAGTTTTAGGGCAGCAAGAATTGGAAAATATGATGGTACGTAATTGTAAGAAAGTTTATAATATAAAACTATAATTTTGACTATAAAAAACCTGAGGCAAACTATTCTTCCTCAGGTTTTATTCTATCTAAATCAGCATGCTCATCTTGTAATTCCAAAATACTACCTACTGTCTCCCATACCTTTTCAACATTTAATTTCTTAGCTGCTGAAAAGGGTATGATTAAATCATTGTTTGTTACCCCTAGCTTTTTCTTAATAATATTTGTGTACTTTTGCCATTGACCCTTTGATATTTTATCTGCCTTTGTAGCTATAATATAGCCCTTGTACCCAAAGGATTTTATCCAGTCATACATCATTTTATCGTGTTCTCCAGGCTCATGTCTTATGTCTAGCAGCAGAACTACTTCCTTAAGACTTTCCCTGCTTGTAAGATATTTTTCTATCATCTCTGCCCATCTTTGTCTCTCAGTGACAGATACCTTTGCATATCCATATCCAGGCAGGTCAACTATTCTAAAATCTCCATTTATGTTATAAAAGTTTATAGTCTGAGTTTTTCCTGGCTGTCCACTGGTTCTGGCAAAATTATTTCTATTTATTAAAGCATTTATCAGTGAAGATTTCCCTACATTTGACCTTCCAGCCAACGCAATCTCAGTTAAGCCTTCTTCTGGATACTGGATTGGCTTTGCAGCTACCGCTTCTAATTCTACTTTTCTAATTTTCATTTTTCTCATCCTCTTTAACTAGTGCATAGCTTAAAACTTCATCCATAGTCTTTACAAATACAAACTCCATTTTTCTCCTTACCTTATCTGGAATCTCCTCTGCATCTTTTTTGTTATCCACTGGAAGAAGGACCTTTGTTATGCCTGCTCTATTAGCTGCTAATACTTTTTCCTTAACTCCACCAATAGGAAGGACTCTTCCTCTTAGTGTAATCTCTCCAGTCATGGCTACATTTCTATTTATTGGCACATTTGAAAGTGCAGAAATAACTGCTGTAGATATAGTAATACCTGCTGAAGGCCCATCCTTTGGTATGGCTCCCTCTGGCACATGTATGTGAATATCCCTATCCTTATAGAAATTATCATCTATTTTAAGTTCAGCTGCCTTTGACCTTATATAGCTGATTCCAGCCATAGCTGACTCCTTCATCACATCTCCCAGTTGTCCAGTAAGCTGTAGTTTACCAGTTCCAGGCATAGGCGTAACCTCTATTGACAGAGTTTCTCCACCTACTGCAGTCCAAGCTAAACCAGTAGCTATACCAACTTGATTTTCCTCCCCAACCTTTTCGTATCTAAATCTTGGAACTCCTAGATATTTTTCTAAGTTTCCACTATTTATTCTAACTGTCTTCACATTGTCTTCTACAATCTTTTTAGCAGCCTTTCTGCATAGGTTTGCTATGTTCCTTTCAAGATTTCTTACTCCAGATTCTCTAGTATAGTTATTTATTATATCTCTTATAGTATTTTCAGATATGTGGACATTTTCTTCTTTTAATCCATGCTCCTTCATCTGTTTAGGTAATAAATATCTAATAGCAATTTGAAGCTTCTCCTCCTCTGTATAACCTGAAATCCTAATGACTTCCATTCTGTCGAGAAGTGGCCCTGGTATTGAAGCCGTAGTATTTGCTGTAGTTATAAACATTACCTTTGAAAGATCAAAGGGTGCTTCAAGAAAATGATCCGTAAATGTATTATTTTGTTCTGGATCTAGTACCTCCAATAATGCTGAAGCTGGATCTCCTCTAAAGTCACTGTTTAATTTATCTATTTCATCAAAGAGAAACACGGGATTTTTAGAGTTAACCTTCTTTATAGATGATATTATCCTTCCTGGAATAGCACCTACATAAGTCCTTCTATGTCCTCTTATTTCCGCTTCGTCTCTCACTCCACCTAAAGACATTCTTACAAACTTCCTATTAAGTGATTTCGCTACTGATTTAGCAATCGATGTTTTACCTACTCCAGGTGGCCCTACCAAACATAGAATAGGTCCTTTAATTCCCTTTGCCAGCCTTCTGACAGCTAAATATTCTAGTATTCTTTCCTTTACATCTTCAAGTCCATAATGATCTGCATCTAGTATTTCCCTTGATTTTTTAATATCTATTCTATCCTTGGTTTCTTTGCCCCAAGGCAGCTCTACAATCCAATCAAGATAAGTCCTGATAACACCAGATTCAGCAGATGAAGGAGACATTTTAAAAAGTCTGTCTACTTCCTTAAAGGCCTTTTCCTTAACTTCCTCAGGCATTTTTAGGCTATCTATTTTTTCCCTATAATTTTCTACTTCTTCTAAAAGCTCATCATCTTCTCCAAGCTCATATTGTATAGCCTTTAATTGTTCTCTTAAATAGTATTCCTTCTGCACCTTACTTATCTGTTTCTTAACTCTTTGGCTTATCTTTTCCTCTAGCTTTAGTATCTCTATTTCTTCCTTTAAAATAATTTGAAGTATCTCTAAACGCTTATATGGATGAAAAGCTTCTAAAATTTTCTGTTTGTTTTCAAGTGTTAAAAACATATAAGAAGCTATAACATCTGCTAGCCTACCTGGTTCCTCTATTTTTGATACATTTACAAGAGCTTCAGCAGTTATCCTGTTGCCTATGCTTATATATTCTTCAAATGAATCAATTACCATTCTCATAAGAGCCTCTACCTTTTTGTCCTTAGTAATTTCTTCATCAAATATAAGCTCTTCTATTTCTACTTCGAAATATGGTTCTTCTTTTATAACTTCAGTTACTCTTGCCCTATCAATACCTTCTACCAGAACTCTTATATTATCCCCTGGAAGCTTTAATAACTGTTTTATCTTACATACTGTTCCAACATGATAAAAATCATCAGGCATTGGTATATCTACATCAGCTTCTTTTTGAGCTGTTAAAAATATTAGCGAATCATTAACCATTGATTCTTCTAAAGCATTTACTGATTTATCCCTGCCTACATCAAAATGTACAACCATATAAGGAAATATAGAAAGTCCTCTTAGAGGTATCAATGGTATCTTTCTTTTTTCTACTTTACAATTCTGTTTTTCCATGCGCTCAACTCCCTTTAACACTATCTTTATCTATAGGTTTACTTGTGTAAATCTTAAAATATTTTTTTAAATTAGTCTATTATAAATGTTACCCTAAACAATAGTCTATAGTCAACCTGTTGTTTATATTATTCTAACCTTTATTTTAACATATATATGCCAACTTCAAGAAAAATTATAGCCCATTCCTATATAAAAGAGAATAACTGTGTATAATTATCTTTGCTATGTTTCATAAATTCAATGATCATTAAGTTTTCCTATCTATATATTAAATTTACTAAACATATTAATTGCATTAATAAAAATACCTCTCCGAATAGTAATTCTATGGTTTTTAGATAGTATTTTTAGGAATAATAATATCTTTTTGAAAGAAGATATATTAAATGGGTATGTATACTATGCGCAAGAAGGCCAAATGTAAAATTAGCAGAAAAAACCTAGTTTATTCCTTGATTTTGTCGCAATATTTGCTTGCATATTCTGATAAATTTATATATAATTATCTAGATTTTTATAATTATATTAAAGAAAGGTTGCTGATGGTAGGGTTGAAAGAGAATAAAATAACACTTTACGGTTTTAATAATCTTACAAAAACACTTAGTTTTAATATCTATGATGTTTGTTATGCAAAGACGGAAAAGGATAAGCAGGATTACATTGCTTATATTGATGAGCAATATAATTCTGAACGTCTTACTAAAATTTTATGTGATGTAACTGAAATTATAGGAGCTCATGTGCTAAATGTTTCTAAGCAGGATTATGAACCTCAGGGAGCTAGTGTTACTATTCTCATTACTGAGGAGGCTATTCCAGTCCATGTAATTGACCCGAGCTGTAATAAGGGAAACTTAAATTGTGTTGCTTTAAGAGATAGCGTTGTAGGACACCTAGATAAAAGTCATTTGACTGTGCATACCTACCCAGAATTTCATCCTGATAATGAAATAACTACTTTCAGAGTTGATATAGATGTCTCTACTTGTGGTACAATTTCACCTTTAAATGCTCTAAATTACCTTATATCAAGCTTTGACTCTGACGTAATAACTATTGACTATAGGGTTAGGGGCTTTACAAGAGATGTGGAAGGAAATAAATATTATATGGACCATGATATAAATTCTATACAGAATTATATAGATAAAGAAACTCTTAATAAATATGATGCTATTGATGTTAATGTTTATCAATCAAATATATTTCATACTAAAATGATGTTAAGTGAGATAAATCTAAGCAATTATCTGTTTAATAAAGATATTCGCGAACTTTCTCCTAATGAACGTCGTGAAATTAGAGATAAAATTTCTCGCGAAATGATTGAGATATATTATGGAATGAATATTTACAGGTGATTTTTGGGGGTGATAATAAAATGAACAAACTTAAACATGAAGCTGCACCTATACATGATGCTTTAATTGACTACAGGAACACTAGAATCGTCTCCTTTGATGTTCCAGGTCACAAGCAAGGAAAAGGCAATATAATGCTTAGGGATTTTTTAGGAGAGAAATGTCTTTCTGTAGATGTCAATTCAATGAAGCCTCTAGACAATCTAAATCACCCCACATCTGTTATTAAAGATGCAGAGGATTTAGCTGCAGATGCTTTCAAATGTGATAGAGCTTTTTTTATGGTAAACGGTACATCCTCTGCTGTACAAGCAATGATAATGAGCGCATGTAATGAAGGCGATAAAATAATTATGCCTCGAAACGTTCACAGGAGTGCAATTAGTGCTGTTATATTAAATGGTGCTATTCCAGTATATGTGAGTCCAGGCATAAATAAAGAGCTAGGCATTCCCCTAGGTATGTCTGTAAAGGATGTTGAAAAAGCAATAATTGAAAATCCAGATGCTAAAGCCGTTTTTGTCAATAACCCAACATATTATGGTATTTGTTCAAATCTAAAGAGCATTATTGATATTGCACACAAACATAATATGCTTGTTTTGGCAGATGAGGCACATGGAACACATTTTTATTTTGGTGAAAATCTCCCACCTGCTGCTATGCATTTAGGAGCAGACATGTCAGCAGTAAGTGTCCATAAAACTGGAGGCTCATTGACACAGAGCTCTTTATTACTGGCAAATACTAAGAGAATCAATCCAGGCTATATAAGAACCATTATAAATCTAACACAAACTACAAGTGGTTCTTATCTTTTGCTATCCTCTCTAGATATTGCTCGAAAAAATTTAGCATTAAACGGTAAAGATATCTTTGCAAAGGTTATAGAACTCTCAGAATATGCTAGAAAAGAAATAAATACAATTGGTGGATATTATGCTTTTTCAGAAGAAATTATAGACGGTGACAGTACCTATAATTTTGATAGAACTAAACTCAGTGTCCATACACTAAATATAGGTCTAGCTGGTATTGAAGTATACGATATGCTGCGTGATGATTATTCTATTCAATTGGAATTTGGTGATCTAGCTAATTTCCTTGCTATTATTTCAGTAGGTGATAGCTATTTTGCTATTGAAAGGCTTGTATCAGCACTTGCAGAAATAAAACGCACACATTCAAAAAGCAAAGCTAATATGATTGAGCATGAATATATTTCACCAGTAGTCAAGGTTTCTCCTAAAGCAGCTTTCTATGCTAATAAGAAAAAAATTAGGTTGACAGAAAGCGTTGGCCTGATTAGTGGAGAATCTATTATGTGCTATCCACCGGGAATACCTATTTTAGCACCTGGAGAAATGATAACTAAGGAATCTGTAGATTATATATTATATTCAAAGGAAAAAGGTTGTCTTCTTACAGGAGCAGAGGATATGGGAGTAGAATATATAAATGTTTTAGATATTTAAGGAGGTGCATTTAATGGATTTATGGTATACAGAAGAACATACTGATACTGTTAGATTTTCAATAAAAGTCAAAAATCAACTATATAGCAATGAGAGTCCCTTTCAGCAAATAGATGTATTTGACTCAGAGGAATTCGGAAAATTTCTTACTCTTGATGGACTGATGATGGCAACTGAAAAAGATGAATTCATCTATCATGATATGATTGTCCATGTTCCTATGGCAGCAAAGCCTGATGTTAAAAAGGTACTTGTCATAGGTGCAGGTGACGGAGGTACTGTTAGGGAATTGACACGTTATGATTCTATTGAAAAAATAGATATGGTTGAAATAGACAAGATGGTTGTCGAAGTCTGCAAGGAATTTTTGCCTCAAACTGCTGAAAAGCTTGACGACCCAAGGGTCACATTGTATTTTGAAGACGGACTTAGATTTGTTCGTTCAAAGGAAAATGAATATGACCTTATTATAGTGGATTCTACTGACCCTATTGGACCTGGAGAAGGATTATTTACAAGGGAGTTTTATGGAAATTGTTATAAAGCTCTTAATTCCGAAGGAATTTTAGTTAATCAACATGAAAGTCCATATTATAAGGAATATGCTAATTCAATGAAAAGGGCACATAAGAGAATAAGAGAGCTTTTCCCTATTTGTAAGGTTTATCAAGCACATATACCGACATATCCATCTGGTCATTGGCTTTTTGGATTTGCATCAAAGAAAATAGATCCTATTGCTAACCTTGATGCAGATAAATGGAATGCCTTAGGAATAAAAACTAAATACTATAACACAGAGCTACATAAAGGCTCTTTTGCATTACCAAATTACGTAAAGGAAATGATAGAAAATGACAATAAGTAAAAATTATCAGAACTTTATTGGCTGTGACAAAGCATACGATGAAGCAAATATAGTAATTTTCGGTGCTCCTTATGATGGTACTACTTCATATAGACCTGGAACTAGATTTGCTGCTAAGGCAATGAGAGCAGAAAGTATTTTAGGCTTTGAAACCTACAGTCCATATCAAGATAAGGACTTAACTGAAATATCTGTATTCGACTATGGGGATTTAGTGCTTCCTTATGGGGGACCTCATCTAATATTAGATATTATCTCTGATTTTACTAGAGATGTCCTGTCAGATAATAAGATACCTGTTATGATAGGTGGAGAGCATTTAGTAACCTTGGGAACAGTGAGAGCTTTAGTAGAAAAATATCCTGATTTACATGTTATTCATTTCGATGCTCATACAGATTTACGTCATGAATTTTTCGGCAAGGAATTATCCCATGCCACTGTAATAAGGAGAGTTTGGGATCTTGTAGGAGACGGCAAAATATTTCAAATGGGTATTCGCTCTGGCGACAGATCTGAGTTTGAATGGGCTAAAGAGCACTTACATCAAAATAGATATAATTGCGATACTATAGATTATATTATTGAGCAGACTAAAGGAAAGCCGGTATATGTTACTATTGATTTGGACGTGCTAGATCCTTCTGTTTTCCCTGGAACAGGTACTCCTGAACCTGGCGGAATAGAATTCTCTACACTCTTAAATTGCATATTAAAAATGTCTGAACTAAATATAGTTGGGGCAGATATTAATGAACTATCTCCTCACTATGATCCTAGTGGCTCTTCAACTGCTGTAGCTATTAAAACCTTGAGAGAATTATTATTGGTAATAGAAAAATAGAAAAAGCCCGCAAATTTGCGGGTTTTTTACTTGCAATCCTATATATAGTGTTTGAGAATATTAATTTTATTCTTCATCAACCTCATCTATTATTTCAACAACTCCAAATAGAATTCTCATAAAATCCTGCCTATCATTTAGTACTCGAATAATCTTAACGGTTTTCTCCTCGTTTCTATAAAACACATAATTTTTTTCAATTACTAGATATAGATAATCAGTCGGTACATCAATTAAATTAGCAAGTGGCCTTCCCATAAGTGGAAATTCCTCCAAGTTTCTAATCTTCGTTGTTATCCTCTTTAATATTTCCTTTGTCAAGTTTTCGCTAAATTCTGCCCGAATATAGCTTTTAGTTCTTAATAAATCTTCTTTTGCTTTCGGTGAATACTGCACTTTATACATTTCTAGATACCTAAAGCCGTTTCTATATCATTTACAGATAACCAGCCTTCCTCTCGTGCAGCTTTTTCACCCTCCTCTAGATTGGCTAATAGTTTTAGTGAGGCTTTCATCTTCTCATAATCCCCAATATCCAAAAGTACATACTTTCCTCTACCTTTTTTAGTAAGAAAAACTGGAGATTCATTTTGACAAGACTTCAAAACTTCATTATAATTTCGTAAATCGGACACTGGTCTAATATTAGCCATAATATCAACTCCTTTTCTTTATTATATTCAAAAATGCTGTAAAATACAAGTTGCATTTTACAGCATTTTTGAATATAATTTTAAGTTCTCTTTGATAATTTAAACACATTTCTATTATGAAAAAAGTATCGCGAACTACTTAAATAAGTAGTTTTGCGATACTTCTTTTTATGCTGTCTCTTCTTTATTAGATTTTTTAGCCTTTTTCTTTTTTCTCTTATCAGAAAGAACAAGAGTTGGTTCTTGCTTGTTTGCTATTGTGTCTTTTGTAATAACACATTTTTCAATGTCTTCTCTAGAAGGTATGTCATACATTATGTCTAACATTATCTCCTCTAGTATTCCTCTAAGACCTCTTGCTCCTGATTTTCTTTCTATAGCCTTTTCAGCTACTACCTATGATAGACAGAGAGCATTTAGTAACCCTGGGAACAGTGAGAGCTTTAGTAGAAAAATATCCTGATTTGCATGTTATCCATTTTGATGTTCATACAGATTTACGTCATGAATTTTTCGCAAGGAATTATCCCATGCCACTGTAATAAGAAGAGTATGGGACCTTGTGGGAGATGGGAAAATATTTCAAATGGGTATTCGTTCTGGTGACAGATCTGAATTTGAATGGGCTAAGGAGCATCTACATCAATGTAGATATAATTGCGATAATATTATTGAGCAGACTAAAGGAAAACCAGTATATGTAACTATTGACTTAGATGTATTGGATCCTTCGGTTTTCCCAGGAACAGGAACTCCTGAGCCAAGTGGCTCTTCAACTGTTGTAGCTATTAAGACCCCGAGAGAATTGTTATTGGTAATGCATAAGTAATATGAAAAACTCGCAAGATTGCGAGTTTTTTAAGTTTGTTAAAATTTATTTGTTATGTTTCTTATTAGATAGGTGACTCTCGAAATATAAGAGTAGACATCCTAATAATATTATTGCAACGAAAGAAAAAAGGCTCTTATTTTCATTAAAAAAACTAGTGCTAATAGTGCCTTTTTGCATCAGGTAATCTACTGTTATATCTTTATAGCTAGTATCTAGAAAATAAACTCTAGGCAAGCTTTTAGTATCTTCAGAGACTATGAACAAACTAGTAAAATAGCTATTTTGGTCAATTGGTTTATTATACTTTTTGTTATCTAGCGCTATTTGAACATAAGATATTTTCTTTTGGTGATTTTTACCGCTAACTAAGATGTATCTAGTACCGTTATTTTCAAAGTCATGCAAGTCAAAAGCTAAAGAATCCCATGATTTCACTTTTACTATTTTATAATGATTAATTATACCCTTTTTTAAATCAGCACGTCCAAGTTTATTATCATTATCATATGTAAATAATATAAATCTCAATGAGTCGACATCACAAAAAGTTTGAATATTTAGATCCGCAATGGAGGTATATTTTCTAAGAGTAGTTTCGGTAATTTTGATGTCATCATTAAGAGGGTAGTTTAACAGGCATATTAAAAACAAACCTAAAAGTATAGTTAAAATAATAATTATTTTTTTAATAAACTTGTACATTTTATTTATTTCCTCCAATTGATATGATGTGTTTCTTTAATTCTTAAACAAAGAAAGGAAAGGTAGTAAAAATCCAAATAACTAACTCATATGAGTTAGTTATTTGAATTTTTTATCTTGAATAAAAAGTATCTTTGTCTTGCATTGTATCTATTTTCCATGATGGACCAAAACTTAAAGACATGTTATTAGCGTCTATGCTAAGTTTAGGAGTAAAAACAAGATAACTATGCCCATAAGCCCAAGATAATTGAATGGCAGTTGTATAAAGGTCCCTGTTAAAAAGTTCAATTTGCATATATCCGAATTCTGCATTATCACTCATTGGCGGCACACTTCTTCTGAGTGGGAAACTAAATGATATCGCGTTATCATTTACTAATATTCCGTCTATAGCTTCTTCAGTGAAATCTTCTAATCCACTTAACATGTACCCTACTCCTGCATCTACATAATCTTCATTACATATAAGGTTACCAGAGTTAGCTTTCCATGCCATACCAATGGCATCAGTATGATTATTAATAGGAGGCTCAGTCCATTCCCAGAACATCACAGCTCTAAACCTAGTTTTAACACTTACTCCACTATAGTTTCTAACATCATGTTTAAAATCATATGACGATAGTTCAAGATCTAAATCACCACCTATTGCAAGTAAAGATTCTTGGGAACCATCGTAATTTTTTATAGCCTCAACTCTATTGGCACTGTAACCTAAACTATAAAGCTCTTCTTTACTTTTCCTACTTAATTCTTCGACTTTTAACTTAAAGTCATCAACATAAGATTTTTGTTGAGAATCATGAATATTAGTATTATCAATTTGTTCATATAACTCATATTCACTAATACTCACTTTATACTCTGCAGGTCTACTCTTCAGATACTGATAAATTTCTTCTGATGGCATTTGTTTGATATCCAGTTCTATAGCTGATGAAGAGTTTGAAAAAACTCCTAAACTAAGAAAAATAATTAATGAAAATGCTAAGACTTTCAACATACGATTCTTAAGATTCATATTCATCTACCCCTTAAATAGATTTTATTTAATCATATGTAAAGCGCTCCACATAAATAGAAAAATTTTCCCTTACTGTCACTTTACCACTTTTTATCCAGGAAGTAAATGTACTTTTTGTTAAAAACTTAATATAGTTCCAAAGTACTAGCTTAAAATATCTATTCCAATGGCTAAAAATTCTCTAATTTGGCTAATATATAGTTTATAATAAAGATTTTACATATGAATGTAGATTCGGCCTATACTACCATTATACTTTTGACTAGCAAATTTCTCAAAACTTCCCACAAATATATTACGTTTTTAGCATTGGAACAAAAACACTATTATTATTACTAGCTTTAGCAATCCTTTAAGCAGTCTATAAGATTACAATTGGAGTATTTTTAGTATCAAATATCTTATCTCATTGTGTAATTTTACCACTATTTTATATTATTCTAGTCTACATACCTAGATTTTGTACAAACAAAATCATAATATTTTCCTAAGTTTACCATGGTATTGTTGCCAAAAAACAACTAAAGGTGAGAATAGCCCGCCTATAGAAGTGTTTTTTACCCCTAAAAAATTCTATGAAAGGCGGTATCTCACCTATGAAAAGTATATCAATTATCTGCTGCTTTTATAGAGGTACAGCTGGAACAAGTTTCTATGTTTTTTGATCCAAGTAATACCTCTTGTACAAATAGGTTTGAGGATTTATTAAAATCAACTACCTTTAAATTCAAGGAACATCTGCCTAAAAATAACTTGATTATCCGAGCTGATTCAGGATACGGATCTTTTGAAAATATACAACTACTTAAGGCTACAGGAACAAAGTTTATTGTAAAAGGTTTTTCAATCCAACAATCAAAAAATCTTGAAAAGTCAGTACAAAACCAAAGGATCAATATCCAAGTGCATGTTGCAGAGATTCTTACTTCCACAAATCTAGGAATTATTGTCTGCGAATTTGTTGGTAAAAGTGGACAAATTAAATACTCTCATTTACTCACTAACATAAAGGCTTGAGAAATGAATGCAACCGAGCTATATCATTTTTACAACAAAAAACAAACTATAGAAGCTTTTCTTAAAGTCTGTAAAACAGTATATGGAATTAAGAATTTAAGGACATTTAAATTCTATGGTATATATGGTTTTTTATGGCAGTATTCATAACCCATAACTTGATTACATTAATGAAAAATACTACATTTAGCTCATCTAACCTTCAAGATATGAGTATTCAAACATTGTTTAACAAGTTAGGAAGTATCACTGCTAAGATAATAGAACTAAAAGATCGTATTGAAATTGTTTTATCAAGTTTATCAGAACTAGCAAAATTATTTGTTGAAGCTTTGCAACCTAAGTATGTCCAATTAAACTTCCACGATTTGTTAAATGCAGCTTAGCTATTTGTACAAAACTTAGGTACTTCAATAAGTAGTTTTGCGATACTATAGATTATATTATTGAGCAGACTAAAGGAAAACCGGTATATGTTACTATTGATTTGGACGTGCTAGATCCTTCTGTTTTCCCTGGAACAGGTACCCCTGAACCTGGTGGAATAGAATTCTCTACACTCTTAAATTGTATATTAAAAATGTCTGAACTAAATATAGTTGGGGCAGATATTAATGAACTATCTCCTCACTATGATCCTAGTGGCTCATCAACTGCTGTAGCTATTAAAACCTTGAGAGAATTATTATTAGTAATAGAAAAATAGAAAAACCCGCAAATTTGCGGGTTTTTTTATGCTGTCTCTTCTTTATTAGATTTTTTAGCCTTTTTCTTTTTTCTCTTATCAGAAAGGACAAGAGTTGGTTCTTGCTTGTTTGCTATTGTGTCTTTTGTAATAACACATTTTTCAATGTCTTCTCTAGAAGGTATTTCATACATTATATCTAGCATTATTTCTTCTAGTATTCCTCTAAGACCTCTTGCTCCTGATTTTCTTTCTATAGCCTTTTCAGCTACAACTTCTAAGGCATCATCATCTATTTCTAGCTCTACTCCATCCATGTTAAATAGCTCCTTATATTGCTTAACTAAAGCATTTTTAGGCTTAGTTAATATCTCTATAAGAGCTTCCTTATCTAAGAGATTTAGAGTAACCATTACTGGAAGTCTACCAACAAACTCTGGTATCAGTCCAAACTTAAGCAAGTCTTCAGGCTGTAAATGTTTTAACACCTCACCTACATCCTTAATCTCTCTGCTTTGTATTTCAGCACCAAAGCCCATGGATTTTTTGCCTATTCTTCTTTGGATGATATTTTCTAATCCATCAAAAGCTCCACCAACTATAAATAAGATGTTTGTAGTGTCTATTTGAATAAACTCTTGGTGTGGATGCTTTCTGCCGCCTTGTGGAGGAACGCTAGCTACTGTCCCTTCAAGTATTTTAAGTAAAGCCTGTTGAACTCCTTCACCACTTACATCTCTAGTTATAGATGGATTCTCTGACTTCCTGGCTATTTTATCTATCTCGTCTATATATATTATACCCTTTTCTGCTCTCTCTATATCATAATCAGCAGCTTGAATAAGCTTTAGCAATATGTTCTCAACATCCTCACCCACATATCCTGCCTCAGTAAGAGACGTAGCATCTGCAATAGCAAAAGGAACATTTAATATTCTAGCTAATGTTTGTGCTAATAATGTCTTTCCCGAGCCAGTAGGCCCAATCATAACTATATTACTTTTTTGGAGTTCTATGTCATCAGATGCTGATTTTCTATTAATTCGCTTGTAATGATTATATACAGCGACAGCTAAAGCCCTTTTTGCTCTATCTTGTTTTACTACATACTCGTCCAAAACCTTTTTTATGTCTGTAGGTTTTGGCAGCTCTTTCATCTCAAGTTCAAAAGTATCTTCAAATTCCTCGTCAATTATTTCCTGACATAATTCAATACATTCATCACATATATACACATTAGGCCCTGCAACAAGCCTTCTTACTTGTTCCTGAGATTTACCACAAAATGAACACTTAAGCTGCTTCTCTTCATATTTTGGCATGGTTCACCTCTCCTAACTAACCTTATTTCTTAAATACTATCACTTCATCTATTATACCATAATTTTTGGCTTCTTCGGCAGACATAAAATTATCTCTATCTGTGTCTTTAGAAATTTTTTCTAGAGGTTGCCCAGTCCTATCACTTAGTATCTTGTTTATTTGATCTCTTGATTTCAATATTCTCTCTGCATGAATTTTAATATCCGCAGCTTGCCCTCTTGTGCCTCCTAAAGGCTGATGTATCATAACTTCAGCATTTGGAAGTGCAAATCTTTTTCCCTTAGCTCCTGCTGTAAGTAAGAATGCTCCCATACTTGCTGCCATACCAATGCATATAGTTGAAACATCTGGTTTTATATACTGCATAGTATCGTATATTGCAAAGCCTGAGGTAATGGATCCTCCAGGGCTATTTATATATAGCTGAATGTCTTTATCTGGATCCTCGGCTTCAAGAAACAAAAGCTGTGCTACTACAAGGCTTGCAGTAACATCATTAATTTCATCGCTAATAAAAATAATTCTTTCCTTTAAAAGCCTTGAATAAATATCATATGATCTTTCTCCTCTATTTGTTTGTTCAACAACCATTGGAACTAAAGCCATGTTATCTCCTCCCAACTTACTTATTAAGACAATTTAGCTTCTTTAGTTAAGAACTCAACTGTCTTTCTTTTAATTATACCCTTCTTAATATACTCTAAATCGTTATCTTTTATGTTGGATTTAAACTTTTCAACATCTTGATTGTATTGCTTAGCAATACTTTCTAACTCTTCATTTAGTTCTTCATCTGTAGCTTCTATTCCTTCTTTTTCAGAAATAGCTTCTAATACTAAATCAACCTTTACTAATTTTTCAGCATTTGGTTTAAATTGTACTCTTAAATCTTCAACTTGTGTGCCAGTTATCTCTAAATATTTTTCGAATTCTAGTCCTTGATATCTTAGTCTGTATGCAAAATCATTTATATCATCATCAATTTGTCTTTCAACCATAACTTCTGGAATATCTATTTCGCTCAACTCTGCTACTTTTTCTACTACTTTATTTTCATTTTCAACTTTTTCTTTTTGCTCTGCTTGTTTCTTAAGTTTATTCATTGTATCAGATTTTAATTCATCTAGTGTATCAAATTCACTTACATCTTTTGCAAATTCGTCATCAAGAACTGGTAACTCTTTCTCTTTTATTTCATGTATTACAACTTTGAAAATGGCATCTTTACCTGCTAATTCATCTGCATGATATTCTTCAGGGAATGTAACCTTTACTTCTACTTCTTCTTCCTTATTTTTTCCTACAAGTTGGTCTTCAAATCCTGGAATAAATCTACCAGATCCAATTTCAAGAGGTTGATTTTGTGCTGTTCCTCCTTCAAATTGCTCTTCTCCAACAAATCCTGAATAATCAATAGTTAAAATATCGCCTTGTTTTACTGGTCTATCTCCAGCCTCTATAATCCTTGCATTTCTCTCTTGCATTTTCTTTAGTTCTGCATCTAAGTCATCTTCTGTAACATTATACTCAGTCTTTTCTACTTCTATACCCTTGTATTCGCCTAGTTTAACTTCAGGCATTACTGTAACATCAGCTATAAATACTACTGTTTTTCCTTTTTCAATATCTTCAACATCTATAGATGGTCTATCTACTGGGTCAAGTTTATGTTCTTCTATAGCTTTATCATATGCTTCTGGAAATACAATGTTTATTGCATCTTCATAAAAAATTCCTTCCCCATAGTTCATTTCAATTATCTTTCTAGGAGCTTTTCCCTTTCTAAATCCTGGGATATTGAATCTTTGCTTATTTTTCAAATAAGCCTGTTGAACACCCTTCTCGAATGTTTCTGCATCTACTTCAATTTTTAAGGTAACAACATTGTTTTCCTTTTTTACTACTGTTGAACTCATCTAATTTCCTCCTTAAACCTTTATATTAGTCTCTTTAATTCACACCTATTTATATCATCGACATGCTAATCAAATATATATCCGAAAGTCTGTGTCTATGTATAGTGTGAATATACCCATTTTTAAAAAATTCCTATATACTGCAAACAATATTTATGTCATTTTCAATTATAAGGTTACAATTGGCGTAAATTAACCATTCTCATAATTAACCACTATATTATATCATAAATTCTTCCCATGTCCAATTGTAGCATACATTTTTTCAAAAAATATATAAAAAAACCAATGGAATATACCATTGGCTGTTGTGGTGCGGGAGAGAGGACTTGAACCCCCACGTCAATGACACTAGATCCTAAGTCTAGCGCGTCTGCCAGTTCCGCCACTCCCGCGTAATTTGTTTTTTCTTACCGACAAAATTTATTATACCACGTACAGAAATAAAGTCAACAATATTTTTAAAATTTTTTTATGGAATTTTGAGGAAAATAAAGAGACTAATTAATAGTCCCTTATTTTTTTGAAAATACTTAACATACATAGCAAAATGTCTATCTATTTTTACACAGTCCATAACCCTTATTATAGTTTCCAAAACTCATCTAAATGCTTCATCATGCTCTTATTCGTCACTCTTATATAAGGAAACCATTCCCTAGGAAATAATCTTTGATAATTTGAGTACACAAATCTTTCATCAAGCAGAAGAATAATGCCTCTGTCCTCTTCTGTTCTAATCAGTCTGCCAGCTGCTTGGAGAACCTTGGTCATACCTGTGTACATGTAGGAATATTCATAGCCTAATCTGTTTATTTTATTGAAATAATCTTTAATAATATCTCTTTCCAAGCAAATCTGAGGTAAACCAACTCCAACTATTATAACTCCTATTAGCCTGTCATGCTTAAGATCTATCCCCTCGGAGAATACTCCTCCTAAGACACAAAATCCTAAAACATTTTTTTCCTTGTCTAATTCGAATAGCTCTAAAAAATCTTCCCTTTCTTCCTCAGACATATTAGGTGCTTGAATGTAGGTTTCAAATTCAGAATATCTCTCTGTAAAAATCTCATAAACCTTATTCATATATTGATAGGATGGGAAAAAAATTAAATAGTTTCCTTCTTTAGCATCTAAAACAGATTTGATGTATTCTGCAATATCTGTATAACTCTTTTCTCTTTCTCTATATTTTGTTGATATTCTATCAGCCACAAGAATACGTCTATTTTCAATAGAAAAGGGAGAATCTAAATAAATCGTATAGTCATCCTCTTCTCCACCTAATATATTGCGGTGATAATCCATTGGAATTAATGTAGCA
The DNA here is from genome assembly GCF_030263895.1 of Proteiniborus sp. MB09-C3. Taxonomy (NCBI): domain Bacteria; kingdom Bacillati; phylum Bacillota; class Clostridia; order Eubacteriales; genus Proteiniborus; species Proteiniborus sp. MB09-C3. Next base: position 3,550,330 of record NZ_CP127161.1, read on the forward strand.
GAAAAAAATATAGCTGCCTTGCCTTTCTTTAAGGTTTCTTTTAATAAATGAGATGGATTGAGGCAAAAAAGCTTTATTTTCATATCTCCATTAGAGCTTTCTCCATATGTAATATATTTATCGTCATAAAGCTCCCATATTCTTGTAAAGGAAATGGCATCAAAATACAGGCTTAAATAGTCTTCGTTTATCTCATTCTTTTTTTGTTTTAACAAATATTCCTCACATTCAGCAATAAACTTTTTTAATAGATAATATATATCATTGTCTATTTCTTCTTTAGTATAATAGCCGTCATCGTTACATTTCTTTTTTAGGTCTAGCATATATTGGTTAACTTTATTAAGAGCTTTAGATAGTTTAGGATAAGTAGTCTTTACTTCTCTTTTGAAATCTAAAAAAGGCTTCTTATAAAGCTCTGCTGAATACATTTCTCTAGCTCTGTCAACTAAATTATGGGCTTCATCAATTAAAAAAACATAATCTCCTCCCTTTTCAGAGAAAAATCTTTTTAAGTATACCCTTGGGTCGAAAACATAATTATAATCACAAATCACCGCATCTGCCCAAATAGTCAAATCTAATGCAAATTCAAAGGGACATACAGTGTGTATCTTTGCATATCTTTCTATGGTTTCTCTATTAAGGTCATCCTCATTCTTCAAAATATCCATTATGGCATCATTTATCCTGTCATAATGGCCTTTAGCATATTCACAAGACTCTGGATTGCAGGCAGTTTTTTCTTTAAAGCATATTTTATCCTTAGCAGTAATGATTACAGTCTTTGCCTTCAGCCCATTTTTTCTCATTAAAGAAAAAGCCTCACTGGCAACAGTTCGAGTTATGGTCTTAGCAGTTAAATAAAATATTTTAGAGGTGTGCCCTTCTCCCATAGCCTTAATGGCAGGAAAAACAGTAGATATTGTCTTTCCTATTCCTGTAGGAGCTTGGGCATATAGTTTTTTCTCATTTACTATAGTCTTATACACAGCAACAGCCAAATCTCTCTGACCTTTTCTATATGTTTCATGAGGAAAAGATAGTTTCTTAATTGAAGTCTCTCTCTCAATATTCCAATTATGCTGCATTTCCGTCCAAATAAAGTATTTTTGAATTAAATCAAAAAAGAATTCCTTTAATTCATCAAAGTAAAATTCCTTAACTAATCGTTTAATTTCATCTGTATCTATTTGATAATATGTTAACTGTACATTTATACTTGATAGCTGATTCTCTTCAGCATAAATAAAGGCATAGCATTTTGCCTGTGCCCAATGAAGGTGATTGAAATCTTCATCTATTTTCTCAATAGGTGCTGCTGTGCTTTTTATTTCATCGATTGTAACAGTATCATCATCCCTAATGATACCGTCTGCTCTGCCTTCAAGACTTAATATATAGTCCTTATATTCTACATCATATTTAAGGGTAACCTCAGCCTCATAATTTTCTCCACTGGCATTCTGGACTTTTTTATGTATTCTAGTGCCCTCTACAGCTCTGTTATTGCTGCTACCTATAAATCCTGTCTCTATATCTCCAGATCTTAGGATAAACTCAACTAGGTTACGGACAGACACCTTGATTTTTTGCTTTAGCTCCATGATTATCAACCTACTATCATTCTAGTCTCTTTAGTTATAATAGTATTAGAAAATAACATACTTTGCAATATCCTAGATATAACTTATACTTTGTTATTAAATGGAAATGTCAGTCATTGTTGACAATGATTAACATCTGTGGTACGATTATTTAAAGAAGCCATTCCGTAAAAACACGGAATGGCTTGTTGTATATTTAATTATTTACCATTTAATGTATAAAGGGATAGGGGGTGCATCAAAATAAGCACAGCAGCAAAATCAATTTATGAAAAACTCATAGAGCATTTAGTGAAAATTGAAGATGAAAAAAATGAAGTTATTGAAGAATACTACTATGAAATGTCGGCTGAAAGATTGGAGTTCGAAACACTAATTGCAAATTATATTTCGCATATCGATAAGTATGTTAAAAAAATAAAAAAGACTAATAAATCAAGTACTGATTGTCCCTTTGTTATAATCGATAGTATCGTTGAAGTGGAGGATATAAACAGCAAAGAAAGAGAAAAGTTTAAAATAGTTTCTCCTTTCTTAACTACAAATCCTCTAGATGGGGACTTTGCATCTTACCTTTCACCAATTGGGAAATCGCTTTTACTAAAAAAGGTTGGAGATCATGTCTTGGTAGAAACGCCTATGGAAAATATTGAATACGAAATAAAATCTATTGAGCTTTCGTGAAAAAAAAAAAAAAAAAAAAGAAAGAGCAAAAAAGCTCTTTCTTTTATATTTTTATGGATTTCCATCTGCCTCGTCTGTATCTAATTGTCATTAAGACAGCTTCTACTATAAATTGTATAGCTGTTGCCCACCATACAAATACTATATTCCATTTTAAAACAAATACAATGATAAAAATCAAAGGAAGCCTTACAGCTAGATTTGTAACTAATGATATTTTAAATGGTCCTTTAGTATCCCCAGCTCCTTTAAGAGCTCCTGAAACTGACATAGCTATTGCTATAGGTATCTGTTCAACTGCACCTACACGTAAGCATCTTGAGGCTAATTCTACGGTTTCTAGATTATTGCTAAAAAGTCTCATGATTTCAAAGGGTACAAATAAAAATACTGAGGCTACTGTCGTCATCAACAAAACTGAATATATTACTGACTTTTTTGTACTAATTTCTGCTCTTTCTATATTTTTTGCTCCCAAGCTTTGCCCAACCATTGTAGTAGCTGCTACAGCAAAACCGTAGCCAGGCATGAAGGATATTGACTCTGCTGCATTAGCAAGGGAATGTGCAGCAAAAGCAGCTGTACCCAGCTGTGCTATCCAAAATGAGGATAATAATCTGCTTCCTTCATTCATAAATGTTTCAAGTGTAGCTGGCACACTTAAATTAACAATACTTTTAATAATATCTCTGTTTAACTTAAATACCTTGTTGATGTGAAGCTTAATACCTGATTTTCCTCTAATTAAGAAAAAGAATGTAATGGAGGCACCAATTATTTGTGAAGTTCCAGTAGCAATAGCCGCTCCATTCACTCCAAGCTCTGGAAAACCAAACTTTCCAAATATAAGCACATAGTCCCCAATAATATTAAATGCATTAGCAAATGCTGCCGATACAAGAGGAATAACTGTATTCCCTGCGCCTCTTAATATGGAATTAGCTACAAATTGTGGTATCAAGAAGAATGCACCTATGAAAACTATTCTAAGATAATTACTTCCTAAAGATATGACTTCCGGATCATCTACTATTAGATTAAATGTCGTATTTGCTGATAAAATTCCTGTAAGTCCTATTATGATACTCGCTATAAAAGCTATTCCAATTGCTTGAGCTGCAATATTTTCAGCCTCTACTCTGTCTTCCGCCCCTATTTGCCTAGACACCATAGCAGTAGCACCAATTCCAAGAGCACCAAAAATATTGCTTATTGTAAACATTATCTGTGCTCCTAAATTAACGGCAGATATTGAGGCAGGATTAAGTCTGCCTACCATAGCCATATCAGCAGTCCATACTAGAGTATGCAGTGTCATTTCCATTATTGCTGGAATAGCTAGTTTAAAAATTCGATTTCTAACATCCCTATTGTCTAATCTTTCCATGTCTTTTTCACCAAATCCTTTGTATTATGCAGAATAAGTAACAGATAACATTATACCTTATTGTTTTGTATAAAGACAACACAAATCAGTTAAAAAACATAATATTCCAATTCATTCAAATAGTACTGAGGTACTTAATATAATCACTTCATTAAATTGTGATAGCGTAATGCTCTGCTTATCAATTTGTATATATTATTTACTATGCTAAATATATCAAGAAGTTTCTTCACACTAAAAAAGAAATAAAAAATACCTACAAAGAAAGTATAAAGCTCTGTAGGTATTACAGCAACGCCTAATAAGAATGACACCAATGTGATATGCATTATTTGATTTTTATCTCTATAGGTTGGCTCAATTCCACTTTTCGTGAGAATATAGGTGACATGTAAACTATATCATAAGGGTAATCTACTAAGCATATCTCTACATGGAATACTTCCATATTGTTTTGTTGTTCATCCCAATATTTACTGCTCCTATGATATGACCAGCTATTGTATGTGTATTCATTACCATTCTCATCATAATAGTTATGACTCCATATCTGATATGAAGAATTTTCTTTGTACTGCTTCCCTGTAAAAGTAAGTATCCAGCTATTGCCTTTGCGTTCAGCATTTTCAAACATAACACCTTGTGGTAAATTCTCTGCAGTGACATTGACAAGGTCAAGTCTTATCTTTTCCATCTCCTTATCCAACCAATCTACACCTGTAATATAAAGCTTCAATTCATCACTTTCAGAAAAGAATGGACTTTCAAGTCTATGAGAAGCCATCATAGGTGAATCAATGGAGCCTGTGGCAGTAATGCCATTTTTTATTTCATCAAATCTTTTACCTTTTTCGTTTTCTATATAGAAAGATAAACTTTTCAGCCAAGCTGTATTTTCCTCTATATCACAAAATTCCATTCTTATGTGAGTTGGGTATATTTCAGCTGTCTTCAATGTTAAAGTTTGATTATCAATTATAAATGTTTTATCTACATCAATTTTTTCACCCTGAGCTGTATAATATGGATCAAAGCTCAGATCAAATGTAAATGTTGAAATGTATTTAGGCTCTTTATACTCATCTTGAGACAAAATAGAGTCCTCTACACGTACAGTTTCAATAAAGCTTCCATTGTCATGAACCTTGAGTATAAGCCGCATACCATTTGGCATATTATGTTCCATAAAATCAACCGTCATAAAGCTAAGTTCCCCATTGGGGGTTTGTGGATTTCCAGAAGATATTCCATAGCCATCCAAAGCTGAACCATCAAGTGCTTTAATTTCAGGTGTAGCATCCATTGCTGTGTAGATTTCAGAGTTAAGAGAATAGAAAATATTAAGCTGTTTTTGATCCACAATAACATATTCTATTCGTGCCGTAATTCCATTTAAGCTTTGCTGTTGTTCAATAGGCTGGACGTATTCATTTTCTATTGCAGCTGAAAGCGACGGTGAAAAAGCTACCAGCTTAGCAAGCTCTTTAAAAAGTGGTATTTTCCCACAGGCATAAGCAAAAGTAGGAAAGCAATTAATAAGAACTATAAACACAATCAAAAATGATGCCACACTGCTTAGAGATACAGCAAAAATGCGTCGTTTATTCTGTTTAAGCCTAATTCTTGCTTCAGCTCTCTCAATAATATTTTCTAGCTGAACAGGTGTATTTTCCATTTCTTCCATCAATAAAATATATTCTTCATTTCTGCTCATCTTTATTCTCCCTCCCGTAATTCAAGTTTTAGTAATTGCAATGCTCTGCGTTGTCTTGTAACAACTGTACCCTGGGGAATATCAAGGGTTTGGGCAGTCTGAGCAAGGGTTAGTCCGGAAAAAAATCTTAAAATAATTATAACTTTTAATCCCTCTGGAAGATGCCTAATTGCTTCTTTCAAAGAAAGATTGTCGTAATTGCGTTCTTCAAGTTTCTCCAATGGTATGTATTCCTCCGGCCTTATTCGCTTAAGCCTTTTCAGTTCTTTCTTGCATTCATTAATTAAAATGCGTGTAATCCATGTATTAAAATATTCAGGTTGTCTTAGTTTTTTTATGGCTTTAAGCGCCTTATAAACACTTTCGTCAACGGCCTCTAAAGCACTGGCCTCATTACCCAAATACAAGTAAGCAGTTTTATACAGCTGTTTTTTTACTGCCTCTGTTTTTTGGGCAAACTCTTTTTTGTCCATTAATTGTGCTCCTTTCAAAATGAAGTACTTCTATATATTAGATAAACAAGTGATACGTTTTGATTTATTTTTCATAATATTTTTATATCTTTATTTTATAATACATTTCTTCCTTTACCATATAAAATAATTTTTGTTGTCAATATTCGAATCTCCGATCTATTATATGTCCTTATAGGCCTACACATCTTTATGTTTTTTGCGTTTACAAGCAATGTCGTATTTGCTTTGAAATTGGCAGCTATCTTTACTGTGTAATTTAGATATTATATAATATTTCTAAAGCTTAATTTAGGAGTTGATTTTGTGAGAACTGTAGATTTTAGAAGTGATACTATAACTAAACCTACTAAAGAAATGAGAGAAGCAATGTTTAGTGCTGAAGTCGGTGATGATGTTTATGGTGAAGATCCTACAATAAACAAGCTAGAAGAAATGTCAGCTGATTTAATAGGTAAGGAAGCTGCATTGTTCGTTCCAAGTGGAACTATGGGCAATCAATTAGCAGTACTATGTCATACTCAAAGGGGAAATGAAATAGTTTTAGAGGAAAGGTCCCATATTTATAATTATGAAGTCGGAGGAATTGCCTTTCTATCTGGAGTTCAGGCTCGTATTGTAAAAGGTAATAATGGAATAATGAAATCTGAAGATGTAGAAAAGGCTATTATAGCTGATGGCGATATACATCACCCTCAAACTGGACTCATATGCATGGAAAACACTCATAATATGGCAGGAGGCATTGTTGTTCCTAAGGAACCAATGAAGGAAATTTATAATCTAGCTAAAAAACATAATATTCCAGTACATCTAGATGGAGCAAGAATATTCAATGCAAGTACTGCTTTAGGCTGTGATGTAAAAGAATTAACACAATATTGTGATAGCATAATGTTCTGTTTGTCCAAAGGCTTATGCGCTCCAGTAGGATCAATTCTTTCAGGCAGCAAAGAATTTATTAATAAAGCTAGAAGATATAGAAAATTACTTGGCGGTGGCATGAGACAAGCTGGTATTTTAGCGGCAGCAGGTATCGTAGCGCTAACAAGTATGGTTGAAAGGCTTTCAGAAGATCACAAAAATGCAGGGCTTCTTGCTGAAGGGCTTAAGGATATAGAAGGTATCAAAATAGATATGAATACCATCCAATCCAATATATTGATGGTAGATATAGCCACTCCTAAATATGATAGCATTAATCTTGTTGCTAGACTAAGAAAAGAAGGTATACTGACATCTGACATCAATAGCAGCAGAATTAGATTCGTTACACATAATTATATATCTAATGATGATATTAGATATACTGTAGATGTAGTTAGGAGAATTTTAAGCTAATCATCTAGCCAGTTCTTGCCGCTCTTTAAAAAGGCTATGGGTCACCCCATAGCCGACTTTTTAATCTTTATATTTCCTTTTCATTGCTTTAGGATCAGAGATAACTTCATAGCTTCCAATAGAAGTAATACTCACTACTACTGAATTCACTACTGTAAGGGCAATTCCCTTAATTCCCTGACCAGGCTTTGCAAATATAAAAGTTAGTATCAATGCTATTATGAGGGTATATAATCTAATATAAGCATCGCCGAATTTATTTTTCACTATTGATTTTGTGAACTGTACTATGATACTTACTGCAGCTACTAGTCCAGCAAAGGTACCCAGCATTTCAATAGTCATGAAACCATTAGACATTCTTAGTTCCCATCCTTTACAAATAATATATAGCTTTATTTTTCTAATTCATTACTTTTCATATTTATATTAATTCAATAGCTCTGTAAATATAAAGCTTATACTATTTAATATGCTAAATTTAGCATAAAGTTTCTTCATAGTTAAACAAGTACAAAAAAACAAGAGACTGCACGCTAACATTTGCTTATATACTAGTGCGACAGCCTCCGGCTAAATCTATCTCTCTTGAATCAAGTCTATGCCGCCCAATACTATATGGGCTAATCCGAAACCTATTAAACCTGTAGCTATCATAGGAGCTATTTCGTCTTTTTCTATTCCTCTTTTCTTAATATCTAAAGCCCTAGCTGTCAAGGCTGCTCCAGTAACTGCTACTCCTAATAGCATGGGTATCAACCCTTCTCGCATCATACATATCCTCCTCCCATAGTAGATAGATTCAAAATTATTATCTCTATTTGAGGTTTTATATATACTCTTGTTATTCAATGATTGTTGTCAAACTATTGTCATATAAAGATTCCCTCATAAATATTTCCTTAAAATATTATTCCATTAGGCCAAAATAGATGCAGAGTGAATTCCACTTAAAGTCTTATTAATATACCTGCACTACTATGCTTCCAGCTATTTCATACTATAAACAATCTGATACAATTTTATTATTTTTATTCTTCCTCTTGCTATTTATCTGCTTTTATTTGGATCGGCACGAAGTAGCGAACCTTGCCATAATTTAATTCTTTCATCTTTTCCGAATGCGGTCCGGCAAAATGGTATAACATATGCCGGTTGGGAGATTTATCAAGTTCTAAGCATTCTTGATGTGTAAGCCATTCCACTATACCCTTATATACTCGGTCATATTCACTAAATTCCCAACTATCTGCAAGCGCTGCTGCAAATAAGCCACCATCAAATGTGATAATCTCAAATCCTTCAGTATCTGCTTCGGTCATCCAGTCCTCAAGCATAAAAAGCCAAACACTTTTTTGATTTTTTTCATCGTAATACATAAAATCGCGTGGATTTATCTTGTCGGCTATACTTGATCCAAGACGCATCCACATCGCGTCAAATCGGCGGCTTTCATCGCCGCTGTCTGTCTGTTCAGTTATCAACCCCGATGTCACCATACGGCAAGGTGGCATGTCGACAATGAGGATATCCGGCTGTCGTTCCACCTTTTCTGCGGCGATTAACAAGCGGTTTACATTTGACGGATTTCCCTCGTAATCCACGTTGATAAGCTGCGTTTCTATTTCTTTCGCTTTTTCATATAATAGCTTGACATCGGATTCCTTAGCGAAATCGGCTTGTTCAATCTGCTGAATAAATTCAAGAACGATCTCTTTGAGTTCATACAGAAGGGATACTTCTTCATCAATGGAGTCGACTTTTTTTCCAAGCACCTCTAAAACAACTTCAGAGCCAGATGTATTGAATATGCACTGAATATCTTTGATACTAATATTCAATTTGCGCAGAATCAGAATTTGCTCAAGGCGTTTTATAGCAATATCATCATATAGTCTGTATGCATAATCATCGCTCCGCGAGCTTGATATTAATCCCATATCTTCGTAATAACGCAGAGTGCGCGCGGATATATCGTATTTTATTGATACTTCCCTGATTTTAATTAATTCGTTCATAGCAAAACCCCCTATCGCTGATTTTAATATAGTATAAACTATTCCCCAACGGCAGAGTCAATAGCTTTTTTTAAAGCAAAGTATATCAATATGTTTTGCCAGATGTCAGCAGGAAAAGAATCTCATATCCAGCCAATCCTAAGGCAGATAACGCACAAAAGGAAAACAGCGTCTTGCGTCGGAAACAATCACCCTTATAAATAAAGAAGTATAGAGAAAGACCAATGATAATCCTACCAATAACAGCAGGAATCATATGCATGTAATCGGATAAGTGGAGCAATTCGTTTAAGCCTTCAGCAAGAAAAACAGAGGGCAGTAGACTTGCAGCCCAATAATATTTCGAGTTTTTTTGCAAAAAAGCACCTGCTCCAAAAATGATGCCTGCCACGACAGCACAGGCAAGCCAGATATAAAAGTAGTAGCCTCCAAATGAAAAGGAATGGCTGTTTACAACTGATTCTACCCAATAGTATGAAATTATGCAAACTACAAGCGTTTCTATACAGAGTAGAATCGATAAATATTTCCCCTTTCCAGCTGATGCTATAAAGAACGCTGGTATTAGCCAAACCGCCCCCGAGTTTGCCAAGGAACTCAGCGAATCTGGCAGGTACTTTTGCCCAAACACCGTCAGAATCCCTGTAAACAGTCCAACGAATAAGGCGCATACAATTTGAATGGTAATGACCTTTTTATTTGAGTCCATAGAATTCTCCCTTTTGGATATAATCTCGTTTATTTACATGTCGCATAAAACCTAAAATTTAGTTATGCCCTTTAAGCATAATATAAATAATCAGGCTAAAAATATATACAATTCTGTATCTATTTTAACCTGATAACCTTGGCGCACCCTGAGGGATTCGAACCCCCGACAAACAGATTCGAAGTCTGCGACTCTATCCAGCTGAGCTAAGGGTGCCTGTTGTAATTTATCAAATTTATCAAACAAAATGATTATAGCAAAAAAAGAAATAATCGTCAAATTTTATAATTACACAAAGGACACCTCCTCTTATATTCTAGTTCATTTTGTTTCTTCTCTATACCATTATAGGCTCATGCCTTTTTGTGTTTTCTATAAACTATGATAGAGATAATAGAGATAATTACTTTTAAAATACAAGATAATATAAATTCTTTTGATGTAGGATTTGATATTGTTGCTCCAATAAACGTCACAGCTAATAAGTCGGGAAGCATAGCTAATATAGAAATAATTAAATGCCTTCTATAAGATATTCCAGTAGAGCCCATAAAAATGCTGACAACATCCATTGGGAATATACCTACTATCCTTATTAAGAAAATAAAAAGTGATTCATTATTTTGTTTAAAAGAACTGATTTGCCGTAGCTTAGGATACCTATCAACAATCTGATTTGTTAATTTGTTTCCAGAGAAATAACCTATTGAGTAGGGAATAGATAAAGAAACAGCCGTTCCAATAATATTAACAATAACAGCCATATATACTGGAAATATTATTCCAGCACTAGCATAGAGTGCCATTATAGGAAACACGATAGATAGTGATTTTAGAGCATACATTCCAAGTAGATAAATAACTGCAGCAAAATAATTTTGTGGTGCTAAGTTAAATATTTGCTTTGGATCAACATTTTTTCCATATGAAAAATATAAGAGTATTCCAATAATAATAAAAATAAAAGGCAGTAAACTAAAAATCCTCTGTATTTTCGAATTAAATTGTCTCAAATTCATCGCCCCAAATTACTATAATTTTTACAATCATTTATATTTTATAATAATTATCGAAAAAAAGCACTCTATTAAGTAGATTTTTTAATAGAGTGCCTCTAATAACCTATTTCTGCCATAATCTATCTGCAACAGGAGCCCAATTTTTAGCTGCATTTTCACATTTACTGCTTAGTTCATGTACATCCTCTGGATTCTGCATATCTGTGGATTTTGCTTTCGATTTTTCTACCATGTTAGTTAATCTTCCTGGATTGTCTAGCAATGGGCAAGGACGTAAATGGTTGTTATTAAACGGTTGGTTATCATGATACTGCATAAACAATGGTGACTTAAGTGCTTCTAATAGAGTCTTTTCTTTAATATTTGTATCTGAGTAATGGATAAAAGCACAAGGTTCAACATCTCCATTAGCATTGATATGAAGGTAGTTACGACCTCCTGCAATGCAACCATTTACATATTCTCCATCGTTCCAGAAATCCATAGTAAACAAAGCCTTAGTATTTCGAAATCCTCTGATTTGATGGTACATAAATTCACGCTGTTCTGGGGTTACCATTAATTCTGGAACGGCATCTTTGCCAACAGGCATGTAGGTAAAGAACCATGCAAATTTTGCTCCTTTTGCTATCATATCATCAAAATATTCCTCACTACCTATAATATCAGTATTTTGGCTGGTATAGCAGCATGATATCCCAAAAGGCAACTTATTTGCCTTAAGAATTTCCATTGCTTTCACTACGGCCTTGTATGTATCTTTACCACGACGAGAATCTGTCTCTTCTTCAAAGCCCTCTACACTAATAGCTGGTACAAAGTTCTTAACACGAAGCATTTCATCGGCAAATGCTTGATCAATTAAAGTCCCATTAGTAAAAGAAAGAAACACACAATCATGATGCTTTTCACAAAGACTTATTATGTCCTTCTTGCGCACTAATGGTTCGCCACCAGAATAGATATACATGTACACACCCATTTCCTTACCTTGATTGATTATATCATCAAGAGTATCTAGGTCCATATTCATGCGATTCCCATATTCGGCGGCCCAACAGCCAGTACAGTGAAGATTGCATGCAGAAGTAGGATCCATCAAAATAGCCCAAGGAACATTGCAATTGTTTTCTTTTCTTGTCTTTTCCTGCCTATTCCCTCCAACAATGGTAGCATTAATGATGAAGTTTTCAAACATAGTCTTTCTCACACCATCATCCACATCTGTCCATAAGCTTTTAATTAGTTTGTACCAATTTCCTTCTGGATTCTCCACTACGTCTCGAAATGTTTCAAGCTGTCCTGTTACTCTGCCTTCCTTATCAAACTTTTCTACCCAGTCCAATATTTTAGGAATGTTGGTATCTGGATCACTATCTAGATAATTCAGCACTTTCTTTAATCCGAATGTCTGTAGATTTTCTACAATTGTTTTTTTACTCATAGTATTTCTCCCCCTTCTAAAATTTTAGATTATTCTATATAAATTAATTATAAAACCATTCCTAATGAGTTTCATTGGTCAAAAAACTAAAATGTTTCATTTTTACACAATTCAGAATATTGTTACCTTTTTACACATTTATAAATTCTGTTCCTTTACACTGAAAACATAAAAGACTATAGTTAAAATACGTATATAATATATAATATGAATGGAGTGACTTCTAAATGCATCAGCAAGTATTAAGAGTCATGATAGAATCTGCAGTTGATCAAGGACTATATGGTCTTAAAACAGATTTAAAGCGTACTGTCCGCAATCTTACAGACTTAGGAAGCTATTTCGCAAAGGGGCGTTTTCAAAAAGATTTTTTTGAAATTGCTCAAAAGATGCTTGCTAATGAAAATAGTCCCTATTATGAACTGGTTTCTAATATTGTCAATAATGTAGATCATCATATAATTAAAAATTTTGGTATTAATATAGGATTAAATAGTTGGACAAATGGAGCAAAAAAAATTAGAGAATATGAAAAAAAGAATGGTTACAATATACCTTGGACAATTGTATTTGATTTTCAAAATAAAGTTCAGAATCCATTAACAGTACCAGAAATCATTGAAATTATCAATGAAGGTAAAGAAATGGGTATATACAGCTATTTCTTTTTCACTAGCTATGAAGCAGCTCATATAGATGAATTATTGGAGATTTTCGATCAAAACCGAGACTGTGCTTTTATAATCTATACCAGTTATGATTCTTTATCAGAAAAGCATATATATAAGCTTAGGGAATATGGAAATGTTATTGTCTCTATAGCCATGGATGAATTTAATTTATGCCCGGGATTTGTACAAACAATGGAATTGTTACTAAAAAATAAATGCCTATTTGGTATTCATATTAACTATGATGATAATAATGTGGACATTATTTTGAGCGATAGTTGGATAGAACAAATAAGGGAACTACATTGTACCTTTGCATTTCTAATAAAAGCAAAGGATTGCAGCCCAACAAAAGAAAAAGAAATTATATCCTATGTAAGAAACGGAAAAACCAATCAGAAATATCCAATTTTTTTAATTGATTTCTATGAAGATATTGAACATGTTGATGTGGTCATTTCTACAGAGCCTTGTTTTTTCAAAATACTACAAGATGGTACAGTAGTTTCATCAAAAGAAAATATAGTAACTAATTTTGAAATTCGTAACACAACACTTTGTGAAACCTTACCCCATGTTACACCTAAGGTAGGCTATTAGCAGGAAGCCATAGCCTTTGCCCATCTAAGCATAGGTAAGAATCTCGGATTTAACATCCTTCCCTACGCTTAGAATGACAAAAGTAGGCTTTTTTATTGATATCTTGAAGCTGTTTTTATCTAATAATTATCTATAGTCTGCCCATTATAACTAACTGTGTGCTTCTCTCTATACCAAAGCTGTCTAAATTTTTCTTTACATCTTCAGCTAATTTTAAGAGTTCTTCATATTCAGGATAATCTTTAACCTTAGCTACTTTTTGTGGCAATTTATGAACTCTATCAACTAGTTTTCTTTGTATATCTCTATCTGTTTCATAATCTTCAAATATTTCATCTATCTCTATGCCTATATTCTTAATTAAATCTATTGTTTCTTGTTTTTTAAGAGTTTTGCTGTGATGATCTCCTAACAAGGTATCTATTAAACCACCTAGCTCATGGAGTTTTACATGTGTCATTTGTGCAGGTGACTGCTCCTCACTGAATAGTTCGCTTATTATAAATCTTCCTCCTGGCTTCAAAACTCTTTTCATTTCATTAAGTATTTTGTTTTTATCTGGCAAATGATGAAGAGTATTTGACATACAGACTATATCAAAAGAATTATCTTCAAAATCCATATTGCCTGCATCCATCAATAGATATTTCACATTTTGATCAGTGTTTTTCTCGCTGTTCTTATTAATGATTTCTTCATCATTGTCTATTCCTATTATCTCCGTATAGTTTTTAAGTCCTTCTTTAAGCTTTAAAATAAAGGCACCATCTCTTGTGGCTACATCTAATACTCTACCACCTTCAATATCTTTCAGCTTGCTTATTAATTTTTTCATTAGTTACCACTCCTATTTTATATAAAATTTCATAAAATCATTCTATCATATTTTAGTTATATTTGATTAGATTATTTTTATTTTTGCTATAATGATTGATATTAGATTTTAATATATAGGATATTTGTAGAAAAAAGCCTTATTCTTCTATTTCTCTCATAACTTGAATCGCCACTCCCATAACTGCAGACTTTATTAGCTCCACATATTCTTTAGGAAGTATCTTGGCGCCTTCTGACAGCCAATTAGTGATTGAAGTTCGAATGGCATTAGTATAAAACGTAATATAAAATTCTTTATGCTCAGAGTCTCCGAATATACTTCTAAAATGTATCTCAATCACTGGCGATAAAAGCTCACCAAAATAATCATAAAATGAGTTCTGACCTCTTACTTCTAATGCATTGCGATAGAAAGCTTTATTTTCATAAAAAAACTCACATATACTTTCAAGTAAACTCCAGCCAAAGATATCAGAGTTATTCTGAAAATTGGATGCAAATTCCGTATAGTATATCCAATTTACTAGGTCATACTTATCTTTAAAATGATAATAAAAGCTTTTTCGGCTCAAATTACAACGTTCTACAATATCTCCTATATTGATTTTAGACAGTGGACACTCCATCATTAATTCCTTCATAGAGGTTGCCAATGCTTGCTTTGTAATTGATGAATCAGACATATCTTTTCCACCTTTCAAGGGCATTGCCTAATATGCTATTTCTATTTTAAACTAAATTTTCTTATCAGATTAGTCTGATTGAGAATTACAATTTATCATATTATAAATATGTAATCGGTTCTATACTTACACTTAGATATAATACTCTTTATGTCTATGTTATATTTTTTGTCATTTCATGTCAATTAGTTTCATGATAATTTCCACAATATTTATAAATAAGACATTATAGTACATAATCTTTCATTATTACACTAAAGATTTATATTTACAAAATATATCTGTATTTTATTAATTTCATAAATCTATCATCCAAAGATAAAAACTTGGCCTGCCAATTAAAAAAGGCAGACATTCAATGAATATCTACCTCAACCAAGCATATTTCAATATATATTTTCTACATGCTATGTTTCTTATTCAACCCACGTAAAATCATTAATGATAATGTACCACAGACCGACAAGCTTAACATGCTGATAACAAATTGGACAGGTGTTGATTCATAATAGCCTGACACACAAAAGACTGCTGTAATTGGATAGACAAAGCGCAATGTACTTTGCATTCCCATGAAAAGCCCCATGAACGAATAAATTTCTGTAAATATCAAAGCAAGCCAGTATCCTTTTTTTAATCTGTATACAATGGCTATGATAGGAGATATAGCAAGAAATAAACCAATGCCTTCTAAGAAATATATTTTAGCAAAGTCAAGCACTGTACCTAAATCAAGTAAAGATATATGAAGTGCTACCTCTACAACCAAAGTAATGATATACACAAAAGCATATATTGAGACCGCGAAAATCGCTATGACAATCATCTTGGCTCCTACTAATTTGGAAAGATCAACAGGCACTAGGGCAAGTGACTTCATCGTATCATCCTGATCCTCCCTGCAAATGATATAGCTTCCCATCAAGGCTATAATTGCAGGAAATACATACAAGCTACCCAAGGATTGTGTTGCATTCATATACCATCCGACTTGGTCAACGTAACGTTGGCCATTATATAAAAACTGTCCCTGCATAAATACGATGATTGCTACCATGGCAGCGGAAAAAACAGTAATCCACAGTATTTTTGAGCGTTTCAGCTTCAATCTTTCTGCCCATAACAATATTTTCATTTTATTCACCTACTTTCTTTTCTTAAGCATACAATTTGCCCAAACAGTTGAGACTATCCCCCATATTCCTATACACAAAAAGGCTTTACCTAAATGTATAGGAGCTATCAAATCAACACCCTGAATATTTCTCACAAGGATGGCAGTCATGCTTGAAAGTGGATGAATGTACATATTTATCATGAGCAGAATAAAGCCAAGAAACGTATAGACGATAGTTACACATACCGGCAAAATATAACCCTTTTGCGAGGCAGCCACAGCTAGAACAGGTATCATGGCAAAAGGCACTAAAATTCCAATTTCCAAGCACTTGATAAACAAGAATAGCACGCTGTCTGCCGTTAATGATATTATTTCGGTCAGTACCCCCGCTAGAATGGAACCCACAGAAGCAAACAACATGAAGCAAATGGAATAGAAAAATACTATGGCAAATTTACTGAAAAAGTATCTCATTTTGCTAATTGGAATAATCCATAGCTGCTTTAGCATATCATTTTGATTTTCATCATACATCAGCATTGTGCAGAGCATTCCTAACACGATAGGAAGGATTATCCACGGTGTGTAGGAAAAAGCAGTCCATTTGTAAAATTTCATTGGTGAGATTTCTGCCGTACCTGATGCACTGAAATAGAATATTCCAATAAGCGGCATGAGTATGGATGCAAGTAACATCAGCCAAATAAATTTTCTGCGACGGAGCTTTAGAAATTCTGTCTGAATTAGATTAAGCAATGCCTTCTCCTCCTGTGACCTTTTTAAAATAATCCTCTAGAGTATCATTGCAAAGCTGTGAACCTGTTACAGAAATATTTTCAAGCATTAGTGCCTTGTTGATTTCACCCATATCAAGTGTCGTGTCATAAAGCCTCAGCGTATGGGTGTCCTGTACCGAATATTCTTTTATATGGAACCTCCGCTCTAATACTAGTGTAGCCTTTGCCGTATCAGAGACTTGTAGCAGAATATACTTGTTGTTTTTCTTTTGAAGTTCTGCTAAGCTATTTTCTTCCAGTAAAATACCGTTATGAATAATACCGATATCATCAGCCAACAGTGCAATTTCAGAAAGAATATGGCTGGAGATTAAAACTGTTTTTCCTCGTTCTACACACAAATCCCGTATAAATTTCCTGACTTCGGCAATACCGATAGGGTCAAGTCCATTTGTTGGTTCATCCAATATAAGAAGTTCAGGATCATGCAGAATGGCGTTAGCAATTCCAAGACGTTGTTTCATTCCAAGAGAATATTTGCTGAACACTTTTTTGTCCTTATATGGCAAACCTACAACTTCAAGGGATTCTTTTACCGCATTCGGTTTCGAAGTTCCGCGCAGTTTCGAAAAGATTTCAAGATTTTCCGTTCCCGTCAAATTAGGATAAAAGCCAGGCGTTTCTATGATTGCCCCAATACGAGGATAAATACGCTTCTCATTACCTTTGATGTTCTGTCCAAAAACATAGGCTTCGCCGGAGGTAACGGAGGTAAGGCCTAAAATCATTTTCATAATGGTGGTTTTGCCCGCTCCATTCCTGCCAAGCAGCCCATAAATACGTCCTTTTTGTACATGAAGATTGACTTTATTTACGGCAGTTTGTTCCCCATATACTTTTGTCAACTGCTGAGTTTCAATAATAAGATTATCCATTTATATTTCCTCTCTTTCTTAAAGATTTTGCTTTTTAAGTACTATAACAGAAAGCACACTTGATAAAATACTGACTATTATTAAATTAATTAAAGCAAGGACATATCCAGGAGTTGAGGATACTCCCTCTATGACTCGTGCCATTCCGTTTACCATATCTGCCGCAGCTGGGGATGAATAGCTGTAAACACATAATACACTTGCCAAGGGATGAATACCCATGAGAGGGGCAGGCAGAATAATGATAGGGAGCAGATACAAAAGAGTTGCTCCAATCGGCAAAAGATAGCTTTTTTGTCCTAGTACAGCCAAAAAAACAATAGGCAACATGGCAAGCGGAACAAGAATACCTCCTTCTGCAAATAAAATGAATGCTTGCCAGATTGTTTGCATATTAAAGTCAGGAAAACCTCCCGCCATAAATCCACCTAATACGGTAAACACATATGTGTACAAACACAGCCCCAAGGACAGTAAAAATACAGTTATGATTTTAGAAAAATATAGCTGTCCTTTAGAAACAGGTATAATCAGCAATTCTTTTAGTGTATCATTCTTATGCTCGTCAAAGAATAATGAGGTAGCGAACATGCCTAGCACAATAGGAAGATAAATTATACTAAGATTTTTAAAAGCCAATGTATATAAATCCCCAAAGCTATCCATATAGCTGCTTCCTCTGGAAATACTGCAGGCACGTTCAATTGCAAAAACAGCCAGCAGCGTTGTCAAAATAAAGATACCTATCATCATTTTCTTACGTTTCAGTTTTAATAATTCAGTCTGAATAATTGTCCACATAGCTTTCCTCCTTCCACTTTTAAGTATAGCGTAAAAACCTTGCCAAAACCTTGCTGGTTTCTTGCTTATTTCTTGCTTTAAAATAGTAAAGCCCTGCATCGTTACAGGGCTTTCGGAAATGTTATGATAAATGTTGTACCACCATATGGAGAACGTTCTGCACAAATCGTACCACCGTGTACTGTGACAAGTTCCTGAGCAATGGATAGGCCAAGGCCATTTCCACTAACCATGCGAGATTCATCACCTTGATACAGCCGTTCAAAAATATGGGGCAGATCCTTTTTAGGTATACCTTTCCCATTGTCCGCTACGATGATATTCACTTGCTTCTCATCTTCTAAAATTTGAATGTCAATTCTATCTCCTTCACTATGCAAAAGTGCATTTTGAAGCAGATTATTTATTATACGCGTGTAAGCGTTGCAGTCTAATTGTATGCTACATTCCTCATCAGGAATTTCAATCTCATAAGCAAATTGTTTATCCTCCAACATTGGTATCCAGTCTGCTAAAATATTTCGGGACAGCTCATTTAAATCACAAATTTCAAATTGAAATATCTGCTCTTTGGCATCTAGCTTTACCCACTCAAACAAAGATTCTACGAAGTCCTTTAGGTGATGTGCCTTATCTAAAGCTACACCAATATATTCCTCTTTTTCTTCCCCTGTCACAATCTTTTCCTGTATGGCCTCCAAGTAGCCGACTAAGGAAGTTAATGGTGTTTTAACATCATGGGAAAGACTAGTCATGAGGCGCTTATAGGCTTGCTCAGATTGCTTCAGCTTGATAAGCTGTGCCTGATTGTCGATGGCAATTTCATTGATATTGTAGCAAATTGTTTTTGTCATATCGTTTTTTCTCGCAAGAATGCGTCTGTTCAGATTTCCACTTTTTATATCTTCCAAGGCCTCCTTAATAATAGAAAGCTGTTCCTTTACACGACAGAGCTTTGTCGCAAGATAGACAATGATACAAATACATAGAAAGGTAGAGAAAAGGAAAATCAATGTCAAATTCATGTGCTATGCCTCTTTATTAAAGCGATAGCCAACACCATGTATGGTTAGTATATAAAAAGGATGTCCCGCATCTGGCTCAATCTTTTTTCGCAGCTTGCTGATAAAAGACATGATATTGTTATCATCAAGAGCATACTCGCCTTCCCAAACCTGGGTGTAGATTTGCTTTTTAGTAAAAACACGTCCTTTATTTGAGGCCAAAAACACCAACAAATCAAATTCCTTTCCAGTAAGATCAACTGATTCTCCGTTTACGCAGACAGTTCGGTTTTCCTTGTCAATCATCATATTCTTAAAGTTAAGAATATCAGTGGGCGCAGTTTGATTAAATGTTGTGTATCGGCGTATGAGGGATTCCATTCGTGCCATCAGTTCATTGATACTAAATGGCTTTGTCAAGTAATCATCTGCCCCAAGACGCAAGCCTGTCACTTTATCTATTTCATCGCCTTTAGCTGTCAGCATGAGTATAGGAACGATACTGCTTTTTCGTATTTCAGCTAAGACCTGAAAGCCATTCATACCAGGCAGCATAACATCCAGAATCACAAGGCAATATGCGTCATTTTGTTCTGTGATTTTTAATAGTCCTGCCTTGCCCGTATAGGCAATATCGGCTTCCAATTCCTCTTGCATAACACATTTTCTCATCAATGCGCAAAGCTCTATATCATCATCTATGATTAAAACTCTATTTGCCATAATTTCCTCCTGTATCTATCTTTGTTCTTCTCGCATCAGCAGGCTTTGAATAATCTTTATGCATGGCTACGCATGGCCAAAGCGAGCAACTCCATCTGTTTTGTTTAGAGATACCCCACTTAACAAAAGTCTGCTGGACGGATATGTAATGAAGCATATTTATTCCTTCACGGTATGTATAATTTTTAGTATATACACAAAAGTAAATAAAAGCAATCTGATAAACTCGTTCATTCTAGTTGTCTATTGGTCAAAAAGATCAGGCAGGAGGTAAATAAGATTTCCCTCAGCATTGACTGAATCAAGTCTTCTTGTTAAAAAATATGTATATCCAATAGGCTCTTTTAAAAAATGTTTACAAATAGCAATAATAGTTATATAATATTGAATATAGATTCAATGAATGGAGGTTCAATAGTGAATATTCGTGAAGAACAAAAAGAAAAGCGGAGAAACGAGATACTGAATGCAGGAATGGATTTGTTCATACGTAAAGGATATTATGCTACAAAAGTAAGTGATATTGCAGATCAAGTTGGAATGAGTGTTGGATTATTGTTTCATTATTTCGCTTCAAAGGAAAAACTATATGAAGAATTGATAAGCCTTGGTATTTCAGGACCTATGAGTATTATGGCTCATACAGAAAAGGAACCCCTTGCCTTTTTTGAAGATATTACAAGGCAAATTTTTCACTATATCAAAGCCGAACCATTCACTGCAAAGATGTTTATACTAATGAGCCGAGCCTTTTATAATGAAGCAACTCCTGACTGTGTCAAAGAGATGCTTGCCAGCTTTAATATTTACAAGCCGACTTCTGAGCTAATTTTGAAAGGTCAGAAAGGAGGTACTATCCGTAGCGGTGACCCTTATGCCCTTTCAATTGCTTTTTGGTCTGCTGTAAGGGGTATTGCGGAGGAAATTGCACTTAATCCAAATTCACCATGTCCTAATAGTGATTGGATTATTGATATAATAAGGAGGTAAGGTTGATGAAAAAGGTTATTATTATCGGTGGTGGTATTGCTGGGCTAACAGCAGGCGTATATGCCTGCCAAAGTGGTTTTGATGTGACGATTTATGAGGCCCATTCCATTCCAGGTGGTGCATCTACAAGCTGGAAAAGAAAAGGATATCTTTTTGAAGGTGGCATGCATTGGCTGACAGGCTCTTCTCCGAAAACCGCCTTCCATAAGCTTTGGCGTGAAGTCGGGGCATTGGATGATAATACTACCATTTATACTCGAGATCCATTTTTCGCCTTTGAGGATAATGGAAAGACAGCTTTCTTGTATCGGGATATTGATAAGCTGCAGTCTCATTTGATTAAGTTGTCACCGGAAGATGAAAAGGAAATAATCCGCCTTTGCAGGGATTTAAGAAAATTTATGAAGGTAGATATGCCGATTACCGATATTAAGAACATAAAGGTTAAAGAAAAGTCCACTATACCGATATCAAAACTGATTTCTATGATTCCTGCATTTTTTAGAATGTCTTTCTACTCAAATCAAACGGTAAAAGAATATGCAATGCGGTACAAAAATCCTTTTCTACAAAAATTGTTCAGAAATATTGTCGGCGGTGATAACAATGCCACAAGCATGTTGTTTACATTGTCAACTCTTGCAAAGGGTGACGGAGGATATCCTTCAGGTGGCTCACTTGCTATGGCTGGCAGGATGGCAAAACGGTTTGAAGCTTTAGGTGGTATAATAAAATATAATAGTAAAGTTGAAAGGATTATAATTAAAAACGGTAGTGTTAAGAGTATTATTTTTAACGGAGCAGAAATTTCTGCAGATGCGGTTATCATCGCACAAGATACACTGGCTGCGATTGATACTCTATTTGACAGTCCACTTAGAGAACCATGGGCGGATAAAATGCGTTCTGAAATCAAACCTATGCTAAATACTTTTATTTGTTTAGGCATCAAAGAGGACTTGTCGGATGTTCATGAGAGTATAGTCTTTACAAGTGATACTCCGGTAATCTGTGCTGGAGAAGAAATCAAGGAAATCAGTATAAATAACTATGCGACTTACGAAGGCTATGCTCCAAAGGGATGTACTGCCATTACTTCTATACTTGCAGGAGATAGTTATGAGTGGTGGAAAGAGCAGAAGATAAATGGTACATATGAATCAGAAAAACAAAAGCTTGCAGAAAACTTCATTGATGTTTTAGCTAAAAAATATCCTCAGATTGCTGGTAGGGTAGAAGTGTGTGATATCGCTACTCCTTTGACTTATGAACGCTATCTGAATTCTTATAAAGGTTCATGGATGTCGATTATGGGTAAAGGTGTAAAAATGCAGTCCTATCCTTCAAAACCTGAAAGTATATCCAATCTTTATTTTGCGGGCCACCGACTTATAATTCCCGGTGGACTTCCTATTGCCCTTGAAACGGGACGAAAAGCAGTACAATATTTATGCAGAGATACCAATATGGTATTTCAGGGGAATGCTTAGGACGGCTCCGCTCCAGATAAAAACCATGTGTCAAGATTAAATTGACACATGGTTTTTATCTGGAGCGGAAGACGAGATTCGAACTCGCGACCCTCGCCTTGGCAAGGCGATGCTCTACCACTGAGCCACTTCCGCATTTGGTGCGGGAGAGAGGACTTGAACCCCCACGTCAATGACACTAGATCCTAAGTCTAGCGCGTCTGCCAGTTCCGCCACTCCCGCATATTTTTATAGTCCTTTCGGACACTACTATCATAATTTCAACTTAATATTGGTGACCCATCCGCGATTCGAACGCGGGACACCCTGATTAAAAGTCAGGTGCTCTACCGACTGAGCTAATAGGTCTAAATAGATATATTTCTCGGATTGACCATATCATTACATTAACTCATTCTACTAATAGAATTTTATGGGGTGGATAACGGGATTCGAACCCACGACCTCCAGAGCCACAATCTGGCGCTCTAACCAACTGAGCTATATCCACCATAATATTTACATTTATGGCGTACCCACAGGGATTCGAACCCCGGACACACGGCTTAGAAGGCCGTTGCTCTATCCTACTGAGCTATGGGTACAAACAAGATTAGTCCCATTGAACACTTCAACCAAAAGCTTGTATTGAAGTAGGCCCTATCAAGCAATCCTATCAAAAACCCACATTAAGTTTGGAGCGGGTGAAGGGAATCGAACCCTCACAACCGGCTTGGGAAGCCGGTGCTCTACCACTAAGCAACACCCGCACTGGGCGTACAAAATAACTTTTCAGCTGACAATAATAAATTATACCACCCTTAGTCATATTCGTCAATACTTTTTCGACATTTTTTTATAGAATGTATTCCCAAAAAGTTTCTATACCTGCCTTATAACTAAATGGTCACTATTTCTCCTCTGACATTGTTATCGTCTACATATAGCATTCCTATACTCTTTGATGTACCTGCTCTAGGTAAAGTAGGGCTTCCTGGGTTTAGAAAAAGAATTCCGTCATGTTCTATTAGAGTTGAAGTATGACTATGTCCAAACAAAGCCACATCTGCATTTAGTTCCTTAGCTTTATAGTATATATCATTCAATCCATGCTTTACTCTATATAGATCTCCATGAGACATAAATATTTTTTTACCTTTTATTTCGATAATATTGTCATCTGGGGTATCAAAATCGTAATGATCACAATTTCCCTTTACATTAATGATTGTGGTATCAAAAGCTTCTTTTATATCCTTTACATCCTTTGAGTAGTCTCCAAGATGTATAATCAAATCAATACCATCTATTTTATTCAACGCGTTTATTGAATCCTGTACATGTCCATGAGTATCACTTATTACTGCTATTTTCATTTCCTTCGTCCTCTAAAAACTTTTTAAGCTCTTCTTTTAAGTTTCTCAATGCATTAGCTCTGTGGCTTATAGTATTTTTTATTTCTTCACCTAGCTCAGCAAAAGTCTTCCCATATCCATCGACTATAAATAAAGGGTCGTAGCCAAACCCCTTTTCTCCCCTTGGTTCAAAGCCTATTTTACCACTGCATTCTCCTGAAGTCAGCTTTATATTTTTATCCTCTAAAACTATTGCAATTATAGTTTTAAACATTGCTGTTCTTTCTTCTAGTGGCACACCTTCTAATTTTGTTAATAGTTTTTTATTATTACTGCTATATGTGGCATTTTCACCACTATATCTAGCAGAATAGACACCAGGCTCTCCATTAAGCTTATCCACAAAAAGGCCTGTGTCATCAGCTATAACTATTGCATTTGCTTTTTGAGCTATTTCTACTGCTTTTTTTGTAGCATTCTCCTCTAGTGTATCGCCATCTTCTATTACTTCAATATCACCATATCCTGCTTCTGTTTTTGATAGTACAGTAATAGGTAAATCCTTCAGTATATCTCTTATTTCCATTATTTTATGACTGTTATCACTTGAAACAATAAGTGTCTTTCTACTCATCTTTTGCTTCTCCTTTACTTACTGGTTTGATTAGGCCTACAAGGCTGCTTATCTCTTCCCCAAGAGACTCTTTTTGGAGTCTTATTAGCTCTTTGTTTCCTTTTTGCGCTAATGCTATTAATTCATTTAAATCCTTCAAAGAAAATGGTGATTCTTCTCCAGTACCTTGAATCTCTACAAAGTCTCCATTACCAGTCATGATAACATTCATATCTACCTTTGCATTGGAATCCTCTACATAGCATAAATCCAATATTGCCTCCTCATTGACAATTCCAACACTTACTGCTGACAAAAATCCCCTTAATGGAAGGTATGATATACTCCCTTCCTTATATAGTCCATGTAATGCATCTGTTAATGCAACAAATGCACCTGTTATAGAAGCTGTCCTAGTACCTCCATCAGCTTGTATTACATCACAATCCATCCAAATTGTCCTTTCTCCAATATCTTCTAATATGACAACAGATCTTAATGCTCTGCCTATTAGCCTTTGGATTTCTTGACTTCTACCTTCTACTTTACCCCTACTGGATTCTCTGATTTTTCTAGTAACAGTAGAACCAGGTAGCATAGAATATTCTGCTGTTATCCAACCTGTACCTGCACCTTTTAAAAAAGGCGGTACTCTATCATCTATCATTGCAGTACAGATAACTTTTGTCTCTCCCATTTCAATCAAGACTGAGCCTTGAGGATGCTTTATGTAGTTTCTAGTTATCTTAACCTTCCTTAACTCATCATTATTTCTTCCATCTATTCTACTCATCTGTATTCACCTTTCAATCAATTTTACACATAATATTGTTTCCTACTACTGAATATAATAACAGAGATTTTGAGTTTTATCTATAAAATTATTCCTTACAACTAAAAACTTAGATAAAATATTAAACAAACTTACAAATAAAAACTTTAATCCTTAGCAAATACAAATAAAAATATATATCGCTCAACCAATGTTAAGTAGAAAACCTACAATAAAATCAGGTATTTCTACAATTCTATCATGTTCGAAACCGTGAACTTATATTTTATATGGATTTCTTTTTATTTTAATAAAAAAACTACCAGCTGAGTGGTAGTCTTTTAATATTCATTGGCAAATACTGGTACAGTTTCCTGAGCATCTAGTTCTAGTCCTGCTTCTTCTATAGTCTTCCCATCAAATAATATTTCCACATATTCTATTTCTGGGAATTCCTTTAAGGTTAACCCGATATTTTTAGTCATTTTATTGAATACTGCTTGATCTGATATTATTTCGAAATCATGTGAAATAATATCTACATAAGCAACTCTATTATAAACCTCTACACCTTGAAACTCTATTCCATCTGGAATGTCTGAATAAAGTCCAGACAGTTCAGGTGCTCCTTTAAATAATGTTTCAAGAGATGTTAAAATATTTGTAGTTGGAGCAGATGTAGGTACAGTTACAGGAACATAGTATTCATATTCTCCATTGCCTATTCCTTTATAATAAACTGTAACCTTCGAAGTCCCATCACTTGAACCTTCCACTACATTTATATCTGCTCTTACTAATGGTTTCTGCACCTTTGTACCGTATTTGAGTTCTGGTACTATCTTTCCATCTACCATAAACTGTACTTCTTTAATATTTGAGAACTCAGTTAATGTATACACAACGCCCTTTATCATGTTTTCTTCATCTTTTTTTGATTGACTGTTCATGATTTGACTGTTGAAGTCAACCTTACACAAACCTGTATCTTGGTTAATTGACATTCCAATTATCTCCGTCCCTGCTGGAATCAAAGGCTTTAGTCCTATGCTTCCAATATCCTCTCTTATAGTTGGAGTATCTGTCATGTTTTTAAGTGCTGCTTTAGCTATGCCTTCTTCCCAAGGGACTTTTCTTTTTACAGGCACAAGATACCCATTTTCGTTCTGATAATAAAGAACTGTATTTCTTAAGCTTGCATCATCCATAATATTTGCATCATCATCGCTTCTTATTATTTGTATCTCTGGCTCATCGTTAGTTATTAAATCCTTCATCGTGTCTATTGCCTTACAACCAAATAGACCAAGTGCTAAGACTAATACTATAGCAAGTATAAACAACTTTTTGATATACATTCATTACCCTCCCTTTGCTAAAACTACTTAATAAAGTATATTAGCCCTAAGGGAATACTATGAATATTTTGTTTATTTCTATTTTCTTTTAATTTTTGAGAAATACCCTCCACTAATAAGTTTTGTTGTACTTACTGTAATAAAAGCTTCCTTGTCTAGGTTAGCTAATAGACCGTTAAGCTTATTTAGATCTTTTCTCTTTAGCATGATAGTCAATAAGTTTTTAGGCCCTTCCTTCCCTTGCCCTTCTATTACAGTGACTCCAAAACCATTGTCCCTTAATTCATGAACAATCTTATCGTCGTTATCATTTAATATGACCTGAGCAGTTAAATTACCCAGAGCAATTTTTTCCTCAATATAACTTCCTATGTAATTGCCACTAGCAAAGCCAAAAGCATATGCAAGTAGGTTTCCAGGGTTACTTAACCCATTTACAACCTTACCTAGAGCTACAATATATATAATGACTTCAAAAAAACCTATTATTGCAGCGTGCTTTCTCCTGCCCTGTACCACCATCAGCATTCTTATAGTTGACATAGAAACGTCCATT
This sequence comes from Proteiniborus sp. MB09-C3, assembly GCF_030263895.1. Classification (NCBI taxonomy): domain Bacteria; kingdom Bacillati; phylum Bacillota; class Clostridia; order Eubacteriales; genus Proteiniborus; species Proteiniborus sp. MB09-C3. The sequence continues at coordinate 3,577,950 of NZ_CP127161.1, forward strand.
ATTCTAGCCCCAAAGATAAAAAGATATCCAAATACAGCCTCCATACATTACCTCCTCACTCATCTCTTTTATATATAATACCCTATTTAAAATAATTATCAATAATTAAATAAAAAAATCACCCTACGTATTATAGAAAAATCTTAAACCTAAGATTCTCTACTACAATTAGGGTGATAGTAATTGCATCTATTTTTCTGTACTATTAAAATAATTCACTATTCCATTTGCTAGTGCTTGCGCTGCTTTTTCGTGGTATTCATCTGTAATGATTAGCTTTTCTTCTGCAGGATTAGTAACGAATCCAAGCTCTGCAAGTGCTGCTACCATCTTTGTCTCTCTTATTACAACTAAATCAGGCCTTTTTATTATTCCCTTATCTTTGTTGTTAAGTCCTGATAGCAATGAATCCTGTATAGCCTTTGCAAATGGGTACTGATCTCCTTCTTTTACCTTGCTGTCAAATGCAGGACAGTATAGGGTCTGTACTCCTGCTATGTCACTTTTTGTATTTGAGTTAAAGTGAATGCTAATGAATGCATCTGCATTATTTCTATTAGCAATGCCTGCCCTTTCATATAGATCTATAAATTCATCTGTACTTCTTGTAAGTATGGTTCTAAATCCAAGCTCTTTAAGCTTTTTATCAAGCTTAAGTGCAACCTTTAAATTCAAATCTTTTTCCTTTACCTTAGTGTTAGGTGCTATGGCTCCTGGATCTTTTCCTCCATGTCCTGCATCAATTATAATAAGCTTCGATCCATTGTTTTCTTCCATCTTATTAAAGGATATTTGTATTGTATCATCTACTGAATCTGAAAGTATTTCATATTCAATCTTTTCTTTAAAGCTAAAGGTGATAATCTTATGTTTTTCATCCTCATCTACTGCAATATTGGTAATATTCTCATCATTTACTTCCATTATGCCTTTTTCTAAGTTTATATCATTTTTATTTACCTTAATTTCCATCCGTCTGTTATTCTCGTCATAATTAACAGAGTAATTTGTTTTCTCCTCTGCAGATATCTTTATCAGACCGCCGTCTTCATATTTATTTGAATAAGATATATTCCTAAAGGCTTCATCATCAACAAAAATCGTCATTGTAGTTTTCTTAACATCTATCATAATATTAGGAGTTGTCTTATTTTCATTTATATCCAATACTACTCTTACCACATTATCCTGGTCGGCACTTGTAGGGTCTGGAACATATTGTGATGAGCGAATTCTCTTAATGAAATTTGAATTCACATCTAGCTGTAGGCTGTCTGTCCACAATTTTGAATCTAATATATCAATGACTACTCTGCTAGGATTAGATAATGTAAACATATTATATTTAAATTCTTCTGAGTTCTTTATAACTATAGCTTCTCTACCGTCTACCTTTTCTGAACTAATATCCCGGACATTATTTAAAAAGGATATTGTAGTAAGCTTGCTATCATTAGAAGAGCTAATACTGTATCCAATATGTTCATCTAAATCTATTACTATTCTAACTGTCTCAGGATAGCTAGAAAACTCAGCCATTCTTATACTCTTAATTGGCGACTTATTTACATCCATATTAATAGCTCCATTTGAATCAAGCATGGACTTATCACTAATATTTAGTTTACTATTATGTACATCTATAATTAGCCTGTCTGGCTCTGTAGAGTATTCTTCGCTATATTCTATTTTACCTGTGGAAATGATATTAATCTTTGGTTTGGCTTCTGTAGTATTCTCTACTGAAATCCCTGTAATTTCAGATATTGGACTAGTTATAGTGCCTGTCCGAGTTTTCTGGTCCCAATCAACTGTATATCCTAGAATTTCTGATACAAACCTTAAAGGAACCATAATTCTTGAATCATTTACTAAAATAGCTGGAACTCCATATGGTATTTCTTTTTTCACACCATTTACCGAAACTATAGAACTGTTTAATGTTAAAATAATTTCTTGATTTATTGTTTTGACTGTGGCCTCTTTTGTTTGTTGATTCCAATCCACCTCAGCATTGAGATGATTTCCGATAGATCTTATTGGCACTAGTGTTCTATCTTTAAGAATGATTGGAGGTATATCAGTTTCAATAGGCTTCCCATCAAACATCACATTAGCAATCGTAACGCTGATCTGTTTCCCATTGATACTGATCTTTGTGGAATTTTGCGACCCAGCTACTGCACCAGCTCCAATTCCCATCAACATAACAAGCACCATAAAAACTGCAACTATTTTCTTCATATCCTACCTCCTAAATCTCCATAATATTTTGTGATTATGTATACCTCCTTTAAAGTCAGTTCTACATACATCTACATTTTTCACAGCTGTGTATAGTATATATATATCACTTCATAAAATATTATGTCAATCGATTTGGGATTTTGTAATATTCTTTTAATATAGGAAGAAAAAAATATGAGCAAATAAATAATTGCACAATATTAAATCACCTTATATAACTCATCACTATCCGGTGACTCGATTTCTTTTAACTCTCCGTCAATTTCAACTAAAATATCTTTTTCTGTTATCTCCCCTATTACTGCTGATTCTATGCCATTTTGGCGAAGCTCTTTTTGAATTATGTCTACCTTTTCAGCAGGTGAAACCACTATTAAACTCCCACTGGATATTAGTTTAAAGGGATTGATATCTAATACACTGCATATTTCCCTTGTAGATTTCTTTAATGGTATGACTTTCATGTTTATTCTTACTCCTTTTTTTGTTGCTACTCCCGTTTCCCAGACGGCTCCAAATACTCCACCTTCAGTTATATCATGCATATAGGGAACCCCAATTTGTCCGCAAATTTTGCCTTCAGTCACAACACTGATATCCTCTATTAAAGACTTCCCTTCTTCTATAAGGTTTTGAGGAATTAAGGCCTTTAGTTTTTCTTCAAGCTCATTAGCTATTATAGCCGTTCCCTCTATACCAGCAGTTTTAGTAATTAATATTTTATCCCCTACTCTAGCCTTTTCAGGATTCAACATGTTTTTCTTTGGCTGCATTCCTAGAACTGTTGTTGAAACCACTATTTTATTCACTGCTTCTGTTATCTCTGTATGTCCTCCGATAATCTCAACATTTATCTCTGAAGCTGCTTTATTTGCATCCTCCATTATTCTTTTTATATCTTCCTCCGTACTGCTAGGAGGAACTAATATGGTCATGAGTAATCCTACTGGCTCTGCTCCATTGGATGCTACATCATTGCATGAAATATGCACAGCTAGCTTTCCTATATCTTTGGCAGCTCCTGTAATAGGATCAGTAGACACCACGCATACATTCTCACCAAAGTCTAATACAGCACAGTCTTTTCCTATGCCTGCTCTGGTCAATACTTCATTTCTTTTGTAGCTTATATTAGAAAATACGATTTTTTCTAATACCTCATTAGGTAATTTTCCTATCTTCATCTTTTACTCCCCCTTGTAAAGCTCCAAGCACTCTTTGACTGTCATTATTTTATGATCTGAAATTATTCTAAGTATAGTTATATCATCAGGCTCTATGTCGTGAAATATCATAACCTCTGCATCATATCCCTTTTCTTTATCACGTCTTGCTACTAGATTTTCATTAAAGCTTAAGGATGTATTCCAGTAATCCTCTATGACTTTTTTGCCTTCTTTATCTAAGTATTTGTTTGCTATTTCAAAGGATTTGATATTCTTTAATATAAATGGCTCATATATTCTATTTGCTAAATTTTCATTTGCAACCCAGCACCTGTCCTTATCTATTTTAAATGACATGATAACCGTATGAGAATGCCAGGAATGATCACTATTATAATTTAAGCTGGCAAATATAGCTTTTTCTCTCTTAACCCAATCTGGAATATTATCAGGTTTAAGTGAACTAATATATTTATGAAAGTCAAAATACATGGTATCATAGGTTGATTTATCATTGTATTTGATTCCATTCCTTAATATATTGTCTATGTCAGTAATGCAAGCCACATGATAAACAACTTCTGTATCATTGTAATCAGAAAAAAATGTAATATGATCACCTTCCTTCAAAATAAGTCTCTCATTACTATAGAATAACACATTATAGTTCAAAACTAAATCAGTAAATATAATACTTAAGTCATCTGGGCAAAATATATTAAATTTCTATTTAACAAGTTATTCTTGAAAAGGAGGTGTTTATAATGACTATAAACTGTTCAGAGAAATGTCTTTATGAAAATGAGGGAATATGCACATTAAATCGAATAATAATTTCATCAGGAAACATATCTTCTGGTTGCCCTTATTTTAAAAATAAACATGAATCACAGAAAAATATTGATGATAATTTGAAATAAAAGAGTTTTTATATATTATTATGCTTTTCCCATGATAAAACTATACAAAAAACAGCGGTGAAATTTTTCACCGCTGTTTTCTCCATATTTTTAGTGTTCTACAATATAAGCCCACTTATATTCTGTATCACAGCCAACTGCAAATCTAATAATATCCTTTACATATTCTCTTTGTACATATATTCTTGCTGGATGATATACGGGATATATTGGAAGATCCTTGACCAATAGCTTCTCTGCTTCTAGCATAGCATCTATTCTTTCGTCTCCCTCACCTTCAATAGCCTTCTTAATATATGCATCGTAATCTGGATTTGAATAATATGCATCGTTATTTCCGCCATCTGTTACAAATAAATCCATAAATGACATTGGATCATTGTAATCTCCGCCCCAACCAGCTAAACTTATTGTGTAATCCTTCTTATTGTATCTTTCTAGACGCATAGCAAATTCCATTTCCTCTATTTTAAGCTCTATTCCTAGATTATCCTTCCACATTTGTTGGAATGCCTGACTTATTCTGCTCCATGTTGTAGTATTACCTGCCACAATCGAAGAATGTTTTTGTAATTCTTCTTTAGTTATTCCAAGTTCTTTTAATCCTGTTTCTAAATATTCTTTAGCTTTCACAGGGTCAAAAGGTGCCGTCAAATCTCCACGATTCTCTGCAAAGTCTTTTCCATCTTTTCCTGCCAATAGTGGTGGTGTTAATCCTCCTGCTACTATAGAGCCATTTGCTAGCACTTTATCAACAAATGCTTGCCTATCTGCACCATATGCAAATGCTTTTCTAATATTTATATTGCTATAATACTTGTCATCCATATTAAACTGGAAATACCATGTAGTTGAATCTGCTGCTGAGCCAAATTCTGGTGTATTATGATAAGTAGTTAAGAATTCTGGTGGTACTACTATTACATCAAGTTCACCAGTATCATAAAGATTAACTATAGTATTATTTTCTTTGATCATGTCTCCTTCTATTCTTTCAAGCTTGACTGTATCTGCATCCCAGTAATTGGGATTTTTAGCCAATACTAATTTTTGTTCTCTTTCCCAAAGCTCAATTACAAATGGTCCACTGTAAACCATTTTGTCTGGAGCTGAAGCAAATTCTTCACCATACTTTTCTACAGCTGCTTTTTGTGCAGGTACATAAGTTACAAATGATGTCAAGCCTAGGAAAAATACCGTTGGTCTTACCAATTCAACCTGCAATGTCTTTTCATCTAAAGCCTTAATACCTACTTCATTTTTATCTGTAATTTTTTTCGTGTTAAATTCTTCTGCATTTTTAATATGATAAAACTGATATGCATATTCCGCTGCTACTTCCGGATCTATAGCTCTAAACCATGCGTATTCAAAATCATATGCAGTTATTGGAGTACCATCTGACCATTTAGCATCTTTTAGCTTGAATGTATAAATTAGTTCATCATCACTGATAGTCCAGTCTTCTGCTAATCCTGATCCCTTTGGAGTAGAACCATCTGGTTGAGTTCTTACTAAACCGTCATATATTGCGTTAGTAATCCACATAGAAACCTGATCTGTTGTAGTTTGCGGATCTAAATCTGGTGGATCTGATCCCCAGTTCACTCTTAATGTTTGATCTGCTGCTAACTTTTCCCCAGGGTCATCAGCAGGTGTATCAGTTGGCACGTTATCTTTTCCTTGCTGGTCTGGTCCTTGTTGGTCTGGTCCTTGAGATACAGGTTCAGTCTTATTACATCCTACAAGACCTAGCGACAAAATTATCACTAAAACCAATGTTAATGCTATGAGCTTTCTCATTAAGCTTTCCCCCTTAATTTTCTATTTACTTGCACATTTTAAAAATACTTATCAATCCTTCTTGCTAAACTTTCACCTCCTAAATAAATAAAATAATATAGCATTCTAATATTCTGTATATTTAGAAAAAATACTTTAGTGTAATAATGTTATTACATAATAGTAACATTTGTCAATAGGTTAATGCATATAAACATATTTAATAATATGATAAATACCTTTCAAAATTGCAGTTTCTTTGATAATAGCTATCTTAGAAGAATAAATCTCTTTTCTGCAGATCAATTTACTTTTGTATTAATTTTTATGCATGTACATAGCTTATAATTACTTTATTATAAAAAAAAGCGATGAATTTAAAATTCATCGCTTTTTTTATTCTAGTGTTCTAGGACATATGCCCATTTATATTCAGTATCACAACCAACTGCAAATCTTTCAATTCCTTTAACATATTCTTTTTGTACATATACTCTTGCTGGATGGAATAATGGATATATTGGATAATCTTTAGCTAATAGATTTTCGGCTTCCAGCATAGCATCGATTCTTTCATCCCCAGAGCCATTCATAGCCTTATTAATTAATTCATCATATTCTGGGTTTGAATAGAAGGCATCGTTATTTCCTCCGTCTGTTAAAAATAAATCCATAAATGTCATCGCATCGTTGTAGTCTCCACTCCAACCAGCAACGCTTATTCCATAATCTTTTTTGTCATATCTTTCTAGACGCATAGCAAATGACATTTGTTCTATCTTAAGCTCTACTCCTAGATTATCCTTCCACATTTGTTGCAATGCTTGCATTGTTCTGCTCCACCATGTGGATTCTCCTCCTATAAAGGATACATGCTTTTCAAATTCTTCTTTAGTTATTCCAAGTTCTTTTAATCCTGTTTCAAAATATTCTTTAGCCTTTGCTGAATCAAATTCTGGATACAAGTTTCCACGATTTTCAGCAAAATCCTTTCCATCTTTTCCTGCTAGTAGTGGTGGTGTTAATCCACCTGCTACCATTGAACCATCTGCAAGTATATTATCAACATATGATTGTCTATCTGATGCATAACCAAATGCCTTTCTGATGTTTATATTACTGAAGTATTTATCTTCCATATTAAATTGTAAATACCAAGTCGATGCATCTGCTGTTGAGCCAAATTCTGGTGTATCTTTATATTTGCTTAAAAATTCTGATGGAACTGCTGTAACATCTAACTCACCAGTATCATAAAGATTAATTTTAGTGTTATTGTCAGAAATCATATCTCCTTCGATTCTTTCAAGCTTAACAGTATCTGCATCCCAATAATTTGGATTTTTAGCTAGATTTAATTTTTGCTCTTTATCCCATGATTCAATCATAAATGGTCCGCTATAAACCATTTTATCTGGTGCTGAAGCAAATTCTTCACCAAATTCTTCAACAGCCGCTTTTTGTGCAGGTATATAAGTGATAAATGATGTTAAACTTAGGAAGAATGGAGTTGGTCTTTCTAGTGTAACTTCCAATGTCTTTTCATCTAACGCTTTGATACCTACTTCATTTTTATCTGTTATTTTTCCAGTATTAAATGCTTCTGCATTTTTAATGTGATAGAACTGATATGCATATTCTGAAGCTACCTCTGGATCGATTGCTCTAAACCATGCATATTCAAAATCTTGTGCAGTTATTGGTGTACCATCTGACCAGTTAGCATCCTTTAGTTTGAATGTATAAGTTAATCCATCCTCACTAATTGTCCAGTCTTCTGCTAATCCTGAACCCTTTGGAATAGTTCCATCTGGTTGAGTTCTTACTAAACCATCATAAACAGCATTAATAATCCAAAATGAAACCTGGTCTGTTGTTGTTTGTGGATCTAGATCTGGTGGATCAGATTGCCAGTTCACTTTTAATACCTGCTCTGCTGCTAATTTTTCTTCCCCTTTAGAAGCATCGCTACCATTGTTATCATTTGTTCCTTTGTCGTCTGCGTTAGTTTTACCACAGCCGGCTAATCCTAGAGTTAGCACCATCATTAGAGCTAAAACTAATGCTACCCATTTGTTTCTTCTCATACTTTTCTCCTCCCTTTATTGTAAAAATATTAAAGTGTATATATGAAATTGATTCCTTCAGGTTTTCAGGAGTATAGTTAATTTCCTTGATTTCCTGCTAAAAGTGAAGGAAATCAATGTTCATCCTATGCTAGTTAATGATCTATCTCACCATATGACATGCAACAAAATGTTCTGGATAAGCTTCTTTTAATTCAGGAGCACTTTTCCTGCAAATATCTTGAACCATTCTACATCTACCTTGGAACTTGCATCCTGGTGATGGATTTATAGGGCTTGGTACATCTCCCTCCAGCATTATTCTAGTCCTGCCCCTTTCGACATCAGGATCAGGAATCGGTACAGCCGATAATAGTGCCTGTGTATAAGGATGAAGAGGTTTTTCATAAAGCTCATTGCTAGCTGCAAGCTCTACTATCGCACCTAGATACATGACTGCTATTCTATCTGAAATATGCTTAACCATGCTCAAATCATGAGCAATGAATAAATAAGTGAGTCCAAACTCATTTTGTAAGTCTTCAAGTAGATTTACTACTTGAGCTTGAATAGATACATCAAGAGCAGAAATAGGTTCATCACAAACAATGAATTTAGGTTCAACAGCAAGTGCTCTAGCTATTCCTATACGTTGTCTTTGTCCACCACTAAACTCATGAGGATATCTATTTGCATGTTCTCTTCTCAAACCAACTAATTCTAGCAAATTATATATTCTTTTTTGTCTATCTTGTCCTTTGTAAAGCCCATGAATGTCTATTCCTTCTCCAATAATATCAGTAACTGTCATTCTAGGATTGAGGGAAGCATATGGATCTTGAAATATCATCTGTGCTGATCTAGTGAAATGCTTCTTTTCTAATCTGCTAAGTCTGCCAACATCCATACCATCAAAGATAATCTCTCCGCCTGTTATATCGTATAAGCCTACAATAGTCCTACCAGCAGTGGATTTGCCACAGCCTGACTCTCCAACTAGTCCTAAAGTTTCCCCTTCTTTTATACTGAAGCTTATTCCATCTACAGCCTTAAGAGTTAGTCCTCTGCCAACATTAAAATGTTTTTTTAAGTCCCTGACTTCTATTAATGTTTTTCTTTCATCCATAATAGCTACCTCCCTTCCCCGGTAATAGGATTTTTAACCTTAGGTGCATCTTCATGTTGAAGCCAACAATGCACATAATGTATATCATTTAGGTTGCTCTTTTCAGGATGATTTTCTTTACATATTTTCATAGCATAATCACATCTAGCTGCAAATGGACAGCCCTTAGGTGGGGCAAATAAATCTGGAGGAGTTCCTTCTATTGGTACAAGTCTCTCCTTTTGACCTATATCTAGTCTTGGCACTGATTTTAAGAGTCCCCATGTATATGGATGCTGAGGGTTGTGGAATATTTCATTTGCTGTACCACTTTCAATTATAACCCCTGCATACATAACTGCTATTCTATCTGCTACCTTAGCAACAACTCCAAGGTCATGGGTTATCAAAATAATAGATGTATTAAGTTTATTTTGTAAATCCTGCATTAGCTCCATGATTTGAGCTTGGATAGTAACGTCTAATGCTGTTGTAGGCTCATCAGCTATTAATAGCTTTGGATTACATGCTAGAGCAATGGCAATCATAGCTCTTTGCCTCATACCACCACTAAATTCATGCGGGTACTGCTCAACACGTTTTTCAGGTGTTGGCATACCTACTAGCCTTAGCATTTCCATAGCTCGTTCTTTTGCTTCTGACTTAGTCATTTTTTGATGTTTCATAAGACCTTCCATTATCTGTTTACCAACTCTCATAGTTGGGTTTAAAGAAGTCATAGGATCTTGGAAAATCATACTTATATCTTTACCACGAACTGCTTCCATCTGTTTATCTGTAAGCTTAGCTAAGTCTTTTCCCTCAAAGAATACATTGCCTTTTTTTATCCTTCCAGGGGGCATTGGAATAAGCTGCATTATTGTCTGTGCAGTAACTGATTTACCACAACCTGATTCTCCAACTATAGCTAAGGTCTCACCTTTTTTTACATGAAATGTTGTTCCTCTGACAGCCTGCACTTCTCCAGCATAAGTGTCAAAGGATACAGTCAAGTCTCTAACATCCAGCAAAACATTGTCTTTACTTTCCAATTTCTATCCCCCCTTACTTTCTAAGTCTTGGGTCTAATGAGTCTCTTAGACCATCACCTAAAATATTAAATGCAAGCATCGTGACACATATTAGAAGTGCTGGAAAGAACAATTGATATGGCTTTATTAATAGCATCAATGTTCCTTCATTAGCTAAACTACCCCAGCTTGCTAGAGGTGGCTGAATACCAAGTCCGATATAGCTTAAGAAGGCCTCAGTAAATATAGCACCAGGAACCTGGAATGTAAGGTTAATAATAATTGGTCCCATTGCATTTGGAATCAAGTGTTGTGCAATAATTCTAGATGTATCAGCTCCTAGTGTCTTAGCAGCCAATACAAATTCCATTTGCTTCAATTGCAATACCTGACCTCTAACTAATCGGGCCATTCCTCCCCAGCCAGAAATAGATATGGCAATAATTATGGTTTTTAATCCTGTACCCAATACTACCATTAGAAGAATTACCCATAGTAGTTCTGGAATAGAGTATATAATCTCAACAAAACGCATCATAATGATATCTACATATCCACCTAAATAACCAGATATACCACCATAAATAATACCTATTGTAACATTAATGACTGCCGATACTAAACCTATAAAGAGTGAAACTTTCGCACCTTCCCAGCATCTAACAAATATGTCCCTTCCTAAAGCATCTGTACCGAACCAGTGTGATGAACTTGGTTCTTTATTTATAGAAGTAAAGTCCTGTTTATCATAAGTGTGAGGACTTATCATAGGTCCTACAAAAGCCATGATAACTACTAAAGTCAATACTATTAATGCAATTATTGCTAGCTTATTCTCTTTAAGCCTTCTCCAAGCATCTGCCCAGTAAGTTAAACTTGGTCTAATTATTGCATCAGCACTCTCTAAATCTTTGCCTACTACTTCAAACATATCTTTCTCTATTCTATCTTGTGCCATTTTATTCCCCCCTTTAATCATCTAATCTTATTCTTGGGTCAACTAGTCCATAGACAATATCTATTAAATACATCATAACTACAAGAATCACCGCATAAAATATTGTTGTTCCCATGATTAACGTATAGTCGCTTTGCTGAATACTCTGAACATAATATTTACCCATACCAGGAACAGCATATATCGATTCAACAACGAATGAGCCTACTATAACACCTGCAATACTTACACCTATTATAGTGACTACTGGAAGTATAGCGTTTCTAATTGTATGCTTCCATGTTACAACACTTCTTGAAAGACCCTTTGCCTTTGCAGTTCTAATGTAATCTTGATTCAAAACATCTAGCATACTAGTTCTCATCATTCTGGCAATATACGCAATCATAGTAAATCCTAAAGCTGAAACTGGAAGTACATAGTGCTTCCATGTACCCCATCTAGCTACAGGAAACCATTGAAGCTTTGCTCCGAACCAGTATTGGAACAATGCTGCAAACACAAAGCTAGGTACCGAAACTCCTATGACTGCAAGAAAAATAACGAAGTAGTCAAATGCTTTACCTCTGTGTAATGCTGCAATAATACCAAAGGTAATTCCTAACCCTGCTCCTAAAGTTGCTGCCATTAAACCAAGCTTAGCAGAGACAGGGAAGGAGGTTTTTAACATTTCATTGACTGTTCTTGTTTTGTACTTCATAGAATCTCCTAAATCACCTTTAAGCAGATTTTGAAGATATTTTCCATATTGAACTACTAGAGGCTGATCTAAGCCGTATTTTCTCTTTAAGTTCTCCATAATTTGGGGTTGAATTTTCTTTTCATTAGTAAATGGATCTCCAGGTATTGCACGCATTAAGAAAAAAGTAACAGTTATGATTACCCAGATAGTAATTAAAGCTATAATACCCCGTTTCAAAGTATACCTTAACATGAATACACCTCCAAAATTCTATTAAAAGTCCTAAAAAACGTCAAAAAAACCACTCTCCCTCCCCAATAATTTCAATAGAAAATAAAATTAGAATGAAAAACATTTTGAAGCCTCTAAGATAATAGATTATTAAGATAAGGCTACATTATAAGCAAGATAAGTATGATATGAAATGCATTTACCAATTGTCAGAACTTTTAAAACTTTTTTATTATGATACATCATATCTATACACATTTCAATTAAATCTAGTTAAATAAATTATTAATAAAATGTAACAATACTTAATTCATGCGATTTTCTTAGCTTATATTTATTAAGAAATAGCTATTTTAAAAAGAAACTCTTCAAATACTTATGGTATAAAATTCTTTTTTTGTATTTATTTAATCTCTATTTTATAAAATAAATTCATCTGATTTATTAAGAAAATTTAACAATTCTATTTGATGTATTGAATTCTTATTCTATTTTTTTGAATAAGTATTAAATCAAACTTGGTAATTTAAAAATAAAAATATCTTAATTGGCTTAATATGCCAGCTTATAAAACTTGCCTATAAGAAAATATTATACGCATAAAAAGAAAAAGATGCAACATTATTCTTCTTAAAATAACAAGAAAATGCAGGAATGATTGGCACATCCTGCATTTTCTTGTTATTACTTAGATAATATTGCTTTATTATCTTATTTTACTATATTTAAAAACTCTTCACCAGTAATTATCTTTACTCCTAGCTCTTTAGCTTTATCTGCCTTGGAACCAGCTTCTTCCCCAACAATTACATAATCTGTTTTTTTGCTTACACTTCCTGAGGCTTTCCCACCCATTTTTTTGACCTTTTCCTCAGATTGGCTTCTGCTATACCCCTCGATGGTACCAGTTATTACAACTGTTTTACCAGTAAATATGGTTTCTTCTTCTATTTTCTCGTGTTCATATCTAATCTTAATTCCTTCTGATAATAATTTGTCAATACTATTCACTATTTTTTCATCATGAAAAAATTCAATTACGCTATTAGCCACTATATCTCCAATATCAGGTACTTTTATAAGTTCCTCATGCTTTGCTTCCATTAACTTTTCTAAGGATTGAAATTCATCAGCTAGGTCAGTGGCAGTTTTTTTACCTACATTAGGTATTCCCAATGCATATACAAATGAATCTAATTTACATTCTTTGCTCTTTTCAATAGCATCCAGAAGATTTTGCGCTTTTTTAGGTCCAAACCTCTCCAGATTTATTATATCTTCGAGCTTAAGCTCATATAACCCAGGTATATCCTTTAAGTGAATCTCTTCGAAAAGCTGAGAGGCAGTCTTTTCACTAAATCCTTCTATGTTCATAGCATCCCTGCTGGCATAATGGACTAATCTAGATACAAGCTGAGGCTTACAGGATAGAGAATTGGGACAAAATATATGTACTCCTTCTTGCACAAGCTCACTATCGCAGGCTGGACATTTTTCAGGCTTTGGTATTAATTCTGCTTCCTGACAGCTATCCTCTACGGTTCCCATTATCTCTGGTATTACATCATTCGACCTTCTTATCCACACTCTGCAGCCTATGGCTACCTTTTTTCTCTGTATATCATCCCAGTTATTGAGGGTTGCCCTTTTTACTGTGACTCCTCCAATATCAATAGGCTCCAGGAGCGCTGTTGGAGTAACCTTTCCAGTCCTTCCCACATTCCACTCTATACCTAAAAGCTTCGTAGTTACTTCCTCTGCCTCAAATTTGTATGCAATAGCCCACCTAGGAAACTTCTGCGTATATCCTAGAGCTTCTCTAGTTCTCATGTCGTTTATTTTTATTACTAGTCCATCAGTAAGTATGTCTAAACCTTTTCTATCTTCTTTCACTCTCTCAATTTCTTCTATTACTTCTTCTATGTTGTTAAATGATTTAAAGTATTCATTTACTGGAAACCTATTTTCCTTCAAAAATTCTATCATTTCGACATGAGTGTTAAACCTAAGCCCTTCAGAATAACCTATATTGTAAAAATAAGCTGTTAGATTTCTCTCTGCAGTAACCTTTGGATCAAGGTTTCTTAAAGCACCTGCAGCAGCATTTCTTGCATTCTTAAGAGGTTCTGCTGCTGTTTCATTGTATTTTTCAAGAGCAGAAAGTGGCATTAACCCTTCCCCTTGCACCTCTATAGTGCCTTTATGCTTTATACTAAGTGGTATAGATTTTATAGTTTTTAGCTGTGGCAATATAGCCTCTCCTATAGTTCCATTTCCTCTAGTAGCACCTTGGACTAGATTTCCATCTACATAAGTCAAATTAATTGTTAATCCATCAAATTTTAACTCCATGTCATAAGTTGGCTCTGGCAATTTTTCATCATGTTCTGAATTATACTGCTCAATTAGCTTTCTTGCTCTTTGATCCCAGCTTCTAAGCTCTCCAAAGCTTTGCCCCTTATCTAAACTCCACAAACTTCTTAGATGTCTATGCTTTTCGAATTTTTCTAGAGGTGCTCCACCTACTCTTTGAGTAGGTGAATCTGACAATATAATGCCAGTTTCACTTTCAAGTCTCAACAGCTCATCATAAAGTGCATCGTACTCCTTATCGCTGACCTTTGGACTATCTAATGTATAGTAATAGTAACTAAGCTGATTTAGTATATCTACTAGTTCCTTTATTCTATCCTGTTTATTCAAAAAGTTCACCCTCTCTCTATAAAATTTCTATAGGTGCAAATGAAAGCATCAATTTCTTTATACCCTGACTATTAAATGCAATTATTAACTCTTTATCATTATCTAAATCTTTGACCTGAACTACTGTACCTATACCCCAAGCCTTATGGTTAACCTTCGTCCCAGGCTTAACGTCTAGATTTGAAACCACAGGAGCTTTTCTGGTATTTTCTACAGTATATCCTGCAAAGTATTTCGAAGAAGTATTAACATTTATCTTAGTAGGTATCGTAGATACAGTACTTGCTTCGCTTTCATTTAAATCCTCAATAAACTCATCGGGTACTTCTCTTAAAAATCTAGACATGGAGTTAACACCTGTTTTACCATAAAGCATACGACTGAAGGCACGTGTCATAAATAACATTTCCTCTGCTCTTGTGATGCCTACGTAGCATAGCCTTCTTTCCTCTTCCATATCGTCCTCACTAAAATATGCTCTAGAAGTTGGAAATAGACTTTCTTCCATTCCGGTCATAAAAACTACTGGAAATTCAAGTCCCTTTGCACTATGCAGAGTCATCATTGTAACTGTGTCTCTATCATTTTCATCTGTTTTATCTAAATCTGAAAGAAGTGAGATATTTGCAAGAAACCCTTCGAGAGTTTTGTCTTCACTGGTTTCTTCAAAATTCACAGCTACTGATAAAAACTCTTTAATATTCTCTATTCTAGACTCTGCCTGTACAGTTTCCTCCTGTTGTATTTCCTCAATATATCCAATTGAGTCTATTATATTTTCTATTAACTCCGTTACAGTAAATAGCTCTTTCATGGCCATAAATTTTCTTATCAATAAAGAAAAAGAGTTCAAGCTGTCTTTAGCTCTTGGAGTAAGTCCCGGTATTTCATCACATTCTAGCATTGCTCCAAATATACTGTCTTCTTTTTTTATACTGTATTGCTCTAATCTATCTAATGTTGTCTTGCCTAACCCTCTTTTTGGCACATTTACTATCCTTTTAAATGCATAATTGTCTACAGGGTTCTGAATTAATCTTAAATAAGCTATGATATCCTTTATTTCTTTTCTATCATAGAATTTATGTCCTCCAACTATTTTATAAGGTATATTAGCTTTTAAAAATGCTTCTTCTATTACACGTGACTGAGCATTTGTTCTATATAAAATAGCAAAGTCTGATAATTTTTTGTCTTCTTTTTCAGATACTTCTTTTATTTTATCTACTATGAAATTAGCTTCTTCATGTTCATTTGCTCCGCTGAAAATTTTTATTAGACATCCTTCGTCGTTTGCAGTCCATAATCTTTTACTCTTTCTACCTTCATTGTTTTCAATTACCTGGTTGGCAGCATTTAGGATTGTCTTTGTGGAGCGGTAGTTTTGTTCTAGTTTGATGACCTCTGCATTTGAATAATCCTTTTCAAAGTCTAGGATATTTCTGATATCAGCCCCGCGCCATCCATATATGGAGTTATGAACAGCTATACCTTGGCACAAATATTGTCTAAAATTAGGTACAGAGATATCATAAACATATCCATCATATTCTTCAATTGAAACTTCTTCAACAATATCTTCTATTATTTTACCATCTTGGAATGCAGCTATACTCATTGATGGCTTGATGTGAGAAGCTGGCATATAGTAAAAGCTTTCATCCTCAGTTAATCTTGCCCTTCTCACTATCTCTATTCCGTTATCCAATTCTTGAATACTCTTTCCATACACATTAGTTTCATCATAGTATATTCTCTCAGTTTCAATTCTCCAAGTATTCCTTTGCCCTTTCCTCACAGGGAAGCCTGCCCTTCTAGCTTTTTCTTCCAGTTCATCATTAGAAGTGTTAAATGCGATTCTATGGCTATGCCAACCTTTATCTGCGCCTGTTATTCTCCCTCCAAAAAAGGTTAAGTTTACAAGTCTTCTTATAGTTCCTCCACTAATTATAGCATTAGGTCTATGGTGTGGAAACTCTTCAAAAATTAGGAGATCATTCATTAGCTTAATGGCATTACTTTCTGTATCTATTTCACTAAATAGTTCATCTATATAGTTTTGAGTTAATGAAATCCCTCTACCAACATTATGAAATACAGTAGTAGGTATTCCATACTTAAATGAATATAACTGCTCATAAAAAACTGTTTCTTCTTTGCTGTTACATATTTTAAGAATCCAAGCCTTATCTCCATGTTCTTGGTTTAATCTCACCATTAAACCATTAATAATCTCACCTTCTCTGCTTCTAACTCCTTGTGTTTGTCCGATTCTGTATCCTTTTCCTTTTTTGTACATAAGGTAAACATAATATACTCCAGGTTGAACATTTAGCTTTCCAAACATAATATGATTAGGAGTTGTCTTAATAACATTTCCTTTTTGAGTTTTAATTTTTACTATTGGACCCGAATATTCTTTTTCTATCTTTTTTTCTACAATTCCTTCTAACACGTTTCCCCAGCCAGACGGTGAGTAAACCCTTTGCCCCTCTAAAAGTTGTTCAATAGGTATGCTGCCGTCCGGCGTATTAACCAACATACCTTGAAGAATACATTGGTCATCATCTCCCACCACACAGATGTTATTATATTTCTTTGACAATAAATTGATTAGTATATACTGTGCTCTGTTTGTATCTTGATATTCATCAACTAATATATACTTAAATTTATCCTGATAAAATTCGAGTATATTTGTAAACTGTTTAAATAGTTCTATAGTTTTATTAATTAAATCATCAAAGTCTAAAGCGTTGTTTTCCTTAAGCTTTTTTTGATAGAGGCTATATATCTCTCCTTTTTGTCTCTCTCTAAAATCGCCATAGTTTTGATTTATATAGGTATCTGGTTCTACTAGATTATCTTTTTGTGACCCTATGAAGCCCATCATTGCAGCTACTTCATACATTTTTTCATTTAGATTCAATTCCTTGATACAGTCCTTGATTAAAGTCTTTTGATCTGTTGTATCAAATATGACGAAATTTTTTCCATATCCAAGCTTCTCAATATCTCTTCTAAGTATTCTCACACATATTGAGTGAAATGTACCTGCCCAAATGTTTTCTGCTTCGTCCCCAATTAATCTTGCAATTCTTTCCTTCATTTCATTTGCTGCCTTATTCGTAAAAGTAAGAGCAAGTATATTATATGGCCTTACTCCTTTTTCTTGTATTATATATGCTATTCTATGAGTAAGTACCCTTGTCTTTCCACTACCTGCACCAGCAAGAACTAACAGTGGTCCTTCTGTAGCCAATACCGCTTCTCTCTGTTTATCATTAAGTCCATCTAGAAAATTCATCGATAGGTTTCTCCTTTCATTTTCCTCTCTTTTCATTATTATATAGGAAAAATAAAATGCCCTCAACTATCTAAAATTGAAGGCAGCAAAATACAGAAATATCTATCTAAAACTATAATACATTCTTAATAACTCTCAAGGCATTCTTATAAAATATTTTATCTATTTCATCCTCTGTAAATTTATTATCCCTTAGACCATATGCCAATTTTTCAATCTCTCCAATATTATCAATTTCTATATTGGGACTGCATCCATCAAAATCCGAGCCTAATGCTATAACATCTATTCCACCTATATTTCTAATATGTTTAATATGCTTTATCATATCTTCAACCTTTGCATTCTCACTTTCTCCTAAGAAATATTTCTCAAAGCATATTCCCATTATTCCGCCCTTTTCTGAAAGAGTTTTTATCATGTCATCATTAAGATTTCTAGAATGCTCCTTAACTGATCTAGCATTAGAATGAGAAGCGATAAAGGGCTTTGAAGACAGTCGCGCCACATTATAGAAGCCTTGGTCCGAAAGATGAGAGACATCTATCAACATTCCCAATCTATTCATTTCATTTACAACTTCTGCTCCAAAATTAGTTAGACCTTCATCCTTACATTCATAATATGTATTAGGAAATCCAATTTCATTTGGAAAATTCCATGTAAGAGTTATTGCTCTGACTCCTAATCTATAGAAATTCCTTAAGTTTTCAAGTTTTCCCTTAATAGTCCCGCCTTCTTCTATAGTAAGCACGGCAGACATTTTACCTTCTCTGTCATTTTTTATAATATCCTCATAGCTAGTTGCTATTGAAATACTGTCTTTATTCTTTTCAAGTTCAGTATAAAACTTATCTATCATTTCAAGACACATTTCCATAGGGTCCTTTTCTTCTTTTAAGTATACAAACATAGCAAAAAACTGAGCTAATGAATTTCCTTTTTTCATTTTTTTGATATCTATGCTAAAGTCGTTTTCGTATAGCTCTAGATTTTCCTTATCCTTCATAAGTCTCAATATTGTATCGCAATGCATATCAATTGGTCTCATTTTTTCAGTCCCTTCAAAGTTTTTTAGGCTTCTTTTTTTCTGATTTAGTATTATTCAGAAATATCTTAAATCCTATTTATCCTTTTTCCTCTTTCTACTAAATGAAATACCTCCAAAGCCACTTATTATTGCCATATAGAAGCCAAAATCATACCACCAGCCCTTATTTACGGCTTCATAAACTCGTATGCTGCGTTTGAATATACTTATAATCAACGAAATTGGAGCAATCCATCCATGCCATATGCCTGACAGAAAACCTGCTGGCTTACTACTGGTGTAGCTTCCATCTCCAGGTATACATCCAGATAGCAATACAGCTACTAATATAGTTAATATGCATAATAATAATACCTTCTTTTTCACACATATCTCCCCCTTTATTTCATTTTACCATATCCTTCTTAATCATAGGAAACGATTCTATAATAAATATTAGCTAAAAAAATTTCCCCATCTTCATCTCCATATTCATTTGCTTTTAAACCCTTTTAACAGAACAAATAATCCCTAAGTTTTTAAGCCTTAGGGATAAGATAGATTAACTATATAGGTATGCTTTGCTATTCTGCTATCAAAAAAATAAATAATGTTCAAATGTAATTGACAATAATATTATACCAGCTTTTATTCACTCATTTTATATACTCTAATTCCTCCACCACTAAAAAAGCCATAATCTCTTAAGGAAGCATTTATTGTATCATTCGAATGAGCAGCACATATTAAATCGTCCTTACTATAATCAATAATTATCAATGTATGAAAGGGTCTGCCATTGCTGTTTAATAAAGATACTGCATCTCCCCTGTTTCCATATGAGAGGACTTTTTTGAATTTAGAGTCTTCTTTAAAATGAGAACTATCGAAGTTCCTATAGGAAACTGCCCTTGTCATCCAATAATGTCCAAATGCGTCTGCACCTCTCCAGGTTGAAGAAATTTTATTTACGTCCCATAGTTGGTTTGACCTGCAAAACCAATTGCTAAAATTAGTGGAATTTATACCTACCATTGGCTTTCCGCCAGCATTTAGCGCTTGTGAAATAAAGTTGGCACAATCTCCTCCCTTGCCTGCATAGCTTGGATATTTGGCGGTGTTATAATTAAAAGCATAGGTTATTGCATATTCCACAGCTTTTTCAGGAGAATATGCAGATATAGTACTTATTTCTCTTCTAATCTTATTGAAGGAGCTGTTTTTCGCATTATCAACAAAGGAATATCCTTCTATATAGGAATTTATTAAACCAATATCAATACTTTTATCCTTCAATATATCAGAGTAGTTACCTTTTAATAAATATAAGTTCATTTTCCAATTGGATATAGATGTTTCCCTATTATATTTTTCAGTAATGAATCTAGTAACATATTCCTCTTCATGTATTATATTTCTATAGCCTTGAATTTCCTCCATATTTTGAATCTCATTATTGCCTGACCCTGATTCTATAATAGTATTATTATTATATTTTTTATTGATTACATATTTATAAAGCTTTTCTAAATCATATGAGTTAAACCTTTTCCTCTGTACCCTATGACGAATCTCCTTATAGATTTGTTCTTTAGTTAAATTCTTATCTAAAAATGATTCTTTTTTGATTCCAAGCAGTAAAAATTTATTCCACATTGCAAAATTCCCTCCATTGCTTTTATTCATCTTATGCTATAAAAAGGGAATTTGATATATTACATGATAGGTCAATGACAAGCTCCTTTGCTCTTCTTCGCAAAAGCCAGTATTGCTGCTGCTAAAGCTCTATATTCTGATGGCAATAAAAATGTTATAGTATGTGCTGGTATCCAAAAAATAGGTATTGTCTTAAATACAACAAATGAAATGGAACCATGGTGTAAAAAATTGATTATTAATTGTCAAAGTTTATATTGACATATAAATTTTTACAGAGTAATATAAGCTTTGTGTCCAGTAATGGACATGCTTAGCTGATGCAAGTAACTTCATATGTTGAATAAATTAAAGGGAGGTATATATTTGAAAAAAAGTATAGGAGTAAAAATAACCGTATTATTTCTGATCGCTGCTCTATCAGCTTATAGCCTACTATCATTTGTACTCTATTATCAAAGTTATAAAATGGTAACAAAAAATGTAGCCGATGTAGCATATAGAATAGCTAAGGAAGCCAGTGAAGAAATAGATATTGACGAATTTGTGAAATTAGAAACTATAGAGGACGAGAAAAGAGATTCATATATACAAATGAGGGACAAGCTTGGATATATCGGCAATATGAATGGAGTTAAGTACATATATACCATGAGAAAGACGGAAGATGGAAAATTCATGTATGTTGTTGATGGTTCTTCTTTAGATGAAATATCACATATTGGAGATACTGAGGAGTCCAGTTTACAATATGAAAAAGCATGGGCCGGAGAAGCTTTTATTGGCAATAAAATTAAGAATTATGGCGAATGGGGAATTCTTATAGATTCCTATTATCCACTGAAAGATAGTGACGGAAATGTAGTAGGAATACTAGGTGTCGATTATGATGCAGAATCAGCTTTCTTTGAGCTTAGTAAGTTCAAAACTACTAGTATTATAGCATTTTCATTATTTGCTCTAATAATCTTGTTACTGGGAGCAATTATTTCAAATAATATTGCAAAGCCTTTAAAAAGTATGGCAGCAATAGCTCAAAAGGTGTCTAATTATGACTTGAAAGTTGAAAAATTAGTTATAAAAGGTGAAGACGAAATAGCTCAATTAGCAAGCTCCATAAATAGTATGATAGATAACCTGAAGGATATTGTGGCACAAACTTCTAAGGTTTCAGAGAAAATCAATATTCAAAGCAGTGAGTTAAATAAAATTAGTGTTGAAGTAAAACAAAATAGTGAACTAATTGCTTCAACAATGGATGAAATGGCTGCTGGCGCTGAAGAACAGGCAAGCTCATCCACTAGTATTGCGAGCTCAGTGGATAACCTAAACATCTTAATTGAACAAGCAAATGAAGAAGGAATAACTCTTCATAATTCTTCAAATATAGTCCTAACTTCATCTAATCAAGGCGATAAAGAAATGAATGAGTCAATTAAGCAAATGGAGATTATCAATAAAATGGTTAAAGATTCAGTTATTAAGCTAGAGGATTTAAATGAAAATACTAAAAAAATATCTGTGTTAGCTGAAGTAATAAATAATATTGCTGATCAAACCAATTTGCTAGCATTAAATGCTGCTATTGAAGCTGCTAGAGCAGGTGAATCTGGAAGAGGTTTTTCAGTAGTAGCCGAGGAGATCAGAAAGCTTGCTGAGCAGGTTGATGCATCTTCAATAGAAATATCTGATATTATCAATGTAGCTCAAAAAGAATCTAAAATTGTGACAGATTCTTTAAGCAAGGCATATGATCAGGTTGAACGAGGAACTAATCAAATTAAGATATCCTCAGAAATGTTTAATCAGATTAATGTTGAAATATTAGATATGATTGGAAAAATAGATAATATATCAAATCATTTAAAGGAAATCACAGAAAATAGCAATAAAATTACTATTGGAATTGAGCAGATTGCTTCTATTGCAGAAGAGAACTCTGCTGGTATTGAAGAAACTGCTGCTTTAGTACAGCAAGAAGTTAATTCCATAGAGAATCTTGCTGATTATGCCAATATATTATCTGAATTAGCTTCCCAGCTAAATCATATGAATAATAGATTTAAATTATAGCTCAAATAATATATATTGCAAGGAAGAGCATTTTTATGTCGAATATCTTTAAGTAGCTTCTAATTAATTTTTCTAAAGAAAGAAAATGCACAAAATTATTTATATCTCTTAGAGTATGCTGACATAAAAATGCTCCTCTTCAGCTTTAACCTTATTTTGATTCTTACCAGAAAACAGTGGTATAATTAATAGAGTCATAGATTTATTTGCATCTTCTATTTTTAAAAAATACTATTACTTCTTCTGGCAAAAGCGGTTTGCTAAAATAGTATCCTTGAATCTTATCGCATCCTATCGATTTTAAATACTCATACTGTTCTTCCAGCTCTACTCCTTCTGCTATTACTTCTGCATTGATTTTATGTCCAAGAAGTACGATAGTGTCAATAATTACTTTGTTAATATGAGCTTTAATATTGAAGATAAATGTCCTATCAATTTTTAAACTATCTACAGTAATATTTTGAAGATACTTCAAGGAATTATATCCTGTACCAAAATCATCAATTGAGATTCTAACACCTTGTTTACTTAAATTAATTAAATTCATTGCCACAGCACTATTGGTCTCCAAAAATGCACTTTCAGTAATCTCCAGTTCAAGATATCTAGGTAGCAGCCCAGTTTCAGAGAGAACTCTGCTTACACCATCAGAAAAATCATTCTGCTGTAATTGTATAGCTGAAATATTTACTGACAATCCATAGTTACTATAGCCAATATCATGCCATTTCTTTAGCTGATTACAGGAAGTTCTAAGCACCCATTCACCTATTGGAACAATAAGTCCCGTCTTTTCAGCAATTAATATGAATTCTCCAGGACTTATTATGCCTTTCTTAGGATGGTTCCATCTTATTAAGGCTTCTAGTGATACTATGTTTTTTGTCCTGCTATCTATAATTGGCTGGTAGCATAGAAAAAATTCTTCTTTCTCTAATGCCCTTATTAAGTCCTTTTTTATATCATTATGCAAGCTTATTTCTATACTAACAGCATTATAATAATCAGCAATTATTTCAATATTATCATAAAACTCCTGCTGTCCAATGCTAAAGATATTCCTCAATTCACTTAATGCAGGAGCTTTTCTGCTTAAGCTACTAAGCATTTGTACTGAATCAGAAACATTGGGAGTCAAGGTAGGTGCTATATGATTTATAACTTCTTTTATCCAATTAATGGGAAAGCTATGTTCCACATCTCCTGCTTTAAAAGACACTACCTGCTTTGTATCTTGCATATTCCTAACCGTCCTTTACATTCTGAACTTCGAAACTGATTTAATTAACAAGTCTGATTTTTCTCTTGCCATTTCTGTCAGTTTTATTACATTATCTGACATTTGTCTTATGGCTGAGGATTCTTGTGCAATATTAGTAGCACCATAAGCTTCTTCATTAGCTGCACTGGATATTTCGTCTATTGCCTTCACCATATTTTGCATTGAAGCCAACAATTCTTCAGATGTTGCACTAAAATCAGTTACCATATCGTTTATATTTATGGAGTTAAGGCTGTATTGTTCACTAGAATTAACAAGATCATCATAATCACTTAATACCTTCCTATCAATAAATTCTATAATCACAGTAGAGCTAGATGAAAGGGCATTGACAGCCTTAAATATCACATCAGTTACTTCTTGTATCCTAGAAATCGAATTTTTTGAACCTTCTGCAAGTTTTCTTATTTCATCTGCAACAACTGCAAATCCTCTTCCAGCTTCACCTGCTCTTGCAGCCTCAATGGCAGCATTTAATGCAAGTAGATTAGTTTGTTCAGTTATTTCAAGAATAGCCTCAGATAATTCATTTATTTTATTTACTGCCTTTGATTGCTCAATTGCCATTTTTAAATCGTCTTTTGTTTTCCCATATATTTCAATAGTTTCTTTTTTTGAAGATACGGCTTTTCTCTTCATTTCCTCGCTCATATTGCTAACATCACTTGCCGTAACTGCTCCTTCTTCTGCTTTCTTTGCAATAGCTTCAATGGCTTTTTCAATTTCTATAGAAGTTGCATTCATTTCCTCAGTAGATGCAGCAGTTTCTTCAGATCCTGCTGATAATTCTTCTGTAGTAGCAGAAATATCTTCTATGCTTTTGTTAAGCTGCTCCATATCATTATTAATATTAATGAGCATTTGACTTACATCAGAAGACTCACTGTTAACCTCCACAATAATATTTTTTATAGATTCCTGCATGGTATTAATTGCCTTTGCTAAGACACCTGTTTCGTCATTAAGCTTAAGCAGATGATGAGGAATTTCTCCTGTAAAATCTCCAGTTGCTACTACATTTAGATAATTAGTTGCTGTTTTTATAGGTGATGTAATATTTCTTGATATTAATAAAGTAATAGCTATACCTACTCCAATAAAAACAATTGAAACAGTGATCATTGTTTTTGCAAGTAGGTTCACTTTTGCCATAACTTCTGATTTTGGAGCTGTTACAGCTAATGACCAACTAGTTCCTTCCACTGGAGCAAATCCCATGTATTTAGTTATACCTTTATAGGTATATTCTCCTACTCCCTTTTTTCCCTCAATCATATGATTTTCCAACTCAGCAAGAGATTTTAGTTCAGGATTGCTTTTAACACTTTCAAAAACGTTGTCCATTTCTATAACAAGATTTCTGTCTTTATTAGCTATAGCTGTACCTTCTTTATTAATCATGAATACTTGACCATTTTCCCCATACTTCATATCATCAGTAAAATCACTAAGTACATTTCCGTCACGAGTAGCAACTAATACACCTTTGACTCTATTGCCATCTTTAATTGGAACTGCATAGCACAATATAATACTATCAATAACCTTGCTTACAATGGGATCCGAAATTGCACTTTCACCTGATAAGGCCCTCATAAAATACTCTCGATCTGAAAGAGAACAGCTTGCACCATTGGTGTCTTTTGCATAGCCACTAACATCTGCAATTGTAAGGTCTATATGTCCGCTCCTTTTCACTTCATTTTTAAGTAAATCTAGCTTTTCATCTAAAGTCAGAGTATCGCTTTTTAAAAATTCAGTTTCTGCCAATGCCTCTAATGCGTTTAATTGCACTTTCATGCCTTCAGCAACAACCTTAGCATCCTCTTCTGCTATTTGACCCAATGACTCATTGATACTTGCTGATATTGCATTAGAGGATGTTATATAGGATATAACCCCGAATCCTATGCATATAATCAACAGTAATGCTCCATAAGATAAAGATAGTTTTGTTTTAATACTCTTTAATTTCAACATACATCTCCCCCATTTAATTTAGTAAAAGCATTATTGGATTGTTCTCTTCCTTCAGACTTTGCATATGAAATTGCTGTAGTTTTATGTCTTTTATTGTCCTATAAGTTATCTAATATAATATTATATTAGATAACTTGTACTATTTTGTAGAATTGTCATTGCCATGTTTGTGACAATTTCATCTTAATATTAAATCCTTTGAGAAATACTTCATAAAGATAGGGATTTGTCTCTGCAAATGGGGATAAAAAGGAAGTTATCTCACGGATACAGTATCAAATAGACTCACTGCTAAAATAGATTAGATAAAATTTTTAAAATTAATATAATAGAAAACACCCCAATCATGACTAATGTTTGAGGTGTTATTCAATATAAAGCTATTCTAAATTACTTTCAAATCCTAGGTATTCTTCAAGTGTAATATCCTTTTCATATATTTCTTCTGCTACATCCTTACCAACGTATCTAATATGCCATGGCTCATAGCTGTATCCAGTTATATCAATTTTTTCATTTGAGTATCTTATTATAAATCCAAACTTATGGGCATTTTCCTTTAGCCAAATGCCTTCAACAGTTTGTCCAAAAGATTCGTCTAATGAAAGATTTACGCTTATACTAGATACATCCATTGCTAGACCTGTTTGATGCTCACTTTGTCCTGGTCTGGCTACTAGTTTATTTGCCTTTTCAACTCCATCTTTTTTTACTCTATTATTAAAGAGCAACTCCTGTCTTGCATAGGATCTATAGCCTGAAACTGCATATAAAATTATATCCTCTTTCTCTCCTTCTTTAAAGAGTTCCTCTAGAGCTGTAGCAGCCTCTTTTCTTAAGTATTTTTTTTGATCATTTCCATCAAAAGAGAATTTTACATTAGGTATTACTAAATCACTTGGTTTATAATCAGAAGCTAAATTTCTTTCTTTGTTAGCTAAAACTAAAATGTCATCGGTATTTTTAATAATTTCTTGTCCTTTATCATCTATGTAAACAGTATCCTTTAATAAATCCTTCTTCTCTTTATTTCCTTTTCCTATATTGTCATCACTAGAATCACTATTATCCCCTTTAGTTGATTCAATATCTTTATCAGTACTCGATTTATCTTCTTTGTCCAGAGCATCGCTATCAGCTAAAACATAGTCACCATGATCAGACGATGAATTATTAATAATAGCTCTTTTAATAATTGGAAATAGCCTGTCCTTAATCTGTGTAATAGCTATTATAAGAATGAACAATATTATTATGTTATTGAAAAGTCTTTTTTTTCGTTTCATTTTTGAACTGGAGCTTCTGCTCGTATTTCTCATCTTCGTGTCATCCTTTCATGTCATGCTTTCATATGGCTATATATGACCATATATTACTAATTATAACATCTATCAACATGAAATTCAGATTAAGCGACAAATTGTAATACAAATGTCATAATTATTGCAATTAAAATAATTCTTAAAGCTCTTAATAAGCAAAGATTAATTTCAGCAAAAGTCTTTGCTCTATATTATGATAGAGTAAAAAAGGAACTAGAGAATCCTCCCTAGCTCCTTCGCTTTATATAGTATTACTTGAATATACAATCTTCCCATTTACCATAGTCATAACTACATTATAATTATCGTCTATAACAGTAAAATTAGCTTTTTTACCTTTCTCTATGCTGCCTTGTACATGGTCTACTCCAGCTATTTGTGCAGGAATTAATGATGCCATATTTACTGCCTCTATTAAGTCTACACCTACATATTCATTCATATTCTTTACGGCATTTATCAGTTTTAACGTACTTCCTGCAAGTGAGCCATTTTCTATTCTAGCTACTCCATCTTCCACAAATACCTTTAACTCACCAAGCATGTATTCACCATCGTCCATTCCACCAGCCATCATACAATCAGTAATCAGGCCTATATTATGAGAGCCTTTAGTCTTTACTATTAGCTTCATTACAGCAGGATGAACATGTGTCATATCGGCAATTAATTCACAGCATACCCTACTATCTGATAGTACTGCTCCCACTATACCAGGCTCCCTATGATGGAGTCCCCTCATTCCATTAAATACATGTACTGCAATATTTGCTCCGGCTTCGATGGCAGCCAATGCTTCATCATAAGTTGCATTGGTGTGACCTATAGATGAATTAATATTTTGGGATTTTAAATATTTTATCAACTCTATTGCATTTTCTTTATCAGGTGCGACAGTAACAGTCTTTATGCACGAAGGAAAGCTATCTACTAGCTTTTTCATATCTTCAATGTATATTTTTCTAATATACTCAGAAGGATGAGCTCCTCTGTATTTTTCTGTAATAAAAGGACCTTCTATATAGGCTCCTAATAGCTCTGCTCCTTCTACTCCTGATTTCATAGTCTCATGAATATTTTTAACGGCAGCAGTTATTTTATCCCAAGGTGCTGTTACTGTAGTAGCTAAAAATCCTGTTACTCCAATGGTTCCTAGATATTTAGATATCTCATTTAAGGAAGCATAATTTGCATCCATGGTATCATAGCCATTTGCGCCATGAATGTGAGTGTCTATGAGTCCTGGCAGTACCTTGTAGTTACTTAAATCAATAATTTCTATATCCTCATATGTATTTACCGTCTTCACTTCTTCTATTATTTCATTATTGATTAAAATAGCACCTTTGTTCAGAATTCTATCCTTTAAAAAAATTTCCCCTGATTTTATTAAATATCTCATATTCCTAGCCCCATTTATTTAATTATCTGTGCAACTAAATTATACCCTCCTAAAAGCCCAAGAAACAAACCAGCTACGTTAAGAATAATCAAAAATCTCTGGTTTTTTGCATTGCCTTTTCTCTTTGAAATCGAATAAAGATTCTTTCCTGCGAGATAGATTAAAATAACTGTAGGATCATATCCTTTAACATATAAGAATACAGCCAATCCTATAACTAGTAATGATATACACATCTCAATTATCTTTTTAGTTCTCATTTTTTTTATCATTTCATTTCTTGCATTCATATCCATAGCTTTCATGTTTTTAGTACTCATCTCTTGTCTCCTTATTTTTTAATATATCCTAATTTATCTAGTATCAAATTGTATCCTTCTGCTCCATAGTTTAGTGCTCTGTTTATTCTGCTTATGGTTGCAGTACTGGCTCCAGTTCTTTCCTCTATTTCATTATATGTTTTTTCTTGCCTCAATAATTTTGCTACCTCCAGCCTCTGACTAATGGATTTAAGCTCATTTATGGTACATATATCTTCAAAAAATCTGTAGCACTCTTCAATATTCTCAAGCCTCAATATTGCTTCAAACAATTCATCTGTTTGTCTGTCCCTAATCTTTGGCTTATACTCCACAAAATCACCCCTTAGCCGTTTATTATAAAACGTTTTCTTATTCTAATACTACATACCTTTAATTCTAATTGTATTATTAATACGTAACTTTTACAATATGATTAATAAAAAACAAACAGCAAGTAATTGATTCAATTTACTTACTGTTTGTAAATATAGTTTAGAAAAATGTTTTTATTCTTCTCCAAGATAAGCCTTGCGAACTCTGTCATCGTGTAATAGCTCATTTGCATTCCCTGAAAATACAATCTTTCCTGTCTCAATAACATAACCAATATCAGCTACCTTTAAAGCTGTGTTTGCATTTTGCTCTACTAATAATACTGTAAGTCCAGTCTTTTGACTTAATTCCTTTATTGTTGCAAATATTTCCTCAACCACTATAGGAGCCAAGCCCATTGAAGGCTCATCCAGCATCAGTAGCTTTGGAGCAGACATTATGGCTCTTCCAATAGCTAGCATTTGCTGTTCTCCACCACTTAGCGTTCCACCATATTGTTTGGCTCTTTCTTTAAGTCTAGGAAAAAGCTCATATACATACTGTAAATCTTCTTCTATTTTCTGTTTGTCATTTCTCAGATATGCACCCATGGATAAATTCTCTTCTACTGTTAGAGCCGTAAATATTTTTCTTCCTTCTGGCACATGAATTAAACCTTGTGCCACTATTTTTTCTGAATGCATATTGCTTATTTCCTGTCCATTATATTCAATACTGCCCTTAGATTTTACTAAATTGGATATTGCCCTTAAGGTTGTAGTCTTTCCTGCACCATTACTTCCTACAAGGGTAACTATCTGGCCTTGTTTAACCTCAAAGGAAATTCCTTTGAGAGCATGAATACCGCCATAATAAACCTCTAAATTCTTTACATTCAACATATTTAATCCCACCTTCCTTAACCAAATTCTATCATAACTCAGGGTTAGGCTTTTATAATTTTGTACCTCTCTAAATCATTTTATCCTATAGTTATTTTAGCTAAAATCAAAGATTAATACAATAATAACATATAGTACCATGGAAAATAATCTATAAAATAAAATTATTATTTTAAAATAAAGAAATAATAATTTTAGGATTAGTTTTAATCCTACTATATTTCTTTAGTCAGGAGGTATAAATGTGAAGAATAAAGGTGAAAAGAATAAGTCCACAGGTATAAATGGATATGAATTTCTCCTTGAGACATATAATTCACATAAGTATCCTATTATTGAAAATCAAACTAATGCAACTTTTTTTCCTTGGAGTATGTTAAGAGATGTGGATGCTATTGATACAATGAAATTCTATGAGGGAACAGATGCAGTAGAGAAAAAACAAATCAAATAAAAGTTAAAAAGGCACCAACGGTGTTGGTGCCCTAGAAATTACTCAGCTGTATATCCGATTGATGTGTCTATTCCTACTGTCTTTGTTGCATTGTCCCAAGTTACTCCAATATCAAAAGCTTGCGCTAAATCTCTTAACTTGAAATAGTTATTGCCGTTGATTGTATATGCGGTTAGCTGTACTTCTTCTCCATCTTTGTATATCTTTGAATTATTTAGAACTGGTGTTTTAGCTTGTCCATCACCTTTTTCTAGTTCTCCGCCTACTACTGTATAGGCAGCATTAGAGATTAAATTGATGGCTTTCTTTTCTCCATCCCATTTTACTTCAAATTGCTTTTCTGTTCCACTTACTACCTTTGCTAAATCTCTTAATTTAAAGTAATTGCTTCCATCAATATTATAAGCATCAAAAGAAGTCTCTACCCCATTTACCAATACCTTTGATGCTGTTGGTGAAGCTGTCAATATAGATTGTACTGGTTCCTGTTCTTTTTCTGGTTCTTTTGTTGGTTCTTCTTTTGTTGGTTCTTCTTTTTCTGTAGCATTTGAATCTTCAACTCTAATAAATGCTTCGGCAGCTCCAGACTCAGCATCATATCTAAAGATTACATAATACTCACCTGGCTCTGTTAATGTAACACTACATCCAGGTAAATACATTATTTCATCTTCCTCGTAATTCTTAACTTCTGATGCATCAATAGCTTTTTCCAAAACTATAGGAAATCCGAATTCATCCTCAGCACCTGAAGGATCGATTACATAAGCTATAGCTTTACCTGAAACCGTCAACTCTTAACCAGGAAAGTACTCCCATTCACCTTCTCCTTTTGGAGACAATTTATAGGCATTAAATACGATTCCATGCTCAACTAATACAGTAATAGTTGAAGGAGATTGTACTACAAAAGCACTATCAAGATTTTCATCTATTGCTTTTGCATCTAATGTTTCTATTACATTAGTTACTGAAAGTTGTTCAGGAGCTTGAGCTATTTCTTCCTCATCCATCCACTCCCATATGTATCCTTTCACATTGACCGTTTTACCACTTTCAGCAAATATCGTAGTGCTTATTGTTAGAATCATTGCAACTACCATAAATGCTGTCATGCCTTTTCTAAATGTTTTTCTTATTTTTTATCTCTCCTTAGCTCTTATTTCTAAACACATTTAGAGTGTTTAGTCTATGTCTTTTTTAGCTATAGAACTCGTAGAAATATAATGCCCCACAGCATGGTAATATTATAGCAAATTTTTTTGGTATAATCTACATGTTTAGACAAGTATCTTCAAAAAAATAAAGAATGGATTAAAAATTTGTAATTATTAGGAATAATTCGTGCTTTTAATCCATTCCTTTAATTATTTATACTACCTCTTCTTTATTTTTTACTCTAGTATTATCTTTTCTAGCATTAAAGGCTCAATATATTTCCCTTCCCTATAAGCCCTCATATTGCCCCCAGAAATTTCATCTATTAAAACGATTTGATTATCTTCTCCTACTCTTCCGAATTCCAGCTTAATATCATATAATTCTATATCTTTTTTGGCTAATTCTTCTTTTATTATATCAGAAATTTTCTTAGTCAAATTTTTTAATGTCTTGTACTCATCTGATGATAGAATTCCTAGCATAGTAAGTGCATCTTCAGTTATAAGAGGGTCTTGACGTTGGTCATCTTTTAGGGTAAATTCTACATATGCATCTAGAGGCTGTCCTTCCTTTGCATAAGCACCGTATCTACGCATGAAGCTTCCTACTGCTCTGTAACGACAGATTACTTCAAGGCCTTTTCCAAATAGCTTTGCAGGTTTAACAGTCATAGTTGTTTCTTCTAGACTTGAATCTATATAATGTGTAGGAATCCCTTTTTCCTTTAAAATTTCAAAGAAAAATCTAGTCATCCTAAGACCTGCTTTTCCTGAACCTTCAATTGATAAGCCTACTGAATTAGCTCCCGGATCAAATACTCCATTTTCTCCTGTTACATCATCTTTGAACTTGAGCAAATAGTTTCCATTTTCTAATACATATATGTCTTTTGTTTTTCCTTTATAAAAAACTTTCATAGCACCAGTCCTTTCTTTTTTCTATTCCAATATCTTTTCTATATTGCATTCCGTCAAAAAGTATTTTATTTATATTCTCGTATACCTTTTTTCTTCCTTCATCTAAGCTATCTGCCAATGTAGTCACGGCAAGAACTCGTCCTCCATTTGTCTTTATTCCATTTTCTTTTTTAGTTCCTGCGTGAAATACTAGCACATCTCTGTCAACCTTTTCTAGTCCAGATATAGCTCTATCCTTTTCACAAGTTTCTGGATATCCTCCTGATGCTAATACTGTACAGACACATGATTTCTGACTCCATATTAAATCTTCCTGGCATATGGTTCCATCTATAGTTTTTATAAAAATATCTACAATATCGCTTTCTAGTCGTGGCAGTACTACCTCTGTTTCCGGGTCGCCAAATCTAACATTAAATTCTAATACCTTTGCTCCAACTGAATTTATCATAAGACCGATAAAAAGTATTCCCTTAAAATCTAGTTTTTCATTCTGCAGTCCGTTCAATACATTATCTAATATTTTTACTTTTATTTCAGCCATCAATTTAGAATCTAGTATTTTATTCGGAGAAATACAGCCCATGCCACCTGTATTAGGTCCCTCGTCATTATCAAGCAGTCTTTTATGATCTTTTGCACTTTCGAGAGGTATTATTTTATTGCCAGCTACTAAGCACATAAGAGAAGCCTCTGTCCCTTCTAGAAACTCTTCAATGATGATTTCATTGCCTGCATTTCCAAATCTTTTATTTTCTAATATGCCTCTGAGAGCTTCATAAGCTTCTTCTTTGTCGCTGCATATGATTACTCCCTTGCCTGCTGCCAGACCATCTGCTTTAATTACTAATGGAAAAGTAAATTCCTCTAAGCCTTTTATGGCATTATCAAGGTCGTGATATGCTACATATTTAGCTGTTGGTATCTGATATTTCATCATAAACTCTTTTGCATATTTTTTACTTCCTTCAAGCATAGCAGCTTTTCTACATGGTCCAAAAATTTTAAGTCCCTTCTCATTAAACTTGTCTACTATTCCGTCCACTAGTGGACCTTCTGGACCTACAATAGTTAAATCAATACTTTCTTTTAATGCAAATTCCAAAAGAGAATCTATATCATCTAATTGTATATTTGTACACTCTGCTATATTACTAATGCCTCCATTGCCCGGTATAGCATATATTTTAGATACCTTTGGGCTTTGTAATAGCTTCCAAGCTATTGCATGTTCTCTTGCACCACTGCCTATAACAAGTACCCTCATATTTTCACCTCTCACTAATAATATTTTTTGTAGATATGTGTCATTACCCGGGAAATATGTCGTACATTACCCTATTTTAATTTCTTTAGTGTTTAAAATGTCTAGTCCCAGTGAAAATCATTGCTATTCCAAGCTTGTTTGCAGCTTCAATTGATTCCTTGTCATTTATTGAGCCACCTGGCTGTATGATAGCAGTTATTCCAGCTCTATGAGCTGCTTCCACACAATCAGGAAATGGGAAAAATGCATCTGACGCCATTACACTGTCTTTACAGTTTTCTTCACTTTGCTTTATAGCATTTTCTAATGCCCATATTCTGCTAACTTGTCCAGGTCCTACTGCCACAGTACCTTGATTTTTAGCCAAGACAATAGCATTTGATTTAGCATTCTTAACTACCTTCCAAGCAAACAGCATATCTTCTACTTCCTTGTCTGATGGCTTTCTATCAGTTACTACCTCTAGTTTTTCGTAGAGACAGCTTTGATCCCTGTCTTGTACTAACATTCCTCCTAGAACCTTTTTCATGTCATAGCTTGAATATTCACTCTTTGCTATGTCAGGTACTATTAAAAGTCTTATGTTTTTCTTAGATTTTAAAATTTCTTGTGCTACTTCTGAATAAGAAGGTGCCATGACTAGCTCTATAAAGATTTTATTTATGAATTTTGCTGTATTTTCATCTATCTCTCTATTTGCAGCAATTATTCCTCCAAATATAGATTGCTTGTCTGCTTCATATGCTTTCTTAAAGGCTTCTTCTATGGTTTCTCCGCTTCCTACTCCACATGGATTTCCGTGCTTCACTGCTACAACTGTAGGCTTATCAAACTCCTTTAATATTTCTAATGCTCCATTGCCATCTCCTATATTGTTGTAGGATAGCTCCTTTCCATGAAGCTGTACTGCAGCTGATAAAGTACCTTTAGTCTCTAATATTTCAGTATAAAATCCAGCACTTTGATGAGGATTCTCTCCATACCTTAAATCCTGCTTTTTCTCGAATGCAAGAGTAATAGTATCTGGAAGTCTCATATCTGTTCTTTTGTTAAAGTAGCTTGAAATCAATGCATCGTAGCTACTGGTATGTTGAAAAACTTTTGCTGCCAGATATTCTTTAGTTTTTTCTGATACTTCTCCTCTATCCTTCAGCTCATCTATTACTGCATCATAATCTCTAGGATCTACTAATACAGTTACAAATCTATAATTCTTAGCTGCCGCTCTTAGCATTGAAGGTCCACCTATGTCGATGTTCTCAATTATTTCTTCATGAGTGACGCCCTCTTTTAAAATAGTCTGCTTAAAAGGATATAGATTGTTGACTACCATATCTATTGGCTGTACTCCAAGCTCATCCATAGTCTTTAGATGGTCTTTATTATCTCTTAGAGCTAAAAGCCCGCCATGTATCCTTGGGTGAAGTGTTTTCACCCTTCCATCAAAGCATTCTGGAAAATCAGTAATACTAGATACGTCTATAACATTAATTCCTGCTTCTATAAGTGCCTTTCTCGTACCTCCTGTTGAAATAATCTCCCATCCCATATCAACAAGCTTTCTTGAAAATTCTACTATACCAGTTTTGTCATAAACACTAATTAATGCTCTTCTCATGTCTTCACTCCCTAATAATAACTTTTCTTCCATTTACAATTATCTTTTCCTCACAATATAACCTTACTGCTTCAGTAAGAAGCACATGCTCTACGTTCAGTACCTTATTTTTGATGGACTCCACATTATCCTGTTCACTTACCAGCACTGGTTTTTGAAATATTATAGGACCTGTGTCTGCACCTTCATCTACAAAATGAACTGTCGCTCCCGTGACCTTAGATCCGTACTCTAGTACAGCCCTATGGACTTTTTCTCCATAGTATCCTTTTCCACAAAAGCTCGGAATTAATGATGGATGTATATTGATTATTCTATTTCTATATTCATTGATAATGTCGCTGCTCAATATTTTTAAATATCCTGCTAATACTACAAGCTGAATGCCTCTCTTTTTTAATTCTTCTAGGATTTTTCTATTAAAGTCTGTATCATTTAAAAACTCTTTTCTATTTACGAAAATAGCATCAATGCCATTCTTCTTAGCTCTTACAAGACCATAGGCATCTTTTTTATCAGATATTACTACGCAAATCTCGCCATTAATATCTCCAGAATCTACATTGTCGATTATAGTCTGAAGATTTGTACCACTTCCAGATATAAGGACTCCCAGCCTTACTGGTGACATATTGATACGCCTCTCTCCCCTTCAATTATTTCGCCTATTACATATGCCTTTTCATCCTTAGCTTCTAAAAATTTTATTATGCTATCAGCATCTTTCTGCTCTACTGCCATTATGATGCCTATTCCCATGTTAAAAGTAGAATACATCTCATCTATTTTTATATTTCCAAGTTTCTGCATTACATTGAAAATAGGAGGAACTTCAACATGCTTTCTATTTACTACAGCTCTAAGACCACTAGAAAGCATTCTAGGAATATTCTCATAAAATCCTCCACCAGTTATATGGCTGATGCCTTTTATATCAAATTTTTCATTTAATTCTATTAAAGCATTTGAGTATATCTTTGTAGGCTTAATAAGTTCCTCGCCTAATGTGCTGCCTAGTTCATCAATGTATTGATTTACATCATATTTTTTCACATCAAAGAAAAGCTTTCTGACTAATGAAAAGCCGTTGCTGTGAAGTCCGCTAGAAGGCAAGCCTATCAGTACATCGCCTCTTTTTATGTTGTCTCCCGATATGATTTTTTTCTTATCTACTACCCCTACTGCAAAGCCAGCTAAATCATACTCTTCTATACCGTATAAGCCTGGCATCTCAGCTGTCTCTCCTCCAATGAGAGCGCATCCTGCCTTTACACATCCATTAGAAATTCCTTCTACTATGCTTGCTATTTTTTCTGGATATAGCTTGCCTGTAGCAATATAATCTAGAAAGAAAAGTGGTCTTGCCCCTTGGCAGAGTATATCATTTACGCACATGGCAACACAATCCTCCCCAATAGTGTTATGCTTGTCCATAGCAAATGCAATCATCAGCTTAGTGCCTACACCGTCTGTTCCAGATACTAATACTGGTTCATCAAGCTGGCTTTTATCTAATGCAAACATACCGCTAAACCCGCCTAAATCTGATATAACTCCTTTGGTAAAAGTTTTTTGTACATGTGTCTTCATACGTTTCACTGCTTCATATCCTGCTGTTACATCTACACCTGAGTTTTTATATGTTAATCCATTATTACTCATTAGCTTCTACCTCCTCTCTAGGTATCTCCATGGGATAATCACCATTTATACAAGCCAGACAAAAACCTTCTGCTTTTCCTGTTGATTTTATAAGCCCTTTCTCAGATAAAAAGCCTAAGCTATCTGCGTTTACCATTTCACATATTTCTTCTGGAGTTTTATTTGCTCCAACTAAATGCTTTCTATAAGGAGTATCTATTCCAAAATAACAAGGATATATAACAGGTGGCGAGCTTATTCTCAAATGCACCTCTTTTGCTCCAGATTTTTTCAGCATTTTCACTATTTTTTTGCTTGTTGTACCTCTTACTATTGAATCATCTACAAGGACTACTCTTTTTCCCTCTACATTTTCCTTTAAAACATTTAGCTTTATCTGTACTCCTTGTTCTCTATCGCTTTGATTTGGCCTAATAAACGTTCTTCCTATATATCTATTTTTAACTAATCCAATGCTGTAAGGTATTCCTGACTCTTCTGCATATCCTATAGCAGCAGATGTACCAGAATCCGGAACCGAAATCACTACATCAGCATCAGTTGGATGTTCTTTTGCTAGAATCTTTCCTGCTTCTTTTCTTGCAAGATATACGCTTATATCATCAATTCTGCTGTCTGGCCTTGCAAAGTATATGAGTTCAAATATACAGAGTCTTTTTTTGCTCCATTTATCATTGAATATGCTTTTCACACCATTTTCATCTATAATGACCATTTCTCCAGGCTCAATATCTCTTATAAACTCTGCTCCTATAGTATCTAATGCACAGCTTTCAGAGGCTAGAATGTATCCGTCATCTATCTTTCCTAGGCAAAGTGGTCTTATGCCTTGATTATCTCTAACGCCTATAAGCTTGTTTTCAGTCATTAGCACAAGAGCATATGAACCCTTCAGTAATTCCATTACTCTATTTACTGCCTTTTCTATTTCTTCTTTATGATATCTTGCTATCATATTTGCCATTACTTCGCTGTCATTAGTAGTTTGAAACACTACTCCACTGTCTTGAAGTATTTCTCTAAGGCTATCTGCATTTACTATATTGCCATTATGCGCAATAGCAATACTTCCTTTTTTATATTTGACTACTAAGGGTTGTGCATTTACTGCTGAGCTTTTCTCATCTGTTGAGTACATTACATGGCCTATGCCCATATTTCCATCTAGCTTTTCTAATATCTCATTATCGTTAAAGACCTCTGATACCAGTCCCATATTTTTATGATAATTTATAGCTCCATTTTGATTTATTGCAATGCCTGCACTTTCCTGCCCTCTATGCTGAAGGGCATAAAGTCCATGATAAATCATTTCAGTAACGTTTTGTTCCTTTGAATATACTCCTATTACACCGCACTCTTCTTTAAGTTTATCTTCATCTAAAAAATTCAAGTTCATTATCATCGCCTCCTAACGATTTGTTAGTTGCATAGCTTTTGACTAAGCTCCCTATCTTTTTCCTCAACTTGTTTAGCCATTTTTTCTCTATATTCCTTAAGCTTTTTCCTTAAATCCTCATATTTTACAGATAAAATTTGAACTGCTAAAAGCGCTGCATTTTCTGCTCCATCAATGGCAACTGTAGCTACTGGTATTCCCTTAGGCATTTGCACTATAGACAACAGTGAGTCTAGTCCGTCTAGTGTAGATGATTTAATAGGCAGCCCAATAATAGGAAGTACAGTAACTGCTGCTAATACTCCTCCAAGATGTGCAGCCTTTCCTGCGGCTGCTATTATTACCTCAATACCATTTTCCTCTGCTTTTTTTCCGAACTCGACTGCTTTATCAGGAGTTCTGTGAGCTGATATTATCCTAACTTCCGTACCTACTCCAAACTCCTTTAATATTTTTAAGCCTCTTTCTACTACTGGAAAATCAGATTCACTTCCCATTACGATTGCAACTTTCACTTTATTACCTCCTCATTTATGAGATCCTTCACTTTATTCAGGATGACATGGTATTTTCTCGCCAAGAAGTATGGGAAATACAATAAAAATATTAAGCGAACATTTGCAGGACACGACTATAATTCTTAGCGAATGTAGGTGAAAAATCCGTTAAGCAACTTGCACTGTTTGAGCGTAGCGAGTTTGCAAGTTGTAGGATTTTTTGCCGGAATGAGCTTTAGAATTATTCGTGGCCGAAACCGAGAGCGTATATTTTTGTTGTATTTCCCTTTTTGCTCCACTACTATCTAAAGTATCTTATCCCTGCTTCAAATAGCTTTTGATCCGTTTCACCGTAATTATTCTTATATAAGTCTTTTCCTATTCTCTCTGAATGCCCCATCTTCCCTAGGATTCTTCCATCTGGACTGGTGATTCCTTCTATACTGTGTAGAGAACCATTTGGATTGAAGTCTCCATCATAGCTAGGGCTTCCACTAAAATCAACGTATTGAGTAGCTACTTGTCCTTTTTCTATCATTTCTTTAAGACTATCTTCATCAGAAACTAGTCTGCCCTCACCATGTGATATAGGAATAGTGAATACATCTCCTACACTTACATTGTTAAACCAAGGTGAAAGATTAGATACTACCTTAGTTTGAACCATGCGTGATGCATGCCTTCCCAGCTTGTTAAATACCAGTGTAGGTGAGTTTTCTTCCATTTCCCTTATTTCTCCGTATGGAACGAGTCCAAGCTTTATAAGAGCTTGAAAGCCATTGCATATCCCAAGCATTAGACCGTCTCTATTCTTGAGTAGCTCCATAACCTGCTCTGCTATATATGGGTTTCTGAATACAGTTGCTATGAACTTCCCTGAACCATCTGGTTCATCACCTGCACTAAAGCCACCAGGCAAAGCTATTATCTGACTATCTTTTATCTTCCTAACCATTGTATCTATAGATTCTTTTATGGTTTCTGTAGTCAAATTTTTGAACACAAATGTGTCAACTACTCCTCCTGCTCTCTCAAAAGCCCTTTCCATATCATATTCACAGTTAGTACCCGGAAAAATCGGAATGAATACTTTAGGCTTTGCCATATTGCATTTTGATTTCACTATATTTCCTTTGCTATAGCAAGCTTTTTCAGGTAAGCCTTCTATATCCTTTTTTATAGGAAATACGTCATTTAAAGGCTCTTCCCATTCTTTTAT
This sequence comes from Proteiniborus sp. MB09-C3, assembly GCF_030263895.1. Taxonomy (NCBI): domain Bacteria; kingdom Bacillati; phylum Bacillota; class Clostridia; order Eubacteriales; genus Proteiniborus; species Proteiniborus sp. MB09-C3. The sequence goes on from NZ_CP127161.1 coordinate 3,618,606, forward strand.
AGCTGAATCTATATCAATATGAACATCATCAATAGCTATAACTGGATTTTCAGTTGTATGTCCTAGTATTTCATACTCTAAGCCTTCAAATAACTCATTTAGATTTTCACTATTATGAATTTCTAATATTATTGAGCCATAGTCAGCAGCAAATAGCTTCTTTATACCTAGATTTTTTGTAAAAGTCATTCCTATTTTGTTTCCAAAGCTCATCTTACTTATGGCAGTTCCTATACCACCGACCCCAACGTTATGCGCTGACAGTATCTTTCCTTTCTTAATCAGCTCATGTATACATAGTAGGTTTTTATTGAGAGCTTCAAAATCAGGTATTTCATTCTCCATTCTAGGTGAGCTGAGTAAAATTACTTGGCTGTCTTTTTTCTTAAATTCTGGAGAAATGACATCCCTTACATCACCTGTACATACTGCAAAGCTAACTAATGTAGGTGGAACATTTATCTCATTAAAGGTTCCAGACATGCTGTCTTTACCTCCAATAGAAGGTACCATAAATCCTTTTTGAGCCTTAAATGCTCCTAGCAATGCTGCAAAAGGCTTGCCCCATTTATTATCATGATTTCCTAGCTTTTCAAAATACTCTTGGAATGTAAGTCTTATTTTCCTAGGATCTCCTCCCATTGCCACAATCTTAGCCACAGAGTCAATTACTGCATATATCCCACCGTGGAAGGGACTCCAAGAAGAAAGCTCAGGATTAAATCCATAAGTCATAAGAGTGCATGTATTTGTACTTCCTTTCAAAACAGGAATCTTAGCTGCCATTCCCAGTGATGGTGTTAGATTATATTTTCCCCCAAAAGGCAGCAATACAGTACCGGCCCCTACTGTACTATCAAATCTCTCAACTAATCCCCTTTGACTAGCAATGTTTATATTTTTCAAATTATTTATCCAAGCATTTTTTAGATTATGTTCTCCGTTTTCATCATAAAATGGTATGTCGAAATAGCTTCTAGAATTGGGCTCCTCTACATAGACCCTAGTTTTTTGTCTAATTCCATTAGTATTTAAAAAATCTCTATCTATATCTAATATTGTTTTATTTCGCCAATTCATTTTTAATCTATTATCAGAGGTTACCTTAGCTATTACTGTAGCCTCTAAATTTTCCTCAGCCACATGCTTTTCTAATATATGAAGATTGTTTTTATCTATGACTACTGCCATTCTCTCTTGGGATTCCGATATTGCAAGCTCAGTACCATCTAGCCCTTCATATTTTTTTAATACATTGTCTAGATTTATCTCTAGGCTATCAGCAAGCTCTCCTATTGCTACGGACACTCCACCTGCTCCAAAATCGTTGCATCTCTTTATTATTTTACTGAACTCTGGTTTTCTAAATAATCTTAAGAGATTTCTCTCTATTAATGGATTTCCTTTTTGAACCTCTGCTCCACTTGTCAGAATTGATTCATCAGTATGTGATCTTGATGAGCCTGTTGCCCCTCCACAGCCATCTCTACCTGTTCTTCCTCCTACTAAAACAATTACATCTCCTTCTTTTGGCTCTTCTCTAACCACATTTTTCTTTGGTGCAGCTGCTATAACAGCTCCCAATTCCATTCTCTTGGCTACATAGCCTTCATGATATATTTCAGATACATGACCTGTAGCTATACCTATCTGATTTCCATATGAGCTGTATCCTCTGGCAGCCTCTGTAGTAATCTTTCTTTGAGGCAGTTTTCCTGGAAGAGTATCCTCTATTTTCGTTCTTGGATCTCCACTGCCAGTAACACGCATTGCTTGATAAACATAAGATCTTCCTGACAATGGATCTCTTATGGCTCCTCCTAAGCATGTAGCAGCTCCACCAAAGGGCTCTATTTCAGTAGGATGGTTGTGAGTTTCATTTTTAAACATAACCAGCCATTCTTCTATTTTCCCGTCCACATCCACATTTACATTTATGCTACATGCATTTATTTCCTCAGAAACATCTAAATCATCTAGTAGACCTTTTTTTCTAAGCTCCTTCATTCCTATGGTTGCAATATCCATTAAACAAATAGCTCTATTATTAGCACCATAAACATAATCTCTAGAATCTAAATATTCCTCATATGCTTTTTTTACTGCACTACTGAATGTTCCTTCTTCAAATTTCACGTCCTCTATTTCTGTCATAAAAGTAGTATGTCTGCAATGGTCTGACCAATAAGTGTCTATGACATTTATCTCAGTTATTGTAGGATTTCTCTTTTCTGTAAGCTTAAAATATTCTTGACAGAATTTAATGTCGTCAGGGCTCATTGTAAGCCCCATATCTTCCTTAAATCTTATAAGCTCCTCAGAAGATTTAAGAATAAAATCTTTTATCTCTTCTACATCCTTTGGATGAATTATACTGTCCTCTAATGTTTCTGGTTTAGTTAAAGCTGTCTCTCGACTGTCTACAGAATTTATACAATAGCTTTTTATCTTTATAAACTCATCATCTGTAATATTTCCTTTAAGCATAATTATCTTGGCAGTCTTAATAATAGGTTTTTCGCCTGTAGTAAGAATCTCTATGCATTGAGCAGCCGAATCAGCTCTCTGATCATATTGTCCTGGAAGATATTCAACTCCAAAAACCTTGTAATCATGATCCGCAACTAAGTTTTCCTCATACACTAAGTCAATATTAGGCTCTGAAAAAATATTTCTTAATGCTTTTTCATATGCCATATTTGATAAGCCTTGGATATCGTATCTGCTGGCAATCCTGACTTCCATCAGCCCTTTTATGCCTAAACTTTGATTTAAATCATAAAATAGCTGTTCTGCTTCGGTGTCAAATCCTTTTTTCTTTTCAATAAAGATTCTTCTTACCTGCTTATCCATAGTTACACTCCTTTCAAAATAAAAATGCCCGGGCAGAGTAAGTTTCACTATACGTGAAACCTACCCGCCCGGGCTTTTATCCCCAAGGTGTAATATTACCAATCAATAAGCACAAGTAATATCTGTACCGCTCGGACCAGACAAATGCTAATAAGCACCTCGGAACCCTAGGTACACTTTCATCCATAGTCAAGTGATTTACGGTCACTTGGTAGAAACTTCCCAGCCATATTCTGAGATTTATATGGGCATCTATTAATTTGTTTTATCTTACAACACAATGGTAACAGTAAAAATTAAATTAGTCAATATATTTAAAAAATTTTAATTTCCATATTTTATACTAGCCTTCATAAACAGGCATCTGGCATACTTTTTTCGTAGTAACCTTTTTCTTCTTTTCCTCTACCTTTTTATTAATTCTCACTCGTTCTCTTCTAATTAAGAAATATGAAGTTATAGTTGATATTATATCAGATATAGGATATGAAATCCAAGCACCAATAGCTCCAAGTTTTAGAACTCCAACGAATAATACTGAAAGTGGAATAAACAATAATAGCTGTCTGTATATTGAAAGCAAGAAAGATGTTTTTGCTTTTCCTATAGCTTGGAAATAATATATGGATACATAGTACAAGCTTATTATAGGGAATACAGATATCATTATTCTGAAAGCTTTAACTGACTCAGCTATAATATGCTTATCCTTTACGAAAACAGATATGATTTGCTTTGCAAATATCAATGCTCCCGCCCATAATATAATCGAAGTTATGAATGCTACTATAATAGATTCTCTAATGACTTTTCTTAATCTGGTATATTCTCCAGCTCCAGAATTATAGGCTGCTATAGGCTGCATGGCAGAGCTTATCCCGATTATGGTAATGAACATAAACATAAAAACCTTGGATATTACACCAGATACTATAACTCCTATATCTCCTACATTGTTAAGCAGCAGGTTATTTAATACTGCCAGTGCTAATCCATCCTCTGCCTCTATTATAAATGCAGCGAACCCAATCATAATAATTGATTTAGCTATTTTTCTATTGATATTAAACCCAATCTTTATCTTGAGAACCTTATTAGCCTTGACAAAATTGTACAGCATATAAGTAAAGGCTAAAATTTGAGACGCTACTGTGGCTATTGCTGCACCTTTTACTCCAAGATTAAATGACACTACAAGAATATAATCTACTATTATATTTGTTGTTGCTCCAATGAAATTGCTTGTGAGTAATACTCTTCTATTTCCCAAGGACATTAAAATATATCCGATTACCACAGTAAAGCATTGAAAAATAGATCCCATAAGTATTATAGAAAGATAATCATTGGCATATGGAAGAACTACGCTACTTGCTCCTAAAAACACTAGCAGCTTCTCTTTAAAAATAAATATTGATATTATAAGCAGAAAAGTAAGTACCATAGCTAAGCTTAAGGCGTTCCTTATATACAATCTTAAATTATCATAATCTTTTTCTCCATTGCTTCTAGCAACAGAAGTTGAAGTACCTATGGCTAATAGCATGCCAACTGCTGCTATTATACGTTGAATCGGGAATACTACCACAAGAGCTCCTATTGCATTTGCTCCTATTTCTCTACCTACAAATATTGTATCCACCATATTGTAAAGCTCAGCTACCAGTAAAGATACTATAGCTGGCACCGAAAATTTAAATAATAATTTACTAACTTTTTCTTTTGAAAAGGCTTCATCATTCAAGCCCATAAATATTACCTCCTTTTATGACCTAACCCGATTTTCTGAGTGCTTTTATCAAGAAATTGATGGTAGGTCAAATGCAACGAACACCAAAAATAAAAAAAGCTCCATAATATTATGTTAATCTTAATAGAGCTTTTTTTCATTCACTTGGATATCTACTTTAAGGTACTTATTTATGGTCTTTGTATTTGTGCTTTTATGGAAAATTCATAGAATTGTACGTTGATTACATTATTAATGTACTTTTTTAAACTCTAAAAGAACTGTACCATTCCTATTTATTGAAATAATTTTATTAGAAAAAGTACTTTTCTTTATGCTGCTAAATGTGGTTTCAGGAAAAGATATTCTTTTTAAGAGCTCTATTTCATCATCCCCTAATCTTTTAGGTCTTCCCATTGCAATCCAATATCCATAAGAAGAACCTTTATTTTCACTGATTTCATATTTTGCTATTCTATAGTTATTGGGTATATTCATAAAATTAAGTGAAAATTTTCTTTTTAAATTACTCTTATTATCATTCACATCATATAATAAAATCTGTATATTTTCATTTTCTTCTGTTATTATGAAGCCTTCTCCTTGCTTTATTAAGTTCTTGCCTAGTTTTGACAGAAAATAATATCCATAATAAGAAGGTTTCCTTATTCCATTTTGGGTAACTATCCCTAAATCACCAAAAAACAGTTCATTGTCTTGCTTGGTTTCTTTATGTGGAGTATCAAAAGCCTTCAGTATTATATCCTCACGAACAGAAATACAGTTTTGAATAATATGTGTCACTATATTACAAGTATCATATGCATTATCAGGCTCAAACGCCTGCTTAGACTTTATATCAAAGTTTATTATTTGCTCCTCTAATATTATTTCATCTGCAACTAGACTGATTCCCATGCCTTCATTAAAAGCATATCTCCACTCAGACATCTTGTTACCATACTTATTGTAAAAGTAATCTGTAAACTTTAATAATAGATTCTTTAGTATATCCTGTTCTTCTATATCTAATATTGTGATTATTGGTATTAAATCTACTTTATGAAAGTAATCCAATATTTTCTCTATGCTTCTCCAGTTGATGAAGTCCGAATTCTTGCCTATATACACACCCATTTCTTCACTAATTAGATTACTTATTATGCCATATTTAAATCCTATATTTTTTTGTATATCAACTACTATTAACATATTATCCTCTATAAGAAGGTTCATTGCATCTCCTAAGTCTATAATATCTATAGAATTAATATCTATATCACCTTCTGAGATAGATAAATCCACATCTATTGTTTCTATTCTGTCTTCAATGTTAAAACGGCTATAGTCCTCTAAGTATTGCGAAGCCATGTCTAGACCTTCTCTAAGGTCAAAATAAGTAAACTGCTTCATTTTCTCAAGCTTATCATCATCGACTTTATATTTTTTTCTATACTGCATAGGAGTAACTTTATAATGCTTTTTAAAGTGTTTATTATAGTATCTGACATGAGAAAATCCAACTTCCTCGGATATTTCTGATATATTCATCTCCGTGTCTAATAAAAGCTTAGTGGATTCCATTACTCTAACAAAATTCAAAAAATCGTTGAAGGTATATCCAAAGGTGTTCTTTATTTTATAGGATAAATATTGAGTGCTTAGAAATTCATTTCTTGCTATGTCCTGTAAGCTAACCTTTTCCATATAGTTGTTGCTAATGTATTTTGCTATACGGTGATATCTTTCAAGTTGGACATCATCACCCTTTAAGCTTTCCTCATCATAAAATAGGTAATGGAAGTGATTCAGTAAATGATATAAAAGCTCTAAAAGTGATTCCCTAACTACATCATCATAATCATCATGCTTTTCAGTTACTTCACATAATAGCTGTGAAAGATAATTTCTGAGAACATAATACTCTTCTTTTTCTTGTATCCCTTCTTCTGAGGAATTAGTATAAAAAAATACATTTTCTATATCATTATAGTATTTTTTAAGGAACTTAGGATCAATCTCAAACACTAAAACCCTGTTATCCTTATCACTGCTCCTAATGCTATGGACCTCATTGATGTTTATTATCTCTATTTCCTTTTCCTCTACTATGTATGTTTCATTTTCTATAGTTACGTTAATGCTGCCTTTAAGCACGAAAAGGATCTCTATTGAATCATGCCAATGTAATGGATATCCTAGTATATTTACTAGAGATACACTTATAGGTACATTGGTCATGTATTCTACGAATTCTTTTCTCATTTTATTTTCCTCGCTCTTTGTGTAGTTGTACTTTAATATTATTATAGCATATTACAATTCATCTAAATATCTCAAACACTATTTCATCAATTATAGGTTCTTTGGCAGCCTTTGATAAGATTTCATTTTGCTTTATAAACTTTGGTATTTTATTTCTTGGCTTTCGTTTAAATATTTCATAGTTATCTATTGCCCTAGTATAAAATTCGTCATATTTATACATTTTAAATTTCTCAAGCTCGCATTTTTTAGCTATTTCCTCAACTAAAGCAATGACTAGATCCTCGTAGCTTATATCCTTGTCTAATTTTAAAAGCTCTATTAATCTGGGAATTATGAATTCCAGCAGCATCCTTCTATAGGGAATGTTTTCTATTCCTAAAATGCTCCCTATTCTTAGCACCTTTCTTTCACCAATATCTAAAAGATAATTCAAAAAGAATTCCTCATCATTTTTGGGCTCCAAATAATACTTTCTTCCTTTTAAATTTTTAAATATCTTTATAGTGTCATAGTATCCAAGCTGGAGATTTCTTCTTGCACCCCTATTGGTAAAGTCTAATGTATGGCACAGCTTTTCAGAAGGCTCTATATATGTTACCTCTAAATCCTTTTCCTTAACCTTTCTTACCCTTCCTACTGCATAAAGCCTTATGGCAATAATATTTCTATAGCCCTTTTCATATAGAAGCTTTATAGGAAGATTATCAAAAAAGCTTCCATCTATGAATAGCTTTCCATCTACCTTTTCAAGCTTAAAAGCAGGATGGTAAGCGCTAGCCATTATATAATCTGTTATCTTGCCTTCTGGGATGTCTTCTTTGAAAAGCTCCATTGGCTTCTTGTCTGTCAATGATACTGTAACTATTCCGAAATCCATATTAGACTGTCTAAGCTTTTTTTCATCTATATTTTCATCTAAGAGATTTCTTATATTTTGCGTATCAAATCCTTTGTTCTTAATGATTTTTATTAGCTTTCCTGCAAGCCTAGGAACATCCTTAGTTTTTATATCCATATTCATAATTTTTTTAAAATCCCTGTCATTTACATCAAGAACATCTGAAGGAGTTATATCATACCAAAGCTCATAAGCTTTTTCTAGATCGCCCTGTACAATCATTGCTCCGTTTATGGCACCAATAGATGTGCCTACTACCCCATCTATTTCTATACCTAATTCCTTTAAAGCCATACATGCTCCTATTTCATAAGAACCCTTGGCCCCTCCTCCTTCTAAGACAAGTCCAAGCATAATGTTACCTCCTAAAAGTTTTAACAGTGTTTTACATCTTAACTAAATCTTCTGTTTATATAATAGTATAAAAATTTTTCATTTTATTCTACATTTTTTTATAAAGTAGCATATTATAAATAACCTTGACTATTTATATATTAATACATACAATCTTGTTCAAAAACCTATAACTTGCTACTATACGTTTATTGCTAATGACACATTATATTTAATGTTTGGTTCTGCTCACTTATTTCTCTCATATTAGTAAAACATCACATACTGACAGTGCCTTATTTATAAACTATTCATATATAAGATTCTTAGCTTATTTAATATAATTATTATAAGGATAGATTTCCAATATTTGTATTGAAAAAATCTATATCATTTCAACTAATTATAGATTATCTAAATCTAAATACCCTTCCCATTGAATAATGTTTGCATAAAGGGGTATTTATCAAAGAAAGCAAATTTCTATAAGTATTTTTCTTTATCTTACAAAACACTTATAAATCCAGCATCAGTAGATAAAAAAATAATCTATGTATTTCTCATACATTATAAAGCCATCAATTCATGCATTTGCATTGAATATAATAATAATAATAAAATAAGGAGGTTAGCTATGTTAAGTAAATTTGATTATGTTAAACCACAAACTCTAGAAGAAGCATTAGATTACTTAAAGAGCAATCCTGGTACTAAGGTTTTTGCTGGAGGAACTGACTTAATGATAGTCCTACGCCGCAATATTGAGTTAGTCAATCATATTCTAGATATCAAAGGTATTGCTGAACTAAATCGTATTGAATACAAACCAGGTGAAGGACTATTTATTGGAGCTGCAGTTACTGTAAATGAAGTTTGCCAATCAGAAATTGTCCGTGAAAAATACGAAGCTTTAGGACAAGCAGCAGATAGTGTAGCTTCATATCAATTGAGAAATCGTGCAACCTTAGTAGGAAATATCTGCAATGCATCTCCAGGTGCTGATTTATCTTCTCCTCTTTTAGTATATAATGCTAAGGTTCATATTGCTGGCCCAGAAGGTGAGCGTATAGTAGATATTGATAAGTTCTTCACAGGTGTAAAGAAAACGGTTGTTCAAAAAGATGAAATTGTAACAGGTGTGTCACTTCCAGATGTTCAAGAAGGAGATATGAGCACATATAATAAGCAAGCCCGTATCAAGGGACATGATTTAGGTATAGCTGGCGTATCAGTGCGTATAACATCTGATAAAAAGGTTTTTATAGCTATGTCAGCAGTGGCTCCTACCCCAATAAGACTTACTAAGCTTGAAGAAGCTCTTGTTACAAAAGACTTAACACCTGAAACTGCTACTTGGCTTAGTAAGGAAGTAGCTAATCACATAAACCCAATTTCAGATGTCCGTTCTTCAGCAGAATACCGTCTACATATATCTGGTATTCTTGCTAAAAAAGGATTGTTAAAGCTTATTGAAAAGGGGGTTAATTAGTATGTGCGACAAACATAATGGAAATTGCTTTGAGTATACTATATCAGGTATGCCACCTGTGCCTCTAAACTGTGTAGTAAACGGTGAAGATGTTCACAAAATGGTAGACCCTACAATGACTTTGCTTCAATTTCTACACAATGAACTAAAGCTTTTTGGTACTAAGGAAGGCTGTGGTGAAGGTGAATGTGGAGCTTGTACTATTATAATGAATGGAAAAACTGTAAACTCTTGTATTGTATTAGCAATTGAAGCAGAAGATGCAAACATACTTACAGTTGAAGGTTTAGCTGAAGGTAATGAGCTTTCTATTCTTCAGCAAGAATTTATCAAGTACGATGCTCTTCAATGTGGTTTCTGTACACCAGGAATGCTAATGTCAGCACGTGAACTACTTGATAGAAATTCCGATCCAAGCGAAAAAGAAATTAAAGAAGCTCTTGCTGGTAACTTCTGTCGTTGCACAGGATATGTTCCAATTATCAATGCAGTTAAAGCTGCGGCAAAAAGGGAAAGAGAGGAGTTGAAATAATGAGCGATAAACAATATAAGCATATTGGTAAACCTTATGATAGAAAAGAAGCACAAGAAAAGGTAACAGGTCAGGCAGTCTATGTACATGACATGGAGCTTCCGGGAATGCTTTATGCAAAGTGCTTGCATTCTCCATATGCTCATGCTGAGATCGTATCTATTGATACTTCTGAAGCAAAGGCACTTCCTGGAGTTAAAGCAGTTATTACAGGAGATGATGCTCCTTATTTAGTTGGCTTGTACATGGTAGACAAGAATGTAATAGCAAGAAGAAGAGTAAGATATCAAGGTGAAATCGTTGCAGCTGTTGCTGCTGAAAACGAAGTAATCGCAGAACGTGCAATATCACTAATCAAGGTTGAATATAAAGAATTGCCTGTTGTCCATACTATAGATGAATCCTTAGAAGGGAAAATATTACTTCACGAAAATCTTCATACTTATGAGCATATGGAAGGCGTTTTCTTCCCTAAAGCTCATACAAATATAGCAAGCTGGAATAGAACTAAGAAAGGTGACGTAAATAAAGGATTTGAGGAAGCAGATTTTATATTTGAGGATGAATTTTCTGTACCAGCAGTAGCACACGTCCCTATGGAGACTCACGTAACTATTGCTCAAGCAGATCCATATTCAAATAAGGTTAAAATATGGTCTTCAGCACAATCTCCCTTTGCAGTACGTCAGCTTTTAGCTAAATCTCTAGGTATATCTAAAAGCGATGTCCATGTTGTTGTACCATATATCGGCGGTGGCTTTGGAGGTAAGGCTGGTATTCACCTTGAACCACTAGTAACAGTTCTGTCAAGAGCAGCTAAAGGCCGTCCTGTTAAACTAAAAGCTACTCGTGAAGAAGAATTCAACCTACTGCCTACTCGTGCAGGTATGAGAAGTAGATTCAAAACTGGAGTTAAGAAAGATGGTACTATTACATCTATGATAGTTTATCATGACTGGGATAGTGGTGCATATGCAGACTATGCTGTAAACGTTGGTAAAACAGCTGTTTATTCTGGAGCAGGACCATATGTAATACCTAATATAGAGTTGCATTCTCGTACATTATATACAAACAAGGTATTCAGTACTGCATACCGTGGATTTGGTCACCTAGAAACTCACTGGGCAGTTGAAAGACATATGGATATCATAGCACAAAAATTAGGAATAGATCCATACGACTTCAGAATGAAAAATCTACTTCATCCAGGAACAACTACTATAAGTGGTGAATTGATATATGATACTACTGGAAGTCCAAAGGCCTGCTTAGACGCAGTTGCAAAAGAAATAGGTTGGACAGGACGTAAATCAGAAGAAGAGCGTCTAGCTGAATTAAAAACTGGTAAGATTCGCGGCAAAGGATTTGCAATGCTGCAAAAAGCTCCTGCTATGCCAAGCAATACCTCTACTTCTGCAATCATGCAAATGAATGAGGATGGACATGTAAAGGTTATGATTGGCGCTGTAGATATGGGGCAAGGTGCTAATACTATAATGGCACAGGTAGCGGCTGAAGAGCTACGTATACCTATAGAAGACGTTGAAGTAGTATGGAATGTCGATACTGACAAGCATCCATATGATTGGAATACAGTTGCTTCTAAATACACATTCATGGGTGGTAATGCTGTTAGAAAAGCTGCAAGAAATATGGTTAACCAAATGAAAGAAGTAGCCGCTCAAGTCTTAAGATGTCATCCAGACGAGTTAACTCATGGTGATGGGTATATTTATCACATACATCAAACCCATAGACGTATTCCATACACTAAGCTAGCAATGGGTTATGCTTATGAAAATGGAAACGGTATAGGCGGACCAGTAATCTCTCATGGAATATATATGGCAAGCGGTTTAACAAATCCACATCCTGAAACAGGGCAAGGCAGACCAGGTCTAGTATGGACCTTTGGCGCTCATGGTGTAGAGGTAGAAGTAGACGTAGAAACCGGAGAAGTTCATGTAATAAAAATTGCCTCTGCCTTTGACATAGGACAATGTATAAATAAAAAATTAGTTGATGGTCAAGTATTTGGAGGTGTTATCCAAGGAATAGGATCTGCACTGGTTGAAGGATACAAATTCAGTCCAAATGGTAAGCTACTTAATCCTTCATTTACTGATAATAAGATACCTACAGCTAAGGATATTCCTGATGAGATCATACCAATATATATAGAAAATCCTGAATCAGCTCAAGTAGATGGTCCTTATGGTGCTCGTGGCATAGGAGAACATCCAATGATATCAGTGCCTTCTGCAATAGGAAATGCTCTTTATGATGCACTAGGAATTAACTTCCATAGGTTACCACTATCTCCTGAAAACGTAGCTTTAGCTATTTCAAATAGTAAAAAAGATGAATAAATAATTAGAATTAATATACACTAAACTCCACCTCAGTCAGAGTGTACACTCTGACTGAGGTCTCCATATTTATTCCTCAGCTATAAATAAATTGGAGGTAATTTAAATGAATAAAATTGTAGTAGAAAACAAGGACTTAAAAAAAGATTTAGCAGTTATCATATTAGCAGCAGGCTATTCGTCAAGAATGAAACTATTTAAGCCATTATTGCCCTTAGGCCATTCTACAGTCATAGAATATTCCATAGATGGATTTAAAGAAGCTGGTTTTGAAAATATTATTGTAGTAGTAGGTTTTCAAGCTAAAAAATTGATACCTATATTGGAGCATAAAGGTGTAAGGTGGATATATAATGAAAGATATGAAGAAGGCATGTACTCATCAATTGTTGCTGGAGTAAAATCTCTTTCTTCTCATGTAAAAGGCTTCTTTTTATTACCTGCTGATATTCCTCTTGTAAAAAACGAAACAGTTGATAGCCTTGTTGAGGGCTACAAGCAAAGTAAAAAGAGTATTATATATCCTTCCTTTTCAAAAAGACGTGGTCATCCTCCTCTAATCTCATCCTGCTTGTTTTCAGAAATCGTTAAATATGATGGATCAGGAGGACTTAAAGCCTTGCTTAAAAAGTACGAGGATCAGGCTTATTATGTTGAAGTAGAAGATGAAGGTGTCGTTATAGATATTGATACTTACGAGGATTATTTAAAGCTGCGTGCTAAGTTTGAATGCCAATTGCAAGCATACGATACTTTATAAGAATATCGAACTATTAATTTTTCTTGATTAGAATTCACTGAAAAACCATAATTAATAAAATTGAGAGCATAATTTCTGTATAATATAACAATATAGAATTTATGCTTTTATGCTGTAGAAAACTAAACTTAATCTATGAACTAGTGTGGCATCTTTTAAATCTAGTATATAGAATTCAAAGCTACTATAAACACTTCATTTTTTAGGCTTCTTTTTTTATAGTCGAAAGAAATAATAATACGAGGGTAATTGCCATAGAAAATAGAGCTATTTTACCTATATAATTTCCTTCAAGCATTCCAAATAAATAGAAGCTTTTTGTAATCTTACCCTTCGAAAACATTTCAAAGAAATAATAAATGAATGGCATTAAAACACCAACAGATATTTCTTCAGTCATATATCCTAATATCATTCCAATGACTCCTAAGTAAAAAGATGTTACAAAGCTTCCAAATAAAATATTAATTACATTAAAATCTCCTCCTGAAAGCTTCAAAGTGATAAATGCAATGGATAATAATAAAAATAATTGTATTGAGGCAATGATTATTCTATAGAGAATAATCCTCCAATATGAATATATTTTTGAATATGTTATTTCACTCACTCCATAATCATGCTCAATCAATGCTATCCTAACAAATAAAATTATTCCAATTGGAGATAGGAGCTGTTCTCCAATAAAGGCCATTGTATTTTCCGACAAATCGCTTTTATCTATCATTAAATAAATAGCCCCTATGTACACTAAAGCTAAAGCTACAATATTAAATGAAACTATCTTTACATTATTGTAAAATACCTTTTTTTCTAAAGCTAAATCCATTATTTATATCCCCTCTCTTTCTGTCCCATAGCTTTATAGCTACAAATAATAATACTAAGGAAAATACAGTAAACAAAATTCTGTTTAAATATATATACTTAATAAAGGGCTGAAATTGAGAGTAAGGAATTACTCTATTGAACCTTATAAAATATTTTGTAGGCTGAACCCCTTGTGGTGTTAAAGGAGTCATACTATGCAACCAATAGAAAAACTGAACAATAATAGGCACTATTCCATTATCAAATATAAGCTGAAGCACATAGCTCAGAGAAGTTATAAACATAATAGTAGGAATAATCCATAATATAGAATATTTAAAGAAAGCAGTATAGGAAATGTTATCTCCTGTCAACATTGAAAAGTCATGAAACTGCCATGTTGCGTGGCCTGCTACTATAAATACTATTAATGATGTCACCAGTATATTGGCTAAATATTTACCTAGTATATATTTATAGGATGAAACACTGGTAGTATATATAAGCTCATTTGAATTATATCTCTTGTCCTTTGTAAGAGTAAAAGCAGTTACAAATACAGTAAAAAATCCTATACTAATTCCTATATAGTCAGCAAAAATTCTTCCATAGGCACCAGTTACTTTATCTTCTTTAAGAATAGTGTTGTAAAGCTCCATATCTTCATTGCTAGTCCTAGTACGCATGAAAGACGAAAAATTATTTTCTTCACTATATATAGTATTTCCTCCTAAGGCTTTGTCGACTTTTTCTATAAAAGCATCATATTCTTGGTTAAATTGAAAATTTGTCTTTTCCATTTCTTCTATTGCCATGGCTAAAATTTGTCTTTGTTCTTCATTTATCTTTTCATAGGACATATTTATTCCTTTAATCCTTAAAATGCTTTCCAGCTCATAATCGGCCTTCATGCTTTTATAAGTATACTCTATAAGTTCTTCTAGGGTGGCGCTATTATAGCTCTGTTCTTCTCCAGAAGTATTCTCATTACTATAATTGACTCTAGGAGGTGCAGGCTTTATACCGTCAACTTTCATATCACATATAAATTGAGTATAATAAAATAGAAATATAGATACTATTAAAATCAATATACTCAAGCTTTTAAGCTGTTCTTTAACTTCTTTTATAAATATCTTTCTAAACATCTATATCTATACCTCCTTTATTAGTCTCATATATGCGTCCTCTAAGGTTGGAGAAGCAGCAAATGCATTTATTGAAGGTTTTTCCTTTGATAATAGTCTTAAGGAAACTTTATTGCCATCTACTATGGATGAGATAACATTATACTTGTCCATATATTGTTCATATTTCTCGAAATCCACAGTCAAATCCCACACATATCCTTCTGCATTTTTAATTACATCTTTTACTGTACCATTATAAACAAGCCTTCCTTTATTAAGAATGGATAGACTTTTGCAGCTTAAAGCAATATCTTCAACGATATGAGTAGATAATAGCACAGTTTTTGTCTTTCCAAATTGAGAAAGCATGTTCCTCACTCTTATTCTTTCCTCAGGATCAAGACCTGCTGTAGGCTCATCTACAATTAATACTTCTGGATCTCCCACTATTGCTACAGCAATACCAAGCCTCCTTTTCATTCCCCCTGAAAGAGCCTTCGTCTTTACCTTCCACAAATCTTGAAGATTTACTATTTCTAGTCTATTTAGTGCAACCTTTTTACTTAGATTTATATTAGAAAGAGAAGCAAAATAATCTAAGGTTTCATAAACTGTGAAATTAGGGTAAAAGGAAAATTCCTGTGGAAGATATCCTACTATCCTTCGTATTTCTTTTTTATTCTCTACTTTTATATTATTATAATAGACTTCTCCAGATGTCTTAGGTAATAATGTAGATAAGATTCTAATAAAGGTCGTCTTTCCTGCTCCATTAGGTCCTAAAAGACCATGAATTCCTTCATCAAAGGTAATACTTATATTATCTAAGGCTCTACAAGAGCTATAGTCCTTTGTCAATTCTCTAATCTCAATTTTCAAGATAAATCCTCCTTTTAGCTTCGACAAAGCTTAAATATTCATATATCTGAACACCAAATAAAAACGCTGATACACATGCAATTAACCACCTCATACTAAGTCCTAATACAAAATACAATATTAAGCTCATAAGAGCTAGGCTTCCAAATATTAGGCAGGATAATTTTATTTCTATGCTTCTTAAAAGCTTCTTATTTGCTTTTGCTTTTTCTAATTGGTATCGGTCATATTCCTGTATCTTCACCTTTCTCCATACTTCACTTAAATACTGACGGCTATTTTCATCAGATATCATAGGTTATACCTCCCTTTAACTTTACTTTTCAGCATATGAAGCCTTTAATTCCTTTCTTGCTCTAAAAATAGTGACTTTCACCTTGGCTAGGCTTATTCCCAATACCTCTGCAATCTCCTTATAGGACATTTGCTGAAATGCATATAAATAGAGTACATTTTTTTGTTCTTCATTTAATTTACTAAAGCTTTTCATAAATTTCTCTTTCTTTTCTTTATTTATAACAATTTCCTCAGGAGAAATAGTGGAAGCAACATCATAATTGCTATAAATGCTTTTATTGTTTTTTCTGATATAGTCTACAGACTTATTATGTATTATAGAAAATAAATAAGATTTCAATGTGCTGTAGCTTTTTAGCCTTTCTCTATATACGTAAAATGTAGCAAAGCTATCTTGTACAATATCCTCTGCTAAATAATAATCCTTAAGTATATTCAATGCAAAATTAACAGCTTCTTTTCTATGCATAAGGATGAATTCTTCAAATATCTCTTCATTTCCATCTTTTAATAGCTGTAACTGTTCATCCACCTTTCCACCTCCTTTTTTAGTCCAGCAAAGATATGGATTGTTTTCTATTTCACTATTGACATTTCTTAGCTGGACTATGTTTTTCTATAATCTTGCTATATAAAAAGATCCATTATTCTTTTACTGTTCTCACACATGTATAGGTTAAAAATACAACTCCTAAAAGTACAAATACAAGTCTAGTATGTATAAAGGAGCTTGATAGATTAAATGGTACAGATTCCATCGTTCTCCCTAAAAGTTCTGTAAATGTACATATCCTGAAATAATGGGTCCCAAAAATGTCTAACCAATCTGGAAGAATATTTGATGTATCAATAGTACCCAATAAAAATGCAACAGGAATCAATCCATATAAAAATTTTATACTAATTTTTCCTAGAATCATACTCAATCCTAGAAAAAATATGAAAGCAGGAATAAAAAACCATAATATAAACTTTGTAAAGCTAGCAAAGCCAACATAATTAAACAAGCCCTTATAATATATAAAGCTCATAACAATAGGAACTAATGCTGTCAGTACAAAGGTAATAGCTATTGTAAGGATTTTCAACATATAGTATCTGCTTTGAGATATTGGAGCTGAGAATAATATCTTCCTTGCCCTCAGCTCCTTTTCATCAAAAATATTTGTCATCATAAATATGATAACACTTATTACTGCGGGTAAAATTAATTGAATAAAAAAAGTATAGGTCCATTCTGAAAATGGAGCAGTACCATAATATCCTCCTGTTACTAACCTAGTTAAGAAATCATAGGTCATTCCCATAATTAGAAGAATCATGTAAAAATACTTTTTTGATATAATAACCCTTCTAATTTCATATTTTAACAAAGTAATATTATTCAATTTCCATAGCCTCCTCTGAAATATTCATTTCCTTTAGGAATTCATCGAAGGTTAAGTTTCTTAGCAAGTAACTATTATAAACTTTTCCTAATCCTTTTAAAAATTCCTCTTCTCCTAAAGCTTCTTCCGCTCTTAATAGTTTTATAGGCATTAAATAATATAACTCGCTCTGGAGCTTTTCCATTTCTAATGATCTTCTATATTTCTCGTTTACTTTATCCAGCATTTCACTATTGTTTATATAATAATAATTTTTTAGCTCTCTTACACGACTTTCCCATCTGCTTAGAAACACTTTAGATTCCATGTCTCCGAATTTACTTTGTATATATTTATAAGAAGAATACTGGGCAAGCCCTTCACATGACCAAGGACTATCTTCTACTACATCAACTCCTGTTCCCCACCATTGATGTGCCATTTCGTGAGCAATAATACTTATATCAGTCATAAGTACATCCATGCTCAGACCCATATATTGAATGTTTTCACTTTCTATTAATGAATACATACTCTTATCCCGATTCAACATATTTTCAGAAATAGTTATAACATTTTCCGATGAATGTCCTCCTCGCTTATATAAAGCAACTTCTGCAATCTTTAAAGGATATATATCTGAATAATACTGTCCAATATTTTCAGTATAATATTTCATTATGTCTTTTATATGCTCTTCTATCTTCATGTTTTCCACATATTCTTCATGCCTAGGAGAATAATAAAATTCTACATTCATATTTTCAAAAGCAATCTGAGATTTTTTATATTTACCTGCAAATGCTCCAATATCTGATGTATGGGACTCGTACTCAAACATCCACTTTTTCATACCGTCTATTGTCTCTACATCTGTAAGTATTCCTGGTACCACCATAGTTAAATAATCTGGTGCAGAATAATATCCAGAAATCCTTATGGAATCTCCATCTTTAACTAAAGGTCTGAAAATCCAATTGGAGTTTTCAAGCAAATAAATACTGTCTTTAGAAATATATCCTGGCATACCTCTGCCTACACCATTCTTATCAGACTTAATTTTTCCTCCATAGGAAATGCTTATTTCTACTTTCTCTGTATTAGGTATAGGTATTTCAATAATATTTTCATATTTATCTGCTGTATATTCCATTTCTTTTCCATTAGCTTTTATAGAATCGATTTTTAAACCTTCATTAGTGTTAAACTTTATTAGGTCAGAGCCTTTATTTATGAAATTGTATATGACTTCACCATTCATTTCTCCTTTTTCATTGTTAAAAACGATTTTAGGGATAAGGCCAGTTAAACAAACTTTTTCATCAATAACTGTATCAAAATTCCCGACCAGCTCCATAGTATATGGTTCTTTTATGTAAGTGAAGCCACTTCCCAGAATAGCAGCTATAACTAATAGTACCAAGCCTCTGTTTTTTATATTAACTAAAAATGAGTTTCCTATATTAAGCTCATATCTTCTTTTAAACAACAATCCTATACAAAATATTGATATACAAGCAAAGAACCATAATATTCTATTATAAAGAATCGTATTTCCTACAGGCTGTATTCCTGCAAAATCAGATATAATATCTATGTTAGTCTGTACCCAAGTAAATAAGTAGTTGTTAGAAGTCAAACTCTTAGCAAAAAATACTCCCAAGGTTATAAAGCTTATATCTAAGCTATCTGTTAAAAGGTATAACCCACTTATTATTAATGTGGAAAATAAAAGTGATGGAAAAAATACTACAAAATAATTAAATAGATAATAAGAAATATTAATTGGAATGCCATATGTAAACTTCTGCATAGCCATAACAACTATCATTCCAAGTAAGGTAACTAAAAGCTCATAAAAAACTATGGACAGAATGCGAATAACCATTAATTTATAATAGCTCTGATTTGACTCAATAATAGCTTTACTTCTTTTCCTTTTATCTTTATCCAATGTCAATACAGTAAACAAACCAAATAACAGAGAACATATTGAAGCTCCAAACTTAGCTGACCCAAAGGAAATAGTTGAAGAAGACCTTTTTATATAAAACAAATCAAAATCATTGGACATATTTAATGAATTGATACCTATAGTCATGATAATGCAAGCTACAATAATTAAAAGTATCATTCCCTTAGACTTTAGCATGAATTTGATTTCGTTTTTAAGCAAGGACATATTCATCCTCCTCCAACATGCAGTAAATATACGCATCTTCTAATGAAGGAACTATTTCTTCAAAGGATGAATGTAGATTTTTAGATACAACTCTATATTTAGTGCCATTAGGAGTTATGACTGTAGAGGTAATCTTAAACTCTCCTTGCAGTTCCCTTTCTAAAAATTTCTCTTTATCATTATTTGAAATCTCTATAGTCCCCACATGGCCTATAGCTTTTTTAACTAATGCGCTAGGCTCTCCAGTAAAGAGTATTCTGCCTTTATTTATAACGATAATTAAATTGCATATGGATTCCACATCCTCAATAATATGTGTAGATAATATGACTATTTTATTAATTGAGTCCTCAGAAAAAAGATTTCTAAATTTAATTCTTTCTTCAGGGTCAAGTCCTACAGTTGGCTCATCAACTATAAGTAGCTCAGGATTATTTAGCATTGCCTGGGCAATTCCAACTCTTTGCTTTTGTCCTCCAGAAAGAGTTTTTATCTTAAGCTTTTTCATTTCCTTTAAATTAGTCATTACTAGGACTCTTTCAATTTCTTCCTTCTTATTTTCTTTTATTCCTTTTAATGAAGCCATGTAATCTAAATATTCTTCCACCTTTAATTCTTCATATAAGCCAAAGTCCTGAGGTAAGTATCCAAGTCTTTCCTTCAAATATTTTTCTCTTTTATTTAGTGGAGCTCCATCTATTACAACATTTCCTTCTGTAGCTATAAGTTGTCCCACTAAGATTTTCATAAGAGTGCTCTTTCCAGCTCCATTTGGACCTACAAGTCCAATCATAGCAGGAGTATTAATAGTTAGGTCTACATTATTTAAAGCCCTTACATTTTTATATTTTTTACTAAGATTTTGTATTTTTATTTCCATTTCATCCCCTCCAATATATATTCGAGAAAAAGATGAAAAAGTTACAAATAAAATAAAAAAAGACAAGGGGACATTTGTGAAGTGCACCCCAAAAGTTAGACAATAAAATTAACTTTTGGAGGTGCATTTTTAAATGAGCAAATATAATAAAAAAGATAAAATTAAAGCTATCAGATTAATTCAAAACGAAAATTATTCAATAAGAGCTGTTTCAAAAGAACTAGGTATTTCTAAATCTACCATTGCAAGATGGTGGAATAGCTATGATATTCATGGAGAAGCTAGCTTTTCTATGAATCCTAGAAAATATACTGGTGAATTTAAAATAGAAGTAGTAAAATATATGCATAATAACCATCTATCCCTAGACCAGGTATCTGCCCTGTTTGGAATACCAGGTACAACTACTGTTCAAAATTGGGAACGCATATATAATGAGGAAGGAGAAGTTGGTCTTTTAACTGAAAGACGTGGAAGATCACAAAAACAAGGTATGAAAAAAGATAAAAATGAAATAAATATGGACTCCTTAGATAAGGCTACAGAAGATAAATTAATATTAGAAATTAAAAAGCTTAAAGCAGAGGTTGCCTACTTAAAAAAATCTATAGCCTTAAAGGAAGAAAAAATGAGCTTAAAAACAAAGAAAAAGCACAGGTAGTAAACTCTTTAAGGCATGAACACGATCTAAATACCCTGCTAGAAGTTGCAGGATTAAAAAGGTCAACATTTTACTACCATATAAAAAGATTCGACATACCAGATAAATATGAAAAAATTAAAGAAAAGATAAAAGAAATATATGATAGCAGTAAAGGTAGATACGGCTATAGAAGAATAACTATGTCCCTAAATAGCTTTGGCTTTGTAATTAATCACAAAACTGTACAAAAACTTATGAAAGAACTAAATATCATATGCCAAGTGAGAATGAAAAAATATAAATCCTATAAAGGTGAAGTAGGAGAAGCAGCACCAAACCTATTGAAGAGAGATTTCTCAGCAGAAAAACCTAATCAAAAGTGGGTTACAGACATAACAGAGTTCTCACTATTCGGGGAAAAATTATACCTATCACCAATACTAGATTTGTTTAACGGAGAGATCATTAGTTATTCTATTACAAGTAGACCACACTTCGGGCAAGTAATGGAGATGCTTGATATTGCATTTGAAAAGCATAAAAACTTAGAAGGTTTAACATTTCACTCAGATCAAGGGTGGCAATACAGACACAAAAGATACAGTTATCGATTAAAACAACTAGGAATAAAGCAAAGTATGTCCAGAAAAGGAAACTGTTTGGACAATTCAGTAATTGAAAACTTTTTTGGTTTGTTAAAATCAGAATTACTATATCTTCAAAAATTTGATGATACAGATCACTTTAAGAGAGAACTAATAGATTACATAGAGTGGTATAATAAATACAGAATAAAGACCAAACTAAAAGGATTAAGCCCTATCCAATATAGAGCTCAATCCTTATCAGTAGCTTAATTCAAAATGTCCAACTTTTTGGGGTCAGATCAGAAACGTCCCCTTGTCTTACCCTTGTCTTATAAGTTATACTTCTTAAATTTACGAACTACTGTTGAATGATCAACTCCAATGGCTTCTGCCATTTGTCTTGTACTTGAAAATAAATCTTTCACATTACATAGATATTCTTTTTCTGTGTGTTCCATATATTCCTTCAATTTGTACTTTGACATCTCTTCTCTATTCACATTATTACTAGAAGGGAAATCCAAAGTATTTCCTTGACTCAATATCACCATTTTTTCTATCATATTCTTTAACTCACGAACATTTCCCGGCCAATCATACTGCTGTAATTGAATTAGTGTATCTACTTCTAGCTTTTTTGCAATTCCATATTTACTTGTATATCGCTTTAAGAAATGTACAGCTAAGGGAATAATATCAGCTTGTCTCTCTCGTAAAGGCGGAATATTAATAGTCACAACACTTAATCTATAATATAAATCTTCTCTAAACTTATTCCTCAGAATTTGTTCTTTAATATTTTGATTTGTTGCTGCAATAATTCGAGTATCAATAGGAATCTCTTCTACACTACCTATAGGTGAATATACTCTGTTCTCTAAAACTCGCAAAAGCTTTACCTGCAAATATTGAGGTAGTTCACCAATCTCATCTAAAAAGAGAGTTCCGTTTTGTGCATAATGAAGAATTCCTTTCTTTCCTTCTTTTAATCCTCCTGTAAAACTTCCTGGTGTGTAACCAAATAGCTCAGACTCCATAAGTTCACCAGGTATTGCTCCGCAATTTAATGTAATAAAACGATTATTGGCTCTTGGACTTTTTTTATGAATATAGCTAGCAATAACGTCCTTACCAACTCCAGTCTCACCTAAAATTAATACACTTGCATCTACTTTGCTTACTGTTTTAGCCAAATTGATAACCTGCATCATTTCTGGAGAATTAGCTATAATTTCTTGATCGCCACATTCTATATCATGTGACGAAGGAGTAAATTTTTTGTTTACTTCCGTTAATTTTTGATTTAAATTAACATAACTAGAAATATCCCTAACATTGGTAACTGTATACTTTAATTCACCATTTTCTGAATAAATAGGTCTTGAAACAGTAATAATCTCTACCCCATTTTTTTCATGATGTATATGAGTATATGTACGTCGGTATTTAATACAGGATAAACAACTAGATTGAGTAATAATTCCCTTTGATACGTATTCATCAATATTATGGCCTAAAATAGATTTATCTAATTTGGTCATAACTAAATAGCTTGCATTTACGTATAAAATTCTTCCCTCTGCATCACTAATCATTATCCCATCATTGCTCTCATCTATGCATTTTATCATATCTTCGTTTGTAATAAAGTTGTTTTTCATTGATTCTCTCCCTTTCAAAAAACAAAAGTTACAAAATTAACAAAGTTAGACGCTTATACTCATAGTTTAATAATACCACCACAATGTTTAATGTTAAAGCAATATAATAATAAAGATTAGTATAAGAAAAGATTATCTGACACTAATCTTTATTATTATATGATGAATTTGCAAATAATTCTTAATATCCAAATTTTCTTATCATCTCTACAGTATGTATAGAAATTTCTGAAGAGCGGAATGGAGAGCTGAAGTTAATGGTACATCACTTCCATTCCTTCTTCAGAAGATAAATTATTGTAATTGCTACTTTGTTTACATTGAAAAAGTTTTAAATAATACAATAATTTATTAATAATCCATACTTTCTATAAAGCCTTGAAGTCTTGTATTAATTTGCTCAAAGGCTGTTGCTTGCTGGCCAACCTCAATTACTAATAGAGGAATATTCTCTTCCTTCATCCTTGACATGATAATTGGTACATCATATTCCTCAGGATCGCAAAACTTCATTAATGCTAATACGACTCCATCCGCTTTGGAATGATGAGCTAAGTCAACTAAATGCTGAATACGTTGCTTATATGGATCAAAAGCCAAAGAACAAGCATTATGGTTTATCCATTGCCTTGCCAAGCTTTTTAGAGCATCTCCTGCAAAAGGTACATCTGTCCTAAACTGTCTAGATTCTTGTGCTAAATCATCTCCAACTACATCAATTCCTAACGCTTCAAAATGGCTGAGAATGCCTTTAGGCTCTAGCATAATTCCAGAAACAACAACTCGTTTGTTTTTAGAATGCTCTGCTGGCTGTAGTCGAAGCTTCTCATTTAACTTCTTAATATAGCATAGATACTCTTTCTTGTCCATAAAATAGGATGCTTTGATAATTTGATGACGCACCGTAGGGGAAATAGTAGTTGTATGCATAGCAGCAATTTCTGTAAACTCACGCATAGCTGCTCGATAATCATTGTAAAGAATTATGCTTTCTCTTAATGCTTCCTCTGTAATATCTACATTTAAAATATCTTCTAATTTTTTAATGATCAATCTGTATTCATTTTCTAAAAATAATTCTGCACTTTGTACTCGTCTATTTTGTGGGTAAACAAAGGGAATAGCCGGGCAAGCTCCCTTCCACTTCTGTCCAAAGCACTTTAGAGTATCACACACTGCAGGAATTAAAACTGCTTTTAATATATCGTAAGTACCTCTGGTTTCATATTCCATTATAGACTGCATTATTGAGCAAGCAAATGCTGGAAGGTAAGTTCTAGCTTTTCTAAGTTCAACCTCTCCTCCCCATAGTCCCACAGGTATACAATTTGCAGCATAGATTATTTCCTCTGGCGCATAAGGTGCAACCCAACCTACTGCATTTTTATGATTTTTTTCACAGGATAGTTTAACAGCTTTGTCTGGTGAATCAGCAATTTCTATAAGATAATTAATAATTTGATTTATTTCCATTTCATTCTCCTTTCTTTTTAATCTCCAGAACTATTTCTGGAGGGAACCTTTTGACTCATCATTTCTACTAAAGCTTCGATGCGTGTTTCATATTGTGCCTTAGAATAATTTCTTGGATCAGCCTGGTCTCCATCAAAAGTCGTAATAGGAATATTCAAACTATCTCTCAATTCTTTTCCCACTTCATATTGAAGAAAATCACACATTTTACAGCTACGATTCATATGCATAATTACACCGTCACATTGAGTTTCTTTAATAATACTTTTTCGAAGATTAATTTGACCATCTAAGGATAGATTATTTCCCATGCCTGTATAAGCCCTTGCCATTTCAAAAAGATTTCCCGGCGTATACTCCAATGCCCAAGCCGAAGGATACGTTGAACCAGTCATGTTGACTCCATGTTGCTTTAGAACTTTGTACGTATGAGATAAATATGGCCAACATGCTATTCCATCCCACATGATTCTATATTTTTCATCTGCACCCTTTAATCCACACTCGCCCCTTGAAATCTTTTCTTCTAGTTCTTCCTTTAATTTTCTGAATGTCATTCCACATTCTGCTTTTCCCCTCATACAGACAATTAACGCCATATAATTAAACATATCAAAACCACTTAAAGGCGAAGGACGAGCTGAACAAAGCATAGTAGCATCATACCAGTCTTTTGCGTTCTGTGCAGATATCTTCATGACTTCTTGAAATTTTTTTTCATCAAAAGGCTTATTGCAAATTACTTCTAATTGATGAATGATGTCATGAAATTGTGCTTCAACATATTTTATATTCTCTTCTGTAATTTCTTTATCATGATTATATGGGACATCAACAATAAGCAAAGGTATATTCAATTCATATGCAATATTTTCATACCACTTTAATAGAGTTTCACAGATGTTGTTACATAGTAAAACTAAGTCTGGTAACGGCAGTTCTTCTGATATACATTGCTGTACATCCATATAGGCTAAATTTGCTCTAGCATAACCACATATATCATTGGAGTATCCTTTTCGCTCTGCATATTCCAATAATTCTGGCGCTCCTTTACGTGCTGCAATTCCTACAACATGATTTTCAGGATAAACGGTATAGATTCCCATAGCCTCACAAAATTCACAGGGAGCAATGGAACTGGACCAACAAACTAAATCACCTCGTTCCTTAGCTTTTCTTGCATCCTCCATATTTTTAGCTACCAATATATCCAGCATTTCTTTTGAAGTCATACTTTCATTGATAATACTCATATCCTACTCCTTTCTTGTCCAAACTCAACAGCAAAGAGTGCTGCACCAATTGCACCAATTAGCTGAGGAGTTTTGGCTACGTAAACTTTTTGTTTTAAAGCTCTTTCCAAAGCACGAACTACACCTTGATTTTGTGCTACACCGCCAGTCAGTGAAAAATCCTTTTCCATACTGGTACGATATAATAAGCCAAGTGCACGATTAACAATAGAATTGTGTACACCTCTAGCAATATCTTCTCGTCTAGTATCTTTGGATAATAATGAAATTACCTCAGATTCTGCAAATACAGTGCATGTACTACTTACAGTTGCTGGATTTTGTGATAATTCATCTAAAGCATCCAATTCATCAATAGGTGTTTCCAGTATACGTGCCATGACTTCTAAAAATCTTCCCGTGCCAGCTGCACACTTATCATTCATATAGAAACTTAGTACTTTCCCTTTTTCATCAATAGAAATGGCTTTAACATCTTGCCCTCCAATATCTAAAACCGTTCTTACATTTTTGAAGACAAAATTAATCCCCTTGGCATGACAACTTATTTCACTAAATTGTTTATCTGCATATTCAAGCGAATACCTGCCATATCCAGTAGCCACCGTATAGCTGACTTGCTCAACAGATAAATCTGTTGTCGAAAACAACTCATCAATTACTTTTTTGGGCCCACTAGTTCCCGTTCCTAATTGCACCACACTTGTGTGAATGATTTCTCGATTTTTATTCATTAATACAGCTTTAGATGATGCTGAACCAATGTCCACGCCTAAATAATAAGAAGTATTCATCTACTTTACTCCTAACCATGAAGAAAGCACTATTTTCTAAACCTCAGAAGTTCCTTCATAATATGATGTATTTAGGTTAATAAAGGCAACCTATAATCCTTTCTTAAAAGTATCAAATACGGTTGGTATATATCTACTATATTGACATAGATCCAGTCATTCCTTCTCATCATTTTGATAGCTCTAACATTCCCATTATCTTATGTTTTGCCAACTTTTTGATAGATACAAGATCAATTTTTCCTGTACTGTTCATCGGAAACTTATCTAGTTGAAAAACAAAATTCGGTGTTTTATAGCTAGCAAGATGATGTTTAACAAAGTCTTTTAATCCATCAGCATCAATTTTTTTACCTGGTTTCATTACTACTAACGCAGTAATCTCTTCCTGAACAGCAGTATCTACATCTACTCCTATAACTTTAGCATTAAGAATATCCTCGCTATAATGCTCTATAACGCATTCGATTTCACTTGGAGAGATGTTTTCTCCACCTCGAACGATCATATCACTCATGCGTCCGCAAAAGTAAAAATAATCATTCTTATCACGATACCCAACATCATCAGTTTTAAGCCAACCGTCATGAGTATACTTTTCCAGGTTCTTTTGTTGCATATCATAATACCCCTTCATTACACAAAAGCCTCTTGCCTGGATTTCCCCTTTAACATTTACATCGCACTCACAATTGGCTTCATTGTCCCAAATACGTATTTCCATATTAGGAATTGCCTTACCTACGGTTTCTGATTTTAACATAGTATCATCATCATAGTCTGACAAAGTAATTAAAGGTGATGTTTCAGTCTGACCATATCCTATTTGTAAATGAGGAATATTTACCTTCGAAACTAACTCACGATATTTCTCACCCACTATGCCTGAACCTGCTAAAATACCAGAATTCCATGATGAAATATCATAACTGCCAAAGCTTGGATTCTTAACTAGAAGCATTAACATAGAAGGAACCACATTAAATGCTGTAACACAATACTTCTCTATGAATTTCATAGCTTGGTCTGGTTTATATTTACGCATTATTATTGTAGGCATTGCAACCATTAATCCCAATAATAATCCACATGTCATACCTGAGCAGTGGAATATTGGCATACCAATCAGCATAATATCTTTATTTTTATTCCATCGCATTAAATCTGATAGTATTCTCGCATCATTAAGTATGCTATAGTAAGATAGTAAAACACCTTTAGGTAGATGTGTGCTCCCAGAAGTAAAAAGCATACAAGCTGTATCGTCAGTTGCAACCAATCCCTTGACTTTATTAAGTTCTTCCATAGCTTGTAATCCTATGGAATCATTGGATTTCTGCAATTCAAAGGCTTCATCAAATATACTTATGATACTAAAATAGTCTTTTAACTTAGGAAGATCCTTCTTGACTTTATTAATAACTTCCAAATAGTCAATAGAGCCTGTAGATTCTCCATAGAATAAATATTCAGCATCAGCATAGGATAAAATACTTTTCATTTCTAAATGCTTATATGAATAGTTAAAAATAGCTGTAACTGCACCGATCTTCATTGCTGCATATATGATACAAATCTGTTGGATAGAATTAATGCTCCAAACCCCCACATGTGTACCTTTTTTAATATTTTTTTTTATCATCGTTGCTGCTATGATGTCGGTAATTTCATCCACTTGCTTCCAGCTATAGCTGACATCATCAAAAATATAGGCTATGTCATCAGGATAATCTTCTGCATTTTTTTTCAACACATCTGAAAGAGTAACATTCAATAAATCCATTTTATCCTCCTTGCTCGATAAGTACAGTCAACTTACTAGAATTATTTTTCTTGATCAGCATGTAGATGCTTCTCAATTAGAATGCCTTTTGATATCATTTCTTGAATCTGTACTTCGCTATATCCAAGTTCAGCTAAAATCTTTGAAGATTGCTCACCTAAGAATGGAGCACGATTTCTCGGTGGAAGTGTAACGCCGCCAAATTTCGCAGGTGTAGCACTCTCTATATATTGATCACCATTAGGCTGAGTAAACTTGGACAAGTACAAATTATCCTTTGCTTGTTGAGATTCTAATATTTCATAAACATTACATACTATGGAATGAGGTATATCATTCTCTCTTAAAATTGCATCTAATTCATCTCGAGTGAATTTTAAGAAGCCTTCACTAATAATTTGAACAATTTCTCTACAGTTTTCATTTCCCTTAGCAAATGTATTATATTCTGGATTTTCAATTAGCTCTTCTCTGCCTATAATCCTCATGAAATATGGGAAATAGCGTTCATACTCATGACAGCATACCATTATCCACTTATCATCCTTACACTTATAGGTGTTATTTAAAGGAGTATTCTCAAGACGACTTTTTGGATATTTGTCTAAATCACTGCACTGAATAGAAAGTATAGGCTCTAGCATATTGTAAATAGCTTGTCCATAAAGCGATACAACAATTTTACTGCCTTCTCCACTACATTTTTGCTTGTACAATGCAGCACATATTGCAGCAGCCATAGTACTAGCAGTAGAATTATCTCCAAATGAACTTGGAGGAATTACAGGAGCTGTATCTTTTTCCATAGAAGCAATCATTGCTCCTCCTAATGCCCAGAAGCAAACATTATCAAACCCCGGGTCATTTGCCATTGATCCTGTTTCTCCAAATCCAGTCATATGTGCATGGATAAGTCTAGGATATTTGTCATGAAGAGTATCATAATCTAATCCCAACTTTTCAAGAGCACGGCCACGATTATTAGTTAGAAAAACATCCGCATCTGCCAATAATTTATCCATTACTTCCTTACCTTCAGTAGTCTTCAAGTCCAAGGCAATACTTTTTTTATTGGCGTTATGAACATCGTACGTAATATATTTCATTCCAGGTAAAGGAACCGCATAACGTGTCGTATCTCCTTTTGGTACAGCTTCTACCTTAACTATATCAGCACCCCAATCGGCTAATATACGTCCAGCTGAAGGTGCTGCTACGTATGTTGTTAGTTCAACTATTTTCACTTCTTCTAATAGATTATATGGATTATTACTCATAATTCGTTTCTCCTTATATAATGTATTTAGGTTAATAAAGGCAACCTATAGTCCTTTTTTAAAAACTGATAATTATATAATTTAAGCTGAATTTTCTCGTAATCTTTATTAGTTAGCCTTTAATTACTTTTGTGTTTTTTTAATTCTTCAATAAATTGTGGTATAACCTCAAAAAGATCTCCTACAATTCCATAATCCGCGGCTTTAAATATAGGTGCATCTGGATCTTTGTTGATTGCAATAATAGTATCTGAGCCTGACATCCCTGCTAAGTGCTGAATTGCTCCAGATATTCCACAAGCTATATATATTTTAGGAGCTACGGTTTTTCCTGTTTGTCCTACTTGATGAGCATGTGGTATCCAGCCACTATCCACTGCCGCTCTAGATGAGCCTACTGCTGCTCCCAATACTTCAGCTAATTCCCGAATGTAGGAGAAGTTTTCTGCTTTTCCCAATCCACGTCCTCCAGAAACAATAATTTCTGCATCTTCTAAATTTACTTCTGCCAATACTTCCTTTATAGTTTCACATATTCGAGTTCGAACGTTTTCTTCTGGTATTAAAATGTCTTCTTGAATAATTTTTCCCTCTGCTTGTCCATTTCGTAATGGTTTTTTATATACACCAGGTCTAACTGTTCCCATTTGCGGACGACGATCTGGACATTCAATTTTTGCCATAAGGTTTCCACCAAATGCTGGACGTATCCAAGTTACATTATTGCTTTCTTGGTTGAACTCAATATTAGTACAGTCTGCAGTTAAACCGGTTCCTAGCTTACAAGCTACTCGTGGACCAAAGTCTCTTCCATTACTTGTTGCTCCAATTAAGATGGTATTTGGCTTATATTTGTCAACTAGCTGTGTAAAGCATAAATAAACTGCATCAGTTAAGTACCTATTATATACAGGATTATCAACTAATATAACTTCATCTACTCCATATTCTAAGGCTTCTTTCGCTACTCCCTGTACATTATGTCCAATTATAACGGCAACTAACTTTTCTCCTAATGCATCAGCTATTTCCCTGCCCGGACGTAATAATTCAAATCCTACTTTTTTTTCTTTTCCATCTTCGGTTTCAACATAAACCCACACATTTTTATATTCTGAATTCACACTCATGATTTGCCTCCTTTACAGTACTTTAGAATCTACTAGTAATGACATTAAAGCTTTTACAGAATTTTCTACTGTTTCTTGTTGGATAATTACGCCATTTTTAGATCGTACTGGTGTATAGGTTTTCTTCACCTTTGTCGGAGAACCTTTTAATCCGCATTTCTCTAAGTTTATGGATACATCTTTTGAAGTCAACACTGGAATTTCTGCTCGATTTGCAGCCATTTTGCTTTTTATAGTAGCATATCTTGGCTCATATTCTGTTTTGGATACTGTAATTAACGCAGGAGTTTGAACTTCAATCCAATCGTATCCCTGATCATTGTCTCTTTTGATTAGTGTTTGAGCACCTTCCTTTTTTATATCGATTGCATAGGTTACTTGAGGTAAACCCAGATGTTCTGCAATTTCTGGTCCCACTTGCCCAGTATCTCCATCTATGGCTTGCATTCCACAGAAAATCAAATCAAATTTGCCCTTTTCTTGCTCCAAGAATCGAATATAAGTAGATAAAATATAACTTGTAGCTAAAGTATCAGATCCCCCAAAAACTCGATCACTGATTAGATACGCTTCATCTGCCCCTACAGATAGACATTCCTTTAAAGCTGTTTTTGCTTGTTCTGGTCCCATTGAAATTACTGTTATTTTTCCACCTTCCTTTTCCTTTAGGCGAACAGCTAATTCCAAAGCATAAGCATCAAAGGTATTTACAATACTAGGTACACCCTGACGTATAAGGGTATTAGTTACAGGATCAATCTTGATTTCTGTCGTATCAGGAACCTGTTTTACGCAAACTAAAATATTCATTATAAATCCCTCCTATTAATGCAGCATTATTCCTGAAATAACAACGCGTTGTATTTGATTTGTTCCCTCATATATTTGAAGAATCTTTGCATCTCTCATCATTTTTTCTATAGGATATTCTTTCATATAACCGTATCCGCCAAATATTTGTAATGCATCACAGGCCACTTTCATGGCAGTATCTGATCCCATCACCTTACTCATGGCAGAGTAAATAGAATAGTCTGCTCCATCGTCTATCAGCTCCGCAGTATGGTGTACTAGCTGACGAGCCGCTTCTGTTTGGATTTGCATGTCTGCAAGCATAAACTGTAGCCCTTGCTTATAGGCAATGGGCTTGCCAAATTGAACACGCTCTTTTGAATACTTTACAGCTTCATCAATAGCTCTTTGTGCTAGTCCAACACCAGTAGCCCCAACGAAAGGACGAGAAGTATCTAATGTCTTCATTGCATAAACAAATCCTTTGCCTTCTTCCCCAATTAAATGATCCTTTGGAATTCTGCATTCATCAAAAATAACCTCGGTAGTATTCGATAATCGGATTCCCATTTTGTCTTCATGTTTTCCAATAGATACACCTGGACGATCTCTTTCCACAAAAAACGCTGATAAACCTTTAGTTCCTTTGGATAAGTCAGTAGATGCAAATACAGTATATACTCCAGCTACTCCTCCATTAGTGATGAAACACTTTGTTCCACTTAATACATATTCATCTCCCTCTAAACGAGCTTTTGTACTTACAGAAGCTGCATCTGAGCCAGCATTTGGTTCTGTCAAGCAAAAAGCAGCTAATTTCCCAGATACAAGGATATCAAAGTATTGCTTTTTTTGTTCAGCAGTTCCAAATAAATTTATAGTACTGCATGCAGAATTATTTGCTCCAATAGCTGAGGCAATCCCACAATCATATCTGCCTAATGCTTCCGCAATATACACCTCAGTTTTTCGATCCACCATCGCTCCACCATATTCTTCAGGAACCTCCAACAAGTGAAGTCCCATATCTAAAATATCCTTATAAATTTTTTCAGGAAATTCACCAGAGGCATCAATTTCTCCCACTACTGGAGCTACTTCTTTTTCCATGTAACTTTCAACTAATTCTCGTAAATCTTTCATTTCATTTGTAATTTGCATAATAATCCTCCTATTCTTGAAAATATTTAGCTAATTATTACAGTTACTCTTTTTATGTTTCTTATTTCGAAAATGTCCATAAGTTAAGGATGGCAAAATTACCAAGAAAATTCCAATGTAACCAAAGTAAGAATATCCTACAGCAATAATCTTTGTTAATCCTACAGAAGAAACTAGCATAGAAATCAAAATTATTATTATACCTACAATCAAAGATAAAGTGTTTTTGTTATTTGCAATTTTAAGACCCTTTTCAGTAGAAAGACGGCTAAACAGCATTATATTTCCATAAACTACAGCAACTGCAGTAGATAGAAATGCGCTAAATAAAGCAATAGAGTAAATTGCAACTAAATAGCCTCCACCCATAAGTTTTGTGGCAGCTAATATTGGTAACGTTTCTTTTGCAACGTCAGGCATATACGCTTGAATGAATAACACAGTTAATGCAATCATAACTCCATTAATAATAAATCCAATTCCTGTTACCTTTGTACAATCTTCATCTGTTTTTGTTAATGACGTTGCACCTAAAAGACCTAAAAATGCAAAACATTGAAATCCAGCATAGCTTAAAGCCTTCCAAGCTCCTTTCCAAAATGTTGATCCATCAACAGATTGAGATAAGTTTTGCTGTAAAATCGCACTGTTTTTACCTATTCCTTGAACGCAAATTACTAAAAATGAAACAACTATTAATATAGTTAAGACAGAAGAAGCTTTACTAACCAAATTTGATCCAAACATACTTAATAAAAGTGTCAATATACCAATGATTAATACGGATAATAAATATGTTATCCCAAGGACTTGAGTTAATAATGTTGCAGCTCCAGCAATAGATGCACTAACTGCCAACATCCCTGCCATTATATAGCAAATGTCATAAATTGGAGATAAAATTTTGTTATATGGTTGAAATAATACTTTGCCAAATGAGTGGTAATCATAAGCATTATAATGACGTGCCATAATCATATTTTCACGATAAGTTAATCCTACGACAACCATTGATAATACAGCAAATAATGCTGCATGCTTACCATATTGAATAAAAAAGCTCATTGTTTGACTCCCGCTAGCAAAACCACCTCCTACATGCGCACCAAACCATACAGATGCAATACTAAAGACACCAGCCCATGCTAAACCTTTTCCTTCTTTGCTCATCTTTAATTCTCCTTATCAATTTATTTAGATTATTAAAGGGAACCTATAAAACCTTGTTAAATAATAAACGAACAAACTTAAATATATAATAAATTTATTAGACAGAGTTACACCATACTCTCTTTGAAACCAAGATGTGTTACCTCTATCTGATAA
The DNA here is from genome assembly GCF_030263895.1 of Proteiniborus sp. MB09-C3. Taxonomy (NCBI): domain Bacteria; kingdom Bacillati; phylum Bacillota; class Clostridia; order Eubacteriales; genus Proteiniborus; species Proteiniborus sp. MB09-C3. The sequence continues at coordinate 3,653,268 of NZ_CP127161.1, forward strand.
AGAGCCACAAATAGGTTATACATTTACTCTTTCTTTCATTATTTTTATTAGTTAATTCTTCAAATACTTATTATTTAGTATCTAATTATTATATAAGCATTTTTTGTGCCAATTATTTAAACCGCTACAAATAGCCTTTTTAAAAAATTGTTTTGAAATTATCAACAAATTTTTAACAAATATCGGTGCATAAATGCCACACTATATATGCTAGCGGTGTATTAATGCACCGATTATATTTTTAATATCAATATCTACGACTCATTTCTCCTTGAACTTACTTTCTGAAAAGTCTCTATATAATAAAAATGGTGCTATTTTGCCGACTTTACTTTTATAAATTTTATATTTTTTCATTCTTGCTTAACATATTATTCCTCACTATTTCAAAGGTCTTTGCACTGTTTATAGTTAATTACAATATCAAGACTATTGTGATTCCTCAATAGCCATATCTGCCTTTGCTTCCATAATATATTTCTTTTATTTTTTCTATTTCTAAGAAAAATTTAGTCATGCAAAAATGCACCTCTTAGAAGGAGCTTGATTGCAAATATAGATTAGGACTCTCTGTTTACTTATTAAAGAAGTGTGGAACCGTTCATGGTGAACGTAGAAAGGAAAATTCATATGGTAATGTAACAATGAAATCATTTTATAGAGTTATAAAAAAAGAGCTTATTCAGAAAGCTAATTACGCTTCACCTGAACAAGCTGAGAAAGAAAACTATAATATAATATTAATTGAATTTATTCTTCATTGGTATATATTTTCAATATTAATACGAAGTACTAATTTCTTCCTTATGGAACTTGGTATCTGTTTTATTTGTATGCTCTGATATTGTATTTCCTAACAGAATAAATCAAACTGTTATTATCGATTTTCTTTAGTTTATTTAGTAATTTCAAAACTGCTTTTTAGCTTAGCTTGCACATTAATAGATTCTCTTTATCCATATGTTTTTTCTTGATGCTTAAGCATATGTAAAAATCACTATTGAAGTTGATACTATTCCAATAATAGTTCCTGCAATCAATTCTTTTATAGTATGTCTTCCCATATTTATTCTTGACCAGAACACCATTGGAAGCAATATCAATGCATACCATGCCTTTCTGCCTACAAAATATATGAACAGTGTCATAGGTCCTGATACCCCACATGCATGTCCGCTTGCTTTAAATTTTATTACCTTGTTGACAAATGTGAGCACTATTCCAGAAACCAAATATGATAAAAATATTGTTGTTAGTCCTTTTGGAGCCTTAAATATGATACATACTATTGTACCAATAATATAACCCATAACTCCCGTTATGAATGCAAGTTTTCTTTCACCACTTCTTCCTTTATTCCTATATTTTGGTATTATGTTTTTAAGCCCATAAGCAGAAATAGGCATTAGGAATAAAAAAAGAAAAGCAAAAATACACCATGCAAAACTGTTATTAAAAACATAGCTACATTGCCTAAATAAAATAATTAATAATGCAAACGCGATGACAGGCACCACTGTCAAAATACTTATTATTTTAGCTATTTTTAGCTTCATACTCTTTACCCTCCTTAAACGTCCCCTTCTCTTATTATACTTTAACACTATGACGAAAGAAGTGCACGTTCCTCATCAGTTTGGTAATATTTTGCCTGTGCATTCCATAAGGTGTAGTACATGCCGTCTGAATCTACAAGTAAATCATTATGGGAACCAACTTGAACAATCTGCCCCTGATCAAAGACAACTATTCGGTCACTAAATCGGCAGCTAGACAATCTGTGGGAAATGAATACAGTTGTTTTATCTTCTACTATATCATTAAGCTTGGAATACACTTCAAACTCAGCAATGGGATCCAAAGCTGCTGTAGGCTCATCCAAGATTAAGAAAGGTTCGTCTCTATACAAGGCTCTTGCAATAGCAATTTTCTGAGCTTCTCCACCTGAAATCTCCACGCCTTCATCTGAAAAATCTTTATACAAATATGTATCAAGTCCGTCCCTTAATTCTTCAAGACGATGCTCAAATCCTGCTTTTTTAAGGCTATTTATCACCAGACTGTAATCATAGGTTTTGCTTGTGCCCACATTTTCTCCTAATTTAAAAGCCAAGAGCTTAAAGTCCTGAAAAACCACAGAGAAAATTTGCATATATTCTCTATAATTGTACTTGCGAATATTGATGCCATTGAGTAATATCTCTCCTTCATCAGGATCATAAAGACGGCAAAGTAGTTTGATAAAGGTAGATTTTCCGCTGCCATTTTGGCCAACTATTGCAAGGCGTTCACCAACATGAAATTTCATGGAAACATGTCTCAGTGCCCAGGTTTCAGTATTTGGATACTTGAAAGAAACATCCTTAAATTCAACTGTATAATTGTTATCTTGCCGCTTCTCAATAGTTAAGGAACCTTGGTACATATCGTTTTGAATATCTAGATATTCGAAGGTCTTTTCTAGAAAAGAAGCATTGTTTCGCATATCTCCAAGTGTGCCTATAAAATCTGATAGTCCATCAGATAATTGTGTAATTGCACCAATATACTGGGTGACAGATCCAATACCAAATGCTCCAGCCCAGGCTTTTAGGCAAACAAAAGAGTAAACCACTGCAGTTAGTATTCTAGAAATAGATGCAGATAGAGCATGTAAAATCCCCATCGGACCTCTTGCATAGGCAGCAATGAGACCCTTAGGTGTAAAAGAGTTGTCATCCTTCATCTTGCTGCTACAGAATTCTTCTTGCTCATACATTCTAATATCTAATGCGCGATCTCGATTATATCCCATAAATCCATAAAAGCCAAAAACACGGTTCCCCATTCTTGCTTTATCAGCTGCCTTTGCCCAATAGGTATTCGCTTTGTTTGACAATACAGGTGATACCCATGTGAGCAAGAAAAGAACCGCTAGTATAAGGACAATAAACAGAGGATTATTCAGCACAATAAGCTTACCACTGGTATTTACAACCTTTGAACTAAACAGAGTAACAGACAATGTAATCGAGCCAATAATTCTTGTGACTGCTGTCAATAGTTTCTGGTAGTGTGTTATGGTTCTATTTATCCCCCACCCAGACCAGTTGTCGTTTTGTCGAATTTGTGACAGCAAATCCAATGTTTTCGAATTATCAACATCACAAAAGTCTATAGATAACATTTTTTCAGCATAGAACCTTTGTGATTTGTAGTAGGTGCCAGCATAGCAGCCATTACTCCAACGTAGCAAAACAGCTCGCAAAAGCTGGGCTCCTACTCCTATAAAAAGTGTAAGAAGAACCCAATGAGCAAGCTGGTCTGGTCTTCTTGAACCTGCGAGCTCGTTAATAATTTTAGCAGAAAAATAGATTCCGATAAGTGGGAATAGTGCATCAACCATTGCATGAAGTGTATAGGAAGCAAAGAGATCTGGAGAGTTATTCCACCAAAGAAGCATAGATCGAATATTGAGTCTCCATACTTTATGAATAGACATTTGTTTTTTATCCTTCTTCATGCCCATTGCCCTCCTTTTGATAATACTGGCTCTGTATCTGGAAGAGCTCTGCATAGCGACCTTGGTCAGCTAGTAACGATTCATGAGTCCCTTCTTCAAAAACACATCCATTCTCAATCAATAAAATTTTATCACAGAAACGTGTAGAAGCCAGTCTATGAGAAATATAAATCGACGTTCGTCCTTGAGTCAGCTCGTTATAACGCTGGTATATTTCGCTTTCCGCCAATGGATCAAGAGCTGCAGTTGGTTCATCTAGAACTATGATAGGAGCATCTTTGTAAAGTGCCCGAGCCAACATTAAACGCTGCATTTCTCCACCAGAGAGTTCAGGAGCATCCTCATAGACTTCTTTTCCCATATGAGTATCCAACCCATTTGGCAATTTTTTTAATCTCTCCGTCAAACCAGCACGTTCAATGACTTGATGAACCTTCTGCTGATCAACATCTTGATCCCTTTGTGCCACATTTACATAAACAGGTCCAGCTAAATAAGAAAATTTTTGGAAAACAGCAGAGAACATTCTATAGTAATCACTACGATTATACTCTCTAATATCAACACCATTTAGAAGTACTTGTCCCTCTGTAGGGTCATAAAAACCACAAATCAATTTAATAAGGGTAGTCTTACCTGCACCATTCAATCCAACGACTGCAATTTTTTCACCTGGCTGTATGGTGAGGTTTATGTGCTCAAGCGTCATAGAATCAGCATCAGGATAACGGAAACTAACGTCTCTCAACTCAATACTATAGGACATATTTAAATCGGGTATTAATTCCTTACCTTTTTCAAATTCAAATGTCTCTGTCCAATCTAAATATTCCCTTACGGAAGACATATCAAGACTTTGTTTATGTAGTGTGTTAAAGGAAGTCAGTAGTGCATGTGTTTGGGCTGTAAAAGCACCAACAGCACTAAAATAAAGCAAGAAAGTCGCTGCACTCAGCCTCTGTGCCAGTATCAGTCTAATTAAATAGTAATAGGCTATTCCATTTCGCATCAACGATAAAAAAATATCTATAACATCTGCTCCAAAATATATTTTCTCTGCACGATTATGAAATCCACGGTAAAGACTTAAAGCTGATTCATAAATATCTTGAATCCAGGGCTGCATTCCAAAGATTCGAATATCTTTGCCATAAGTATAATCTTGAGATTTTTTAACCACATATTCCATATGCTGTGCATATTCTGCTTCTTCATCACGGTGGCGATAACCCCACTCGTTAATACGTTTGCCGGCAAAATAACTTAAAATCGTTGTGCCAAGTGTGACTGCCGTAATAAGTGGAGGTAACTGGGTCAATACAATAAAATATACAACTAATAAAATGCTATATTTCAATATATCAACTAAGGTTGACCATATGGCCTCGGTGGCTTCTTGATTATTACTCACCGAGCGTGTAGCTTTATTACACAACTTAAGGAAATCCTGGTTTTCAATGTTTGGAAAACTTGTAGTCATAAATTTGCGTTGTACCTTTCTGACAATTTCACTTCGCACTTCAACTCGTCCATAAAGTGTATTTTCATCAATATAAGCTTTTAGTCCAGAAATAATAAGAAGTCCTGCCGAAAAAGCAAGGATGATCATAATAATATTTCTAATAGAGTCCCGACTTTCGATCATAGAAAGAACACTAGGTGTTATAAAAAACTCTAGCAGTTGATGAATGATGAATATAAAGACCTGAGCAATTGCAAGTGAAATGACGCTTTTCCTTACACCGCTCCCTAGCTTCAACATAAAAAATACATTACTGCCAACTCCAAATTGTGGTTTTTGTTTATTTTCTATTTTGTCCTCATTCAATATCAATCACATTCCCTCCTTTACTCCTTGTTTATACCATAGAAAAATTGCCTCGTACTATTTATTGTATAGTTATTTTCAGCATGAATAGTCGTATAATTTTGATCAACTGAAATATATTCGATTTCATATAATGGAATACGTATCATTTCTCCATCAATCAGTAACGGTAAAGCTTTCTCTTGTTTTTTTAATCTTTCTGTGGCCTTATCAAGGACTCTATATAGCTTGTTTTCGTCAACTGGTTTTATCAAGTAATGCAATGCCTCAACATCATAGCCTTCGATAATATAGTCCATATAGCCAGTAATAAAAATAATCTGAACTTCACGATTATTTTCTCGAATTTTACGTGCTAACTCAACACCATTCATTTCAATATCTAGCAATAGTATATCGTAAGATTTATCCTCTGCATACTGAAATAAAAAAGCTTCACTTGATGGATACTTTTCAATTTCTAGTAAGTGGCCTGAGACTTCTCCCAATCTCTCTACAAGATATCCTATATGTTGAATGCTTGACAATTCATCATCACAAATAGCAATATGAAAATTCATCAGTAGTCGCCTCCAATTTTGGGCTATTAGTATCTAATTTATTATTCTATGAATGTATTTACTCTTCCTTCTTCACATACTCAATAATATCGCCAAAGGTTATTGTAGCTCTCCTTAGATAAACCTTTACTTTATATATGTAAAATTATTATGCCATATATTTCTCAAAAAAGGAAACAAGTAGCTAGAAAAGGTGTAATATAGCCAATGCTTATATAAAAAATAATGGATTTAAAGAAAGATAAGCTGCATTGGTTTAACTATATACATTATATGGTAATTAATGTTATAATCTTATCAGGTTTATTAATTTTACAGGAGGGGTTTATTATGCGAATTAACTTGCAGGCATACCTAAAGGGAAGTATTGGAGCAGTAGATTTTTACCAAAAAGCTTTTGATGCTACACTTGGTTACAATGTACGAAATCCTGATGGTACATACATGCACGCTGAGATTGATTTGAATGGTCAGAATATTATTTGTATAAGCGAATCAGATGAATGGGCTGTTTCAGGGAAAAGTATGCAGTTTTGCATTACATTTGGTAGTGAAAATGAAGAAGCAGTGAAAAAAGCATATGAAATTCTAAAAAAAGATGGTTAAATTCTCTACCCATTGGGTCCATGCGATTGGAGCAAATGTATGGCTGATGTAATTGATAAATTTGGTGTTCGATGGTATCTCTCTGTATAAATAATCTTTAAAGTATAAGCATATTTCTTATTGACATAATTTTCAAAAAATAATTTAAGGGCTAAAGCCTAATGAATCAATAAAATTCATTGGGCTTTAGCCCTTTTTCAAGACAAGGGAAGACAAGTGAAACGTCCGACTATGTGAAAATTCACATTCTGCACGTTTTCGTCATTCTGAACGCAGTGAAGAATCTGTATTTGAAGCTATTAGAGACCCATTCGCTTCGCTCAGGGCGACAGTTCACACACGGTCTGACGTCCTCTTGCCTTATCTTGTCAATGTTAAACTTTTCTTGAATGTTTTATTTGATTTTGCTTTAAATAAAAATAATACAGCTGTTCCTAATGCTATGACTATTCCTACAGGATATGCTATTGTAGTTGATAATTTAAATCCTTCTGGAGCTTGTAATAAGTAAGTTGCAGATACAGCTGTCATAAAAGTAGCAGGAATACTAGCCATCCAGTGGCTTTTATTGACTTTAACTAAATAAGCTGATGCCGCCCATAAAACTATCATTGCCAATGTTTGATTTGACCATGCAAAGTATCTCCATATAATGTTGAAGTCAATTCTAGTTAGGCCTAAAGCAATAATGAATAAAGGTACGGCTAATACCAATCTTTTCTTTATTGGTCCTTGCTCATATTTCATAGCATCTGCTATGGTAAGTCTTGCAGATCTAAAAGCAGTATCTCCTGATGTAATAGGCGCTGCTACGACTCCTAGCATAGCTAATAAACCGCCTACAGGTCCCAATAAAGTATTAGAAATAGTGTTTACTACTCCTGCAGCCCCACCGCCATTATTTAAAGCATCTGCTAATCCTGGAACTCCATTAAAGAACACCATGGCTGCAGCTGCCCAGATCATAGCTATTACTCCTTCTGCTATCATTGAACCATAGAATATTCTTCTACCATAGCTTTCTTTTGGCATACATCTAGCCATCATAGGTGATTGAGTCGCATGAAATCCACTAATTGCACCACATGCAATTGTAGTAAAAAGAATAGCCCATATTGGTAATCCATCAGGGTGTAGACTAGATACTGTGAAGGTTGGTAATTCATAACCTTTTACTAATATCATAGTACCTATTCCACCAGCCATTATAAGTAATGATATACCGAATATCGGATATATCTTGCCGATTAATTTATCAACTGGTAATATTGTAGCTATAAAATAATAAGCAAATATTATTGCTAACCATATATTCACGTTGTCTAATCCGAATAATTTAATATTAGCTAACAATCCCGCTGGTCCTTGCATAAATACAGTACCTACTAAAACTAATAGCACAACTGAGAATACCCTCATTATTTTTCTAATACCTTCTCCTAAGTAAATCCCCACTATTTCAGATATACTTTGTCCATCATGTCTAAGAGAAAGCATACCTGAAAAATAATCATGAACCCCTCCTGCGAAAACAGATCCTAAAGCAATCCATACAAATGCCATTGGTCCAAATAAAGCTCCTTGGATAGCTCCAAATATAGGTCCTAATCCTGCAATATTAAGTAATTGAATTAGGAAAATCCTAAACCAGCTCATAGGGACAAAATCTATACCGTCCTCTAATCTTATAGCAGGTGTTTCTCTACTGTCATCAATTTCAAAATGATTATCAACTACTTTCCCGTAAATAAAATAGCCTACTGCAAGTATAATAATTCCAATAATAAATTGTAACATCGAAAAAACCTCCTTATACATTTATTTAACATAAATTATATATCACTATATATCAGTAAATGAGGTTTTATGTATAAGAGGTTTTATTTCATATTTAAGATGCAATTTAGGAGTCCCAAATGCATATTCATTCTATATTCATTATTTTTTTAAACTCTTTAGAATAATTTCTACTTACTGGAATTACAGTACCATTACCCTTTAAATTAATATTGTAGGTAGAATTAAACCAAGGCTCTATGGATTCAATATAGTTTAGATTCACTATATATGATTTATGACTCCTAAAAAATGTTGTTGAATCTAAACCTTCCATTAATTCATTCAGTGTATGGTTTGTTTCAAATTTACCCTTATTGCTTTGGATTATAGTATTTCTACCTTCAGTAGTTATATAGATTATATCCTTAGTCTCTATTGGTATAAGCCTGCCTTGATGGTATAAAGATATACGTTGGAGAGCTTTTTTAGTGTTTAACTCAACATACTCTATTAGTTTCTCTAATTTATCCTTCCTAGGTTTTTCTTTTTCAGTAGATATGATTTTCTTCAAGCTTTTTTCTAATCTATCTTCTCTTATGGGCTTCAATAAATAGTCTATGGCATTTACTTCAAAGGCTTCTAAAGCAAATTGGTCATAGGCTGTAACAAATATTATAATTGGAACATTTTCATCCTTGTATGACAATCGCCTAGCTACTTCTATTCCGCTCATCTGTGGCATTTGAATGTCTAGAAAAACAATATCAGGTTTTAGTTCCTCAATTCGTTCCAAGGCTTCCATACCGTGGGATGCCTCCCCTACAACATCTATACCTTCAATGCCTCTTAGAATATATATCAATTCCTGTCTTGCTGGCATTTCATCATCTACTATTAAGCATCTATACATGTTCTACCTCCTAATGCTTAGGGATTTCAATAGTCGCTATTGTACCTACATTTAGTTCTGACTCAATTCTTATCCCATATTTAGGCCCATATTTATTCTTTAACCTTTCATTTACGTTTTTTAGTCCAATGCTTTCCTTATTATCCTTTTCTTCAAATAATGAATCTAATAAATCCTTACTCATTCCAACTCCATTATCCTTAACTATTAACTCAGTAGCATTTTCATTTTCTCTTGCAATTATTTCAACTTTTCCGCCTTCAATCTTGTCTATGACTCCATGTTTTATTGCGTTTTCCACTAAGGGTTGAAGTATTAATGGTGGTATCTTACAGTTTATGTCCTTTGGTATATCATATGTGATTTCCAGTTTATCCCCAAATCTTGCTTTTTCAATTTCAATATAGGAGTTAATATGCTCTATTTCCTTGTTTAAATCCACATCCTCTATTTCCTGTTCAAGATTTGTTCTAAAATAATCTCCTAGATGAATGAGTAATCTTCGTGCATCATCTGGCTGAGTTCTTGTTAATGAAACTATGGTATTAATTGCATTAAACAAAAAATGAGGGTTGATTTGTGACTGTAAAGCTTTTAATTCAGATTTAGCTAATAATTCCCTCTGATAATCTACCTTACTTAATTCTATTTGTGTTGAGAATATTTGTGCTAGCCCTAGGGCTAATTCTATTTCTACCTTCGTTATTGAATTTTCTTTACCCTTATATAGCTTTAAGGTTCCAATGACCTTGTCGACTTCTCGAATCGGAACAATTATTGCTGACTTTAATGAACAATTCTCATGATGGCAACCTATCTCTTTCTTTGTATTCGCAACAATATATCTATTAGACTGTAAAACTTCACGAGTTAAATTTGTTTGCAAATGAGCACCCGATAGATGGTGATCCTCACCTATTCCTACATGAGCCAATATCTTTTCAGTATCTGTAAATGCTACTGCCTCAATCTTGGTCATTTCTTGAATAACCTTTGCAGCATCCTTAGCAGTAGATTCATTGTAGCCTTTTCTAAAGTATGCCAGAGTCTTATCTGCAATTTTTAGAGCCAATTGTGCTTGATAAACGGACTCGGTTTCTATTTCCTTAAAAATACTATCAGTTATGGCAATAAATACAGCTATACCAATGCCATTTGCAAGAATCATTGGTATCCCAATAACCCTCACTAATTCTAATGCTTCACTAAATGGCTTAGCAACTGTAAGGATAATGACCATTTGCATTACTTCTGCCAAGAGGCCAAAAATAAGTGCAAAGATTATTCTATATCTGCTCTTTTCAAATTTTTTTCTTAATACCCCTGCCATAATTCCTTCAAGAAGAGTAGATATACCGCAAGCAATGGAAGTAAATCCTCCTATATCTATTAATACCCTATGACCGCCGGCTATTATTCCTGACAAAAGTCCTACTGTAGGTCCTCCCAATAATCCTCCTACAAAAACACCCATGACTCTAGAATTAGCTATTGCTCCTTGTATGGGAATTCCAGTATAGGTTCCCACTATGCCGAATACACCAAATATAATAGATAAATATATTTTATCTTTTTTATTAATATTTTGTTTTGAAACTAACTTTCTAAACAATCCAATCTTCGAAAGAAAAAGTGCCAAAACTAAAATGATTCCAACTCTATCAACTAGATTTTTGAGCAATATAGTCAGCAAGATAAGCACTCCCTTTAATAATCTTCTTCTTTTAGTATAACATAAAGTTCTCTACGCCTATAAAAAATTAACCCAAAATAGACTAGTTTTATAAAATAGACATTAGTCCCTTAAATAAATCAAACCTTACAATAGCTATTTCTAGCCATTATAAGGTTTTTGTCTATTACTCCCACTCAATTGTTGCAGGAGGTTTATTCGTAATATCATACACTACTCTATTTACTTCAGGTACTTCATCTGTAATTCTTGTAGATATCTTTTCTAATAGCTCCAATGGAATTGGGTACCATTTAGCTGTCATAGCGTCCTTAGTAGTTATAGCTCTTAAAGCTATGGTATGGCAATATGTTCTTTCACCATTTACAACTCCAACAGATTGAACATTTGGAAGTACTGCAAAGTATTGCCAGATTTCTTTGTCTAGACCTGCTTTTTTGATTTCCTCTCTAAATATCCAATCAGCTTCTCTTAAAACATTTAGCTTATCTACAGTTAATTCTCCTAGCACCCTTACTCCAATACCTGGTCCAGGAAATGGCTGTCTATTTACTAACTCATCTGGAAGTCCAAGACGTCTTCCCACTTCTCTTACATCATCCTTATAAAGCATTTTTAGAGGCTCTACTAGTTCAAAGTCTACATCCTCTGGAAGTCCACCAACATTGTGATGACTTTTTACAACAGCTGTTCCTTCAGTTCCACTTTCTATTATGTCTGGATATATTGTTCCTTGTACTAGAAAATCGCTTTGCCCCAATTTCTGCTTTTCTTCTTCAAAAACCCTAATGAATTCTTCACCTATTACTTTTCTTTTTGTTTCAGGGTCTGTAACTCCCTTTAGCTTGTTTAAAAAACGTTCCTGAGCATTTACTCTTATAAGATTCATATCAAATTTATTTCTAAATACTTCTTCTACCTCGTCTGCCTCATTTTTTCTTAAAAGACCATGGTCTACAAATATACAAGTAAGATTTTTACCGATAGCCTTGTGAACTAATACAGCACATACTGACGAGTCAACTCCACCAGATAATGCACATATTGCTTTTTTATCCCCTATTTGATCTTTTATTTCTTGAATTGATTCGTCTACAAAGTTCTCTGATATATTGCTGCTCATTTTCATTCCTCCAATTGTTTTATTTATTAAAAACTTTTACTGTAGTTTGGAGCTTCCTTAGTAATTTTAACATCATGTGGATGGCTTTCTAATAATCCAGCATTGGTTATTCTGATAAATTGTCCTCTTTCTTTTAAATCTTCTATAGTTGCGGTGCCGCAATATCCCATGCCAGCCCTCAATCCACCTATTAACTGATAAGTTACATCGCTGATAGGTCCTCTATATGGTACTCTTCCCTCAATTCCTTCTGGTACTAGTTTCTTGTTGTTCTCTTGGAAATATCTATCCTTGCTGCCTGCAGCCATAGCCCCAAGTGAGCCCATACCTCTATATACTTTAAATCTTCTGCCCTCGTACAATTCCATTTCTCCAGGGCTTTCTTCTGTACCTGCAAACATGGAACCAATCATAACTACATCCGCACCTGCTGCTATTGCTTTTACAATATCTCCTGAATATTTTATACCACCATCTCCGATTATAGGTATACCATATTTTTTCGCAGCCTGTGCGCAATTTAATATTGCAGTAACCTGTGGTACGCCAACTCCTGCTACTACCCTTGTGGTACATATGGAACCAGGACCTATTCCTACTTTTACTGCATCTGCTCCCGCTTTTATAAGAGCCTCTGTTGCTTCTGCTGTAGCTACATTTCCTGCAATTATCTGCAAATCTGGATACTCATTCTTTATCCTAGCAACTGTTTCCATAACTCCTTTTGAATGTCCATGAGCAGTGTCTACAACTATTACGTCAACCTTAGCCTTTACTAATGCTTTTACTCTATCCATTACATCTGCTGTAACTCCTACTGCTGCTCCTGCTAAAAGCCTTCCCGTGCTATCTGTTGCAGAATTAGGAAATGCTATTTTCTTTTCAATATCTTTTATAGTAATAAGTCCTACTAGAACATTATTATTATCTACTAAAGGAAGCTTTTCTATTTTATGTGACTTCAATTTTTCCTGTGCTTCATCTAAGGTTATGTCTGGCTCTGCTACAATTAAATTTTCCTTTGTCATTACATCATATATTTTTTTTGAAGAATCTGTTTCAAATCTTATATCTCTATTTGTGATTATTCCTACTAACTTCATGTCATCATCTACAATTGGTACTCCAGATATTCTGTATCTCGCCATAAGTTCTAATGCATCTGATAAGATGTGATTTGGCGATAAATAAAAGGGATCCGTTATAACACCATGCTCTGATCTCTTCACTCTGTCAACTTCTAAAGCCTGACTTTCTATGGACATATTCTTATGAATAATTCCTATACCGCCTTCTCTGGCAATTGCTATAGCCATCTTTGAGTCAGTTACCGTATCCATTCCTGCACTCATAATAGGCATATTTAATCTAATTTTTTTAGTAAGATTTGTACTTGTTTGTACATCCTTAGGAAGTACTTCCGATTGTGCTGGTACTAATAGTACATCATCAAATGTTAAACCTTCTCCGACAAATTTTTCCATTTTATAGCCCCCTAAATATTTTAATTGTTAATTGATAATTAAGAATTGTTTAAAAAACTAAAGAAAATAATAAAGAAAAATAAAAGCATTTGAACAGACAATAATTAAAAAGAAAAGTACACAGTCCCCTGAGTGGAATTGTGTACTTAAAAGCACAATTAATCCTAGAATTTATATAATTCTAGCTATTTCATTCCACCCATAGTCGGATAATTTACGGTAATCCGGTAGAGACTCCCTAGCCTTATTCTAGGGTATATATGAGTTTTCAAATCTGTTTTTCCTATAAACTTAACAAAAAATTACATGGTTGTCAAGGAAAATATCTAATATTATTATTAACATTTCTTAATATAATATCTATTATTCCCAATAATTATCATAGAAAAGAAACAAAATATCTTATAAAGTCCTTTGGTTAGTTATCTTTTGTTTTAAGTCTCATTTTTTACATGCTATATATTTTTAATAAACTGACATAATAATTATACTATAATTTAAGCTATCAAGGTGTGGAGGTGGTATATTGGAAAAAACCACGATAAAAAAAGATTCTGATTATAAAACACTTCAATTATTAGAGGAGCTTTTAAATCATGAACAGCTTCTTTCGAAAAAATGTTCTTCCTACAGTAACACAATCTTCGATAGTGAGTTGAAAAATATTTGTTATAATACTGGAAAAGTGCATGAAGAAAACTATAGATTGCTACTGTCATATTTGAATTCCTGACAATACAACATCTATAGCAATGAGATTCTTTAGTGATAAAATTCTATTATAAGGAGAGGATTATCTTGTACATAGATAAGCATCTTACGGAAAAGGATTTGTTGACTGATCTTATTTACTCTGAAAGGCAAATATCAAATTCTTATAACAGCACTATAATGGAATCTTCATGTTTAGAGCTTAGGCAAATACTTTTAAAATGTCAATCAAATATCGAGCAAATACAATCTACTGTTCTTGAAGCGGCTGAAATTAGAGGTTGGAATAGCGTGAAATTAGCTAGCGAAAAAGAAATCGAAAGCATAGTTAATAAGTGTAAATAAAGATATATTTTTTAAGAGTGCCATAAAAACCATACCTTTTAACTAGGTATGGTTTTTAATACAATTTATATACTTGACCTTAATTTAACTATTTCTCCCCAGTTGTGTGCAGTTGCTGCTTCTACTAAACTCATATTTTTTTCTATAGATTCCAATTTACCTGTTATCTTATTTATGTCATGCTTCATGTTTTCTTGTTCAGCCTTTACTACATCTAGTTTATGTTCTAAAGCAGACAATATTTGTCCATGCTCTTTTAATGTAGATTTCATACTATCTACATCTTGCCTTAATCCCGTTACATTTTGCTTTAGTATAGAGATATCCTGTTTTACCGGCCCTATCTCTTCTCTCACTATCTCCCGAATGGCAACTAGTAATTCTTTGCTATCCATATACTTTCACCCCCGATAACATTCTTGGGTATATTATATCATTTATAAATAGATTATGTTAATTTATATCCATCTTATTATATTATGAATTACTCTAGTTGTACTTCTAATCAATTTTCCTTCAAATCTTCCGCAGGTTGACCCACCACTGTCTAAACCTATTCCAATATTGCAGCCTAGGTTCTTTAATATCTTAGACCCTTCTTCTACATCTGCATTTTGAGCAATGACTACAAAAACCTTATTTTTGCTTTCAGAATACCCTAGCACGCTTCTCCATGTTCTATAACCTAAAGCATTATAGTCAAACCACTCTGATTTTAACTGCTCTCTGATTGTTTTGCCTACTGGTATTATATTATATCCCCCAATAGCAAATTTAATATCATTCAGCTTATGGTATTTGCTGATAAAGTCTATCATCTCAACTGAAACCATACCATCTTTCCAAACAATAAAAGTACCACGCCTTACTGTATCATGAGATAACTGTTCAGCTAATACCTTGCCATCTTTAACTAATGTAGAGATAGATACCATACTACTTCGATACATTCCAAATAAACCGCCATTAATGAAATCTCCTAAGATTACATTTCCTGCTTTTTTGACTACATCTATATATAAATCAAGTGGTTCTATTTCAATTACATGGGCACTATTGTATTTATAATACCTACTTTCCTTTTTCCAATTATATAGTGCTTTTATAGTAGCTGGACCTACAATACCATCTACTACAAGTAAGCTTTTAGACTGAAAGGTTTTTACAGCTCTATCTGTTGCGGGTCCAAACATTCCATCTATAGCCCCTTTATAATAACCTATTTGTAATAATCTTCTTTGTAACTCCTTTACATCTTCACCTTTACTTCCTAGCCTTAATAGCCTAGCGATTTAAATCACTTCCTTAAATCTATTTCCTATCCTTGTACTATTTTCTACATTAATTATATGCTATATCTTTCATATTGTTCAAAGCAACTTTTTTACAATAAACCAATACTCAATTCAGAGAAAGTCTAGTAACTATTATCTATCAAATAAATATAATCGTAAAACCTATAACAAAATATATTAAAAAAGAGGCTCCACATAAGTTCAGTACACTTATGCAAAGCCTCCAAGGGCAACAAATATAGCTTCAATTTGATATTGTCTATTTCTAAACTAGCGATATCAATTGGAGTACGGTTTTGTTACATCATTCCGCCCATTCCACCCATGCCACCCATTCCTGGCATAGCTGGTTCGTTTTCTTCTGGTAAATCAGTTACTACAGCTTCTGTAGTAAGTATCATAGCAGCTATTGATGCAGCATTTTGAAGAGCTGATCTTGTTACCTTTGCTGGGTCTACTATACCTGCTTCAATCATATT
Source organism: Proteiniborus sp. MB09-C3 (assembly GCF_030263895.1). Lineage (NCBI taxonomy): Bacteria > Bacillati > Bacillota > Clostridia > Eubacteriales > Proteiniborus > Proteiniborus sp. MB09-C3. The sequence goes on from NZ_CP127161.1 coordinate 3,669,583, forward strand.
TACGTATTCCTCATTTAATGCATCGAATCCAATGCCTGTTTCACTTTCTTTAACCTTTTCTACTATAATTGATCCTTCTAATCCTGCGTTTGCAGCAATTTGTCTTACTGGCTCTTCTAAAGCTCTCACGATTATATTGATTCCTGTTTTTTCGTCTCCATTAGCAGATCCTAATAATTTTTTAACTGCTGGAACAACATTTATTAATGCAACTCCACCACCTGATACTATACCCTCTTCAACTGCAGCTCTAGTAGCAGCTAATGCATCTTCAATTCTAAGTTTCTTTTCTTTTAATTCTGTTTCTGTAGCTGCTCCAACTTGGATAACTGCAACTCCACCAGATAATTTTGCTAGTCTTTCTTGAAGTTTTTCTTTGTCAAATTCTGAAGTTGTTTCCTCTATTTGAGCTTTTAATTGTTTAACTCTATCTTGAATAGCTTGCTGTTCACCAGCACCATTTACTATTGTAGTATTTTCCTTGTCAACCTTTACAGTTTGAGCTTTTCCTAGCATATCTATTGTAGCTTCTTTTAGGTCATATCCTAATTCTTCTGATATAACTTCTCCACCTGTTAGAATAGCTATGTCTCTTAACATGTCTTTTCTTCTATCTCCGAATCCTGGTGCCTTAACAGCAACACATGTAAATGTTCCTCTTAGCTTGTTAACTACTAATGTAGCTAATGCCTCTCCTTCAACTTCTTCAGCAATGATTAATAATTGTTTTCCTTGTTGAACTATTTGCTCTAATATTGGAAGTATTTCTTGAATATTAGTTATCTTTTTATCAGTAATTAAGATATATGGATTTTCTAATACAGCTTCCATTTTATCTGTATCAGTTACCATGTATGCTGATAGATATCCTCTATCAAATTGCATACCTTCAACAACATCAAGGGTAGTTCCCATTGATCTTGATTCTTCAACTGTAATAACTCCTTCTTTGCCAACCTTATCCATAGCTTCTGCAATTAAGCTTCCTATTTCATCATCACCAGCTGATATAGATGCAACTTGAGCTATAGACCCTTTACTTTCTATTGGCTTAGAAAGTGCTTTAATTTCATCTACAGCAACGTCTACTGCTTTATGTATACCTCTTTTTACTATCATTGGGTTAGCACCTGCAGCAACGTTTTTTAATCCTTCTCTAATTATTGCTTGAGCTAATATTGTAGCTGTAGTAGTACCGTCTCCAGCAACATCATTAGTTTTTGTAGCTACCTCTTTTACTAATTGAGCTCCCATATTTTCATATTTATCTTCAAGTTCTATTTCACGAGCTATAGTAACACCATCATTTGTAATTAATGGCGAACCAAACTTTTTATCTAATACAACATTTCTTCCCTTTGGTCCTAAAGTTACCTTTACTGTATCTGCAAGTTTGTTTATACCTTTTTCCATAGCACGACGTGCTTCTTCACTAAATCTAATTTCCTTAGCCATTACATTCACACTCCTTATATTTAGTCAAATTTCTTATAATTCTTTAATCTTAATCAACTACAGCTAATATATCAGCCAATTTAACTATAGTATATTCTACATCGTCAACCTTAATTTCAGTTCCTGAGTATTTAGAGAATATTACCTTATCTCCAACCTTTATTTCATCTTTTTTCTTTTCATCTTCTGTTATTCCAGCACCAACTGCAACAACTTCAGCTATTTGTGGCTGTTCTTTAGCTGAGCTTGGAAGAACTATACCGCTCTTAGTTTTTTCTTCAACCTCTACCTTTTTAATTACAACTCTGTCTCCTAATGGCTTAATATTCATGTTTTACCCTCCCTGTTTATTTTAAATTTGTCTTTTACTTTTTCATTTATTAGCACTCTCCAACGTTGAGTGCTAATTCTTACACCATATATGTTATCTAAAGAATTTTATAGAATCAAATTCTTATTTTAGCTGTATTTCAGTTTATTCTGTTGTTTATTGAGTTTATGATATCTTTTATCCGTTTTTCACTTAATATCGTGATATATCTATACTTTTCATAACGCCATGAAACTTTCTTGTAAAATCTCCAATTCACCCAATTATATTATCGATATATCAATCAAAATAGAGCAAGTATAAGAATTATTCTCCCTTGTCCTTAGGCTCTATTGTTCAGCTACAATTTTTAATTCTCAATTCTCGTTATTTCCCTATGCCTAGCTCCCTGGCATAATAGAATAAGTATTGTTGAGCATATCCTGCATAGTCCCGAAATTTATTTTGTCCATATTCCTGTATAATCTTTAAACTAGTATCTTGTTTTAAATAGAAATATTCCATAACCCTTTTTACCCAAACATCTATTGGAAATGCATCATACTTATTCATTGAAAATAGCATAATACAGTCAGAAACTTTTGGTCCTACTCCTGCAAATCTCATCAATTCCTTTCTAGCGTCCTTTGTAGAAAGATTTTTAATCCTATATATATCTATGTCTCCCCCTGACACTATAGCAGCAGCATTAGCTATGTATTTCGCTCTAAAAGATGTTTTGCAATCCTGTATATCTTCAAGAGATAGTTGAGCTAGGACATCAGCCTCAGGAAAACTATAATAATTTTTCCCATTGTACTCACCTATGTATTTGCCATATCTTTCGCTTAGAATATTTATGGATCTCTTAATCATAGGGATACTATTTCTTGCAGACATAATAAATGATATAAGCATTTCCCACTCGTCTTGCTTTAATATCCTTATTCCGTAACCAAATTTAATAGCTTCTTTTAGCGTTGGATCATCAGATAATTTATCTTTAATTTCTCCATAGTCATTTTTTAAATCAAAATAATCTACCCATATGTCATTAAAGTCATCTAAGCTTGTATTAGAAAAAATGATATTCTCCCCATCTTTTCTAACATTCAAAATTTTCCCATGAGCCACACCTGTGTAACTGTCGTCAGCTTCTTTGTCCCATCTAAAGCATTGCCCGCATTCAAATATATGCTTCGGTTCAAAATGCTTCATCTTTCGAATAATTACTTTATCGCCTCTTGTCATCACATTATATTTCATAATTTTTCCCTCTCTACTTAATTGGTATTTTGAAAAAATTTCTCATGTAAATATAATTATTATACCACTTTTATAGTTATACAATCTGATTATTTAATAAAAAAACGAAGAGATTACATTTGCAAAGCATGACAAGCCTTGAGCCAAAGTACTTTCTAAAAATTTAAAAGCCCTCGTTTTTTCACGAGGGCTTCAATTTATATATTAAGCTGCTTTAATTTTTTTATCAAATATCTTGCTTAATATCACGTATACAATACAGCTTGTTAGTATTCCCACTATTGGTGGTACAAATACATCTGCTTTTAGTGATATATAGCTAGCTATACCAGCTACAAGCCATGAAATAAGAGCTACTCCATTTACACTTAATTTTTCCTTTGAATTCTTTACAAAGAACTCTTCTCCTATAATCAGTCCTGAAACTGGTGGAATTAATAATGATAAAAATTGGATTATAGGAAGTATATGTTTATATATTCCAAGTGCTGCAAACACAGCTGCTAATCCTGCTGTAGCTAGTGCAATATGCTTATGTTGTATTTTTCCTTTATATTTAGTTTCTTCTAATATATTTTGAATTGCTAAACTTGCTCCATAAATATTATTGTCTTGGGTAGTCCATAGACAGAATATTGCAGCGAAAAATGCTATTAAAGAAAGTCCTAATGCAGCCATAGCTACTGTAAAATCACCGTTACCTGTAGATATAGCAACTAGTGCCCCCGCAAATTGTAGGCCTAAGCACCCTATAGTAAAGGCAACTATTCCTGAAATAATCAAGTCTCTTGTACTCTTAGCAAATCTACATACGTCTGGAGTTATGGTAGCTCCAAATACCCATCCACCTATGATAGAGGATGTAGCTGCTGTAAATGAAATTGGCTCAACTGGTATGTAGCTAAATACATCACCAAAGCCTCCAGTAGTTCTTGCAACTGCAATAACTCCTATTGCAGATAATATCAATGCTGCAGGCACGCCTAAAAAGCTTATTATTTCTAGACCTTTATAGCCTCTAATAGCTGATTGAGTCCACAATGCTATACATATAATTGCAGTGATTGAAACTGGCAAAGTCCACCATGAAAATGTACTTTTTATTAATCTAGCAAAAATATCACCATTTAATGATATCCAGGTTACAGAGGAAATGGCTAGTAAAATTGAAAAAATACTAGAGCCTTTTTTCCCGAAAGCTCTTCTAGATAAGAAAGATGTTGAGAGGCCTGTTTTAAATGCCATATACCCAGTGGCTAAAACGATTGCCATAAGAACACCATTACCAACTAAAAGCGTCATTACCGCCTTAGGAAACGTCATCCCTACTCCTACTGCTCCGCCTATGACAAAATTTGATAGTGCAATTGGATATCCTGCTAAAACAAATGTAAGGCTTATTAATGACTTTCTTTCAGAATCTGGCACTGGATTAAAAGCGTTTTCCGTACCTTTATTTGCTACTTGTCCATCATGATTTTCAGCCAATTTGAACTCCTCCTTAAATTATTAATTTTTAATAAGCTACAATACAGGTAGGCCACCCCTTCGCCGCCACTTTGTTATAAAAATAATTAACTTTCTCACACCCTCTCGTCAATTTTTTTTATTGATAGTAATTAAAAATAATTCATCTATTTGCTATTGGTAGCTAAAAGGATATTTGGTCTCCTCATCTATTATATTAATGCACTTTTCATGCCAACTAAAACATACTTATTTACGTGTTTTGATAGGTTTATTTGGCAAAATCAGTGACTAATTTTGACATTTTTTTCGTATTTGCAATGTTCTCTAAAAATTAAGCCGTAACCATTGGTAATACTTAATCTAATCATATTTCAAAATTGAAACCAGAATTTCATAATTGAAATGTTTTTGGTTAGTTATTTAACAATAAATATACTAAAAACTTACTAATTTAAGCTACTTTTAAGCTTATTTCTTTTAATATTAAATTTATAGTTCATATATCCAGCTGATATAATAATGAGTCCACCTAGAAGACTAAATACATCTGGAAACTCATTCCACATAATAATTCCTATTATTATAGAAAATACAATGCTTATATACAAATATATAGATAACTCACTAGCTGAAGCAAGACTATATGCATATGCCATAAAAACCTGTGCAGCTGCAGCAAATATTCCTACAAATATTAGCTTTAAGAATTGAGGAAAACTAGATAACACAAATCCATCTAAAAGCATTAGAGGAATTACCGCTATAGTAGATATTAAGCCAAAGTAGAAAACTATAGTATCTGGATCATCTGTGCGATTTAAGTATCTTACCATTGTATAAGCCGCCCCTGCAAAAAATGCACCAAACAGCCCAGCTAAAGCTGGTACTACAGAAAAATCTAGTCTAGGTTTTATTACAAAAATTCCTCCAATAAAAGCTAAAATAATTATAAAAATTTGCTTCCTTGTTATTTTTTCATTTAAGAACATTCCTGCTAATATTATTACAAAAAAAGAAGATGTTTTATTTAATATTTCTGATTCAGCAAGTGGTAGTCTAGATATAGCATAATAATTTCCTGCTACTCCCAATAGACCAAAAATACTTCTAATAAATAATCCTTTTTTATTTTTACCTATAAAAGATTTTTTATTTCTGACTATCATAATACCTGATACTATTAAAGTTAAAAAATTTCTGAAAAACATTTTTTCAGATATGCTTATTTCTGGAACTGACTTTACAGCTGTAGCCATCAAAGCAAAGCAAAGTGATGAAGATATCATGAGTATTACACCTTTAGTTTTGTTATCCATATACATATAACTCCTTTATATATAATACTGACCATGGAGATTGCTTTTCCATGGTCAGATTTAGAATTGGTTATATATTTTTAGTAATTTTATTAGGATAATGAGATGTATTTTGTTAGTCTTTTGATGACTATCTTAATCCATCTTCACCTTTAATTTCTTCAACTTTTAATCCGCCAACTCTTGGATGTGGTCTTCCACAGTTTGTAACTGAAAGAACTAATACTAATTCATTGTCTCTTGGGGCATCTGGTACTCTAACTTCCATTGCATCAAAGTGAGTTCTAACGAATGCTGCATCTTTATAGTGTAGAGGCACATCTATTGTACAACCTGGGTATCCCATTTTCTTAGCTGAAGGAATGATTGCTTTTCCTCCGCCTAATCCTTCTCTAAATGGTTTTCCTAGTGATGGGTGAAGTAATGCTGCTGCATGCTCAAGTTCACCATTTCCACCAACTATAGCTCCTTTACCATAGCTTTCTGCTTCGCTTTTATCAATTCCAGCTGCTTTTAATGCTCTTTCAACTAAATCTGGTGTTACTGATGCAGCCCAATCTGATAATGGAGAAAGATCTTCTACATATTTTCCTGCATATGGATTTTCAAATACTACTGCTATTGATACTCTTTTGTGATCTTTTCCTTCGATTGCCTTTTCGCCATCAGCTTTAATTTCTTCTACAAAAGTATAATATTTTCTAATTTTAACATCCATTTGTAAAACCTCCTTAGTTTTTTTATGATTATAATTTTATTGATTCTAAAAGTAAGCTATCTGGATATTTTACTATTGTATTTCCTATTGAGATTATTGCACCCTTTATTATTCCTTTGTTGTACAAGTCTTCTGCTACATTTAGTCCATTTAATAATGCTTTGTATTTTTTATCTTCTCCAATTTTGCCTACTTTTAACGTGACAAGCTGACCTTTGATATCTGTTCCTGAGTCTATTTCTTCTGCAAGACAGCGAATAATATTTTCATCCTCTACATAAGTCATATTGCCTAAATAAGTAGCGCATGCATCTGCTGTAGCCGCATCAGATGCTAAAGCAACTGCAGCAGTAGCTATGCCCTTTGTAAAGCTTCTTCCACCAGTACCACTAGTACAAATACCATGGATATCTTGTTCTTCGGTAATTGTTAAAACTAGCTGACCTTTCTCATTATCATTTGTATATGGAATCCCAACTTTAATTGGTTTTCCTTCTAAATCCTTTAGTGCTATATCTCCGCCATTGTTTACAATAGCTCTAGTTCCACCTAGTTCTATTGCTTTTTGAAGAGCTATATCAGAAAAGGAACCTGCCACAGCTCCAAGAGTATTAAGTTCTTTATATCCACTCTTCTCAACGGCAATAATCATCTTATTTAGGACTTCCGGAAATTCATCACTTGTATTTTCATAGGCTCGCATTATTTTTAGTTTAGGAATGTATTGTATTAGCTTATCAAATTGTTCTAATACATGCTTACCTGCTTCAAGGCCTATTTCCGGCATTCTTTTTCCCTTCACAGACACATCTATCACCATTTGTATAGGACCATGATTTATAAATATTCTTTCATCTTGAAGCTTTTCAATCATAATTATTCCTCTTTTTCAAGCATTTTTAAAAGTTCATCTTTAGTAATTATATGATCAGTATGTCCGCCAAGCTCTTCATACTTATCTCTTGTCATAGTGTATTCAACTGGTGCTACAGTAGCAGGAGTTGGAACCCAAGTTGTAGCTTCTGGAATCATCTTTGCTACATCCACCATAAAGTTTATTCCTCCTCCTGGAAGAATAAATACTGGTGCGCCAGCTACAGTCATTCTAATCTGGTCACTGTGGATAGCATCTGTTAGCTTTCTAGGGAAATTAGTTACTCCAGCTCTTGCACTTCCACCTGTTCCTCCAGTATAAATAACTGCAACTTTTGATTCTTCACATGTGTCTGAAATTATCTTAACTGTGTTTAATACTTCGTCTGTCATAGGAATTTCTTTAACTGATCCATCTGCTTGAACTTCTAGTAAAGCTGCTTTCTGTCCAGTAGTTTCAGTTACTAATATTTTATTTCCTGCTTTAGATAAATTCATATCGACAGATACAACCGCATCTATTGGGTTCACAATTTCTGTTCCGCCCCAACCATGTCCATGATTTCCAAAGTATCTTCCTCTTGTACTCTTTACTCCATAAGGAACTACTCCGCTATAAGTCATTCCTACCTCTTGACCTGCAAAGTGTTCTGAAAGAAGTCCAATAACATGGTAGTCTAATATTATTGCTTCATCTACAACTTTACATAGATGTCTAGCAAACATTCCGATAGTAGCACTACCGCAGCCTACTCTCATAAGTTTTTCTTTTACACCATCTATTATAGGAGCTTCACCTTGTTGTATCTCAAGAGTGCTTCCATTGTCTACTTTTAGTGTTAATCTTCTTCCGTTTGCTAAGTCTACTATTGTTCTTGCAACTACAAATCCATCATTACCATTGCTTAGAAGATTAGCTCCACCAATTGTAAGCATCTTTGCTCCATATTCTTCAGTTGTTACCATTCCAACAACTTTTCCATCTCTTTTAACCTTTGCACCCTCTTCACCTATGTGCATGTTTGTATCTATTTTTACTTTTACGCCACTGTAGCTAAGAGGAGCTTCAGTTACAACTGTTACAACATCTACGCCTTCTACATTATCTTGAACGATAAATGGTGCAGGACGGCAACATGGATAGCTTGTTCCACTACCTACTGCTGTTATAAGAGGTTTGTAAGGTAATTTTTCTGTTTCTGGAATGCTTGTTATTGCATCAACAACAAGTTTTCTGTTTCTTACAGTCTCTCCGTTGATATTTGTATATCTCTTACATGCTCCTGTTTTTCCTTCAGGTATTGTACAGTTAACAGGACAGTGAGTACATTTTACTGTCTTTGGAGCTTGTTCGTCTGTTCTTTCAATAGCCTTGAAAGGACAAACTCTTGTACATATACCACAAGATACACATTTATCATTAGTGTGAGCCTTCTTTTCTTTTACCTCTATAGCATCTAGTGGACAGTTTTTAACACATATGCTACAACCTTTACACTTATCAAGAATAACTTTAATCATAAGTTATTTTTCCCCTTTCTAATTTACCAAGTAAAAAATAGCTTAGCAGATAACAGCACCATGAGTTGCAGGAGGAGTGTTTTTGCTCTTTGTAAACATTACTTCTCCATCTACTATTGCCATTGAAACTCCTGGAAGATCTCCTGCTTCAAGAGCTTTTAATGCATCTTCTCCTATTGAACCTAAAGGTGCATCCATGATTACAAAATCTGCTTCTTTTCCTTCTTCAATAAATCCAACATTTAATCCATATACCTTAGCTGTATTACCTGTTGCAAAGCAAATTGCTTCTGCTGCTGTTGCATCTGTTTCTGAAGCTACATAGGAAATAGTTCTTAAAACTCCTAGAGGTATAATGCCTGTACCTGATGGAGAGTCATTTCCAACGATAATTCTTTCTAATTGTCCTTTTGCTTTTACTTGATTAACAGTATGTTTCATAACTTTATAGTTACCACATTGTACAATCTCTAAAGCCATTTTAGTGTTATCGATTATTTTATCAACTTCTTTAGGAGCTATAGCTGTAGGTCCACCATTAATATGTGAAACTACATCTGGGTCTGTTTTTATAACATCATCTGCTGTTATAGTGCTGCTTCCAGGAATTGAAGTACCGCCTGTATGCATCATAACTTTAAATCCATTTTTCTTAGCCCATTTAACCATTGGAGCAGCTTCTTCTGGATCTTTTACTGAGCCTAAGCCTACTTCTCCTACTATCCATACTCCTTCTTTTGCAAGTTCTTCAAAATCTTTTTCAACTAATCCTTTTTCAAGAATTAATCCACCACCATGAAGCTTAACTCCGCCTGGTCTTGCATTTTTTGAGCTCTTATGTGCAAGCACTGCTAATGCTTTTGTTCCAGCAGCATCCTTTGGTCTTCCTGGTGTATGACACTCACCTGCTGATATCATTGTTGTAACTCCACCATGCATTGAGCCATTTATAAATCCTAGTGTATTTTGTCTTGGTGTAAAATCTCCTAATACTGGATGCACGTGAGAATCAATAAAACCTGGTGCTACAGTTGAACCCTTTGCATCTACTACTTTATCGCATTTGAATTCATTTAATAGCTTCTCATCACCTATTTTAAGGATTTTGCCATCCTCTACAATTATTGTAGTTGCTTTTGATATAGGATTTTTTACATCTCCGGTTACTAAAATACCTATGTTTTTAATACCTAATCTTGACATTATAACTACCTCCCTTTATTTTAGCTAATTAATTTATATAAATACTAATCTTTGTTTACGAATATTTCCTCAAACTTATCTCAAGTACGGGATAATATTCGTAAACTCTAGACTGTATTAACTAAAATCCAGTAAGGGCAAACTGTATAATGCTCTACTGAACTAAGCCCTAATTTATAACTCCGGAACTTCTACTATTCTCTAACGTATTTGTTTTCTAGCTCTGCAAATTCTCCTAATCCTACTAAATCGTTGAAATCAGGGAATGTTATCATTTTATCAATGCTTTTCGCAGTAGTTCCGTTTACTTTTAATGCTTCCATAAGATCAAACATAGCTTTTGCAGCTACATATGTTGATGCTGTTGGATATATAACTAAGCTATATCCGATTTCTTCTAGTTTTTTATTTGTTAATAGTGGAGTTCTTCCGCCTTCAACCATATTAGCAAGTGTAGGAACTTTTATTTCACTATGAACTCTCTTCATTTCTTCTTCATTTTCAACTGATTCAACAAATATTACGTCAGCTCCAGCAGCTTCATAAGCTTTTGCTCTTTTTATAGCTTCATCTATTCCATGAACTGTACGCGCATCTGTACGAGCTATTATTACGAAATCTGGGTCTTTTCTTGCTGCTTTAGCTGCTTCTATTTTGCCAACCATTTCTTCCATGCTTACAACTTTTCTTCCAAGCATATGTCCACATCTCTTAGGAGCTATTTGATCTTCAAGCTGAATTGCAGCTACTCCTGCAGCTTCATATTCTTCTACAGTTCTCATAACTGTTATAGCATTTCCAAAACCAGTATCTCCATCAGCAATTACAGGAATATTTACTGCACTTGCAAATTTTCTAGCCCTGTCTAGCATTTCAGTCATGCTTAAAAGTCCAATATCTGGCTTACCTAAAACACTTGCTGCTTGGCCATATCCTGTCATATACACTGCTTTAAATCCTGATTTTTCTATTACTCTAGCTGTAAGGGCATCATGTGCACCTGGTGCTACAAGTATTTCTTTAGCATTTAATAATTGTCTTAACATAGTAGTTTTTTTCATATTGTTACCTCCAACTATTTTAAATTAAAACTATTCTTTAGTACTTGGAATGCATAATCTTCATCAACCTGAGAAATAAGCCCTCCAGTGTATAGTATATAGTTTTCATCTATTATTATTTTAGGTTCATTTGGTAAAAGTGAAATACCTTTATCCTTTAGTGCATTTTTTATTATTTCCTTGCCTTCGGAAGGGTCTCTATGAGAGAATATCCCTCCAACTCCTATTATAGTATTTACATTTCTTAAGTCTCTGCCAATAGGCATTCCAGGCATAATACCAGTTATAGGATCTGCAACTGTAGATATGAATCCTGCATGTCTTTTTAATGCTACTTCAACAGCTGTTTCTGCAATGAATGTATCAAACATATATTCCTTTTCATTTTCTGCTATACGCCTAGGTGTTTTTTCTATTTCCATACAATACTGAGTAAACTCTTCTAAAAGCTCTTCATCCTTAATTCCTCTTTTGTGAAAAATAGCTCTAGGGCTTACTGTATCTAAAACTCCCATGGCACTTATACGCATGCCTAAGTTGCCTTCAACTGTTCTATAGGACATTTGTTTTTCATTGCTCACTATAAGACCTATTTCTTCATCCTCAAGGTTAGCATAGCCAGGTATTACAGAGTGAATGTCTGTAGTAGCTCCACCTAAATCTACTACAATGATTTCACCTATCCCCTTCTCCAAATAGGTTCCCTTTGCCAAAAGCTCAGAAGCCATTAAAACTGCTCCAGGAGTAGGTATGATTTTATCATTTGTTATTTCCTCTTGTAATATACTCAAGCCTTGTGCCTTAGTAATCTGCTTAATAAATTCTCTATGAATAGCCTCTCTAGCTTCTTTTACCCTAAGCTTATGAATTGTAGGCATTATATTGGGAACCCTCAAATGGGCTACATTTCCGGCTTTTAATATTTTGGCAACTTCTGCTTGTGCATTGATATTTCCAGCTATAACTACTACACCTTTAACTCCGCTTTCTACTATTAAAGAAGCATTTTCTATAATAGAAGATTCATCGCCAAAATCAGTTCCTCCAGCTAAAAGTATGATATCAGGGTTTATTTCCTTTAAAATCTGTATTCTATACTCTGGGAGGTTTTCATTGGAAACTATTTCAAGTATTTTAGAGCCAGAGTTCATAGCAACTTCCTTTGCTGCCTTTGCAGTAACTCTAGTCATGTAACCCATAGCTACCATTCTCAATCCACCTGCAGCACTACTAGAGGCAAGTACATGCTTTGCTTCTATTCTGCTTTCCTTTAATGTTTCCTTGATGATGTCCTGTCCAGCTTTTATTCCTTTGTAGACATTTTCAACTGTTGTAGGCGACTGTACAGTCGCCATCAATTCACAGTCCTTAAACAGCCTTTGCTTAGTATATGTGCTTCCTATATCTATAATTAAATAATCATATCTGCACATAAGCTTACCTTCCTTTATTTTACTGTATAGCAATTACCATCCATGATTCTTCTTGCTGTTCTATTTATTGCAGCTTTTTCAAGCTTCCAACCATTGCCTTCTTTGCTTGCAGCCACATCTATAGTGATTACACCAGCTGGATGTCCTATTCTAAGAATTGCGTCCTTGCCTTTGCCTTTAGCATTCATTGCTTCATTTACTATTGTGCCTTCTATTCTTGCAGCTGCTCCTGTACAAGTTGTTGCTGTACCAGCATAGGTCTTGTGAACAACTTGCATGAACATAAGTCTTGAAACAAAATCTACATCATTTTCACTTATTTTTCTGCCTTTTGTAAAGTCAACATAGTCTTGAGCTGGAGAAACAAAAGCTATCATTGGGAATGCAGGAGCTTCTTTAACTGCATTTTTCCAATCGCTAACTAATCCCATCATAGCTGCTCCTTTTCCTCTTATTTCTTCTAGAGTAGCTAGCATTGCTTTGTTTTCATCTATTTGTGATGGTGTTTCAATACCAGTTAGGCCTAAGTCTTTTGCTCTTACAAATACAACTGGGTTTGCAGCATCTACTAATGAAGCTTCTATTTCGCCATATCCAGTTACTTCAATTTTATCTACAACATTTCCTGTTGGAAGTAACTTTCCAGTTGCTGCTCCAGCAGTATCAGAGAAGTCAATTACTATCTCTGAACCTGTTCCAGGAACTCCAGCTATACTATAGTCTCCTGTAACTTTAGCTTTGCCATTTACAACTTCAACTCTTTCAATTATTAGTTTACCTGTATTAGTATTGTGTACCCTCACTGTTGTAAAAGGCTCTTCAACTTTTACAAGACCTTCATCTACAGCAAATGGTCCAACACCAGCAGAGATATTTCCACAGTTTCCTGAATAATCGATTTTTGGTGCTACATATGATACTTGACCAAATGTATAGTCAACATCAGCATCTTCTCTTGTTGAAGGTCCTATAATAGCTAGTTTACTAGTTAAAGGATCTGCTCCACCTAAACCATCAATTTGTCTGATATCTGGACTTCCAAATATCTTTAGAATTAATTGATCTCTTTCTTTTTGGTCTTTAGGCAAATTTTCTTCTTTAATGAAAATTCCCTTGCTAGTTCCCGCTCTCATAATAACAACAGGCGTTTTAATCTGTTCCATATTTATGCCTCCTCACATTCTTAAGCTTTCATAATATATGTCAAATATCATCTATTTTTAGATTTACTTATTTTTCTTTTTAGCTAATTCTTCTTCTATCCATTTAACACATTCATCAAGATCGGTTCCTGGGCCAAAGAAGTTATCAACACCAAGGAATGCTGTTCCTTCTTCTTTAATTTTCTTTTCATACATAGCGTGCTCTTCTTCTTTTTCAGCTATTCTACCACCTGCTAGAAGCACTACATCATCTCTAAGTCCAAGCTCTTCAAGTCTCTTAGATACTCTAGGAAATAATGTCATTCCTAATCCTAATAGGTTACTTACTCCAACAACACTTGCTTTAGTTTCAGCTGCAACTTCAGCAACTGTTTCTGGAAGATTCATTCCTCTTAAGAATATTACTTCATAGCCAGCTTTTTGTATTGCTTCCTTTACCATGTTTATACCCACTACGTGTGCATCTGCTCCTACAGTTGCTAAAACTACTTTTTCTTTCTTAGTTACAGGAGTTTCTTTTGGAATTTCTATGTTTTCCTTAGTAATAGGCATATATTTTTCATCTACTCCTAATGGAGTGTAGCCTGAAACATATCTTCTGATGCCGTCTTTATCTCTGTTTGTTTTAACGAATCTCTTAAGATCCCATCCTCCTGCTCTAGGAGTATCTAAGATACCGCTTTTACCAGCTTCAACTATTAAATCAATTAGCTCGTGCTCATCATATTGAGCCCAGAATTCTGCATTTATTTCTTCAGGCTTTAACATTTTATCTCTCTTTAATGCAGCTGTTAGTACTGCCATTGCTTCAGTTTTTATTTCTTCTTTTCTTTCATCTATGAATGGATCATGGATTTCTACTTTATATGTTCCTTCAAATACATTTTGTGTAGCCCAAATAGCTTTTGCCATTGATTCACCAGTTGGGATACCTACATTTTCTGCAGCCTTTGGTCTGTAGAAGTTAGCTCCTGCAAGCTTAGCAGTAACTGCCATTCTAGCAAAGTGTGCTTGTTCTGCAATAAGGTCTGCTGGTGGGTTTTGGAATGTTTCAGGTACTGCTATAATAAATTCACTCCAAATAGTTTCTCTGAATGCTTTTACTAGAGCTAAATCAGCAAGTATATTTATCCCAGCCACATTCATCTGAATAGCACTTAAAGCTCTATCTAATTTTGCTTTTACTGCTAATCCTTCAGATAGTAAAACCATTGCCAATGCCATTCCATCCGTACCCATTATATTGTTAATATGCTTATGAGTATCAAGCTGAACGAATATATTGTTTTCTGCACATATTTGTATTGCCTTGTATCCATTTACTACCTTTGTTCTGAAGTCATGGATTCCTCTTCCTCCAAAGTGTACGTGGATTACTGGACCTAAGTCTGTGCCATCAAATCCAGCTATTAATGCATTTAATACATTTAGGTGAGTAGTATCACCTGTAGCATTTATTCTAATAGGATGCTTTGAACCTCCACCCATTTGAACAAATTCTCTTTCGCCAGCTGGAGTAATTCCGCCTTTACCTCTGGATTGCTCTATTAGTTCTATACCATCTAATGGGTCAATATGTCTTGTTGCCTCTGAGTGTACGAATTGGAATAGTGTTATTCCAAGCTTTTCAGCCATATCATACATATGTTGTGACTCTCTATATGTTTCTTCTGCACTATTTCTACCAAGTATTGGGTTTTGAACTGGATTTCCTGTCTTAACAGCTTGTCTTCCTAGCTCTGTCAATCTATAACCACTACGGATTACACCATTAACTTCTCTTGGGTAAGCATCTGGTAACCCTTGAACTTCTCCATTTTCATCTACATATGGCATTTTAACACCGAAAGCTTTTTCATACGCTTTTATTCTATCTATGTCTTCTTTAATAATTCTTTCCGTATTTGGTCTTGCTTTTGCCATTAAATAGCACCTCTCTCCTTAAGTTTCTTCTTAACTTTATTAATTAATCCACCTGCTTGAAGTGTTTCAAGTGTAGTTTCTGACAATTGATTTAATTTATACTGATTTTGTGTTCTTAAATTAGTTATTATGCCATTGACTAAATCCACTTCAAATTCATCATTTTCTTTTGCTTCATTTTTGATTTCGTTTATATATTCACAAGTCACTACAGGAAGCCCTATGTTTATTGAGTTTTTCCTAAAGATTCTCGCAAAAGATTTTGCTATTACTACTCCTACTCCACAGCTCTTCAAAGCTACAGGAGCCTGTTCTCTACTTGAACCACAGCCAAAGTTGTCATCAGCAATGATTATATCACCAGATTGAACCTTTTCTGGAAAATCTGGAATAATGCTTCCTCTTAGTGTAACCTTCCTTAGCTCTTCAACTGGATAGCTCATAGCATATCCAGGAAGTATTTGGTCTGTATCTACATTCTCGTTTAATATAAATGCTTTTCCTTTTATATTGTTCATGATAACTACCCCTCCAATGGAATTACAGTACCTGGACATGTAATACATCCTTTTACTGCACTTTCTGCTACTGTTCTAGGAGAAGCTAAGTAAATCTTCGCTTCTTTGTGCCCCATTCTTCCTGGGAAGTTTCTATTTGTAGAAGATATAGCTACATCTTCTTTTGATAACAATCCTTGATGTGCTCCAAAGCAAGGTCCGCAGCCTGGATTAGTAACTATTGCGCCTGCTTCTCTAAATATCTTAGTAAGTCCTTCTTCTTCCATCTTCTCTAAAATTATCTTTGAAGCAGGAACTATTATCATATTAACTCCATGGGCAACTTTTCTACCTTTTAACACTTCTGCAGCTATTCTCATGTCTGATAGTCTTCCATTTGTACAGCTTCCAATAACTGCTTGGTTTATCTTCTGCCCTTCTATTTCTTTAATAGTTCTTACATTTCCAGGTGATGAAGGGCATGCAGCTACAGGTGAAATATTTGATGCCTTGATGTTATACACATTCTTCACATCGCCTATTTCTTCATCTCCTTGATCGATGTAGCCAATCATAGCACCCATTTCTATCATCATATTAGCAATTGTCATCTTATCTTCATTGGTCAATCCTAATATTGTACTTCCACTAAAAATAACTGCTTTATCTGTAAATCCATTTGTTCCGAATTTTCCTATTACATATAATATAATATCTTTTCCATAAACACCTGGTCTCAATTCTCCATCAATGTTTATTAAATATGTTTCTGGTACTTCTAAGTCAAGCTCTCCAAGTGCCATAACTGCTGCAAGCTCAGTTGAGCCTAATGGTATAGCTACTGCTCCATAAGCTCCGGCAGTACAAGTATGAGAATCTGCTCCTACTATGATGTCACCTTTTTTGTACAATCCTTCTTCGTGTATAACTTGATGTATAACTCCTTCAGATCTGCCATATACTTTTGCACCAAATTTATCGCAAAATTCATGTATTGTCCTATGTTGAATTCTAGAATCTACTGATGCACAAGGTATATTGTGATCCATTACAAAGACAACTTTATTCTTATCAAATACTTCTTTTACTCCTATTTTCATGAACTGATCTACTGCTAAAGGGCCAGTAACATCATGAGCTATTGCTAAATCAACCTTTACACTTAGTTCTTGTCCAACTTTAACCGTATCTTTGTTTGCTTTTTTAGCAATAATTCTTTCTATTATATTCACTTGTCTCACCTTCCTTCTATGCTTCAACTAGAATGATGCCTAGTTTATTTGCAATATCAACTGCTTCTTGTCTTGAAGGCTTGGCATCTCTAAGAACTAATCTTCCGCCACCTCTATTTAATGCATCTACCATAAACGTTCCCTCATCAGTTACTACTGTAACCTTTTGGGCTTGGTATTCCTCTACCTTAGCTATTTCTACTTCAATTCCTTCTTTTTCTACAAGCTCCATTACTTCCTTATACATCTTTCCATCAGCAGTGGATGAACCATAAACTGATCCCATTAGTACGCCTGGAACATTTATTCCTCTACGTGCAAATAGTTCTGGATAAAGCTCTATTTTAACTTTCTTTATTTTGCCCTTTGCTAAAAAGTGAGCAATTCTTCCTGTATTTGTTGGAGAGCCTACAGCTTGGCTACTTCCACCAACAACAGCTTCTCCTAAAGTATTAGTAATTGGTCTTGCTCCCTCAGCTAATTTCTTAGCCATTTCTTTAGCTTTAACTAATGTTTGCTCTATATGAACTTTTTCTTCATCTTTAATCGCTTGATCTATTAGTCTTTCAACAGGTTCCTTAGTTTTAAAGAAAGGCTGCATGAATTCTACTACTGAAGGTACTATAGCCTTAGCTGATATTGGATGAACTGCAGTAGCCATAGCCAACATTACATCTATAGGTACATTTACTTCCATATCAGTTTTAGCAGCTAGCCCTCCAGCTAATGTTCCCACTAATATTGCTCCTCCTATATGAGTAGCACATAATGCTGGCACCATAACTCTAGGAGTACAAGGAACACCTATAGTTGGGGAAATTGCTGTTACCATTGCACGTTCTGTAGCTTTTGCACTTCCTCCTAATAATTCAACTGTCGCTGCTGCTACTGCTGTTGATCCAGCACCAAAGCCTTCCATATTACATCCAGTTGATGTCTTACCAACTCTAAACATTGAACCTACTTTTAAAAGAATTGCTGCTATTTCAGCTACTCTTTCTCTTCTATATCCTGTCTCATACATAGCTTTTATAAATCCTGTATAAGGACATGAATCGCCAGTACCTGCACATGGATTTAATCCTATACCATGATTACCTACTTGAGCTGCTATTGTATATACTAAAGCCTTATCTACAAATTCGTCTTTGAATAATCTAAAGCCTTCCATATTGTTTAACTGAGCACCAGTTGTTCCAAGTAATAAACTGCTGCCAGTAGTTAATCCAACTTCAACAGCATGTAAATTGTGTTCAAACTCTTTTAAGACTTCATCTAATATTTCTTCTTTGCTCTTGCCTGTTTGAATTTCTGCTTCAGCTAAAACTATATCAACAAATCTTACATTATTTTTATCTGCAATTTCTACTATATCCCCAAGAGTTAGGGGCATTTTTTCTTCAATCATAGTTTTAATATCCATAATTAAGCTTGCTCCTCTCTCACTTCGATATTTCCCCATTCTTCATACAGCTTTAATACAGCTGAAATATCTTCAGTTCCTAATCCTTTTGCTCTTGCAACTTCATACATTTGTTGTGATAGGTTTCCTATAACTAATGGCATTTTTAAATCTTTAGCAGTATCTACTGCAAGCTGTAAATCTTTATATTGTAAATCAATCATAAATCCAGGTTCAAAGTTGCCCTTAGCAATAAAGTTATTATACTTTGCAGTTAATGCATATGAAGAACCTGAGCTTTGACTAATGATGTTATATAATACTTCTGGTTTAAGTCCTGCCTTAACTCCTAGAGCCAAAGCTTCAGCAACTGCCACCATATTTGCTCCTAATAAAAGATTGTTTACTAATTTAGCTGTATCTCCTGCTCCAATTTCGCCAACATGGATTACTTTTTTACCTATACAATTTAATACTGGAAGAACTTTTTCAAAAGCATCTTTATTTCCTCCAACCATAATAGTAAGAGTACCTTTCTCTGCTCCTGAAGCACCACCGCTTACAGGTGCGTCTAATACTTCCACGCCTTTTTGACTAGCTTTCTTAGCAATATTTTGTATTGATTTTGGAGTAATACTACTTAAATCAACTATTATTGTTCCTTCTTTAATTCCCTCTAAAGCACCATCTTTTCCTAATATAACGCCTTCTACTATAGCTGAGTTTGGAAGAGATGTAAGCAGTACATCTACATCTTTTGCAACATCAGCAGGAGTGCTACCTTCTTTTGCACCCATTTCTTTTAATTCTCTTACTGCTTCTTTGTTTAGATCGGATACTACGAGCTCGAATCCACCTTTTAGTACGTTTGTAGCCATTCTTTTACCCATAACTCCTAAACCTATAAAACCTATTTTCATGGTGTACCTCCTATTTTTTGTTTCTTTTTCTTTATATTCATGTTTTTATTTTAGTCCATCATATACAATAATATAGCAAATTTCATGCCAACTTTTTTTTGCTTTAAATTGGGCTAAAATCATAATTTTCTCGTCAGAACATTTCATTTATGAAACGTTTTTTTCGGCATACGCTTAATTATTACGATAAGCATATTATGCTGCATTTCAAATTCGAAATGTATATTCGGTTTTGAAATGCTTATTTTTGATTTTTTAAGCTATATAGTAATAAAAAAGAAGTTATTGGAAAATATTACATGACAACTGTTTTGTGTTTTTTCCCATTGAGGCTCTTGATTAAAATAAATATACTATTATCTTTACTATTCTTTGTAATAATGAAAAAAGTTATAATTGCGAAGTTAAAAAAATAATTATTATAAACTGCGTTCTTGCATAATTAACAGCCACTAGTAGAGCATCTTTGCTCTGCTAGTGGCATAAAATCTCCCTAACCTAATTATTCTATATAATTATGATAAATATTTATTTCACTTTAAACTTAAATTATTATAAGTTTAATTTTAAATCTCCTTCTTTAATCCAACCCATTTTTCTCATTACATTACAGATTATTGGAGTAAGAACTGCAGGTATGATAAATTGTAATACTATAATACCTATCCACATTTGCATTCCGCCTTTACCAGCAGCCTCCATAGCTTCTATTGTACCAAATTGTCCTACTAATCCACTTGTTCCCATACCTGAACCCATTGGTGTACCTTCCATTTTGAATACAAGTGTTGATAAAGGTCCTACTATAGCACCAACTAGTGTTGGGGGAATCCAAACCTTCCAGTTTCTTACTATGTTAGGCACTTGAAGCATTGATGTCCCTAAACCTTGTGCTATAAGTCCTCCCCATCCATTTTCTTTAAAGCTCATTACAGCAAAACCTACCATCTGTGCACAACACCCAGCAGTAGCTGCTCCTCCAGCTAATCCAGCAAGACCAAGCATCATACAAAGAGCCGCACTACTTACAGGAAGAGTTAATACCATACCCATTATAACTGAAACTAATATTCCCATTAAAAATGGTTGTAATCCTGTAGCATACATTATAAGATTTCCTAAACCTGTCATAAATGCTCCAATAGCAGGTCCAACAAGTGTTCCAACAAGAACACCAGTAATAATAGTAACTGAAGGTGTAACTATAATATCTACTTTTGTTTCTTTAGACACTATTTTACCAAGTTCAGCACCGATTACTGCCGCTAAGAAAGCTCCAGCAGGTCCTCCTAATGCATTTCCAGCTGCCCCAGTAATTGCAGAAGAGAATAATACTAGTGGCGGAGCTTGTAGACCATGAGCAATAGCAACACCAATGGCAGCTCCTGTCATGTCTCTACATAAAGGCCAAAGAGTATCTGTTAAAAATGGAATACCCAATTTGCTTCCCAAAGTGTTCATGATAGTACCAATTAATAATGAAGAGAAAAGACCTAGTGCCATGAAACCAAGTGCATCAACTCCATATCTTTTAACGGATATTTCGATGTTTTTTCTCTTTAAGAAGCTTTGCTTTGGTGCTGTGTTTTCATTTTGACCCAATGAAATTACCTCCTATACATTTTTTATTTTTTGTTTAGTGCTTCTATTATTGCTTCAGGTGTTACAGGAACCTCAGTAAACCTAACTCCAATAGCATCATAAATGGCATTTAAAATTGCTGGTATTATTGGTATTAGTGCAGGCTCACCTAATCCCTTTGCACCGTAAGGCCCTGTTAATGATGGATCTTCTACAAGTATTGGATATAGTTCTGGCATATCCATAGCTGTATAAACTAGATATTTTGAAAATCCAGGATTTTTAATAACTCCTTTTTCTACTTCAAGCTTTTCTAACAACGCAAGTCCCATTCCCATTGCTGCTCCGCCTTCTATTTGTCCTTCAGCCATTCTTTTATTCATAATTTGTCCAACGTCATGAGCAGCAACTACCTTTAATACTTGCACTTCTCCTGTTTCTGTATCCACCTCTACCTCTGCTATATTAGTTGCATATGCATAGCAAGCATATGGTATACCGTGCATATCAACAGGATCTAGAGCTGTTGTATCAGGGTTAAATGAACCACTTCCTAGTGCAATTCTACCTCTTTTCTTCATTTCACCCATAAGAGTTGAAAAATCCATTTGTTTTGATTCATCATTTTTAACAATTACTTTTTTATTCTTAATGTCAACTAGCTCCTCATCTACACCAAGAGCTTCAGCAGCTACTTCTACTAAAATCTTTTTTGCCATTTTAGCAGCTGCAAGACTTGCATTTCCAGAAATATATGTTTGTCTACTTGCTGATGTAGCTCCACCTTCTGGTGTTACTCCTGTATCAGCAGCAGTCACATTTACATCTTCATAATTAACTCCTAAAGTTTCAGCGACAATTTGTGCCATTACTGTTGAAGAGCCTTGTCCTATATCAGCACATCCAACTAAAGCTGTTACAGAACCATCTCCGTGTACTTCTACAAAGGCTGCAGCAGGATTTGGTAGTCCTGTATTTCCTATTCCATACCACATACATCCTGTTCCAATTCCTCTTTTTTTCATCCTACTTCACCTCTCCTTCTTTAAATATTACTTCTTTTGCTTTTTCTACTGCTTTTTCTATTGTTTCAACTATGCCAACACCATCAGTTAATACTTGTCCTGTAGATGTAACAGAGCCAACTCTCAATGCATTCTTCAACCTTAACTCAATTGGATCCATTCCTAATTTTTTAGCAAGCAAATCCATTTGTCCTTCATGAGCTATAGCTGCTTGAGGAACTCCAAAGCCCCTAAATGCACCTGCCATTGGGTTATTAGTATACACGAAGGTTGCAGTAATTCTTACATTTGGTACCTCATAAGGCCCAGTTAAGTGAGTCATTGCTCTAGCTATAACAGCAGGACCATATGATGCATATGCACCTGTATCTCCTGTTAGATGTGCATCTAGTGCCAATATTTTTCCATCCTTTGTTGCTCCTGTTTTAAGCTTTAAAGTCATAGGATGTCTTTTTGAAGAAACCATCATAGATTCTTCTCTATTTCTAACGAATTTTACAGGTCTACCAGTATAATATGCTAATAGAGCTGCATGACATTGTACGGATATATCAAGCTTTCCTCCAAATCCGCCACCAGTAGTAGCTTGAATACTTCTAACTTTACTCTGTGGCATCTTAAGCATTCTTGCAACTTCACCTCTATCAAAGTGAGGATTTTGAGTTGAACTCCAGAATGTCAAAATACCATTTTCATACTTAGCAATACCAGCTTCAGGTTCAATAAACATATGAGCAAAGTAATTTGTCTTATAGGTATCTTCAACTATTACATCAGATTGCTTTAATGCTTCATCTACGTCGCCTCTTACAAGATTTTTTGTTTGAAGAACGTTTGTAGTTCCATGAACCTTAGGTGATTCTTCTTTCAATGCATCCTCTATACTAAATACTGGCTCTAGCTCTTCATATTCAATTTCTATCAGTTTTAAAGCTTCCTCTGCAATATCCTTAGTTTCAGCAGCTACTATCGCTAAAGCATCTCCTACTCTTCTGATTTTATCATCAACTAGTATAGGTTCATCCTTTAATATAATACCTATTCTATTATCACCAGGTATGTCCTTATAAGTTAATACAGCAGCAACTCCTGGCAATGCTTTTGCTTTACTAGTATTGATATTTTTTAAAATAGCTGAAGCTACAGTGCTTCTCTTTACTGCACCATATAGCATATTATCTAGCTCTATATCAGCGGAAAAAATTGCTGTACCTAATGCTTTACTTAATGAATCCTTTTTCTCAACACTCTGACCTACTATGTTTAATTTGTTCACTCTAGTTCCTCCTTTCACTTACTTATCTCTTGCTATTTCAACAGCATCAATTATTTTTTTATATCCAGTACATCTGCAGATATTTCCAGACATTGCTTTTTTAATCTCTTCTCTTGCTGGATTAGGGTTTTTCATAAACAAAGCCTTAGCTGAAAGTATCATTCCAGGTGTACAAAAACCACATTGAACAGCACCAGCATCAATAAATGCTCGTTGAAGCTTGTCTAATTCGCCGTTCTTTGATAAGCCCTCTAAAGTAATTACAGAGCTTCCTTGAACTTGAGGAGCTAACATGATACAAGAAGTCACTGCTTTACTATCTACTATTACAGTACAAGCACCACATTCACCCTCAGAACATCCTTCCTTAACGCTTGTTAGCTTAAAATCTTCTCTAAGCATATCTATTAGTCTCTTATTTGGATCTATTTCTACAGTTACATCTTCATAGTTCAGATTAAATGATATTTTTACTTTTTCCAAAATATAAACCTCCTCTTTTGATAACTAACCACTATTTTAAATCCGCTAAAATATTAGCAAACATCTCTCTAGCAATACCCTTCATAGCTGATCCTTTGTATAGAGCCAAGTGTTTAAAAGGCGAATTTGCAACACTAGCATTTGTTATTTCAGCTATTTTTTCTAAGCAGATTTCTATATTTTGCTCATTTAATTCTTTTCCAATTAATAGTTCCTCAGCTTCCCTAACTCTTACTGGGTATCTAGAAATAGCTCCTAATGATATCTGAGCTTTTGTACATTTATTGTTATCATCTTTTTCAATTAAAGCTCCTGCACTTATAACAACTATAGCCAATGCTTTTCTTTTACCTAATTTTTTAAAGCTTGTAGCCGTATTTTCATTAGGAGTTTGGAAGAATATTTCAGTCAATAGTTCGTCTTTTCTAAGCTGACAGTTTCCAGGTCCTTGATAGAATTCTTCAAGTCTCATAACTCTTTCTTCTTTTTCACTTTTTAGAACTACTGAAGCATCAAGAGCCATAAGAGCAGATATAGAATCTCCCGCAGCAGAAGCATTTGCTATATTTCCCCCAATAGTTCCCAAGTTTCTAATTTGTGTAGAACCAACTTCTCCACAAGCTGTAGCAAGAACCTTAGCTTTTTTTAACAATATTTCTGAACAATCTAACTCACTAAAATTGGTAGCAGCACCAATCTTTATGAAGCCGTTTTCCTCTTTAACATATTTTAATTCCTTGATTTTCTTGATATCCACTACCTTTTCTGGAGAAATCATTTTATGATTTATTTGAACAATGAAGTCAGTTCCGCCAGCAATAATTTGAGTGTCTTTATCTGCTCCAGCTAATACCTTGATCGCTTCTTCAACTGTTGTAGGAGCAAAGTAGCTAAATTTTTTCATCTTATCCCTCCTGCAAATAATTATTAACAATTGTAATTTTTTAAAAAACAAATATATACTGCTTAAATTGCTGCAATTTGTAGAAATATAATTGAAATATAAATTTCTTGAAATATGTCTTATGCAAAAGCCTTGCCAAAATTATAATTATTGTCAAAACAATAACGATTTTTTTAAAACAACTCATAATATTAGATAATTGTCTACTATATATATGGACATTGAGTGACAATCTCAATGTAACTCTCAATTTTTATAAAGTAATTTTTTATCTTAAATGATATTAAATGTCAATTATCTGTAATTTTTTTTCTGAAAACTTTTCATTTTCGAAATGCTTTCAGAAAAATAACGTCTTATCCTATAAAATCAAGCTGTATGTTCGTTTCATTTTTGAAATACCTATTTCATAGGTGAAATATTATTCACTTTCAATATTTAGTTGATTCATCTTTCTCCACAAAGTAGTAGTACTTATTTTTAGATAGTCCGCAGTTTTGGACTTTATTCCATCATTAATACTGAGAGCTTTCTCAATAATCTCTTTTTCATATTTTTGCAGCATTTCATCAAGTCCATTCTCATTTAGGTCTGTAATATTAAAGTTTTCCTTTATATTCCTTGGCAAATGCTCTACTTTAATTATCCTTCCATTGCCAATTATATTAAATGCTTTCTCAATACAATTCATTAGCTCTCTCACATTACCTGGCCAATTATAATTAATGAGGATATTAAGAGCTTCCTCATCTATACCTTCAACAAACTTTCCAAAGGTTATATTCATATTTCTTATAGCATGGTTTACAAGCAGTGGTATGTCATCTCTTATATATCTTAGTGATGGAAGATTTATATCAAGAACATTTAATCTATAAAATAAATCCTGTCTAAACTTTTCTTCCTTTACTAACTTGTCTAGATCCTTATTTGAAGCAGATATGACTCGAATATCAAGGAGTATTTCCTTCTGGCTTCCTATTCTTCTGACTTCCCTTTCTTGTAACACCCTCAGTATTTTAGACTGAAGATCTAAATGCATTTCACTGATTTCATCAAGAAATAGTGTTCCTCCATTAGCTTGCTCAAAAACTCCTGGAGCTCCTCCTTTTTTTGCTCCAGTAAAAGCTCCATCTTCATATCCAAAAAAACTGCTTTCCATAAGATTCTGCGGAATTGCTGCACAGTTTATTGCCACAAAAGGTTTATTAAACCTATTACTTGCATTGTGAATAGATTGGGCAAAAACTTCCTTACCTGTTCCAGTTTCACCAAATATCAGAACATTTGAATTAGACTGAGCCGCTATATTTGCTACCTCTTTTGCTCTATCAATTTCTTTAGTCTTTCCTATAATATCAGAAAAATTATACTTCACATTCTGATATTTTTTCATTTCATTCATTAAGCTATTATTTTTTTGAATCTGATCTTCATTATTAAATCCAAAACCAAAATCTTTTCCCATTGGGATTCTAACTGCACTGGCACCGCTAATATAGTTGGATTCTCCAATCACAGGTTTCTGTTTTTTCATTGCTTCGTTGGCATCTTTACTTATAGCACCCAAAAACTTCGCATTCATCTCTCCATTAGAATTGATCGATGCCAATCTTTTACCTTCACTGTCAAATACCACAGCTTCCCCTCCAGCAACTCTTGCAATAAAAGGAAGAGCATCAATTAAGGATTGCTTGAGAGCATTGCTATAGCTTACACGTTCAACATTGCTGCAGCAAAGAACATAATCCCCTATAGGTACACACCAGGTTTCTGCTCCAAGCTCAAGCTGTGACATTCCATGGACTGTTTCTTCTTTTTGTGCAGCTTCTTTAGCTAGGTCATAATAAACCCCTTTTAATTCAATTACTTCATTGCCTATTGAATCTACAGTTTTTATTCTTTTTCCATCTCTATTTGTAAGAGCTGCATAACCAGCGGTAACTCTAGCGATAATTGGAAGTGAACCCAATAAAGTATAAAATATCTTTTCCATTGCTAGATAACACCCACTTTCTAAATATAACACTTTTTTTGTCGTAATTTGTTTATCACTTTATTATCATTATAACAAAAGATGAGTATTCTGTATACATAATATAGCCATTCTCTCTTTTACAAATATTACAAAAAATTAAGCAACTCAAATTTATTTACTTGCTACCGCTCATATAAAAAGGAACTCTAACAATTAGAGTTCCTTATTTTTAAATCCTTATTCTATTTATTAATACCATCCTCTTAGCTTCATTGCATCTGCTACCTTTTTAATTGATATCATATATGCGGCAGTTCTCATATCAACATTGTATTGTTCCTTTAGACTGATTATCTCATTAAATGCTTTAACCATTAATTGCTCTTGTTTTTCTTGTACTTCATCAAATGGCCAGTAGTGATTCATTAGATTTTGTACCCATTCAAAGTATGATACAGTTACTCCGCCAGCATTAGATAAGATGTCAGGTACTACAAACACTCCTTTTTCATTAAGAGCTTTATTTGCTTCAGGGGTAGTAGGTCCGTTCGCCCCTTCAACAACAATTCTTGCTTTTATTTTATCTACAGTTTGACTTGTTATAGAGTTTTCTAGTGCACATGGTGAAAAGATATCACATTCTATTCCAAATATTTCTTCTCTATTAAGTTCTCTCGTACCATTGCCATAACCAGTTATAAATTTATTTTTATTATTAGCAGCATATGCTCCTAATGCTTTTACATCAATTCCATTTTCATCAACTAAACAACAAGAAAAGTCAGAAATAGCAACAACCTTGGCACCTAGTTCCTCAGCATATAATGCAGCAAAGCTACCAACATTACCAAAGCCTTGAACAGCTACCTTTAAGCCTTTCAAATCTAGACCATTTTTCTTAGCTGCTTCTCTCATCATCAAAGCAACTCCATATCCAGTAGCCTCATGTCTTGCTAATGAACCGCCATAAGCAACAGGTTTGCCAGTAATTATTCCTGGAACATTTTCGCCTCTCATCTTAGAATATTCGTCTGCCATCCAAGACATTACTTGTGGATTAGTACCAACATCAGGTGCCGGTATGTCCTTCTTTTCACCAATAACAGGTGATATAGCTATTATGTAAGCTCTAGAAAGTCTTTCTAATTCCCCTTGAGATAATTCTGAAGGATCAACTATAATTCCGCCTTTTCCTCCACCATATGGAACTCCCACTACTCCACATTTAAATGTCATCCAAGCTGATAGAGCTTTCACTTCATCGAAGTTAACCCCTGGGTGAAATCTTACTCCTCCTTTTGCTGGACCAAGAGCATCGTTATGTTGCGCTCTGTAGCCTGTAAATACTCTAATGCTTCCATCGTCCATTTTAACTGGGAAATTTACTTCCAGTGTTCTTAGAGGTTGCTTAAGCAGTTCGTAAACAGCCTCTTCAGCCCCCAGCTTGTCACAAGCTGACCTAATTTGCTGCTGAACAATTTCAAAAGGATTTAAAGTTTTTTCTGCCATTTTTATTCTCCCCTTTAAAAATTAGTTTTTAAAACTTTAACAATCATTGACTACTTTGTATTAATGATTTGTAACAAAGAGTCAGAGTGTTAAATAAATAAAATCAAACAACCAGAAATAAAGCACCTTAAAATAATCTATTCTGTTAGTTAAATTATGCATAAAATCGAATTGTAAACGTTTTCCCTACTACTTCCATAATTACACTCAAATTATAACATACTACATTTATGTTGTAAACCTGTTAACAAAAAGCCTTTATTACATTTTCTACATAATCTTGTAAAACTATTTTTAATCTTTTCCTAGCTTTTTATAGTTCTTTAGTTCTATTTTTGTAGATTGTTGAAAAATAACGGAATTTGTAGGATATTGGTGGGTTTTGTATATATCTCTATATTTTTGAACTATTTCGACCTAGCTTTACATTTTAATAGTAAACAACATATAGTAGAATTATATATAAAAATCTTCCCAATTAACCAAATTATTCTTCTATATAATAAAAACTAATTTTATTTATAGGAGGAATACAAGTGAAAAGCACTAAAACTAAAAGTAAGACTAAAAGCATCAAGACTAGTATTATTGCATCTATATTAGTCTGTACTGTGCTATTATCAGTAATAGTTGGCGCAGTAAGTATATTTGTCAGTAGCAAAGTAATCATGAAGGAGGCGCACAAAAACATTTTATTGGCTGCCACTAGCAATGTGAATAAGCTAGATCAGTCTATAGGTCATTTTGAAAGTTCAGTAAATGTCATTACTTCAACAATAGCTAGTACTGGAGACATTATCTCTACACTAGATAACCCAGAGGCTTCAGAGCGTTACTTAAACAGTATTGATCTCCTAGTAAAAAATGTAGCAAATACAGATGAGAATATAGAAAGTGTATTTGTTTATTTTAGACCTGACTTAACTGAAGGCTTCAAATACGTAGATTATGACAGAGTTGAAGGCACAGGTAATTTTAGCAAGATAACAGACCTTAGAGCTGAAGATTATAACGAAAGAAAAGATAGCAATATGTGGTTCTATGACGTAATTGACCAGAAAAAAAGCATTTGGTCACATCCGTTTATAGATGAAAAATCTAATACTGAGCTAATAAACTTTTCTTCTCCTATAATATCAAATAATCAAGTCGTAGGTATTGTAGGTATAGACATCAAATTTGAGGATTTTAAAAAGCTTGTAAATGAAATTAAAGTCTTTGATACAGGATATGCTTTTCTTCTAAATGAAGAATATGATTACTTAATCCACCCAACACTAACTGTTAATGAAAATATCGGTACAATAAATAATGGTCAGTATAAGTATATTGTGGATACTATTGAAAATAATGGTTCAGATGTACTGGAAACATTTTTTGGAGGAGAGAACAAGTTATTAGGTTATGCTAGAACTACTAACGGATATTCTTTAATAGTTATCGCCCCAGTAGTGGAAATATATAAGGATATGTATTCATTAATAACACTTCTTATTGTAATCCTTATAATAGGAATACTCTTATCAGTTATTGTAGCATTTTTATTCGGTAATAGAATTTCGTCACCTATAGCTAGCTTGACAGGATTTATTAACAGAACATCTGAGTTTGATTTAGTAGAGCAGGATGACAATAAAAAAGATAATCTATACTCTCGTAGAGATGAGACAGGCTTGATGGCATCATCAATAAGCAAAATGAGAAAAGCTTTAAGGGAAATAGTTCAAAATATTTCACAGAATTCTAATCAATTAAGTATGTACTCAAAACGACTAGTCACTGCAACTGATGAAACCTCTATGGCGCTTCAAGAAGTAGCAAGGGCTATAGAAGAAATGGCAGCAGGAGCAACAGAGCAAGCTAAGGAGACTCAAGCAGGTACAGAGCAGCTACTAATCCTTGCTAAGGAAATAAATGATATAGAAGAAAGCTCTTCTCGATTAAAGAGCTTTTCAGATGAAATGAGTAAGCAAAGCATTGAAGGCGTGGAAAAAATAAAAATTCTTCAGGACAAATTTAGCTTAAATGCAAAGCTTGCCATTGAAGTTTCTAATAATATAAACGATTTATCTGATCAATCTAACTCTATTCACGAGATAGTAAATACTATTCAATCCATATCTGAGCAAACAAATCTGCTTGCATTAAACGCTTCCATTGAAGCAGCTAGAGCAGGAGAAAATGGCAGAGGATTTGCTGTTGTTGCAGAGGAAATAAGAAAGCTTGCAGAACAATCTGCACGATACTCAGATGAGATTGAAAGCATCATATCAGATATACGTGAAAGCATGTCTAAAACTAAAACAAATGTAGATATGTTTAATCAAATTTTCAACGAATCCAATGTGGCAATGGGTGAAAATGACAAAGCCTTTAGATTGATTTATGAATCCATAGAGAAATCTATTCAACAAATAAACATGCTTTTAGAAAAAGTAAAAATAGTTGATAAAACTAAAAATAGTGTTGTATCTTCTATAGAAAGTATTTCTGCAATATCTGAAGAATCAGCAGCTTCTACACAGCAAGTGTCTGCAACAACTGAGGAACAAACTGCTACAATAGAAAGTATTGCACAGATGGCTATAGATTTACAAGAGGTTGTTGATGAGTTGAATACTCTTGTAGGTACATTTAAATTATAAAAAAATAATAATCTCCTTTCTTCCCAGACTTCAAGGAAGAAAGGAGATTTTCTCTCTTAGGCTATTATCATTTTCTTTACCATAACATCCACTGCTAAAATATTTAAGGATGTCATGTTTTCAACCTCATATATGGTCTGCTGCTGCATGAGCTTGATTAAGGGAACTATTGGATTGCCATATATGACCTCGGCATTAAGGCTTATTATAATTCCCTGCTCTAGATTTTTTACTCGTATTCCATAAACCTTTGATATCCCAATAACCTTGCTTGCAGCATGTCTTAATAAATCCTTTATAACACCATCCGAAATAGTATATTTCCCACGATAACTGAAAGTAGGCCTCACTACAGTCTTTTCAACTACCTGCTCCTTAATATTTTCTTTCTTTCTCCATATTTTCAGACTGTCAATAAAATATCCAGAAAAGTCTTTCTTGATTTCAAAGGTAGGAACTGGGATAACATGCTTGCCTTCTACTTTTCTAAACTTCCTAGCTATACCAATTTCCTCCTCTGTTGAAATATCTTCAATATATACTCTTTCCTCTGCATCAGGAAGCTTCAATGAACTAGTTATTTTATCTATCATCTTATCTGATGTCCCTAGTATAAGTATTTTAGAAGGTTTATTTTGCTCTATTGCATTTCTTACCTCCTGTCTATGGATACTATCCATAAAAACAGCTCTTCTGATGGCACTAACTATAGTGTTTTCTCTTTTTGCAGACTTTCCTGCAACTATCTTGTTCCCTTTTATGAGCAAACCATCGTCAATAATATATTCTATTTCTTTTTCCTTGGCTAGAGTTATTGCTTTGTAGCTTTTTCCGCTGCCGCTGTGACCTATTAGGGCTACTATTTTCATGTGAACGCCTCCAGTATAATTGACTCCCTCTAAATTCAAGATATTATTTGTTGTTCCTGTGAAATAATAGTTCTTCTATAGCAAATCAGTTACTTTCTTCCCTGTGAAATACTGATAAATGAATCTAAATTATAGTGTACAGCTACTTATTTAAGTATATCAAAAAAGTGAATTTTCTACACTATTAAATGATTCACAACTAAAGTATCTCATGCTTTCTATACATAAGAAATCATTTTTGCTGCAATAGTCAAGCTAAAATATTAAATATTATTATACACATTAATCCTATTATCAATATTTTCTATAATAAATCAATCCTTCTATATCAATAAAAGGGACATAATTGCTGATTAGTAAGCAATTATGTCCCTCTAGCTCTTAACTTCAATTATACAATTTTATCTCTTAAACATTATTTCCTACGGCCTTGACAGCGGTAACTATATCATCTACATTGTCTAATACTTCAAGGATTGCTGGAATTATTTCAGTTACATCACCAACTATGCCATAGTCGGCTATTTTAAATATTGGAGCATCAGGATTTTTATTTATTGCTATTATACATTCAGCATCCTGCATACCTGCCAAGTGTTGAATAGCTCCTGAAATACCACATGCTACATAAAGCTTAGGTCTTACAGTTTTACCTGTTTGACCTACCTGATGAGAATGCTCAATCCATCCTTCATCCACAGTGGCTCTGGAAGCTCCTACAACTCCTCCTAGTTTTTTAGCTAGTTTTTCTACTAATTCAAATCCTTCATGAGTTCCTAAGCCTCTTCCACCTGCCACTATTATCTTAGCTTCCTCTAGTGGAACTTCTGCTTTGCCTGATTTAACTACACTTTCAACTGAAGCTTTAATATCCTCTTGGCTTAGTTTAGCATCTATTAACTCTATCTTGCCTTTTCTGCTTTCATCATATTTTGCTCTTTCCATTACCCCTGGTCTAACTGTAGACATTTGTGGTCTATGGTCAGGACAAATTATAGTAGCCATTAAGTTTCCACCAAAAGCAGGTCTAGTCATCAATAGCTTGTTATCTTCTTCATCAATTTCTAGTCTTGTACAATCTGCAGTAAGGCCTGTATGTACCTTTGCAGAAAGTCTAGGACCTAAGTCTCTACCTATATTAGTAGCACCTATTAAAATGATTTCAGGTTTTCTGTCTTTGACTAATTCTGATATAACTTTTGCATATCCATCTGTAGTATATATTTCTAGCAGTTTGCTTTCAGCATATAATACCACATCTGCACCGTATTTCACTAGCTTTTCCGCAATATCATTTATATTGTTTCCCAATAAAACCGCTGTCAATGGAACTCCTAGCTTATCAGCTATTTTTCTACCTTCTCCTAAAAGCTCAACTACAACATTCAAAAGCTTTCCCTCTCTCTGCTCCGCGAAAACCCATACTCCCTTATACTTAGATATATCATCTGCTTCAGCTTTAATTTCCTCTTCTTTAACAATTGCTTCAAATGGACATGCTTCTATACAAGTGCCACATGACGTACAATTATCTTTTATATAAGCCTTACCTTCATTAAGCTCTATGGCTTCAAAGGGACATGCATCAACACATGTGGAGCAGCCAGTACACTTTTCTCCTATAATTTTAACAGCCATCTATATCACCTCAATATATAAAATTTATACCTATCAAGCACTATAAATATTAAGTGAACTTCAAATTTAATACTATAATTCTTAGCAAATTCACCTGTACTTCTATAATATTTCTTTTATATAATTTGTCTCTCTTTCAATCTAACCATAAACTGTTTCGCGATCTCACTAACATTACCTGTAAGCATCTCTCCACCTGTTTTCCTTGTTTCAGGAGTAAATGATCTTTTTACCTGAGTAGGAGAACCCTTCAATCCTATTTGTTCTCTATCAACATCTATATCATCAACTGTCCAAATTTTGATCAGTTCTTCATTTCTATACGCTTTATATACACCCTTAATAGAAGGATATCTAGGAGCATTTAGTTCTTTTATCGCAGTAAGAAGAACTGGCATCTCTGCTTTTACTACATAATAGCCGTCCTCTAATGATCTATGAGCAGTAACACTTCTGCCGCTGACTTCAAGATTTTCTACATAAGTAATCTGAGGAAGTCCAAGATGCTCACCTATTTGTGGTCCTACCTGAGCTGTATCCCCGTCTATTGCTTGCCTACCACAGAATATTATGTCGTAGTCACCTATTTTCTTTATTGCAGCAGCCAGTGTAACTGATGTAGCCCAAGTATCAGCACCTGCAAAGGCCCTATCACTTAATAGAATAGCCTCATCTGCTCCCATTGCAATAGCTTCTCTTAATGCTTCCTTGGCTTGAGGAGGTCCCATTGTAAGCACTATTACCTCTGCATCTTCAAGAGTAGCCTTTATTTTTAAAGCTTCTTCTAGAGCATTTTTATCATCTGGATTTATTATACTTGGAACACCTTCACGAATAAGGGTTCCTTTTACTGGATCTATTCTAACCTCGTTAGTATCAGGAACTTGTTTTACACAAACAATTATTCTCATAGCATTTTCACTCCTTTTCTATCTCAAAGCATTTGCTGATATTACCATCTTTTGAACCTGTGAAGTTCCTTCATATATTTCAGTTATTTTCGCATCTCTCATCATTCTTTCAACAGGATAATCTCTAGTATATCCATATCCACCATGTAGCTGCACTGCCTTAGTAGTCACTTCCATTGCTGTCTCAGCTGCAAATAGTTTAGCCATAGCTGCTGCATTACCATAATCTAAGCCAGCTGACTTTCTCCAAGCAGCATTATATACCATGAATCTTGCAGCCTCTATTCTTGCAACCATATCAGCTATCATCCATTGAATTCCTTGGAACTGACCTATAGACCTTCCAAACTGCTGTCTTTCTTTGACAAATTTTATAGACTCATCTAGAGCTCCTTGAGCTATTCCTAGAGCTTGAGCAGCTATACCAATTCTGCCGCCATCAAGAGTAGCCATAGCTATCTTAAAGCCTTTGCCAATTTCTCCAAGTAAGTTTTCTTTTGGTACTCTACAGTTTTCAAATATAAGCTCAGTAGTAGAAGAGGCTCTAATACCCATTTTGTTTTCCCTTTTACCAATCTTAAAGCCCGGGAAATCCTTTTCCACAATGAAAGCAGTTATACCCCTTGTCCCCTTAGACTTATCAGTCATGGCAAAAATTATGTATACATCTGCCTGTCCACCATTAGTTATAAATATTTTTGTTCCATTTAATACATAATCGTCACCATCAAGAACTGCAACAGTCTGCTGCCCCGCTGCATCAGTACCTGCATTGGGTTCTGTAAGACCAAATGCTCCTAGGTACTCTCCTTTAGCTAAGGGTACCAAATATTTTTGCTTTTGCTCCTCTGTTCCAAATTTCAATATAGGCCAACAACCAAGAGATGTATGTGCAGAGCATATTACCCCAGTAGTTCCACACACTTTTGAAAGCTCTTCTATAGCTATTGCATAAGCTACCTCATCTCCACCTGCACCGCCATATTGCTCTGGTATAGGTATGCTTAACATATTATACCTTGCCATTTTTTCTACGCTTTCTCTGGGGAATCTTTCTGTCTCGTCAATTTCTGCTGCTATTGGCTTTATCTCTTTTTCAGCAAACTCCCTCATGACTTTTCTTATGGCTTCCTGTTCATTTGTAAGGCTAAAATTCATTTTATTCCCTCCTCATTATTTTGTATTATAGAAAAAATATTGATATTTTTATAACATACTTCATTTTATATATGCAAAACTCTTGCCATTTATTTTATTATACTTCAATAGAAATTAAATATCTATTATCTTTGTTAATCTCTTGTCTTACATTTTCTTAACAATATGGCAATAATTAAGCACTTTATGCGACTGATAGCTAATCACAACGACTTAATTATCGAACTTTTTCATGATGTTTGTTAATAAAATAACGTTATTTGCTCAATAAGAAAAGCAGGAAAATAGGCTAAGTATTCAAGTAAAACTGAGGGTTTGGCTCCATAAGTATCATAATAAGATATTAGTAACATAATTTCGAATCCTTCACCATTTAATTACATTGAAACTCAAAAATAGTCTGTTTTTGTCTGTTATTACTACACTATGTGTCCAATATACGGACACTACCCGTTTTTCATTTACTTTTTAAAACATATTTCATAATAACATAAGTAAATTCTCATTTAGGCAAACATTTTCAACTACAGAATCTAGTAATTGATTTATACAAAAGAGCTATGACATCCTTGTAGTTCAAAGAGATCATAGCTCCTAATGTGAATTTATAAAATAATACTTAGTATACACTGTTTAATTTCTTTTCTAGTATCTTTTGAAGTTGACCAAATATAGAGGTTATAATCCAATAAGCAAGCATCACAGCTGCAAATGTCTCGAAAAATTTGTAATTTGAAGCCCTCAAAAAGTTTCAAAACATGTTAAGTGTCCTACATGTATAGATTCTTAGTGAGTAGGGTTTATACTACCTGTCTCAG
This sequence comes from Proteiniborus sp. MB09-C3, assembly GCF_030263895.1. Lineage (NCBI taxonomy): Bacteria > Bacillati > Bacillota > Clostridia > Eubacteriales > Proteiniborus > Proteiniborus sp. MB09-C3. The sequence goes on from NZ_CP127161.1 coordinate 3,706,141, forward strand.
GATGACGATTTTCACACAGTTTGTCGCCTTTTTGCTTTCCGACACGTTTTATTCTTTATTCACTTCTTTAAACATATATGACAATATAAATAAGCTCTCATTTAAATGAACATTTTCAACTACAACATCCTCAGGAACCTTTAGATCAGTAGGAGCAAAGTTCCATATGCCTTTTATATTACTTTTAATAAATTTATCTGCTACTCCCTGTGCATGTTCCTTTGGAGTAGTTATAATTCCTATTTCAACTCCATTATCTGCAATAAATTTTTCAAGTAAATCAACATCATGTATCTCAATATCTCTAATTTTTAAACCTATTACCTTAGGATTCTTATCAAATAGAGCTAAAAGCTTAAATCCAGCATCTTCAAACCCTCTATAATTTGCTATTGCCTGCCCAAGATTGCCTGCACCTACTAAAACAGCTTTATAAGTTCTCTCCAAGCCTAAAATTTTACCAAGCTGTTTATATAGCTCTTCAACATTATAGCCATAGCCTTGCTGTCCGAATCCTCCAAAATTATTTAAATCCTGTCTTATTTGGGAAGCTGTAAACCCAGTAATATTACTTAGTTCTTGGGATGATATTCTATTGATATCTTTATCTAATAGTTCACCTAAGTATCTGTAGTATTTAGGTAGTCGTCTTATGACTGCCATAGAAACTCGATTTTCTTTTTCCATATAAATTTTCCACCCACTCTTATTCAGATTTTCATGTCGCGAAATATTTAAAATATTATATCATTAGGTTAAATTTCTGTCAATTTGACAATAGTAACCAATTTCCATTATATCAATAGTATTGTTTCTTACCCTTTTAAAAATAATACCCTATTGTTTCTTTTTTAAACGTTTTTTGATAAAATTATAATAATTAGTATGAAGCGAGGAGGAAACAAAGTGATAGTTTTATCATGTAGCAATATATCTAAAAGCTATGTAATAGATACAATACTAGATAAAATCACTTTTTCACTAAATGATAATGAAAAAGTTGGTCTTGTTGGTCTAAACGGAGCTGGCAAATCAACATTATTTAATATTTTGTGTGGAAGAATTTCTATGGATTCTGGAGAAATATATGTATCAAAGGATTGTAAAATAGGCTATCTTGAGCAAAACACACAAATAGAAAGCGATAAGTCTATTTTTGATGAAGTTATGGATGTATTCACACCTTTAATAGGCATGGAGGAAAAACTGAGAGAGCTTGAGCATAGTATCAGTGCAGAAGGTCAAAAGCAAGAATCAAAACTGCTGGACTCCTTAATGGATGAATATGCTCATCTCATGGAAGAATTTCAAAATAAAAATGGATATGGCTTTAAAAGCGAAATTAAAGGAACTCTAAAAGGACTAGGTTTTAGTGAAGAACAGCTCTATATGCCTGTAACTCATTTGAGTGGCGGACAAAAAGCAAGAGTTATGCTTGCAAAGCTACTCTTAAGCAAGCCTGATATTCTACTTTTAGACGAGCCTACTAACCACCTTGATATACAAGCCATAGACTGGCTAGAAAGATATATTAAGGAATACAAGGGTGCAGCAATAATAATATCTCATGATAGATATTTTCTTGATAATACTGTGTCCAAAATATTTTATCTAGAAAGCTCTCTATTAAAAATATATGGTGGAAATTACACTAGCTTTATGAAAAAGAGAAAAGATGAGTTAGAGCTTTTAGAGAAAAAATATGAAGAACAGCAAAAAGAAATTTCAAGACAGGAGGAAATCATTAGAAGATTTATGTCCTACGGAGGACAAAGATATATAAGACAAGCCCAAAGCAGACAAAAAATGCTAGATAAGATGAAAAGGATAGATTCTCCTGCTAATGAAAGTAAAAAAACTAAAATTAGATTTGAGCCAAAGGTAAAGAGTGGAAATGATGTAATGTCTGTAGAAAACCTAAATAAATCCTTTGATGAACGCATTCTGTTTAGTGATGTAAGCTTCAAAATATATAGAGGAGAAAAGGTTGGGCTTATAGGACCTAATGGTGTAGGAAAAACAACCCTTTTCAAGATGGTCATGGGAACAGTACCTATAACTGATGGAACCATAAATTTAGGTCACCATGTCAATATAGGGTATTTTGATCAGGAACAATCTAATCTTAATGAAGAAAAAACTATTGTAGATGAGATTTGGGATGAAAATCCATCACTAGACCACTACCAGATTAGATCTCTTCTTGCACAGTTTTTATTCTTTGGTGATGATATATTTAAGGAAATATCTGAATTAAGTGGTGGAGAAAAGAGCAGGGTGGCACTGATAAAGCTTATGATGTCAAAGTCCAATTTACTTCTAATGGATGAACCTACAAATCATCTTGATATAGATTCTAAAGAAGTACTTGAAGATGCTCTGCAAAACTATGATGGAACTCTCTTGGTTATATCCCATGATAGATATTTCTTAAATAAGGTTACAAATAAAATACTAGACTTATCTAATACTGGTATCACTGAATATTTGGGTAATTACTCGTATTATCTAGAAAAAAAGAATGCTCCTATATACGATAGCGATGATGATATTGCTCAAAAAACTAAGACTCAGCTAAAGGCTGAAAAGAAAAAAGAAAAGGACAAAAAACTGCTTGAGAGAAAGCAAAAAGAATTGATAAAAGATTTAGAGAAAAATATCTCTAACTATGAAAATAAAATTCATGAGTTGGAAAATGAAATGTATGATCCAAATATATATTCGAACCATGAAAAAAGTCAGCAAATTCATCAAGAAATATTAAAGCTTAAAGATGAACTGGAGTTACTCTATGATGAATGGGTTATACTGACAGAGGAAGTGTCAGAGGAATAAGAAAATTCAAGCAAATTCTAGTTTAACATCCTAGTAATTTGCTTGAATTTTTTGTCATATTTCTATTCCTACTATCGAATTATGTCAACACTTTAAAAAGTAGCTATTGTTCCATATTATTCTAATTCTTATAACAAAAATTTTATTTTCCCCATTTAATCCACATATTATTCACATAATCCACAACGTTATCCACATTATCATGTAATATGATATGTACTTCACAACAATATTTCCACATTATCCACAGACAATCTATATTTTTATGCATAGCAATGTGGACAAGCTGTGAATAACTTATTCACTTTTTTATGTCGAATTTAGAAGAACTTAGTTTACATAATGTGATATACATAAAAAATATTTTTGTCAAAAAATTCTTTATTATATTAGCTTAACAATTTAAACACCAAAGTAAAAAACTTTTTATAAACTTGCCCAGACATTTTTATAAGCTCTGTTTTATCCTATCCTCAAGCTTTAAATTAGGCTCTGCATTTAAATCAAGACCTGCCATATTTCCATTAATAAAATTATAGTAAGCTGAACAGCCTATCATAGCAGCATTATCTGTACATAAAATTCTGGAAGGAAATCTAATATCTAATCCTTCCTTTTTCCCTCTTTCAGTTAACATATCTCTTAAGCCTTGATTTGCAGCTACTCCGCCTGCCACTACTATTGTATTTGAGTTCATTTGCTTAGCAGCTCTTATTGCTTTTTCAGTCAGCACTTCTATTACAGATTGTTGAAAACTAGCAGCCACATCTTCTATTGATATATCCTCTCCTTTTTGCTTTGAGCTGTTTAGGTAATTGAGTACTGCTGATTTTAGGCCGCTAAAGCTAAAATCATAGCTACCTTCCTCAAGATATGCCCTAGGAAAATCCACTGCATTTTTATTACCTATGACAGCAAGCTTGTCTATGAGCGGTCCTCCAGGGTATCCTAATCCCAACGCTCTAGCGATTTTGTCAAATGCTTCTCCTGCGGCATCATCTCTGGTTCTTCCAAGGAGCTCATAATCTCCATAATCCTTCATATACACTAAATGAGTATGTCCTCCAGATACCACAAGACATACAAAAGGAGGCTCTAGTTCAGGATATTCTATGAAGTTAGCATATATATGACCCTCTATATGATTTACTGGAACTAGGGGTATATCTTTGCCAAATGCAAGTGCTTTTGCAGCGGATATGCCTACCAGAAGAGCTCCTACAAGACCTGGTCCATAGGTCACTCCTATATTATCTACATTGTCAAGAGCTATTCCTGCATCATCTAATGCATTTTGTATAATCAAATTTATATTTTCTATATGCTTTCTTGAAGCTACCTCTGGTACTACTCCACCAAATTTTTTATGTATTTCTATTTGTGAAGATATTATATTTGATAATACATGTCTGCCATTTTTTAAAACCGCCGCTGCTGTTTCATCACATGAGGTTTCAATTGCAAGTGTAATTATATCTTTTTTTATATCATTGTTCATTTTGATTCCTCCAAATTATACAGTTGCCAATCCAAACACAGCAAATTTATATGGCTTTTAATAAAACCATTCGCAGCCTTAATCTCGCCCATAAGAGCATAAATTAATCTGTTGTGCTAATTAAATTAGGAGTAACTTAATCCTGTGTTTAAGATGACATATAGATTTCATTATTCTATCATATATTATATCCTCATGAAATGCATATTACCATATATACATTATTTAAATCCCATAAATTCTAAAAAAAGAGATGCTTCGCTTACGCTCAGCATGACAGCAAGCTGCTGTCCTAAATATAGCAAAAAACATTCAAGAGCAGTGTCATATTAGTTAAGCTTAAAAAGTTTTGCTTTATTACGCAAAACCTTTTAATAGCTTTTGTTCTAAATATTGCTTTAATATTATTCTTATGATTTACAGAAAATATAATCATAGACTAAATAAAAGTCTTGAAAATGGTCTATATGAATACTCAATTTTTAAGGGTAAAAATATCCTTAGGAGTGATGTCATGGCTAATAATAGAAGACCTTTCTATTGGAAACTTTCCTCCGCTAATATAATGTCTGATGGTATGTTAAAAGACATAAGCTATGGAGATTATGCTCTTATGATGGCCGTAAATGATATACCATTAGAAGATAAGGATACTAGCAAACATGATGAAAATGGGGATAATGAAAATAAGCGTTAAAATAGCTTAAGCTGGGCAAATTTTGCCCAGCTCTTATGACCTAACTCAATTTTCCGAGTACTTTTATATAACCTAACTCCATTCGTCATAGTCCATTTCCATGGCCATATTAGTAAGTATCTCATCAGTTAAATCTAAGTCACATTTATGATTTCTTGTAAAATGAACACAGTTCTCACAGCTTTTCACCACATATCCAGATGGATTTACAGAGGACATCATTCTTTCATCATCTGATGTATACCTATGTTCGCTACATTTTTCAGCAACTCTTCTTAGTTGGTCTTTACTTGCCATTTATAACCCTCCTACAATTATTTTTTTGAATTTAAGTTTAATAAAACTACTTATTATATTATCTGTATTTCTTCAAAAAATAAAACAAAAACATAGATCAAATCTACCTATGTTTTTGTTTTATAATTAATTACTTTTTAATCTTAAATCTGTCCAGCCGCCTTCATTCCTAGCACGCCTAGTCCTGAAGAAATCAATATAAATACAATCCAGGTGCCCAAAACTAGTATAGCAGAGCTTTTCTTGCTTATTGAATATACCTTAGATATGCCTATAATTGCAAGTATTTGATACCATATTACAAACACATCTAGACTTGCTAATAGGGTATGTAAAAATGTACCAGCTTGTGAATCGGGCAAAAATACAGCTAAAGATGTAAGTATATTATTTTGCTTTGTAATAAATGATATTATAGCAATTATTATACTGCCTAAAAGAACTGGGAAATATGAATGTGCAATTACAGAAAATGCTTGTTTGAATGTACCTGTTCCATTTACAAAGCCAGAAAATGCATTGATTAATGCACTTTTAACCAGCCATACAATAACTATCAAAATTACTGCAAATATTATTCCAGTGTAAACTTGCGCAGTTATTAACCCTTCAGGAGCTTCCATTCCTGACATTGCAAATTGCTGAATTATTGCCTCCTTCATCGTGCCTATTCTAGGCAAATAAGTAGCTAAAATTCCTAGTAGTATTACAAGCATTGGGAATAAAACCTTTGGATAATCTTTTAGATTTTCAAAAACCTTACTTGGGCGAATAAAAATATACTTTAATCTTTCCCACCAACTAAAAGGTTTTACTTCATTTACTTCATTTTGATTTTGATTAATATTTTCAGCCATTTTAATCCTCCCTTCATATTTTTAATTTAAAGAGATTCTAATATCTATTAGAGACACTCTGATATTTCATAGAGATATTCCCAATATTGTATGGGGACATTCCCATGTCCCCGTACCTTAACATGTATCCCTCTAGACATAAATATCCCTTAAATTACTCATATCTTAAAGCTTCTATTGGATCAAGCTTTGCAGCCTTGTTTGCAGGATACATTCCAAAGAATATACCTACTGCTGCTGAAAATAGTACAGCTATTAGGATAGTGCCTATGGAGGCAGAAGGAGGTATTCCAATAGACATAGCTATTATACTCTGTATTGTAAGCCCTAAAACAGTTCCAATTAATCCGCCAGTTCCTGATACAATCATAGCTTCTACCAGAAATTGAACTAATATATCCTTCCTAGTAGCTCCAATAGCTTTTCTTATGCCTATTTCTCTAGTCCTTTCTGTTACTGACACAAGCATTATGTTCATAACTCCTATTCCACCAACTAAAAGTGAAATAGCTGCTATAGCTCCAACAACACTAGAAAGCATGTTGAGCACATTATTCATCATATCCATCTGCTGCTGTGCACTTTGATAAAGATAGTAGTCTTTACCAACACTTTTATGTTTTCTTTCTAATACACTAATCATTTCCTTACTTACTTCATCAATTTTTTTGCTGTCTAAAATATTAACCTGGAACTGATAATACTTGTCTCCATACCCTCCTACACTCTTCACCATACTATAAGGAACATAAAGTGTAGTTCTATCTCCTGAAAATTGTTGAGCCAGATTTTCAAGAGTACCTCCCGGCGTCTTATAAATACCTATAATAGTTAGAGAAAGTTTTGAAGAACCTGTATCTATTATAAGATTTTCTCCCAATACATCTTTTCTCTTGAATACTTTATCTGCAAGCTTTTCGTCTATTATGGCAACTTTCCTGTTACCTTTAATATCAGTTTCTGTAAGAAATCTTCCATCTACAATATCTATAGATGTCATCTTAATATAATCCTCACTCACACCATACATGTCTACAGGAGCATTATTTCTGCCCTTAACAGCTGTACCATTCATACCAAGCATAACAGAAACTCCTGTTATCTTATCGCCAAATACCCTCTTGATTGTATTTAAGTCCTCATCATCAAAATAGTCGTTTCTATTTAGATCCTTCTCCCAGTTTGTATAGATGGCTACTAAATTAGCCCCTATCTTTTCAAATTCATTCCCTATCTGAGCCTGGCTTCCTTGACCTAAGGATACTATCGCTATAACAGAGGATATTCCTATGATTATTCCAAGCATAGTCAAGAAAGTACGCATTTTATTTGCCCAAAGACTTGATAGCGCAGAGCCTAAGCTCTCTAAAAAATTCATCCTATCACCTCATTATTCACTTGCTGTCTGTGGCTTTATTATAATTTGATTTTCTACTTCCCTATCATCTATAAGGCAACCATCTCTAAATAATACTACTCTCTTAGTATGCTGAGCAATTTCAAGCTCATGGGTTACTAATACTATGGTAACTCCCTCTCTATTAAGCTGCTGAAATATTGCCATAATCTCTTCTCCAGATTTAGTGTCTAAGTTTCCAGTAGGTTCATCGGCAAGCAGTATTGATGGATTATTCACTAAGGCCCTTGCTATGGCCACTCTCTGCTTTTGACCGCCAGAAAGCTCATTTGGCAAATGATCTACTCTTTCACCCAAACCTACCTTTTCTAGTACCTCTAAGGCTTTAGCTCTTCTTTCTTTTTTTGATATGCCAGCATAAGTCATTGGCAGCTCCACGTTTTTTAGTGCAGATGTACGAGACAATAGGTTAAAAGATTGAAACACAAAGCCAATCTTTTTATTTCTGACTGCAGCAAGCTCCACTTCATTTAGCTTCTCCACTGATACCCCATCTAATGAATAGCTTCCTGATGTGGGTTTATCTAAGCAGCCTAATATATTCATAAGAGTGGATTTCCCTGACCCTGAAGCACCCATTATAGAAACAAATTCATTACTCTGTATTTCAAGATTTACATTTTTTAAAGCCTCTACAGATATTTTTCCTGTATCATATATCTTACCTAAGTTTTCTATCTTTATCATTTCTGCTCACCTGTACTGTTTGAAATTGAAACCTCTAATCCATCATGCAGCTTCTCATTAGGATTAGCAACTATTTTGTCTCCCTGCTTAATATCTGGTGAAATAACCTCTTGCTTTAGATCTCCTTGAATACCTATAGTAACAGGTACTTCCTTTATCTTATTATCCTCTACCTTAAATACTACCTTTGTACCATCCTTCTTCTCATACATTGTTTCATATGGTAAAACTAATGCCTCTTTTTTATGTGCAGTATTAATGGCCACATTGGCTGTAAACCCAGGCTTTAAGTAATCATCAGCATTAGGTATATCGATTTTAACTGTTACCTGTATTTCCTTTCCAGTTCCAGTCGGTACAATAGTCGCTGACGGCGCTATAAAAGATACAACTCCACTTATTTCTTTTTCTTTAAAAGCCTCTCCTGTAACCTTTACCTTTTGCCCTAACTGTATTTCACTTATATCATATTCTCCTATACCAACTTCTATTTCAAGGCTATTTGTATCCTCTATAACAAATAAAGGCGTTGCAGCAGTTGCAGGTATACCAGCACGTGCATTTAACCCAACTATGGTTCCACTAATAGGGCTTTTAATAATTGATTCCCCTAGAGACTCCTTCTGAGATTGTAGGGTTATTTCCTGAATCTCCACATTTTTTCTTTGAATGTCTATATTTGATTTTAAATCTTCTTTGTTTTCTGAGTCTTCTATTCTCTTCTGCGCTAGCTCATAGCTATTTTTAGCTGTTATCATATTGGCCTCATCAGCATCTAGCACAGCCTTACTTATGGCACCTGCATCATGGAGAGTTTTTGAGCCTTCATATTTCGTTTGAGCATTTTCATAGGCTAGCTTAGCATTCTCAAGACTTTTCTCAAGCTCCATGGTACTGCTTGATTCATCAAGCTGTCTCTCTAGGTTTTTAAGTCTTTGTCTTTCCATTTCAAGACTTAGTTCAGCAGTTTTTATCTTGCTTTCTAAATCCTTTACATCAAGCTTTAACAATACATCTCCTTCTGATACCTTATCGCCTTCTTTAAATAGGACTTCTTGTATCATATAAGGAAGATTTGAAACCACATTTCTTTGCTCCTTAGATTTCAAAATTCCCTCAGTAATCAAGGTTGAGTCGAAATCATTTTCTACTTCTACTTCTACTACTGATACATATGTACTAGCACCTTTTTCTGTATTTAGCGCCTTTAATACTCCAGCAGATATAATAGCTATTCCTACTATGACTGCAGCAGCTATCCATATAACTTTTTTCTTGTTTTTTGCCATGGCAATACCTCCTACTAAAATCATTACACAATAATAATAGACTGATTTATTGTTAATAATACTTCAACATTAATTATACTATAATATAATTTCATAATTTTAGCAAAAAAATAAATTATAAAATAAAATAGAGCTAACCCATTTACTCTAGATTAGCTCTTTGATGCTTAGTTATAAATAATTTTATTTAATAAATGCTGTAAGCTGATTATATGATAAGTAAATTAACCAAATTATTGCAAGTACAGAAATGATATTAGTCAATGTCTTGTTCTTATATTCCTGCATTATATCTTTGTCATTTGATAATAGAAGCATTACTATAGCTATCATTGGAACAGCAAATATAGTTGTTCCTTGTGCTAATACTAATAATTGAAGTGGGTTTTGTCCGAATGCTATAGCAGCAACTGTACCTAATACCATTACAAATGAAGCAAATATTTTAGACCATTTGCTATCCATGGTATCTCCTAGACCTAAACCATCAGCAAGTAGAGTTCCCCCAATCATAGCATTTACTATAAAAGATGAAAATGCTGCTGACCAGAATCCAAATAAGAACAACCATTTAGCTGCAGGCCCAAGTAAAGGCTCTAGCTGCATCGCCATATCTATAGCACTATTTATTTCGACACCAGCTGGTTTCAGTACAGTTGCAGCTGTTATCATAATAACCATACTAATAAGGGCTAATATTGTAATTCCAATGTTGGAGCTTTTAATTCCTTCTTTTAAATCATTTTTTGTCCATCCCTTTGAACGAACAGAATAAGCTTGGAAAGCTGCTGCAGCCACACTAAATGTTGTAGCAGATATAGAAACAACTAATCCGAATATTTGAGGCTTGCTAGGTATAAATCCTTTCATCAATTGTCCGAAATCTGGTTTTATAGCAAATAAGTTTCCGAAAAATGTTATTATCATTATAAATACTAAAAATGTCATTACTTTTTCTAAGATACCATATATGTTTGAAAATCCCCACAAGAATACTAGCGCTATTACAGTAAATATAGCAGCCCACATTCCAATGGACCCACCAAACATAGTACTAAAGGCAAGGCCTACTCCAATATTGTTCCCTGTTTGAAATCCAGCTACTATAAAGAATCCACCTAAACCAATAATAAATGCAACTACACGCCCATATTTACTAGTTACAGTCTGCAAGAAAGATTGCTTTGACATAATTCCAATAGTAGATCCCATCTTTGAAAACATACCCATCATAATTGCAGCTACAGCAACTGTCCATAATATTGAATAACCCATTGTCGCTCCTGCTTTACTGCTGACAGTTATGCTGCCAGGTCCCATTACAACTGCCGCTGTTATTAGACCAGGTCCAATTAATGAAATTATTTTCTTAAAAGCATTAGTTTCTTTCTTCGTTGTTTTTTCGGCCATATCATTTTTCATCAATAATACCTCCCTATTTTTATTTAGGTAATCAATCTATTAATTTAAAAATTGATTATAGAGTTATACATAATATTGATTCCATTTTTCAAGGTTGTCTCTTCATCAAACTTAAACTTGCTATGGTGAAGAGGATAAATACAGTCCTTTTCTTCATTGCCAATGCCTAGCAAAAACATTGCTCCCTGTACTTTTTCTGTGAAAAATGAAAAATCTTCAGATATCATAAGAGGTTCTGTAAACTTTATTACGCTGTCATTACCTAATACCTTTTCTCCTGCTTTAGCTATTATGTTATTGACTTTTTCATGGTTATAGGTAACAGGATACTGATATACATAATTGACATCTACACTTGCCCCATACAAATTTCCTATTCCCTTGCAAATTTCTTGTATCCTCCTTCCGAGGAACTCTCTCAAGTTTTTGTCAAGACAACGGGTAGTTCCTTGTATATGAACTGTCTCTGGTATTATATTGTAGCTATTTCCTCCATTAAAGCTTCCTATGCTTATTACTGCACCTTTTACAGGATCTACTTCTCTTGAAACCAATGTCTTCAATTCGTCAACTATTTTAGCTCCTATATATATGGAATCTATACCTTCATTTGGTCTGGCACCATGGGTTGATTTTCCCCTTATTTCTATTTCGAAATAATCGTTAGAAGCCATAAAAGCTCCATCCTTAATCCCAATGGTTCCCTCCCTAAGTCCAGGCCATAGATGCAATGCCATTATACATGACACATCATCTAAATGTCCGCCTTCTACAAAATGCCTAGCTCCACCTATTTTTTCTTCTGCTGGCTGGAATATGAATTTAACCCTTCCATTAAATTCTCTATTTTCTAATAGAGCTAATAGAGTTCCCATTGCAATAGCTATATGTCCATCATGACCACAGGCATGCATATATCCTTCTCTTTCAGACTGGAAATGTAGCTCTGTTTCTTCCTTCACTGAAAGTGCATCTATATCTGCCCTTATTGCAATAGTATTGCCAGGATGCTTCCCATGTATCGTTGCTAATACTCCAGTTTTAGCAACTATTTCGTAGTCTACATCATGCTTTTTCAGCACTTCAATTATTTTCTCTTGAGTTTTGTACTCTTCAAATGCCAACTCAGGCCACTTGTGAATATCTCGTCTTAAATCTATTACTTGATCCTTTATTTTAAGCCACAATTGGTTAAAGCTATCCAAAATATCACCTACTTTAGCTTGTCTAACTGAATCTTTTTATGCAGTTCTGGTATGTCTAAAAATCTAAATACATTATCTTCTTTTATTCCAAGTGTATTTCTTAATGAAATCATAGTAGCAACTAATCCATTAGTGGGATTAAACATTAGCTCATGCAATGCTTTCTTTGTCCTGCTGCCTTCCTTCAACCCAAAATTCTCACTTGGTATTTGGAAAAAAGTATGGATTTGTCCAGATGTAGCGCCTCTTAACGCATACTCTACCATCATCCTGCCTGAATTGATATTCCCTGTTGCGCTAATGGGAACAAACGTTTTCTCTTTATATTCAGCTATGAATTTAGTGAGGACTCGTAAATTCCTGTCGCTTAAATCATATCCTCCGTAGGCAATTCCCTTCTTGCCTTCGAATTCCTTATTGAAATCAAATAGCCTGTTGAAGCAAGTAATAGTGCCTACTATATCAGAGGCATTGTCATTTAAAGTCCTTACCATGTCCACTTGAAAATCATCATCAAATGATGGATTGAATAATTTGACTCCAATTATTTTATTATCCGTAGCTATATATTTATCTATCATCTCTGGAACTACTCTTAGCCATCTCAATATTTCTTCTTTAGTATTTTTTAAGCCTGATAGGGTTGCACTGAAATCCTGCTCAACTATAAATGGTAAATCTACAGAAGATTCTCTCCAAACCCTTTCTAGAGATTTTGTAGTAAATCGGTACTCAGATTCTCTGAAATCCTCTTCACTATTTGGAAGATGGTATTGAACTGACGGGATAACAGGCATTTGAGTTTCCTTGTATATATCAAAGGATTTAGCTACTAGCTCTAAATAGTCTTCAAAGCTTTTATCCCAGCCTCTGCCCTTCCAAGTAACCGTATATCCTTTTTCCCCCCTTTCGCTTACTATTTCTTCTACAACCATTTTAGGAGCCTTTACCTTCCAGTCCTCCATAGAGGATTCTAAATTTTCATCCTGTGAAATAACAGTCTTTATGACTGCAAAGCCTAAGCCATCAACAGCATCCGTCTTTATTTGAGATATATTAGATGAAAGCTGGCCTGAAGCCTTTCCGAAAGGATTTTTAGTAACTAGACTTCCATACTTCCCAGACACATCCAGATTATATTTTTCTAGGATATATTTTTCCAATCCCATATTTTCGTATTTAATCTGTTCATAATCTGAGCTTATCTGCTCTTTTAGACTTGGATTAATGTTAGGCTCATGATTTAGTAAATATACATTATCCATAGAATCTCTCTCCTTTCATTAGAAATTACATATCTCCTAGCTTTTCAATAAATCTGTCAATCCTTCTCTTTTCTTCCTCCGTTACTAAAGGACCATATGGATCATTAGCAGCCTCCATTTGTATTATTCCTTTTTTAGCTAATATATAAAGAACTCTCTGTATATAGCCCTCCATAGGATAGTAGAATGTATGCTCTGCTAAATTATCTACAATAGTGGATTTTTCTAAGAAATTCTTGTGGTTTCCATTATAGTAAGCATTCATCATTTCATTTTGCAGCTTAGTGTAAATACTGCCCAAGCCTACTAAGGCTCCTACTGCCCCTCTCATAATGGTATATCCAAACATTCTATCTTCCCCTGTAATCAAGGATACATGAGGAGCTTCTTCCATTATTAAATTGCTGACGTCTTGATAAGTCATTACAGAGTCTAAGGTCGCCATCTTGATTCCAACAACATTTTCTATCTTAAATAACTCCCTTAGCACCTCTTTAGAATAAGTAATTCCTCCAGCAGCTTCATACAAGAAGAACAGAACCATAGGAAGTCCAACCTCTGCTATCCTCTTATGATACTTGATTATCATCTCATCCTGATCTGGTCTGCCTCTAAATAGAGTCGGCGCATAAGGAAGTATTATATCTGCCCCTAACTTTCTTGCATGTACAGCCATTTCTACTGCTTTTTCAATATAGCCTTCGTCATCTATTTGACCATCATTTTTAGCACCAACACCACATAAAATCAATTTTTCATCACTAAGGCCATTTCTCCAAGCATTAAAAACCTCTTCTCTTTGCTCCTCTGAAAGATAAAGTCCTCTTCCTGTATGTGCCCACAATGCAACACATTTTATTGGCTGCTGATTCATCCATTTTACATAGGATTGATGGGATTCGTAGTTTATAGAGCCATCTGTGTTAAATGGTACGGGTACTGCAGGAATTATTGAATTTTTAATATTGCCTTGAATCTCTTTAAATTTCATTTTTTATCCTCCTTTTTAAAGACGTTTCTTTAATATGTCTCTAATTGCTTATATTTATATATTGAACATAAATCTAAAAATTCCTTCTTCTATATTAAAAAAATTAGAATTTTTAGGTTTAATAACTAAAGAAATTTTTACAATACTATTTTAGCTTATCCTCACTAAAATCAATTTTATATACTCTGCTTGGTCGTCCTCTTCTTCCAGGCTGTTCAACTCCAACCTCTACTGCCGCTCCTCCATCTACCAGCTTATTCATTATTCTATTTGCTGATCTCAAGGTTATATCTAATCCTTTCTGTATATCTGAAGCCGTAATGCTGTCTGTCTGTAGCTTTGATAATAAGCTTTTAATCATAGTCAGATTAGAAATGCTAATATCGGTTTTTTCTGTCCATTTTAATAGTGTTTTATCTTGACTCTTTAATCTATACTCTAGGCTATTGGATGAACCTATTGGCCCAATTACAACCTTATCTTGATTTATCATATAAGCTAATGAATCCTTTTTTTCTTTAGACAATGCTAATGCTTTTCTCGCATTTTCCTCTGCCTCTAAGGCATTAGTTCCCATTCCAATTCCCATGTTTATAGACATAGAAAACTTATCCTTGATTTCATTAACTATGGGAATACTCTCATATGAGTTAGTGTATTCTTGAAATATACCCTTAGTAATAAGAACTATAAATTCATCTCCATCTGTTGAAGAAAAAACAGATGCTTGATAAAGTCTGCTATAATTTAGTAGCTCTTGATATAGGGACAGCCTTTTCTCCTTCATCTCTAGGGCAGATATTCTGCTTCCATTTAAGCTATACTCTTTTATATCCACTATTATAATTAGTATTTGGTTGCTTTTAGCAATTCTAGTTTCACTAGCTGATGCTATTAGCTTGAAGGTTTCCTTCATTGTAAACCTTGTAGGAGTAACTTTAAAAACAGGCACCTTATACTCCTTAAGCTTTTTATATACAGAGTTAATAGAGGTTATGGCTGCCTCTGTCTTTCCTTCTTCATAAAGGCAGCGATGAAATTCTATATATTGCTCTCTAGAATAATTAGACAAATGCATATCATTTACATATAAGGAATCATAAAACATCTCTAATTCCTTGTATACCTCTCCTATTTCTGACTCACTTAAAGTATCTATGCTGATTTTACTAATGTTAATATTGTTGTGAAATTTCATTTTAAATAATACCTTATACAAGGATGAACCAAGTATAGGATAGTAAAATAGCTGCTTGTCTGTTAATTGAGTTTGTCTCACATGATAATATGGTAAAAATCCTGTAAACAAAAATGCATCTACTTTATTTTCCCATGCCTTTACATTGCTTAAGGTATCGCTTTCATCTTCATAAGGAATACCGATGGTCTGAATGGATTTATATCTTTTACCTATGTCAATGCTCTCATTGACCAAATCCTCTGGTCCTACAATCCCTACTCTCACATATAACCCTCCGATCAGAAAGGAAATCCATACCTTTCCATGCATTATGAGAACATTTATAGTATATATATCTATCTAAAATTTAATACTTCCTTAAAGTATGTTCTCATAAACTATTTTACCATATTTCTCATAATTGTCTTTATTTATTTCCCCTATGCCTATCTCTTCTGTTAAATGTATTTTTCCGTCTTTGTCCATAACCATTTCCTTAATATCTTTTCCCTTGCCATACCATCTGCTGCTAGGCTCTATACATGCAGGATATTTGAATCCAGCAAATGTAGATAAAGCTAATATACTGGCTCCACCAACTCCACTTTCAGGCATCGTGCCTCCCCATACCTCAATATTGTGTTTAGAAGCTAAACAATATATCTTTAGGGCTTCGTAGAGCCCACCTACTCTCTGTACTTTAATATTCCAAATTCTAGAACCCTTTATCTCTATTGTTTGCTCCGCAATCCTTTCTGATTTTAATGACTCATCTAAGCAAATTGGAGTCTTAATCATTTTACTTAGCTTACAGTGGTCAAAAATATCATCATGATGAAGAGGCTGTTCGATAAAGGTACAATTATACCTGTCCATTTCTTTAAGAATATTTTCATGCTCCTTTAAATTAAATGAAGCATTGGCATCAGGCCATAATATAAAATCATTTCCCACGACAGCTCTTGCAGTTTCCAAAGCCTTTAAGTCCCAGCCTGGTTTTACTTTAACTTTAATTCTTTTATACCCTTCTTCTATGTATTCTTTAATCCATTTGGCTAATGTTTCATAGCTATTGTCTTCGGGTATTCCTACTGAAGCACCAGAATAAATATAGGATTCATTCCTTAGATATTCTTCTGTAGTGCCTAATTCCTTTAGTTTATTGTATATAAGAGCTTTTAAGGAAATATTGTTTTTTCTTGCAACTAAATCCCAATAAGCAGTCTCTACTCCTGCTTTAGCAAAATTATTGCCTCTTATGCTATCGTTAATTATACGATTTATATCTTCAATAGATTGAATTTCTTTGCCAATAATTCTTGGGAGTATCCATTCCTCTAGCATAGCCTTTGCAGAAGAAATTGTCTCCGACGAATAAAAAGGCGCTTCAAAGGGTGCTGATTCTCCATATCCAACTATTCCATCTGACAATAATTCTATTATTAAAGATTTACGACTATAGCTTACTCCACCACTTATTTGAAATGGAATAGCATAAGGTATGTCAACCTCAACTATTCTCGCACCATCGATTTTAAATTTTTCATTTATGTCCAAAACTATCACCTCTGTAAGAAATATTGAGACATGTCTTTATATTGTCTTTATTTTATTCTACACCATTATTTAATAAAAAGCAATAACAAAAAAATCAGAGAAAAATAAAGTTTTCTCTGATTCCTCATGCCTACTCTTTGTCTATTAACTGCTTTTCAGCCTTTGCTATCAGCTCTCTCACTATTACTCCAGTATGCTTTGCAGCTAAGTTTTTAGGGTCATCTACCCCGTATTCATTTGCTATCTCTGTCTTGAATTGTTCAAAAGCATTTCTAGCTTCAGGAACGACTAGTCTTCTTTTAGACAAAAATACCATCTCCTTTGGAATTATTGTCCCCTATATAGTATTTGCAAAGTGACTTTATTTTACCCTCCACATAATAACTGCATCTTCTTTAGTGTCTGTATAATATCCTTTCCTAACTCCACAATCGATGAAATCATATTTTTTATATAGAGATTGAGCAATTAAATTAGATTTTCTAACCTCTAATGTCATGTTTTTTATTTC
The DNA here is from genome assembly GCF_030263895.1 of Proteiniborus sp. MB09-C3. Taxonomy (NCBI): domain Bacteria; kingdom Bacillati; phylum Bacillota; class Clostridia; order Eubacteriales; genus Proteiniborus; species Proteiniborus sp. MB09-C3. The sequence continues at coordinate 3,723,849 of NZ_CP127161.1, forward strand.
TCTTTCTTCACATATATCTATAAGCTTTTCAACAATCATATTTCCTATGCCTTGTCCTCTGTATGCAGAGCTTACGGCTATATTAGTTATATGCCCCTCATCAAGTATGAGCCATAGTCCGCCATAACCAGCTATTTTACCATCCTTTTCTGCTACAACATATCTAGCTAATTGGTTCTTAATCAATTCTAATACAAAAGCTTCTCTCGACCAAGGAGTTTCAAAAGCTTCTTTTTCTATTTCAATTACTTCATCTATATCCTTTTCAGCCATTTCCCTAACTATTACATTACTCATTATCGTCACCTGTCATACAATGCTTTTCATTATATTCTCTTTGCGCTTGAGATTCTCTTAAATAGTCTGGTACAAGTTCAAAAAAGCTTTCTGTCTTTCCCTCTATAGCTTTTGCCATTGCAAGCTCAGCTACAGAGGAGGCTCTTGCCATATTAACACTCCTTGGAGCAAATATAGCCTTTTCTCCTAATGCTTCTGAGAAAGCATCCTTATACACTAGAGTTCCGTCCCCTGCAAATACTATTTTTTCAGGTCTTTCAATTAATATATCTATAAGCTCTTTAACCTCTAGAACTGTTTGTTCTTTAATTATATGTAGATTCCCACCTGTCCATTTATATATTCCTGTAAATACTCTATCTCTCCTGGCATCCATCACAGGAACTATTATTCCTCCACAGTATGGCAAATTAAATGCAAGTGCATCAAGTGTGGATACTCCTACTACCTTTTTGTTTGTTGCCTGAGCAAGTCCATTTATGGTTGCCACTCCTATCCTTAAACCAGTAAATGAGCCTGGTCCCTTTGCTACTGCAAATATATCTATGTCTTCAGGCTTTAATCCACAGCTATCAAATGCCTCTTTTATTATTGGCATTATTTTTTGAGAATGAGTTAATTTATGATTAAGAGTATATTCCACCAGTAGTTTATCATCGTCCATAATTGCACAGGTTGCAGACATACTAGAGGTATCTATGGCTAAGACTTTCATCCTTCTTCAGCTCCTTTATATATAAAACAGTATATTAGATTTCTTCTGAAAGCAATTTGATAATATTTATATATTTTTCCCCATTTCCAGCTATAATTATCTCTCTGCCTTCTATATTATCTTTTTTATTAATCATTATATCTAATCTTTCCTTCGGCAGTATTTCTTTTATTATATTTGCCCATTCTATAATAGATACTCCATCTGAATAAAAATATTCTTCATATCCCAGATCATACATCTCGTCTACATCATTAATCCTATAGACGTCAAAATGATATAAGGGACATCTGCCTTTATATTCGTTAATTATTGTAAATGTAGGACTGGTCACATAGTCTTCCACATCTAGACCTTTTGCTATTGATTGGGTCATAGTAGTTTTCCCTGCTCCTAAATCCCCATTCATACATATTATTTCCCCACCAGTTAATAGCTTTCCAAGTGTATAGCCCAGCTTTTCTGTTTCTTTTATATCATCTACATTTATTTTAAGCAATTGCTTCATCCTTCCTTAGCATATCCTAAAAATATTATATCCAGTTTGGGTATGATATACAAGTAGCAGTCTCGCAACACAAATTTATCTGTTCGCTGTCGCTCACATAAATTTGGTCCTAACGGACACTCCTATCATAAACCTACAATATAGTTGGTGCTTGTTGCATTTGACCTACCATCGATTTTCTGACAAAAACATTCAGAAAATCGGGTTAGGTCATAAAAAAGACACCATATGGTGTCTTCTATCTATGCAATATAGGTGATACTCTCTTATATAGCGGTATTGTTATAACTGATATCATTATTCCTTTTAAAAGGTTAAAGGGTACTATTCCATATAGTATAAAGCTCTTATAGTCTGTGACAAATCTGTTTACCTGCGCACCCATCTCAACATATTGGTCTACTGATACTCCAAATAGCTTTGCATAGAAGGGTATAAGAAAATAATAGTTTAGTACAGAAACTGCAACAGTCATAGCTATAGTTGCTGCAACCATACCTAGTATAGCAGACTTAAAGGATTTTTTGTTTTGATATATAATCCCAGCTACGAATACAAATATACTTCCTACAAAGAAGTTTGCCAGCTCTCCTACTGCTCCCGTAGTAGTACCCTCAATAGCCACATTTAATATATTTTTAAGTAATTCAATAACTACTCCAGCTACAGGGCCTAAAGAAAATGCACCTATTAAAGCTGGAATATCGCTTAAATCGACCTTTAAAAAAGGTGGAGTAAACCATAGAGGCACTTCAAAATACATTATTAAGAATGCCAATACTGATAATACTGCTGTTTTTACCATTGTTCTAGTGCTCATTTTTTCTCTTACTATTAACATATACCATCCCTCCAAATTTTTATTTGCCTTCAGAGCATTGGTACTTTCTCGCAGTTAGGTCATAAAAAAGCCCTGAAGAATGACATCAGGGCTAGATAGCTAATTTATATCCGATTTAATATCGCAGTCTTCGGATAAACTCGAATCTACGTTAAGTATGTGGATATTAGCAAAACCTTCTCTCATCCAGACTTTACTGTCGGTCTTGGAATCTCACCAAGTCAACTGCATTAGCAGCTCGTGGACTATACCACCGGTCGGGAATTACACCCTGCCCTGAAGATTTTAATATATTTTATTTTTAACAATTTCATTATCTCACAGCAGTATTATTTTGTCAATTATCTTTTAAACAATTTTTTAACGGTGATTACCCAGTATTAGACAATTGTTAAGCTGCTGTTACACTATTTCTAAATCATAATTAAATCACGCGAGATCCTTCACTATCGTTCAGGATGACAATAAGAGTATGGAGCAATTCTCCTTTCTCAATTACACTACTTCACTCTTTTTCCATCAATAATAGTAGCGAAAGTCTTGCAGCCTATATCTGTTAATGGATTCCCATCAAAAATCACTATGTCTGCATCCTTACCTGTTTCAATACTTCCTACTCTATCTTGTATGCCTAATATTTCAGCTGGGTTAATTGTAATGGCTTTAAATGCTTCCATTTCCTCTAATCCTGCCCTTGCTGCCAATCCTGCACATATTGGAAGATACTGTAGTGGTATAACAGGAGAATCTGTCATTATAGCTATTTTTACTCCAGCATTGTGAAGTACTTTAGGAGTATCGAATGTAAGATTTCTAAGTTCAAATTTAGATCTATCAGAAAGAGTAGGCCCTACTATAGCTGGCTTTCCTTCCTTAGCAAGATAATCTGCTATTAAATGTCCTTCTGTACAATGTTCAAGAGTTATGTCTACATCAAATTCCTTTGCTATTCTTATAGCAGTAAATATATCATCAGCTCTATGAGCATGTGCCTTTAGAGGAAGCTCTTTTCTAATAACCTTTGCCATTGCTTCCATTTTCATATCATATTCTGGAGCCTTTGTAGGGTCATCCTTTGATTTATCAAGCTTTTCCACATATTTTTTGGCTTTCATCAGTGTGTCCCTAAGTATGGCAGCAGTAGCCATTCTAGTAATTGGTGATTTTTTCAAGCCATTGTAAACTCTTTTTGGATTTTCTCCAAATGCAACCTTCATAGCTAGCGGCTCTTTTACTATCATATCATCTATTCTATCACCATATGTCTTTAGAGCTACAAACTGTCCACCTACAACATTGGCACTCCCTGGACCTGTAGCTACACAAGTAACTCCGCCTTCTCTTGCTTCTTTAAATGTAACATCCATTGGATTTATTCCGTCTATTGCCCTTAGATGTGGTGTGACAGGATCAACCATTTCATTTCCATCGCTGCCCTCAAAGCCTATGCCGTCTTCCCACATTCCTAAATGGCAGTGAGCATCAATAAATCCAGGTGTCACTAATCTGCCCTCTGCATCTATAATTTCTGAATCAAGAGGAGCAACTATATCTCTGCCCACTTCTTTTATCTTTCCGTCTTCAATTAGAATGCTACCATTTTCTATTATTCCGTTTTCAGACATTGTATAAATTTTTGCATTTTTAATTAAAAGCATTATTATTCCTCCCTATGTATTATAAGACACTTTTAATAGCCTTAGCTAATTCTTCAATTGTAAAAGGCTTTCTCATTATATAGTCTACGCTATCATAACCATCTTTCTTAAACCTTCCAGGCCAACCTGTTATGATAATAAATTTTGTCTGATGATACTGTTCTTTTACTATCTTACTTAGATCTATACCATTTAATTCTGGCATAGCTAAATCACATATAATTATATCATATTTTTTGTGAGATAATCTATTTATTACTTTCTCACTTTCAACCTCTATATCGGCGGATACTTCAATTGTCTTAAGCATCTGTACTACTGTTTCACCAACCTGTAGAATGTCGTCTACTACAAGGATATTTAGTTCTTTATCTATATCATAAGCATTTATATTAGATTCAAATATATCAATGGCTTCTGGCTCTTTAAGAAATCTGTCAAAACTTAGATTGAAGGTTGTCCCCTCGCCAATCTTGCTTTCAAGTTTAATACTGCCATTATGATCCTCAATAATATTTTTTGCAATGCTAAGCCCCAATCCTGTTCCATTTATTCCTTTTGTGCTATAAAAAGGCTCAAAAACCTCTTCTTTTATTTCCTCGGGAATACCTACCCCTGTATCTCCTATTTCAACTATTACCTTATCTTCATCATCATAGGTTCTAATAGTCAATATACCCCCATTTTCCATGGCATCCATAGCATTTGATAATAAATTAATAATTACTTCTCTTATTTCATGCTCCACACAATAAATATTACTATTCGAATAAAGTCCCTTTACTATCTTAAGATTGTTTCCATAAAATTCGTAAAAATTTTTCCATCTTGGTCTTGCCATCTCTATACTGCTTTCAACTATTGAGTTTATTGAACAAACTTCTTTTTTATTGCCAAACTTCTTGCGATTAAAGCCCTGTATTCTATCTACAATTTCTTTCCCATCTAGGGCTGATTTATGGATGATATTCATGTACTCTCTTATATCTTCACTTAATTCTCGAGTTAATACAATCTGGGAAAACCCTAGTATTGTTGTCAACAGATTATTAAAATCATGGGCAATTCCTCCTGCTAGCTCTCCCAATGCCCTAAGCTTTTCCGTTCTAATGATGTTGTTTTGATAATCCTCATGTATCTTTTGCTTTTGTATAAGTATCCAAAGAGTGTTTCCTATAGTCTTTAAAAGGGGGACATATTCCAATATATCATCCTTTTCCTTATGGGAAAACAAGAGTATCAATTTAGCAGCAAAGGCATCATTAGAGCCTATAGGTACAGTTATTAGAGTCTTTAAGTCATACTTTTTAATCATATATTCTTGCTTAGGAGTATTAAAATTCTCTTCATTTAATATAAATATTCTTTTCCCCATTTCATCCCTAATTATATCGTTTTTAAATCTAAAGTTTATTGCTTCTTCCAAAAAGCCCTCTGGTAAATTATATTGTCCCTCAGCATTTGTTAGGATTATTTCTTTATCATTATAGTTAACTATATATCCAAAGTCTATGTCAATTATTTCTGCAATTTTTCTTAATGATGTATTTAACATTTCATCATTAGTCTGTTTATACGATGCTTCTAGGATTAACTCATTTATAAATTCTAGCCTTTTATTTTCTTTATGTAACAGAATCCTATCCACTTTATTGCCCTCCATATTTTTTCTGAGAGATATTATAGTTACACCTCTTTCATGCTAAGAGATATTCTCCCCTTTTCAACATCTACATCAAGTATTTTCACATTTACAATGTCTCCTACAGAAACTACCTCCATTGGATTCTTCACAAATTTGTTAGATAAATGAGAAATATGGACTAAACCATCCTGCTTTACTCCAATGTCAACAAAGGCTCCAAAATCTACTACATTTCTTACTGTCCCTGTAAGTATCATATCAGGCTTTAAATCTTCCATCTTTAGTACATCAGTCCTAAAAATTGGTTTAGGCATTTCTTCTCTAGGGTCTCTTGCTGGTTTTTTTAACTCTTTAATAATATCTCTCAGAGTTGGAACTCCTATCTGAAGCTCCTCTGCAAACTTTATAATATTTTTTTCATTTATAATAGAATCTATCTGCTTAAGCTTGCCTGCTTTAATATCATCTGTAGAAAATCCCAGCTTTTCAATAAGAGCCAATGCCACATCATAAGACTCTGGATGAACAGCTGTATTGTCTAAAGGATTGTCACCATCAGATATCCTTAAAAAACCTGCACATTGAACAAATGTTGCTTCCCCTAATCTTTTTACCTTAAGTAACTCCTTTCTATTATTGAATTTGCCCTTTTCTTCTCTAAAGCCTACTATATTCTTTGCAACACTTGAAGAAACTCCTGAAACGTAGCTGAGCAGTGATATAGAAGCAGTATTCAAATCAACTCCTACATTGTTTACACAATCCTCTACAACTCCTTTAAGAGTCTCGTCCAATCTTCCTTGATTTATATCATGCTGATACTGTCCTACTCCAACACTTTTGGGATCTATCTTTACTAGCTCTGCTAAAGGATCCTGAAGTCTCTTTCCTATAGAAATAGCACCTCTTATGGAAACATTTATATCAGGATACTCTTCATTTGCAACCTTAGAAGCTGAATACACAGATGCCCCCGCTTCGCTGACAATAGTGTAGTATACCTTTCTGTCAAGGTCTCTTAGCATTTCTGCTACTATGGTTTCTGATTCTCTGGATGCTGTACCATTACCAATGGCGATAATATCTACATTGTATTTGTTGATGAGATTAATAAGCTCTTTTCTTGCTTCTTCTACCTTGTTCTGAGGCTCTGTAGGATAAACAGTAGTGAAATCTAAAAGTTTTCCTGTTTCGTCCACTACTGCAATCTTGCATCCAGTTCTAAAAGCAGGGTCAAATCCCATGACTACCTTACCTTTTACTGGCGCCTGCATTAAAAGAGGCTTTAAATTTACTCCAAAGACTTTTATGGCTTGTTCTTCTGCCTTTTCTGTAAGTGTATTTCTTATTTCTCTTTCAATTGAAGGTGAAATAAGCCTTTTATATCCGTCTTCAATACTTGAAATCAAATATGAAGTAGTTATTGCTTTATCATTATTTACTACCCTGGATTTCAAAACATCTATTATTTCGTCATCTGGACTCTCTATCTTAACCTTTAGAAACTTTTCCTTTTCTCCTCTATTGATGGCTAATATCCTATGATTTGCAATTACTTTCACTGGCTCCTTATAGTCATAGTACATTTCATATACAGAATCAGCCTTATCATCTGATGCAGAGGTAATAACTATACCCTTATCAAATACTATCTTTCTAATTATTTCTCTAAACTCGGCGTTGTCAGATACTACTTCTGCTATTATATCCATTGCTCCTTGATAAGCCTCTTCTACTGTATTAACTTCTTTTTCTGCGTCTATAAATGGAGCTGCTATTTCATCTAAGCTTCCTTGATTAATATTTTGAGACATTATTATCTCTGCCAATGGCTCTAATCCTTTTTCCTTAGCTATTGTAGCTCTGGTCCTTCTCTTAGGTTTATATGGCCTGTATAAATCCTCTATTCTTTGGAGGGTTTCAGAAGATAATATTTCTTTCTTTAATTCTGCTGTCAGCTTTCCCTGCTCCTCAATTAACCTTATTACCTCATTTTGCCTGCCCTCAAGGTTTCTTAAGTAAATAAGTCTTTCATACAGATCTCTTAAGATAACATCGCTTAACTCTCCAGTCTGCTCTTTTCTATATCTGGCAATAAAGGGTATTGTATTACCTTCATCTATAAGATTTACTGTGTTTTCCACCTGAAATTTTTTCAGCTTAAATTCTTCTGTCAATCTAGAAATTATATTCAATAGAATTCTCTCCTTTTTTATATAGCTTAATAACCATGTCTATTATTACATATATTTGCTCATTAAAGCAAGAATTCAGCCACAGCTGAATCCCTATCGACTAATTAATCTTAAATCCCTTTATCATTTCATTTAGATTATCTGTCATTTGATTAAGCTCTTCTATAGCCTGATTAATCTGGTGAATAGCAGATTGCTGTTCTTCAGTACTTGCCATAATAGTCTGTGTTCCCGCCGCCGTCTGCTGTGATACTGCACTTACCTGTGCTATAGAGCCTTCGATTTTATGCATGTTGTCCGATAGCTCTTCAACTACTACGGCAAAATCCTCTACACCTTTAAATACCTTATCAGTTTCATCTGCTATTTTTTCAAAGGAACTTATTGTCTTCTCTATTGCAAAGCTACCTTTATCAACCTCTACAATTCCTTCCTCCATAGATTTAGATACTCTATCCATATCTTCTTGTATTTGGCTAATGAGATTTACTATATTATTTGAAGCATCACTAGTTTGTACTGCTAGATTTCTTACTTCTTCTGCTACCACTGTAAAGCCTCTGCCATATTCACCTGCTCTAGCAGCCTCAATAGCTGCATTCAATGCAAGAAGATTAGTCTGTTTTGAAATATTATCTATAAATGTTATGATATTACCTATTTCTTTAGTTCGGCCATTTAAGGTAGCAATTTGCTCAGCTGATTCCTTTACCTTTGAAGCTATCGAGTACATTGAAGCTCTTGTACTCTCAACATCCTTTGAGCCGTCTTTTGCTATGTGAGAAGCCTCGCTTGTTGCCATTAAAATCCCATGAGCATTATCATCTACGTTTTTTACATTTTTAGCTATTCCTTCTACTAGGCCTATAGTATCCTCTACATTTTTTAATTGATCCTCTGCCCCAGAAGCAACCTGATCTACTACTCTAGTTATTTCAGTAGAGGCTCCCACAGTTAACTTGACACTCTGATTTAAGTTGTCTACATTTATTTTGAAATTAGCTATGGCTTTGTTTACATTAGATATAATATTATATAACGAATCTACCATTTTGTTAAATTCCTGTTGCAGCTTACCTATTTCATTATGGGAGTCAACCTTTGCTCTTTTTGTCAAATCTCCATTTCCTATTTCATCTACTACGTGGACAAGATTTACTATAGGAGCAGAAAATTTTCTTGCAATGATTGAGGTTAAAAGTATAATGATAAGTACTGCTATTAAAGTCACTGCTAAAGTTATTGTAAAGTTTACAACTGCTGATTTAGTTATCTCAGCCTTGTTTTGCTCTACAATTATTCCAAAACCTGTCGAAGGCATATAGCTATATGCTCCTATTACAGTTTCATTATTTTCATTCTTATATGTACTTACATCTGAATTCCCCTCTAGTACTTTAAGTACGCCTTCTATCCCTGCTTCCTTAGCATTAAAAGATTTAAATACCTTATTTCTATAATCAATATGTACAATCATAACTCCGTTTCTATCTACTATATAAGTATTGCCTGTTTCACCAGTTTTAAATTCCTCTGCTATAGAAGATAGGTTCTTTAGGCTTATATTTGCAGCAATAACTCCCTTCAAACTACCTGATCTATTTTTTATTGGCATAGAAATTATTATTTCTGGTGTTGCATCTTCTATATATGAATCAGAAACATATCTTTCCTCTTCTAAAGCCTTTTTAAACCATTCTTCACCTGCAACATTTATATCAGTTTTTGTGTTTTTACTTGATAAAATCTGGTTTCCTTTTGAATCATATATTTGAATAGCATTTATGCTATCATATTCGCTAGCTATTTTAATGGGGATCCCTTTTAACGTATATGAATCTATATTTAAGAAATCATTAGTTAAATACAATGACTTTAGCATATCAAACAATCCATTAATTTGTGCTTCGACTTGATTAGATATGGATTTAGCCATATTTAAATTTGAGATCTCAATATTTTCTGTATTTCTTTTAGTCTCTATATAATAATTTATTATTCCGACAAATAACAATGGTACAATTGCAAGAATTAATACTACTCTAGATATCTGATTTCCTATCCTTCTCTTCGTCTTGAAGTCATTTATCCTGTTTTCATTTTTTGAGAACAGTTTTTTCTCGTTCGTGGTTACATTCTTATGATTTACTTCTTGTAATTTTTTACTTTTATTTTTTTTAAAGACCCCCTTATTAGAAAAAATATTATCTTTTTCCTTTTTCATTTTCTCCCACTCCCTTTGTAAGAAAAATAATCCCCTTAGTCCATATACCTCTATATATTAATAAATACATTATTCTACATCATATTGTTTTTTCCTCTATTTCAACAAAAATTGTAAAAAGTTAATCAATTACTTCACAAATTTATTTGTTCGCTGTCGCTCACATAAATCGGTCATAAAAAAAATAGCCATCATTTTGATGACTATTTTGCTTTGCATTTTAAATATTCGTTCATAAACATATCTAAGCTTCCATCCATTACACTTGATATATTGCCTGTTTCTGCATTTGTTCTATGGTCCTTGACTAGGCTGTATGGATGAAATACATATGATCTTATTTGAGAGCCCCAGCCTATTTGATTATACTGTCCTTGAATATCTTCTATTTTCTCTTTTTGCTCAAGCTCTTTAATTTCAATTAGCTTTGCCATAAGCATTCTCATGGCTGTAGCCTTGTTACTGTGCTGAGATCTTTCATTTTGACATTGAACTACTATACCAGTAGGAATATGTGTAATCCTTATGGCTGAGTCGGTGGTATTTACGTGCTGCCCTCCGGCTCCTCCTGATCTATATGTGTCTATTTTTAAATCATTCGGATTAATGTCTATTTCCATATTTTCGTCTAGCTCTGGAAATACATCTACAGATGCAAATGATGTATGTCTTCTACCTGATGAATCAAAGGGTGAAATCCTAACTAGTCTATGAACACCCTTTTCTGATTTAAGGTATCCATAGGCATTTATTCCTCTTATTGAAAGAGTTACACTTTTTATTCCTCCTTCTGTATCAGAGAGAATATCCAGAATTTCTGTGGAGTAGTCTTTTCTTTCAGACCATCTCTTGTACATTCTTAAAAGCATCTCTGCCCAATCCTGAGCTTCTAAACCACCTGCTCCTGCATGAATAGACAGTATTGCACCATTTTTATCATACTCACCACTAAGCAATGTCTTTATTTTCAGATTTTCAATCTTTTCTTCAACGGATTCTGTACCTTTTCGTAAGTCATTCTCAGTTGCAATATCCTCTTCTTCTTCTAAAAGCTGAAGAAGTACTTCTACGTCTTCTAGTTCTGTTGATATTTCTTCATATTCACTTATTTTATCTTTTATAAAGGTAATTTCCTGCATTGTCTTCTGAGCCTGCTGTACATCTCCCCAGAAGTCTGACTCATAGGTCTTTTCTTCTAGTTTTTTTACTGTTTCTCTAAGACTTTCTAAGTCAAAGAGAAACACCGACCTCTGCTAATTCCTCTCTTAGTTTAGATATTCGCTCTTTATATATCTCAAATTCTACCAATTAATCATCTCCTTCATTATTCATTCTGTCCACAGCATTTTTTGTACTTTTTACCGCTGCCACATGGACAGGGGTCATTTCTGCCTATTTTTTCGCCTTTTACTACGGGTTTAGCCTTTTTCTCTGATTCGCCGTGACTTGCTCCTGTCACCTTAGCTACTCTTTCTCTTTCAACCTTTTCAGGTCTTTCAAGATGGTACAATGCTTTTACAGTATCTTCTTGAATGCTCTTAGTCATTTCTTCAAACATATCAAAGCCTTCTACCTGATAAGCTATTACAGGGTCCTCATTACCCATTGCTCTTAAGCCTATACCTTGTTTTAACTGATCCATTGCGTCAATGTGATCCATCCATTTTGTATCGACTATTCTGAGTAATATGACTCTTTCAATATCTCTTATAACTTCTTCTCCAATTTCTTTTTCTTTGTTTTCATATAATCCAGTAACAGTATCTACTAATATATCCTTTAGACTTTCTTTTGTAAGCTCCTCAGGTTTTTCAAATGTTACCATTCCCTTTATAGGCATATATCCTGAAATATTATCTAAAAGTCCGTTTAGATCCCACTCTTCTGGATATTTCAAACCTTCAGTAGAGGTTGCTATGGCACTGTCAATTATACCCTCAGCCATTGAAAGTATATATTCTCTCAGGTTTTCTCCTTCAAGAACCTTTCTTCTTTCAGCGTAGATTACCTCTCTTTGCTTATTCATGACATCGTCATATTGAAGAACATGCTTTCTGATGCCAAAGTTGCGGCCTTCTATTCTTCTTTGAGCACCTTCTATGGATTTTGATAGAAGATTATGTTCTAATGGCTCATCATCTGGCATACCAAGGGTTTCTATCATTCCTTTAATTTTATCACTGCCAAATAGCCTCATCAAATCATCTTCTAGTGATACATAAAATCTCGATGAACCAGGGTCTCCTTGACGTCCAGCACGACCTCTAAGCTGATTATCTATACGTCTAGACTCGTGTCTTTCTGTGCCGATTATATGGAGTCCTCCTGCCTGTATTACCTTTTCATTCTCTAAGGTTGTACTTTTTTTAGCATCCTCTAATAATTCTCTATAGACTTTTCTTGCTTCAAGTATCTCCTGATCATCAGTGTCTGCAAAGCTATCTACTACAGAAATCATCTCTTCTGTATATCCTTTTTTCTTCATTTCACTCTTTGCTATAAACTCAGGATTTCCTCCAAGCACTATGTCAGTACCACGACCAGCCATATTGGTAGCTATGGTCACAACGCCAAATCTACCTGCTTGTGCTACTATTTCGGCTTCTCTCTCATGATGCTTAGCATTTAAAACCTCATGCTTTATTCCTTCTTTTTTAAGCATTTTACTTAATAATTCAGATCTTTCAATTGAAATAGTACCTACAAGAACTGGCTGCCCCTTGCTATTTTTCTCTTTTATTTCATCTACTACTGCTTTAAACTTAAACTCTTCATTTTTATATACAGAATCAGGATAATCGCTTCTAACAACTGGTTTATTAGTTGGAATCTCTATAACGTCCACATTATATATTTCCCTAAATTCCTCTTCCTCAGTTTTTGCAGTACCTGTCATACCTGAAAGCTTTTTATACATTCTAAAGTAATTTTGGAATGTAATAGTTGCAAGTGTTTTTGATTCTCTCCTTACATCAAGGTTTTCCTTAGCTTCTATGGCTTGATGAAGTCCTTCACTATATCTTCTACCAAACATAAGTCTTCCGGTAAACTCGTCTACTATAATGACTTCCCCATCTTTAACTACATAATCTATATCTCTCTTCATTAAGTTATTAGCCTTTAACGCTTGATTGATATGGTGAGATAATTCCATATTTGAAGGGTCAGCTAGATTCTCTATGCCAAAGGCTCTTTCTGCCTTTGCTACCCCCTTCTCAGTAATAGTTACATTTCTAGATTTTTCGTCAACAACAAAGTCTACTGTTTCTTCCTTATATTCTCTATCTAATTTGCTTACCTTTTCTTCATTAGGGTCTATTATTCTCCCTTTTAGAGTCTGTACAAAAGCATTGGCAGCATAATAAAGCTTGGTCGATTTGTCACCTTCACCAGATATGATAAGAGGTGTTCTTGCTTCGTCAATTAATATACTATCTACCTCGTCAACTATTGCAAAATTTAGCTCTCTTTGAACCATTTCATGCTTATATATAACCATATTATCTCTTAGATAATCGAATCCATATTCATTGTTAGTACCATAAGTAATATCACAGTTGTAGGCTGCTCTTCTTGCAGTATTGTCTATATCATGTAATATGCATCCTACAGATAAGCCTAAAAATTCATATACCTTACCCATCCAATCCCTATCTCTTTGAGCAAGATAATCGTTTACTGTAACAACATGAACTCCCTTTCCAGTAAGTGCATTCAGATAAGCAGGTAATGTTGCAGCAAGTGTCTTACCTTCACCTGTTTTCATCTCAGCTATTCTTCCTTGGTGGAGAACAATTCCTCCTATTAACTGCGCTCTATAATGCTTCGTGCCTAAAACCCTATGGGCTGCTTCCCTAACTGTGGCAAATGCCTCTGGTAATATATTGTCTAATTCTTCGCCGTCATTTAATCTATTCTTAAATTCCTGTGTTTTCGCCTTTAATTCGTCATCAGTAAGCTTTTGCATCTTTTCATCTAATTCTTCGATTTGTTCTACTATAGGCTCTATTCTTTTTATCTCTCTCTCACTGTGAGTACCAAAAAATTTCTCGAAAAACCTCTTCATAAATCTCACCTCTCTAATTTTTTGCCTTATCAATTTATTTTATCACTAGTGACAAATAATTACAAGTAGACAAAGTTCAGATACACAAAAGAAATATAATAGAAATATTTAGTTAGCATTTGCAGAGTAGGATTCTAATTTTGGTGAATTAAAATTAAAGATTACTCTCTTAATTTAGTCCAATCTACGCTTAATGGAGTTACAACGAAATCAAAGATTTCTTCGTAACTCCATTTTTCTCGAGGCTATGAGCTTTTCTATTGTATTTTAAATCCTGCTTTTATAATTGAACCTAACCATGCTAGTCTTGTCAAAGCCCTCATCAGTCATAACGCTCTGTATGAATAAAAACAATCCTAAGGATATAAAAATGTCTCCTATACTAAGAATCTGTGGAAAAAAATAAGGTGGTGGAACGGTGATTATTTTACCTAAAAGTCCGTACTTTGAAGCCTCATCTAAAGGTATATAAAAAGCAAGTTTTCCCGATAAAGTCAAGTCTGCCAATTCTGAATATCCCGCTAACATTAGTCCATCAATAGATACAGGTGTTCTCCATCCGTTAGAAAACATTACAAAAACATTCATTAACATCCCAAATAATATTATAGTAAGGGTCCTTTGTTTTATATTTATTATAATACCTAGAAATAGAAAAACGTAGGAAAGTATATTGATCTCTCTTATATACTTAAGAACAAACTTATTTCCACTGACACCAAATAATATCACTCCTACTTGAATAATCAACGCTAAAATAAAAATCCAAATTTTTTTAAATTCTAATTTCGACAGTCTAGAAAACTTTCCTCCTCTTATCTTGCCAAAGAAGATCGCCACAATCATGCTTTCTAAAAGCAAAGTCCTTCCCCCCTAATCACTCATATAAAGTAAATATTCTATATTTTTAGACAAATACCTTTTAATATTAATAAAAAATTCTGTTACAAAAATGCCAAAAGCGACAGAGAGCCTCTGTCGCTTGTATAAGTAATATTTTATTAGTATTCTGGTTCAATCAATCCATAATTTCCATCTTTTCTTCTATATACTATATTTACCTCATCTGACTCAGCATTTCTAAATACATAAAAAGCATGTCTAAGTAATTCCATTTGCAGCACTGCTTCCTCAGCATCCATAGGCTTCATTGCAAATCTCTTTGTTCTTACTATACTAGCCTCTTTTCCATTTTCCCCTGCTGGAAGTGCCTGAACGTTTTCAAATCTAATAGTTTCAAGTCCCTTATTTTTCTTTTGAAGCTTTGTCTTATGCTTTCTTACTTGTCTTTCTAAAACATCAACAACCCTGTCTATTGATTGATACATGTCATCAGTAGACTCTTCTGCCCTAATAATAGCACCTGAAAAAGGAATTGTAACTTCAATAATCTGCCTATTCTTCTCAACACTTAGCGTAATGTAAACTGGAACGTCTTCATAAAAATACTTATCTAGCTTACCCATCTTTTTTTCTATTACATCTCTTAAAGCATCTGTTACCACCATGTTTTTGCCACTGATAGTAATTTTCATATACTCCAACTCCTCTCAGTTTAAATATTTAGTTATAAAATCTATATTCAGTTGTTAAATATAAAATTCTACATAAAATTTATTAATCCTTTTTATATTCTAAATTTTCTAAAATATTATGTAGTTTTAAAATTTATTGATTATATTTATATAATACCCATTGTCCATGCTAATTAACATTTTTTTAATTAAAACAATTTATCGTCCTAGTTAATGTAGCATTAATGTCTTTCGACTTAATGTAGAATCATTAACTCCTGCTCAATTAAAGCGCCTGTCCATATTTATATATTATAGAAAAACATTAATATATAAAAAAGGTTAATGTAATATGATGTTTTTTTATATGTTTCAACATATTTTCTATTTATTCGCCTTTTAAACATACTTATGGTAGAATAATTATTCAGTATTATATCCACAGCTATCTTGTTGCTTAAATGTGGATAAATAATATGCTATTTTGTGGATAATGTGTATAAGTCTGTGGAAAACTGTTCATTTGTACAAATATTGTTGTGTATAACTTGTGAATATTCAGTGGAAAACTCAATATTCCATAATTTACTACTATATATTAATAATTTTGCCAATTTAATATACAATTATTCTTATTCTTTTTCTTGTGGTCAAACTAATATATATACACTATATATTGAATTGACTAAATTCATCTGATGTACGAGTTTATTAAAGGCAGTTTCTCAAATTCATATTACATAAAGTATAGACATTTATTGCTGATAATAATAAAATATATGTAAGCAAGGATCAATAATAGCAACTACAAATACTGTTTTGATAAGGATGATTTCTTTGAAAATAGGAATGAGAACAATTAAAACATCAATCGCTGTAACAATAGGCATCACTTTAGCTTATATACTTAAGCTTAACTCTCCATTTTTTGTAGGGGTTGCAGCAATAATAGCCATGCAGGGTAACTTGGTAGATTCATATAGAATGGGAAGAGACAGAGTTCTAGGAACCATTTTAGGTGCAGCAGTTGGCCTTCTAGGCTCTTTTATATCCATAGGAAATCCTATAATTATCGGTATAGGTATAATAATAATAATATCTCTTTGTAACAAGCTGGGATGGAGTAAGTCCATATCTATAGCCACAATAGTATTTATTTCAATAATCATAAGTGTGGAAAAAGGTCAGGAGCTATCTTATAGCTTAAATCGAATTCTAGATACTATAGTAGGAATTATTGTAGCTGTTATAGTTAACTTTGTAATCTCCCCTCCCTTAGCTAAGGACAAAATATATTCAGAATCCTTAAATATAATTGATGAATTTTCACGAGCTTTAAAAGCAATCATCATAAAAGAAGAACCTGGAAAGAAAAAAGAACATCTAGCAGATATCGAAGACAAGCTTGATGTAATAGATAAGGAGTATCCAATTTTAATAAAGGAAATAAATATTAAGCTTTATAAGAGAAGTTTAGGTGATGTGAACCTTCAGCATTCAAGAATCCTGCTAAAGAAACTTTACTACAATTTAAACTTATTAGCAGAAATGGGATCAGGTTTTAATTTAAGCCCCGAAAATTCTAGTATTGTAAATAATAAGTACAACTTAAATATAGTAGGAACTGATAACTTGACTGATTTAGATATTGTGTATAATTATCACTTGAAAACCTCACTAGGCGTGCTTCAAGAGCTTAGGGGTATGTTTAAACTATAGCTTATAATAGCAAAGAGAGATTGTGCTGCTAAGAATGCACAATCTCTCTTATGTAATTAATTCAATTTAATTTCTTTCATCTATAAACATGGTTCCGCTATGCTCTACAAAATAACCCTTCGCCATTTTTTGACCTTGTCTAAGGTTTTTCAGCCTTTCTTTTGTTTCTGCAAATTTTTCGCTCATCAGAAGATTATTATCATCATCAAGAACTTTAATTTGCTGTAGTAAAGACTTTATTTCAGCTAATTTATCCTTTAGGATTATGGCTCTAGGATATTTTATATCATTTAACTGAGCTATATCTTCTATATCAGTGTATGATTTTAATTCATTTAGCTTTAACATATACATAGAATCTATTTCATTTACTATATTAATTTGGCTTTGTATCCCATCAATAGCTGATTCTATGCCTTCCATATTTTCTTCTTCAATTGCTTCTTTTTGCTTTGGCTTTAAGCCCAAAATATGTTTTAGACTTATAAGCTTTTTTTCAATTAATTCTATCATTTCGCTTATGATATTCTCTACCATATTATCCCCCATTCTAAAGGGCACCGTATTTTATTTTCCTAGCTTCTCTCATGGCTTCCTTCCATGTGTCCCGTATTCCTTCTATTAGTGGCAAAATCTCATCTAAAATTTTCACATCTTTTTTTATATTTGCATCTACTAATCTTTCAATTATAAAGGTATATATGCTTCTAAGGTTGCTAGAAACTGGGTAGCTCATGTCTAATGTATTATTTAGCTCATAGATAATATCCTGCGCTCTTTTAATGGCATTATTGGCTTTCTCTATTTCTTTGCTTTCTATATGGAGCTTTCCTAGATTAATAAATTTAATAGCTCCATTATAAAGCATTAAAGTCAATTCTTCAGGAGATGCGGTAGTTATTGAATTTTGCTGATACTGTTGATATAAATTGTTATAGGCCATTGCCCTATCTCACCTTTCAATTGATTTTACATGCCAAGCTGCTGCATCATCCAAGAGCCTTGGTTATTCATCTGCTGTACAAATCTTTCCATAGCAGAAAACTTACTGTAATATGATTCTTCTTTTCTTAGCAGCTGTGCGTTAAGATCACTAATTCTACGATCTAAACTAGTCAAGTCCTTATCTAGCAAGCTAATGCTGCTGTGTTCTGTAACAAAGTCTAACATTAGCCTTGTATTTATACTTCTATACAGACTGGAATCTTCCCCCGGTCCTGCTTTGCCTATTATATCTTCCATTCCATCTATCATGTTATTGAATACTCTAGTTATGACTCCACCTGAATTCTTCACAGGGACTGTTTTTCCATTCTTTGTAGTAGTATCTGCTTCTTTAAACAATACTTCCAATACTCCATTTGCATCTTCAGATATGGCTTTTCTTAGCTTTTCTTCATCTATTTTTAATTTACCACCTACTTCGCCTGGTACATATCCTTCTGTTTCTATGCCAAGCTGATAAAGTGAATTAAACGGATTATCTTCAAGTCCTTCAACCTTATGATATAATGAGCCTCTTACATTTTGCATAATACTTGAGATTATAGAGTCATTTCTGAGAAGTCCACTCTTTGCTTTTTCTTCCCATAATTCGACTTCTTTTTCTTTCATGGCTTCTTTTTGTTCAGATGTTAGTGGTTTAAAATCTCTGTATTTCTTTTCTCCAAGAAGCTTGCCCATTTTGTCTACAAGTTCATTATACTTGTCCACAAAGCCTTTAATCTTATCATATACTGCATCTGTGTCTGTGTCTACTCTTATTGTTGTGCTACCTGTAGTTCTTAAATCTAGATTTATTCCGTTTATGGTGAATTGATTAGATTGTTGCTCTATGCCTGTGGCACCGTTAAAGTCTATTAGAGCATTTACACCATTATACGGAGAATCTTCAAATTTGAAAGCAGCAGTTTTTTGTGTTCCATCTGCATTATATGATGTAACATTTAGGCTTAAAGCATTGATAAATTCTTCTCCTTTAGAACCTTGAGCAGCTTCTATTTTAAGTTCTGCATCCTTACCTGTAGCTGTTGTCTGTATAAAAAACCTGCCTATAGCAGCATCATAAGATGCCTGTACTCCTGCACCAGAAGAATTAATATTCTTAACTATAGAACTCATAGTGTCACCTTTTTTTACAGTAATGGTTTCACCATTTATTTTAATGTCAAAAGTTTCAGAAGGACTTATAACTTCCCCATCTTCTATCACTGCATCACTTAAATTAGATAATATATCTTTTATAGCTTCATCAGCATTTACACTACTAGCCCCCTTCACTCCATCAGCCAATCTATGTACAGTTACATCATAGCTTCCATTAACAGCCTGAGAAGTAGTACTTGCCTTAACTGCACCTTCGTTAGAAGAAATTGCCCTTTTAACCCAGCTTAAGCTGCTTAGGGATTTGCTGTCTATGCTTCCAGTAGATGTAATAACACTTAATCCAAATTCTTTTCTAGAATTTAATATAAAATTAGCAAAATCCTTGTTTATTGAATTATACAGTTCCTGTCTCCACTGTACTATTTGTCTGTCCTGCTGTACATTGTCTACTTTTACTCTTTCTGCCTTCATAATGTCCGTAATCATTTTTTCAGTATCTATTCCAGACATCCCAGTTATTCTTATACTGCTCATTAAATCACCTCATTTAAATTTTCTGATCTACAATTATCCCTGCAATTTCCCATAGTTTAGCCACCATATCAAGTATCTTCTCAGGAGGAATTTCTCTGATTACCTCATCCGTATTTGTATCTATTACCTTAACAGATATTAATCTAGTGGCCTCATGTATTGAGAATTCTAGTTTCCTATCATATGGATTTATAGCCTTGTTTACACTAGTGATAGCTGATTTTAGCTCTTCTTCTGTATATTTTTTTTGAGGCATTACCTCTTTGCTTTCTATTTCTCTGTTTCCTGGTAATTCATTTTGTCTGTTTTCACCTGTACTCAAACGCTGTGAGCTATACTGTATATCATTTGTCTTTATACTTTCTACTCGCATGTTTTTCCCCCCATACCTAATGATTATCTATATTTTATATCGGCAAACAGAGGATAAAACTTTAATTTTAAAGGCTAAGAAACTAACAAGTCTCTTAGCCTAATCTCATCTTTTTAAAATATACTATTGATTTAAATAAATCACCGTCAATTTCTATATCAAGTCTTCCGCCCTGAAGCTCTACTATACTCTTAGCTATGGCAAGCCCTAGCCCGGAGCCTTCGGTATTTCTTGACTTGTCGCCACGAATAAATCTTTCGAATAACTCATCTGAGTCAAAATCTAGTTCATGGTTTGAAATGTTTTTCATAGTAACCATAACATAGCTTTCACTCTCAGCTATGTCAACATACACTCTTGTATTTGGCATTGAATATTTTAATATATTGCTAATTAGATTTTCGAAAACTCTCCAGGTCTTTTTACCATCAAGCTCGGCATATACTGGATTCTTTGGAGTGCTTATCTTAAAATCAAGAGTAGAGTTTTCAATTTTTTCATCATACTCAGCTAATGACTGATTTAAAAGTGAAATAACATCTAATTTTTCCATATCTAATTCAATTGCTCCGCTAGTCATTTTAGATGCTTCGAATAAATCATCTATCAAAGCCCTTAGTCTCTGAGCCTTTCGTTCTAGGACCTCTACATAATCCTTTGCATCTTCTGGAATATCCTTCTTTTTTAATAAATCAATGTAGTTTATTATCGATGTCAATGGAGTTTTTAAATCATGAGAAACATTAGTTATTAGCTCTGTCTTCAGTCTTTCACTTCTAACTTGATTTTCTACGGATTTTTTATAACCTAAACTCATATTGTTAATATTATTCGCTAGTCTTGATAAGACGCTCTTACCTCTTTCCTCTATTACATAATTAAAGTTTCCTGATGCCATCTCCTCTGCTCCTATGATTATTTTGTTTAGATGGCTAACACGCTTAATGACATAATAAGGTACAAAAATGAGGTACAACACCATGTATCCTACACATAACATTGATATTAAATCACCATAGGCGACAAAAGCTAGAACAAAGAAAAAGCCTGTAAAAGCTGTCAACCAGACTACTACAAGAATCTTGATCCCTACAGATTTAACTGCAAAGCTATCTATTAGCATAACTACAGTTGTATACACAATGCTTTTTTTAATTTCTTCTCTAAGATAACCACTAATGGTCAACATTTTATATAATTCCCAAGCATTCAATATAAAATAAACTACATAAATACTTGCAAAGGTTAAAATAATGAACTGTCTAATGGTTATAGCCTTATAAAACACATTTATACTTGTAGAAAACGACATCATAAAAAATGAATATACCAAGAATAACCCAAATCTAAAATCTAAGGGCAATTTTCTATACAATTTGATAGGTTTTTCTAAATCATCTATTATCATGTCTTTTTTCTTTATAGTATATATAAGTAATCCCATTCCTATAATAAAAGAAATTATCAATATGACGATTTCCTTTGTTACTCTGCTCTTTATGGATTCAAAATAAGTATAATCCAAGTATATTCTACTAGATGTATTTATATCCTTCGGTATAATTATATAGCCATCAAGGCCATTGTCATTGAAAATTCTAGATACTGAAGCAAATCTATTATTGCTGCTAAGTGGGAACTTAATACTATATAAAGTTTCTGTATTTATATACTTTTCTAAATCAATATTCTTATCTAGATTAGTAAATATACTATTGTTTTTATCCTTTATATAATATTTGATATACGCTTTGCTCTGCATGTAGTTTTTTACATCGTCATGCTCATCTACAGCTATTTTTAAGTCTTCATCAGAATAATCAAAATTATTATCTATTTTATAATAATAAATCAGTGCATCTACATATTCTCGTATTTCACCGCTAAATTGCCAGCTGTTAAAGTACGGCTTCGTAGTAAGCATGTCTCTATTATTATAAATATCAACCGCAGCTAAAGCAGATATAGAAAGGATGTATACAGATAGAATCAGGATAAGAAAACATGTGCTCTTATTTTTCAATTTTGTATCCAATTCCCCACACCACCTTTAGGTATTCAGGCTCTTTAGGATTGATTTCTATCTTTTCTCGTATTCTCCTAATGTGTACTGCTACTGTATTATCTGCATTAAAGTAGGGTTCTTTCCAAACACGTTCATATATTTCTTCAATAGAGAAAACTCTTCCACGGTTCTCCATTAATAGTTCAAGTATTTTGTATTCTATAGGTGTAAGTCTTATTTCTTCTCCATCTACTGTAACCATCTTGGTATCTTTATTTAGTATGAGTCCATTTACATTTATTTCTTCACTGCTGTGTTTGTAATTACCAAGGTTAATATACCTTCTCAGCTGTGACTTTACCCTGGCCACAAGCTCCATAGGATTAAAGGGCTTAGTAATATAATCATCCGCGCCTACATTTAAGCCTAATATTTTATCAGTATCCTCAGATTTTGCTGAAAGCATAATTATGGGGATATTCTTGCTTTCTCTTATTTTGAATGTAGCCTTTATTCCGTCCATTCTAGGCATCATTATGTCCATTAATATAAGGTGTATATCCTCCTCTTCTAATACCATAAGTCCATCTAATCCATCCTTTGCTTTAAATACCTTAATTCCCTCGTTTTTAAGATATATTTCTATGGCATCCCTTATTTCATCTTCATCGTCTACTACAAGCACATTGTATTGTGTCATTGTTATCCCTCACTTCTTTTGAAAATCAAATACATTATACCATCTTTTAAAAAATTGTTCCTATCTACTTCAATTTTACATTAAATTTTTGTAAAATAAACTGTTCAATTTCTTATATTTTTCTTAAGAAAAGCTTTTATTGAATATTATTAAAAATAAACCCCTTAAATAGATTCTCTCTATCCAAGGGGGATTTATACTTCGTTTGTTACTGGAATAAAATTTTTATAATTGCTTAAGTTAGCTTCCTTTGAATAGTCAGAAAGTTTACCTGTGTAGATATGATTGAGCTCCTTTAGATTCATAAAATCATTTGGAGTTACTAATCCAGGTCGTTTATTGAATAGATTTAATCCACTTTTTTCAAGGACTGTAGCTACAAATTGCGAACAAAAATAGCCATATTCCCTTTCAATTGGGACCTTCACGATTACACCTAATAATCCAATAAAGCTATATACATATTTGTCCCTTTCCTTTTCAAATCGTTTGATTACTTTTCTCATTCGGGAATAAACACCTAATTCTACTTCAAGTGAAAAAATAGAGCAGGTGGTCTCACTGAAATATTCGTATATTTTACTGTCTATACCTTCAATAACAAAGCCGCCCCATAAAGGATTATTATATTTTTTTCTCCCAAAGCTATAGAACTGCCTTAAATCTTTGGTAAAAGAGATAGCAACATGATTATATGGTGCCTTGGTATACACTTGTATAATCTTTGTTGGAACTGAGCCCGTATTGGTCAGTAATATATATATTGTTCTTTTTTTGCTCTTAACCTTAAGACCTTCCATAAGAAACTCTCCTACTTCTTTTATCAGATATATTATAATATTGTATCATATTTTAGGTATAAAAGTAATGTCAAAAAATGAGTTAAGAAAATTCCTAACTCATAAGTTAAAAAGCAATATTTATTTTTTGTCCACATTATATCACCTACACTTCGCTGCGCCTAATAACTTCAAATCCATTCATAGCTTCCAGCATGACGTAGTATGAGCGTAGGCCACATTCTGCTGCTTTTTCAATAGTAATTCTGTCCATGTTGAATATTCCTGAAACGTCTCCTTTTTTGAGTAACGAAATAATCTCATCGTCAAACTCTTCACCATAAGGACTGTAGCCATAGGGCCCATCCTCAGTCAGCATATGGGATAAATCTCCACTGGCAATAAACACTGCATCAGTATTGCTGTCTTCTACTGCCTTTTTTATACACATACCAAATCTGTACAGCTGCATTTTAGGCAGCATACCATTAACTACCCTAATTAAATGTTTGCGAAATGATAATATATGTAATACTATTATCATAGAACATTTTAAGGGGTGAACTTTATGGGCTTTTATGAAGAGCTTAGCAGATACTATGATATTATATTTCCAGCTACATCAGATAAGATTGACTTCATAGAAAAAGCAGCTGATAATGGGAAATACGTTCTTGACATTGCCTGTGGAACAGGAAACTATGCAATTGAGCTAGCTAAGAAAGGATATATAGTAGACGGAATAGATCTTGATGCTGCGATGATTGAAGCTGGGAAGAAGAAAGCAAAGAAAGAAGATTTAGATATTAATCTTGTTCAAGGAGATATGAAAGACATTAATGCCTTATTTTCTGAGAAAAAATATGATTTAGCATATTGTATAGGAAATTCATTAGTCCATTTAGACAATGAAGCAGAGATTCAGCACATGATTGATGATATAGGTAAAATCATAGATAATGGCGGAAAACTGCTCATTCAAATAATTAATTATGACAGAATATTAGATTTTGATATAGATCATTTGCCTACAATAAGCAAAAAAGAATTAGGGGTAGAATTTGTCAGAAATTATATCCTTGATAGAGAATCTAGAAAAATATTGTTTAATACTGAAATACATATATCTAATGAAACAGGACGACAGAAATATGAGAACTCTGTAGCTTTACTTCCTTTAAGGAAAGAAGCTTTAGTTAATATAGTGAAGAAGGCTGGATTCAATAATATTAAGGTTTACGGTGGATTTAATGAAGAAGAGTATACAGAAAATTCTTTTGCTACTGTATTAATAGCTGAGAAATAATAAGAACAATGAGCTTTAAAATATGGTTTATGTCTCAAAATTATTTAATAATTACCGATATAACGAATAATATTTTTCAAAAAACAGAAAACTCTAATAAGAGGCTTTCTGTTTTTTGTCTATGTTCATTTTCAAAAATCAATATGTCTTTTAGCTTTTTATGAACCTCTATCATCGTCTTACGTTTCATTTTGTAATCTTTTGCAATTATGATATAATGAGTTAACTATTAATTCGGAAGGGTAATTTTATGATTATTGACTATTCCTACACTAAAAGAAAAATCGATAATATTTCTGGACATATATTTAAAGGGAGAAATTATAGATGTAATTACGTCAGATACAAATCTCTATATAGAAACTGTTCCCCTGGAACTGAAAATGTTGAACTATATTTTTTTGAACCTAAAAAAGAGGTTCGAGCTTCTGCCTTAATTCTTCACGGGTTAGGCAGCAAGAACATAAAATATCTTTTATGGCTTGGTCCTCACTTAGCTAGTGCTGGTGTAAGCACTAGTGTATTAATATTGCCTGGTAATTATACTAGAGTGGAAAACAACTCTATTAGTGGCCGTAGCTATCTTTATCCTGATATTAATACAATGTACCAATTTTGGGAGCATGGAGTAATAGATACCCTTAGTACTATTGATTTATTAGAACAATTAAATTCTTGGAACAAAAATAACATTATTGCTGGATATTGTTTAGGTGGTATGATATCCACAATTGTCGGTGCCATAGATAATAGAATTAACCATTTATTATTTATGACAACAGGAGGTCATATACCTCGTATTTTACATCAATCACCTGCTACTGTGTTTGCAAGAAAAATGTTTGAAAAAGGCTATGGTACGGATTATCATTTAAAGGACGAAAAAATACTTTATGATATTTATGAAGAGCAATTTCCAGAAATAAAGAAAATGTCTTTTGAAGATATAGTATCTAGTGAATATATCCATCCTTTATTTAAAATAGATCCTATTTCCTATGCTCATTTATTAGACATGAAAAAGGTAACATTTATTGATGCATACTTTGATTCTACCTTACCTGTGCAATCACGCAAGATACTCTATAATGAAATGTCTGAGGCAAATACTAAGATATTACCCATAAGTCATGTGAATTGGCTTCCTTTTGGATATTTTTTAGCTAAATATATACTCCATAAGCTAAACTTCAATTCTAAGGAAGCAAAAAAAGCTCTATTGATCAAAGAAATAATACGAAATCCATTAGAAAAATAAACTATGGCAGGTCATTTATGGATAAATTAAAAGAAAAATTTAGAACTTCTTTTTTTATAGTAAATAAGCTATATTTAGTACTAATATTTATTGTTCTTGCCGTAGAAAATCTAACCTTAGGATTCTATTATTTCCTCATATCTATTTTTATTTATACCTGGAAAATATTAAATTCAAGGATTCCTATAAATGTAAGTAAGAAACTTGAACCCAAAACATTTATCTATAAAAAAACTAAAAATAAAGACCTTAAATTAGATATTTGGCTTCCATCAAAAAATAAAACAACCACTCCTTTAGTGTTTTTTTGCCATGGTGGAGGATGGATTTCTGGGTCTAGAAATCAGCCTAATAATGTTTCTTGGTGTAAATATCTTGCAGCAAAGGGCTTTGCTGTTGCTAGCATTGACTACAGGTATGGCTATAGAAATACTATGGATGATATCCTTTTAGATTATAGAGATGCATTAAATTATGTAATAAAAAACAGTAAAAGACTGTCTGTTAACAAGGATAATATAGTACTAATGGGATTATCTGCAGGCGGTCATCTTTCTTTATTGTATTCTACTTATCATACATATAATAAAAATAAAGAATCAATGTCTGGCATAAAAGGGGTAGTAGCTTACTATGCTCCTTCTGATATAAATGACATCTTTGTTTCTGAAAACAAGTCTATATTTGCAAGGTTTGCGACTAGTCAAACATTAAAGGGAATTGCAGCTCCAAAAGAAGAAATATTTAATTATTATTCTCCCATCACATGGATTAGTGAAAACATGATTCCCTGTTTAATAGTTCATGGAAAACTAGACACTACTGTGCCATTTAAATCTTCTGTAAAATTTGTTTCAAAATTAAAAGAATATAATATCAAGCATACTTTTATGGTTCATAAAAAAGGTGGACATTCCTTTGATACTAAGCTTAAGGACATGACCACCGTAAATATATTGGAGAAAACAGCTAGGTTTATTAGAAAGGTTATGTAAAAAAAGCTACAGAATTTAATAATGATTTTAAGGGACTTCTAAAAGACTGCGCCTTTGTAAATGCGTTTTATATTGAAACAAGATATCCGACAGAAGATCCTCTTGCAGTTGAAAAGGAAGAGGTTCTAATGTGTTTTGAAATTACAGAGAATATAATAGATTTTATTGATGGACTCATAAAATGAGATTAGATGGACAGGTTCCTTGGCTTTTGCAAGATTAAGAAATCTGTCCATCTAATTATATTACTTAATTTGCTCAAACCTCTTAACCATTTTCCCATCGACTTCAAGCTGTTCAGTTAATTGGGAGAATGAAGGTTTCTACCCATCTTCTAGCTTCAAAAATTAACTGCCTAAAGGACTTTGGAAATTGAATTTTACTTTCACAATACTAATGGTGATGATTTCGTGGTGGCTATCAATGATAGTTAACATAATTGTCAGAGTTTTTTTATTAGTAAGTTTTACTAGCACAACAGGTTAATTTAAGATTACTTAAGCTTTCTGATATGAGACTACCTAGCGTCCCTAAAAATATCAGTAGCGATTTGTAATTTTTATGTATTCTTTCCTTCTGCCTCATATCAAAAGCAATTATTCCTATGACACCTATGAGCTTGTCAGAATCTATTATTGGATATCCGATTGTAGACATTACATCACATTTACCTTTTACACTACAATTCGAACAAGCTTTAATAGAGCCTGGATTCTCTATATACATTGGCTCTTTATTCTTCTCCACCATTTCAAAGGCACAATTTTCTGGTAGTCTTTCACCTATTTTGTTTTTATTCCTGCCTGTTGCAGCCACTCTGTATAACTTTTCATCTACTATAGAAACATCTACATCTAAAACTGCAGCAATTGCATCTGCCACTTTTTGAGTGGTTTTTTGTATTCTTATTAATCCCATTATCCTCAGCCTCCTTTCTAAGTAATCCTTGTATATTCCTTGTCTTTTAAACAATTTTTACTGTATATAGTTCATACAATTCCATATGCTTTTGAAAATTCCTTTTTATTAAGCTGTAATATAGAGAGCTACAAAGATAAAAATAATAATTCTAAAAAAGCAGAAACCCGATAAAATGGTTTCTGCTTTTACTCTCTTTCATATATTTCTATCCCAACTCTGTTAATATGATTAATTAAATCTTTATTCTGTATCTTATCAAATATTGATATATCAAAACTATATGGCAAATATAGTTCATCTAACTCTAAATAAATTTTATTTAAGTCTTTTATATCTATATCGTTGCCTACTAAAGTCAAATCTATGTCAGAACCATTTTTAAAATTACCTTTTGCTCTTGAACCATAAAGTAATACTTTTTCAATTTTAGAATACCTAGCAAAAATGCTGATTATGCTCTCTAAGATACTATCTTTTAGACCATATCTCATATATCATTATCCTCTTCTTCCAGAATTTCTTCCATTTTAATTCTTAGCCTATTGAACTCTGCAAAATACATGTCTTCTATAAGCATAATAATGCCATCTGCTGTATTTTCATCATATGTATGACTGGTTAAGTTACGATTTTTTATCATTTGCATCCATACTTCGCCATTCTCTATAATACCTAGCTTAAAGGCTTCTTTAACTGCATCTCTTGCGCC
This sequence comes from Proteiniborus sp. MB09-C3, assembly GCF_030263895.1. NCBI lineage: Bacteria > Bacillati > Bacillota > Clostridia > Eubacteriales > Proteiniborus > Proteiniborus sp. MB09-C3. The sequence continues at coordinate 3,752,917 of NZ_CP127161.1, forward strand.
ATAAATATCTGTATTCCCTTTACTTTCTAGAAAATCTCTCAAGGTCTTCCAAGCTAACTCATATGTATATTCGAACGCTTGTATTAACCCTTGCTTTTCAAGTTTCGAAAGATTTCTAGTCTCCATTAATTCTAATGCTTCTTTGACTTGAATAAATGCCTTTTTATAGTTGCTAAACCTCTGAATCCAACGGATATCTTTATGCTCCATGGCGCTCTCCCTTCATTGTTCAAAATTATAGCAAAAATTGATTCCACTCTTTTGATTATATTATATCATAGCAAACTGTTTTCACTATAATTTATTCTACATCTTATGCTCGGACTGTTTCTCTGTAGTCTCAATACCAATTTCCTTAAAATCTACCAGTATAATTTTCTCATTATATTTTGCAAAATTAATAACGTCATCTGTAAATCCTGATTTTGAGAAAAATACATAGTGTTTATTTTTATAGCTCAGGGCTTGTGATTTTTCTAATAGCGAGTTAATAACCCCCATATCTAAAAGCTGGTTTCTCCATTTGCATTCACCAAGCAAGGCATTATCCTTAGAAATTGCCAATATCTCTATTTCTTCCTCTCTCTTCATAATAGGATTATTTCCCCACCATTGCCCTATCCTTTCAAAAATAAATGGCAGTTCCATTCTTTTATTCTTATGCTTTAGAAAATCTACACAAATCCTTTTAAAAGTACTTCCTAAGAAATCATTTAATTCAAGTAATATCTTTTTTTCATATACATAGTCAATCATTTCTTGTTCAATAAGTCCTATGTTAGTAAAAATAAATCTATACCAGAATCTAAACAGAGGATTTTTTATGGAGTAAGTAGTTTTCTTGCTGTTTTCCTTTTCCCCTATAGGGATTTGTTTTTCTAAAATCTCCAATTCTATAAGAGATTTTATATAGTTGGAGGACTTTGAGCTATCTTCACCCACTTTTGTAGCTATTTCATTTAACTTAGAGCTTCCCGTAGCAATAGCTTCAATAATCGAGTTATATAGAGCTAGTTCTCTAAGCTCCTGCTTTAATAAAGTAGCTGGTTCTTCGAAAAGGTAGCTTGACTTGTTTAATATTTGATTCTTTATATTTTCTTCAATAGAAAATACATCTTTAAATTTTAATAAATACTGAGGTATTCCCCCTACAATTCCATATGCTGTTACTTTATCTTCTAAGCTATAATTAGGAAAAAACTTTATACTATCAAAAAAATCAAATGGTTCTATTTTCATTTGAGCAGTTCTTCTACCATAGAGAGGGCTCTTATAAGAAAGAATTTCTTTTTCCATAAAGCTCATAGAAGAACCACATACAACTATAAATAGCTTGCTAGCCTTTAATTGATGATCTATTAGATTTTGCATAAGAGAAGGAATAGAAGGATTGGCAGAAACTATATATGGAAATTCATCTATTACTAATATTAGAGGTTCTTTTTCAGCTTTTTGATTAAGGAACAAAAAAGCCTTCTCCCAAGAATCAAATTTTTGAATCCATTCATCCATATGGAAATGTTCTAATATTTTTCTAGAAAACTTTTCAAGTGCCATTTTATCATTATACTCTTCTGCTACAAAAAATATTGCATTTTTGCCTTTACAAAATTCACTTAACAATCTAGTTTTTCCTACTCTCCTTCTTCCGTACATAACCACAAACTGAAATGCATCTTCATTATACAATTTTTCAAGAACATTTAGTTCATATTCTCTACCTACAAACTTCACATTTTCACCTTCTTTTTGCCCTTACATATATTATATCCCAAATAGAATAACTTAATCAAGATTAAGTTATTCTAAATAAACTTAATGATAAGTTCTAAAGTCAATCAAGCTATTCCCTCAATAGAAAAAGAATCAGAAATATTAATTTTCTGATTCTTTTTCTTTTAATTCAATTTTCTATTTCTTTTTTTATTAGTCCTACAATTTGATATCCACATTTCCACCTAAATGTGGATTTATGGACGTCTCCATTGCTTTTGTTGACTGCTGAAGCATATCTGCTAAGTTAGCAGATTGTACATTTGCAGAATCCATTGACAGCTTTAAAACTGCTAAACTAGCCTGTTGTTGTATACTGGATTTACTAATCGCAGTTGACATTGCTGCTACATCCATATTATCAGCTCCTTTGATTGATTTATATAATATTTTATATGGAACTATTTTATTACTGTTCTTCTTTAGTTACTGCAACTTCACCTTGTAATGTATCAACTAAGGTTCTTTCCATATTTAATACACTATTTGAATACATTCCTTCATAATACTTCAAATATTCACCTGATATAATTTCTTTTAGCCATTCTCTATTATCTAAGTACCACTTAATAGTCTTGTCCATACCTTCTTCAAAAGTATAGGATGGACTCCATCCTAATTCCTTAGTTATTTTCGAGTTATCTATGGCATACCTTCTATCATGCCCAGGTCTATCTTTTACGTATTCAATTAAATCATCTGATTTTCCTAAAGCTTTTATAATAAGTTTAACTATTTCAATGTTAGCTTTTTCGTTGTTCCCGCCTATATTATAGACTTCTCCTATCTTGCCTTTATGTAATACTATATCTATGGCCGTACAATGGTCCTTAACATATAACCAATCTCTTACTTGCTTACCATCTCCATATATAGGAAGGTATTTATCCTGCAACGCATTATTTATCATAAGCGGTATTAACTTTTCTGGGAATTGATATGGTCCATAGTTATTAGAACAACGAGTAATATTTACAGGAAGTCCATAAGTTTCACCGTAAGCTCTTACCAACATATCTGCTGAAGCTTTTGAAGCTGAATATGGACTATTAGGTGATATATTTGTTTTCTCAGTAAAATATCCTTCTGTTCCCAGTGTTCCATATACTTCATCAGTAGAAACTTGTATGTATTTAACTTCTTCCTCAAACGTTCTGCTATATTTATCATTAGGTTCTAGCTTCCAATAACTTTTAGCAGTATCTAACAAAGCTTGAGTCCCTAAAACATTAGTTCTTAGAAAAACCTCTGGTTCTTCTATACTTCTATCCACATGTGATTCTGCTGCAAAATTGATTACTACATTGATATCAAATTTCCTAAATATTTTCTCAAGCAAGCTTCTATCGCAAATATCACCTTTTATAAAATAATATCTACTATCATCAGAGATATCGTCTAGGTTTTTTAGATTTCCTGCATAGGTTAATAAATCTAAATTAACTATTTTATAATTATAATTTTCAAGCATGTACCTAATAAAATTTGATCCAATAAACCCTGCTCCACCTGTTACTAAAATATTCATAGTATATTCCTCCAAAATACTCAGAAGCTAGATTTCTCCTGCAATACTTAGCAGATACTTACCATATTCAGTTTTCTCGTATTCTCTTCCTAAAGATATCATTTCTTCTTTAGTTATCCACTTGTTTCTATAGGCTATCTCTTCCAAGCAGCTAATATAGAGGCCTGTCCTCTCTTGCATTGTCCTTACAAAGTTAGATGCATTTGCAAGACCTTCATATGTACCTGTATCAAGCCATGCAAATCCTCTTCCTAATAATTCAACTTTGAGCTTACCTTCATTGAGATACTCCCTATTTAAATCTGTGATTTCTATTTCTCCACGAGCAGAAGGCTTAAGATTTTTGGCTCTCTCTATTACACTGTTATCATAATAATAAAGTCCTGGAACAGCATAATGAGACTTAGGCCTGTCCGGTTTTTCTTCTATAGATAATACATTATAGCTTTCATCAAATTCAACAACACCAAATTCTTTAGGATCAGGTACATAATACCCAAAAATAATAGCACCTTCTTTTATTTGAGAGGCATTCAATAATTTAGGCACAAAGCCTTGTCCATAGAATATATTGTCTCCCAGTATAAGACAGACACTATCATTACCTATGAACTCTTCTCCAACTATAAAGGCATCTGCTAGTCCCCTAGGATTTTCTTGAATCTTATACTCAAATCTCATGCCTAAACTAGAACCATCTCCTAGTAAAACTTTATAAAAATCTATATATTCAGGGTTTGAAATAATAAGAACTTCTGTAATTTTGGATAACATTAATACGGATAATGGATAATATATCATTGGCTTATCGTATATAGGTAAAAGCTGTTTACTTATACCTTTTGTTATTGGGTAGAGTCTTGAACCAGAGCCACCTGCTAGGATTATGCCTTTCATTTATTTTTCCTCCAATAAACTAATGAATCTAAGCATTAATATTTATTTCATGCTTTAAAATATAACCACTATTCATCTATTCTATTTTAAAATAATGTCACATATCCTATCTACATCCTCTAATGCAAGATCTGCATAAAGTGGTAGGCATATAATACTATCTGATATATGCTTCGCAACAGGTGTTTCAGTAATATTAAATCTTCCTTTATAGCACTCAAAATCACTAACGAGTGGGTAAAAGTACTTTCGAGCATAGATATTTTGAGTCTTTAATCTCTCAAACACTTCATCTCGCATTAATCTGTATCCATCAAATACAACAGGAAAATAAGCATAGTTACCTTTAACATTTGCTTGTGGTTTACATAGTTTAATCCCCTTGGTATTGTATAGCCTATCTTGATACCTATCTACAATAGCTTTTCTCCTTACTATTTCCTTATCTACATGTCTAAGATTGCATATTCCCATAGCTGCTTGAAATTCATTCATTTTTGCATTGCCACCAACATATTCAACTGCATCAGATTGCGTAATCCCAAAGTTTTTTAAAGCGTCGAGCTTTCTCTTGAGTTTTTCATCTCGAAATACAACTGCTCCTCCCTCAATGGTATTGAAAACCTTTGTAGCATGAAAGCTAAACATAGAAGCATCTCCAAAGGTTCCTACTCCCTTTCCATTCACTGTGACACCAAAAGCATGGGCTGCATCATAAATTACTTTGAGATTATGTTTCCTAGCTATTTCATCAATTCTATCTACGTCACACACATTACCATATACATGAACAGGTATAATGGCAGATGTCTTGTCGGTAATCAAATTCTCTATTTTATCTACATCAATTGTATAATCTTTTGGATTTATATCACAGAATATAGGGTTAATACCGTTTCTTACTATTGCATGAGTTGTAGACGCAAACGTGAACGGAGTAGTTATTACTTCTCCCATTAATCCCGTAGCTGCAATTATGGATTCAAGGGCAAAATGACCATTTGTAAACAATGTAATATCGGACACCTGTAAATAATCAACTAGTTTTAATTCTAATTCTTTATGTTTTATTCCCATATTGGTCAGCCAATGGCTTTCCCATAAGCCTCTAATCTCCTCTGTATATTCCTCAAAGTCTGGCATTGAAGAACAAGCTATTTGGATTGTTTTATTCATAATTTATTTGCACCTCTATTATAATTTCTTCATCATGTATATTGATTTCGAAGACGATTTCCCACAAAAATAAAATCCATATTTTTTATAAAATTCTATAGCTATAACGTTTTGGTTGAAAACTTCTAACTTAATAGCTTTCATATTATTAGTTTCTGAAGTTTTAATGCATAAATCTAATAATGATTTACCAACGTCTCTATTTTGTGATTTGTCCTTCACCCCAATTTGTGTTAAATACGCTACATTATTATCTTTATCATTGGCATAAAAAGCTATAAAACCTATGAAATCATTTTTTTCAATTGCAGCAAACACGATAGCATTTTTATATAATTTTTCTGCATAAGTATTTAAATCTATTACTCTTTCTGATAGAGGTGGATCAAATACTTTATCAAAATTGTGAACAATCTTACGTATTTCATCAATATTTTCTACTCGTAAAATTTCATAATTTTTTACTTGATAACTTCTCCTAATATTTTCATACATATGTATTGCCTCTACATAAACTCATAATCATCTAGCATCTTATTTATCATATTCGGCTCGTTAAACATCATTACATCAATAATAGATAAGCCAGCTTCAAATTCAGGCCTCTTTTGAGAATATCTAGGAAGATTCATTTTTAAGAAATTTATCTTAATTCCCTCTTTTTCGTATTTTTCACGATTGAAGAACCCTATTCCACCTTCGGGATTCCAATACTCTTCAATGTTTCCTATTGTCCTACAAATATTAAGTGCCCATTCGTCTGGAGCGTTGGGTTTTTCAATTTCTAGTTTTTTTTCAGAAAAAATATCAATATCTACATCTACATTAATATAGTTACAAACAACTTTTATAATATTCTCATTTAATTTCACTATGCTTTGTGTTTCAATATCAAGAGCTAGTTTAATTATTTCAACCGCCTGTCTATAAAAAGGAGCTAGTTTTTTATAATGTTCTAATTGACGAAATATTTTATCACGCCAATCAGAACTATTATTAATTAATATATCTTTAATTCTAGTCTCTCTACTATGTTTAATTAATGGAACCGATACATATTGCCATCCATAACTTGGTTTTAGTATTCTATTTCTTTCAATCCATCCATGTTTAATAAATTGAACTGCATCAAGTAAAATAAATTTATCAGTGTACTTTATTAAACTAAAATATCCTAAATATGGGAAAAAATATGGTTGCATTATTGCAATTTTCAATTTATATCACTCTTTTTCTTTTATTATAATGTATTTATATTAGTCTATCACTCTATTTTATTTTTCTATCTATCTTTCTCTTTGTAAAAACTCATCTCATTAATTTCAAATCTATTATAAATATCTTTAAGTGATGCCTGTGATACTAATGCTCTTAGCAAGTCTTTTCTATAATCTGGTATAGGAAATTTATTGAACCTTTGGGATTTTTTTAATTCACAAGGATCATTTTCTTCAAAAATAAATTCTTTAGAAATTTTTTGCCATATTTCTAACCCTTTTTCTGAGTATATTGAAACAAGGCTAACTCCTTCATCATGACTATAATATTTTGTTCCCCAAAAATCTCCTAATCTTATGTCTGCAAAAACCCTATTATGCCTAAACTCACACTCATAGCAGCTTTCTTTAAAACATGTGTTTTTTAAATAAAAAGAGAAAAATATGTCATCGTATACAGTCTTTGAATATTCTTTTCCGTCTTTGTCTTGTATAACTACTGAAAATTTATGCCATCCAATTCTTTTTGAGCGAAAATTTAACTTAACAAATTCTCCTAATCCATATTCTGATTTTAAGTATTCTTTATATTTGAGAAATAAGTTAATAGGTGTAGTACCTCGGCAAAACAAATCTACTAATATAAAGTTTTTCTCAATACCAACTTGATAAATATATTTTCTTATTCCATATATTTGACATGGTAATCCTATTATTAATGTTTTTTTATTTGAATCGATTTTTGAAAAAGCATCTATAATATAGCTTTGAACATATTTTGAACTTTTCATTTTTTCTAAATCTTCTTCACAATTAGCAACTATATGTTTAGCATAATCATCCTCTGGATTCATAATAGCTCCAATAACATTGTAATTTTGTTTATAGCAATATTTAGATAACTCACTTGCAACACCCCCGGACGAGACAGATTTTAACTCTGATTCATCTCTATGAATAGCAGAATATACTTTGCAATTCTCTAGTCCTTTACCTTCAGTAGAGTTATTAATATCAAAAACTCTATAACAAACTTTAACACACAGTCCACAATGTGTACACTCATGTTCATTAACAAATGGGATGAGAAAAGATTCTGAATTCAACTGTAAATCAATACACTTATTTGGACAAATAACTGCACAAATTCCACATCCTGTACATTGGTTAAGGGTATTTTTGAGAGTTGAAATATTATACATTTGTCTTTGTCTCCATTAGCTCTTTCAAAGCGTCTGTCCCTCTTCTAACCATGTTTTGGACTTGTGGTATATGTTCTTCTAAATGCTTTCGAATAAATAATCGATTTTCAAAACACAAGTTAATTTTCCGAATCATGTCATCTGAAGTTGGTTCGCATACATATTCTGGTAATCCTAATATTGAAGCAAATCCTATAATTTTTGTACTCTTAGAGCCTTGTCCATGCATAATAAAAACAGTAGGAACAAATTGTGAAACAGACCCCACTGAAGCATGCATTCTGCCTGTAACAAAAACATCAAATTGACTAATAATAGCTTTAGTTTTTGCAGGGACATATGCATTATCTATGCATAAAACATCATCCATATTCCTCACTATTCCACGTTTTGCTATTACCTGTTGCAATTGTTTTACAATAAAATAGTCTCGTCCAGGCTTAAGCTTAAAATTGGGAGGTAAATCAAAACCATTGCTATGTGACATTAGTATAACTCTAGCACCTAAATTATTTACGACATGCTCAACAGCAATGGCAAATTCTGTATATTCCTCGTCGCTTCTTGGCCACTTATCATAAGGAGGAGTAGCCATATTGAAACCACAAACAACCATACCAACTATCGGTTTTGTTGATTTAATGACATGTTCTCTTTCAAATATGTCTTGCATTTCACTAATTTTTGCTGGCTCAAATAAAAACGAAGGGCAAGGAAATTCTTTCACATTATCGGTTTTAAAACCAATATCTTTTACCATACAAGTTGCTTCATGCTCGCGATGAGTAACCAAACTGAAGTTTTCAAAAGTAATCCTTGCCAATTCATTAGTTTTCCGATCGCTAAATGGCCCAACCGTAGCAGCAAATAACACTGTACGTTTCTTGAGCAATTGTGCAACTCGCATCTTAAGTAAATTAACTAACATTCTGTTATTTCCTACAGGATTAGCTTTGTCCCCCCACATTTCGCCACTAATATCTATAATCAAATCACTAGACATTACTTGTTCCAAATAAGGCGTGGTTTCCACAATTTGTCCTGTTTGATTATAAATCTCTGCAATTCCATACTCCTTTAAAGCAATATTAACATCATGATCAGACCAAGAATAATAGATATCCATTGGTAAGCAAACTACTTCCTCTCTTTCACAAAATTCTTCTGTCATCTGAAAAGTAGTTACTATTTCTGCCTCTGGAAATACACGATGAAGTTCTCTGAAAAATGGTTCTATAATGTAATAATTACCTACATTTCCATATTCAAGCCTGCCCCAATGTAATGTACATAATCCTGTCACTAATATCTTCATCCTTACTGTTCCCCCTATCTTTTACTATAGTAAACTTATAAAATAAATTATCGTTTTTTATCTTTTGCCCTAACTACCCTTAGGCTATTGTTATAATTCTATAGTGTACTATTTGTTCTATACAGTAGTTATATCAAAATATATGTATATATAATAAGTTTTTCATAAAATCTATCAGTTTATTATTTCCTATAATCCTAGATTCTAAATGAAATCTTTTATTTATTTTTAAATAAGCCTCCATAATTTTCAGCTCAATATTATATATACTTGAAAACATAACTATAATGATTTCATATGCCTTATAAATGTACAAATACTTATTCTATAATCATACTTGTTCATAGCTTCTCTTTGTCCATTTAAAGCTATCTTTTCTAACTCATTAATATTTTTCTGATAGTATTTAATTTTATCAATAACTGTATCAAGGTCATATAATATTATATTTTCCCCATCTTTAAAATATTTGTTTGTAAATCTATCCTTTTCAGTTACAGCTACTGCTCCATTAATCATAGCAGATAATACTCTCTCTGTAACTCCATTGTATAAATGTCCAGTAATATTTAAAACCATTTTACTATTATTCATCATTTCAAGTAATGATTTGTAATCTACTTTGCTTTTTATTATTAACTTACCAGATTTGTTTAATTTATTATACTCTTCAACATTACCTAAACAAACAATATTCAGATCAGATTCTCCTATTTTCTTAACTAACTCATATCGTTTATAAACTCTAACATATCTTTCAACTTGTGAATGAATTAAAGCTCTACAACCAAAATCATCATTTATTATGTTATGTTTTAAAAGAAATTTAGATATTTCATCATCAATATTTATAAGAAATTTTTCTTTTATAGCTAAATCTGATAAATAATTTATAATTAATCTAAACTTTTCATCTAGTTTATCCCAAGACTTCTTTATTTCAACTGGATCTATTAAGGAGCCTGCAAATAATACATCGATTTCTCTTTCATTAAATTTCTTTTCTGCATAATTAGCAGCAGGATAGCCACTACAATTGCTTAAAATTATTTTTTTACTAGGAAAATACTTTTTAAAATATTCAATATTTTCTTCGTCTATACACGTAAACAATGTTTTTTGTGGGGAGTTAATAATTCTACTAAGTTGGTTTACAGGATGGTCTCCTAGTGTTCCTAAAAAAGGTATGTCTAATGTATCATATAGGTTTCTACCATCACTTAATTTTATATCTATTCCTATACAATTAGATGAATATATAAAATCACATTTTTTATTTATTATATCTGTATTTATTTTACTAACAACGTTAGGCTCTAAGAGATCTAAAATATATACTTCAAATCCTAACTGTTTATAAAACTTAGCTCTGTAATCAGTTCCAACTCTTAATACATCATATTGAGATTGCCCTTTAAAGAATACTATTCTCTTGTTAATTTTACCTATTTCAATATTTTCCCATCGATCTCCTTTGTTAGAATTAAAGCAATATTCAAAACCACTATATGTATATTTTTTATTCAAGGACTTCTTTTCAATTTTATTGAAAAGGTCAATTTCCGAAAAAAAATCAAAATATTTTTGCTCATAATATATAGGTAAAACTTTCTCATCTTCCTTATTCAAATATATCTTTCCTTCAATAGTCTCCTTTTCTACGTAATTAAACTCATATAAATTATAATAAAAATCAAAATGTCTATCATTAATATCAAAATAATTATTTCCTTCTTCATCAATAAAATAAACAAAATCGTCAACAATAGAATTATAGCATCTATACCATGCAAATGTTAGATCTCTCAAGTTTGATAAAATCACTATCTTATTAACGTTATTATGTTGTTTTTTGTAGTACTCAACAATATCTGGTAATTGACTGAAATCAAAATCTTCACTTCTTATATTATCGTAAAGATACATCTTATACTCTCTTCTATCAAACTCATTAATGATCTTATTAAATTCATCTATTCTTTGTAAATCATTTAAAAAAATTAATAAGATGTTATCCAATAATCTGGCCTCCCTATCTTTAAGAGAAGTAAAACATTCAAAATCGCTGAAAAAGCCTAAATTAATTTACTATTATTTTGATACTTTAGCTGAAAAATCTCGTATTTTCAAAAAAACAAGATTCTTCGCTAACGCTCTATACATTGCACACAACTTTGGAAACTAATTGGTAACTAAGCAAATCCTGATATATCAAGGGTTTAGAGGATATGGAGTACAAGTTAATTCATAAACTCTAAAATAATGAGTCCCTCTTAACAAAAAATAACAAAACATTAATTTCCAAACTCCTATCCTTTTTCGGGATAAAAAGCTTGTTTCTTATGAATCTTGGATATTTGCCAAATTTTTACCAAAGATGTGTGTCATGTATAGCGCTAACGCTCAGGATCACTAAAAGACTTTTTTCAATGGTTATGAATATTTTCTTTCCCCTAATTTGCTTTTGTCTCATTTAAAGTCATTATTACTTATTAACAATGATAACAGCCTTCTTTTTAAATCTATACTCTCCCATACTTATCCTCATATCTTATTATGTCATCTTCTCCAAAATACTCTCCTAATTGAACTTCAGCAACCATCAAAGAATCTTCTTCTGATTTGTTTATTAATTTATGCTTACATCCTTTAGGTATATAAATAAAACTACCTGACGATACGGATTTAACAGATTCTCCTATAATTATTTCTCCTAGCCCCTTTATAACTACCCAATACTCTTCTCTTTTTTTGTGTTCTTGAAGACTTAGTTCCTCTAACGGATTTATTTTTATTATCTTTGATTGAGAATAAGGATTTAAAAAAGTAGTTTTATAGAACCCCCAAGGTTTATTATATATCTCGTGTTCTAAAATGGAATCGTCAAGAGATAAGAAATCATATGTCATATCAAATTCTATATTTTCTAATAAAAGAACATGCATATTCTTTTTAGTTATTATATTCATTAGTGTATAATCCTCATTTAGTATAGGTATAAAATTGATTCTTGTAGATTTGAATATTTCTATTATATCTCCAAAATCATCATTTCGATAAATGTATTTAAAATTTTTATTATAGATATGTTTTATATCTGATTCTAATTTTTCACCTGATAATAATGCTCTCCTAATATCACCATCAGTCATTGTTCCAATAATTCTTTTATTATCATCATTTATTATTAAAAAACCTTTTTTATTTTTCTCAATCTTTTCTAAAGCATTAAAAATAGTTCCACTTGAATTAAAAATATAATTTCCAAAACTCATAATTTCATTCCCTCATTTGTTTTTCTATTTGCAATATGCAATTAAAGTATCACAACTTAGTTCAGTAACTAATCTTTCTCTATAAAAATCTTCTACCCATTCGAGGGTATCTAACTTCCTGTTTTCTAGTTCAGGTTTTCCTTTTATAATCCAATTCAATGCATTATATAAATCATATCTCTGAATCCCTTTAAATTCATAAATTAGCCATCCAGATGTTTTAAGTAATTTCTCAAGAGATTCCTTATTAAAATAAGTAATATGAGCTCGTTGGAAATAAAAGTCATAATAGGTTTCAGATATATTCAACATATGATCATCAAAATTTGGTACTTCTATTATTAAGAGTCCATCTTTTTTTAGCATTTTTCTTATTTTCTTTAAAAATTCTTCAGGTTCACTAATATGTTCCAAAACATGCAATAAAAATATTACATCATACTTCTCATAAAAAGATTTTGGCAAATCTTCATTTATTAAATTAACATTAAATATTTTACATCCTAAATTAGTTGTTCCATATTCACGTCTAATATCACTTATCTCTATTCCTTGAATACTATACCCATGCATCTCCATATATTTGATAAAAAATCCATACCCACATCCAACTTCAAGCATGTCATCAGTTCTTTTTAATTTATTCTGAAAAGCTGCTAATCGTCTTCTGCTTTCTATAGTTGATCTCTCTTTTATACTGTTCATATCTATACTTTTAAAAGTATCTATAGCTTGACTATCCTTATCGTAGTATTTTTTATCCTCTATTATTGACGGTCTTGGATAAATCTGAACTTGTCCACAACTGGAGCATTTAACAACCTTATGCTGATTACTATCCCTTAAATTATCCTTTATAATTTTTGATTTAGATGACCCACACATTATACAATTAAATAGCAATTCTATCACCTTCCCGTATTAGCCTACCTATATTTAATAATCAAATCAGCTACTTCTCTTAGAGCTCCTTGTCCACCTTTTACTGAAGTAATATATTTTGAATTTTCTTTAACAATACTTATTGCATCAGCAACACAACAACCTAATCCTACTATTTTTATAGAATCTAAATCGTTAATATCGTCACCTAGATATGCAATCTCTTCTAATTTTAAGTTATGCTTTTTTGCTATTTCTCTAACCAATGGCGCTTTTTCTTTTATTCCCATATAGATTTCATCAATTCCGAGTTTTTCAGCTCTTCTTTTTACTAAATCAACCTTTTCTCCAGTAATTATTACAGTCTTGATTCCCACTTCTCTTAACAATTGAACACCCATACCATCTTTAGTGTTAAATCTTTTTAGCTCATCTCCTACTTCAGAATAATACATTCCACCATCTGTTAAAACACCATCACTATCTGTAATAAGAAGCTTAATATTCTTAAATACTTGTTTTAATTTGAAATAGTCATTCTTTTTCTTTCTTTCCAATAATTTTTCAACTATTATCCAATCACTAAGTTCATCTATTTCAAAATAGCTATCTTCGTCCATTTCTACTATTCCTATGTTACCAGATATTCTATTTTTAGATTTTAGCAAGCTTTCCTTACTAGTTATATAAAAGGCACCATTCTCTACAAGAAAGCCTTCAAAACTTTGTCTCATTGGTCTATTCATATAGTTATAGTTAACAGGATAATATTCTTTTTCATTTCTCGACCAAATAAATCTTTTCTGTCTAACTACTGAAAGAACACTATCAAATTTATTTTCTAGCACCATTTTAAATCCGTTCTCTAGATCTTCAATCTGTAACAATGGTGACGTAGCTTGAATTAATACAATATTTACAAAGTCATATTTTGAGGCAAATTCTAGCATAGCAGACTCTGTAGTAGAGTTATCTCTAGCAGTAGACTCATCACGATCAATTACTATTATTTTTTCAGAATTATATGATTCAACAACATCTTTTATACTCTGACTATCAGTAGATACAAATACTTTATCTATATACTTACAACTTGTAGCCATATCTAATACCCAATAAACTAAAGGTCGACCATTAATGGGCTTAATATTCTTTAATGGAATTGATTTACTACCACCTCTCAATGGTATAAAAGCAACATTTCTATATTTCATCTTATTTCCCCTTATACTTTAATTTTTTCCTTTGTACTTTTTCTATATCTAATATTTCTTCACTTTTATAAGATAGTGCGCTTGATACATTATCCAAGTTAATCACCAATTTTCTCATATCATCAGGTTCTAAAGAAGCTGCATGATCTGTCCCTTTCCAAGTTCTATCTAGTGTATAATGTCTTTCTATATATTCAGCTCCTAGAGTAAAAGCTGATATATCAACAGATGTACCTAAATGGTGCCCTGAAAAGCCAATAGCTTTAACTATACTTTTATATCTTTCATTCAAATTATTTATTTCTAAAAGGCATATATCTTCATATGGAACTGGGTATCCCGATGTACAGTTATACAGTATAATATCTTTATTTCTTGATTTTTCAATAGCCATATTAATTAATTTTTCTAACTCTATACTTGTAGTCATGCCTGTAGATATATGTATTTCTCCTTTATAATGCTTGAATAAATAGTCTAACATTTCAAAATGTGTATTCATAGCAGATGGAATTTTAATAAATTTAGGGTTCAAGGAAGCTATTTCCTTTGCTGACGTCATATCCCATACAGAAGTACTATATATTACTCCGTATTCCTCACATAATTCCTTAAGTTCTCTGTGTTGCTCTAATGTAAACTCTAAAAACTCCCTATGCTCACCATAAGTTTTACCATATGAATTAGCTGGATTTGGATGTGGAGTATTATATTCTTCTTCTGATAATAACTCTCTATTATTTCTTTTTTGAAATTTAATAGCATCTACTTTACAGTATAATGCAGCTATCTTAATCATTTCTTTAGCTATATTCATATCTCCTTTATGATTACATCCTATTTCTGCTATTATTATTGGTTTATTCATATAATTTTTACCTCCCCAAGTTTTTACATATTTTAAAATATTCTTTTTTATATTTTTATGTATTGATTCTACTAACTCTATATCTAAATTAACTTTAAATGTTTTTTAATAATCATTTAAACTAGCTATCTAATTTAAAACTATCTATAGCTTTCTTCATCTCGGTATATACATCATAAATGGTTTCTATATCCTCTTTACACTTGTCCATAAACTGCCTAAAGCTATTTGAAATTCGTTCACCTTTTAAAGCCTTATCTTTTTCTTCATTCAAGCCATCTATGCTATCTGCTAAAGTTTTATAGCTTACTCTGTTCATAGGTAGAATAAAAGTTTGAAAGAACTTGTTTTTCTCTACCTTACTTAAAACTCTATCTAGCTTTACGTACATTTTTTCAGCTTGATTAAAATTCCTATTTTTAGTAAATGTATCTATACTCTCTAAGATTCTATAGTATTCTTTTATTATTTTAGATGTTTCTTGATACTCTCTATCCATTTTCTTAGACTGTGATAACAAATGGTCTTCACTATAACTATTTTTTTGAAAGACTAGCCAGTTTTCTTCTACTATACTTTCTTTTAGATATTCTCTTATTATTTCTTCTAGTTCTATAAAAGTAGTTCCTTCTATATGAGCTCCACCTTTAGTACTATTTATAACCTTTGTGTTTTCAAAACTTCCTATATATAATTCCATTTGTTGTCTCATCCTATTGAATCCTTCATCTGTCAGTACTTCATTACCATATACATCTTTTGTCCATATACCTTTTTTAATTTCTTCTTCAGTTACATCGGTACTATAGTCAATCCCTTCAGAATGCCTTTTTTTATCTCTATAAGCTAAGTTTTGACCAGCAAGTATTATAGTACTAAAGCCTAATTTATATAAAAGCTGCAATGTAACTACAGCAATAGATGGAGCATCAAATACAAAATCTATACTTGTATTCTCTTCAGCTTTTAAATAATAAGCTGCTATAGTATCCTGACTGGTTAGCATATGGTATTTGTCACCTTTATAATTTTCTAATGTCTCATAGCCTACACTTGAACCAAATATCATAGGTATATTCGCTATACCCATTTCCTTAACCTTTTCAAATACTATTTGATTTCTTTCTGTAGGGTCATATGTACAAGCCGCATCAGGGTATATTTTGTTATGGATCAAAGTATTTATAGCTGAACCTACGCTAAATATATAGGCTAACTTATTTTCTTTAATATATCGTATATTCTCTATTTCTTCGTTTAATGAAGGGCCTGCTGCAACTAGCAAAGCAGTTTTACCTTTAAACTGTCCTCTTTTCTCTATAAGTATATTAGGTGTAAATAAAACTTCATTAAAATTCTTCATGCTGTTTAGTATCCAGCGCTTTTGAAAAGCATGCTCTGTTAAAATACCACTTTTTTTATTTTTAGCTACTTCTCTGTAAATACTTAAGAAGTTTTTATAATCTTCTTCAAACAAATTTTTATGCTGAGGAAGTACAACCATGACAGTTTTACCAGTTGATTTGCTTAAGTATTTATTTAGGAAATTATATATGTTTTCTTTATCTGTTCCAGTAACCATACCCTTCAGTTTCTTTGATGGAAGGTCTTTTATATCTTTATTCGATAAATAAGCATATAATATTTCTGGTACAGGTTCATATATATAGTAACTCACATCTGTATACTTTTCTAAGAATATGTCTATATGGTATCCCAATCCAGTACCATAAAATATTACACTACTATTCGGCTGAATAACCTTATATTCTTCTATAATTGCTTCGGCTTCCCTAATAGGGTTATATTTACTATGTAAATATATGCTTTTATTTTCTTTTTTTATTGATAAAGTTTTATGTCCGTTTTTTGTATCTTCTATTTTTATATACTCTTCGTCTATATTATTTTCTATTTCTTTTAATTTCGACAGAGTTGTAGGAAAAAGCTCTTTCAATATTACTATATTGTCAACCAATAGCATACTAATTATCCCCCTTAGAGACCAATCCTTCTAGTTTTTCTTTCATTCCATTAAATAATGGAGTTAATTCATAAGATAGTATATCTGCTATAGAGATTAAGTCTTGATTTCTAAGTATTTCTTCTAATTCTTCAATTAGTTCTTGAAGTGTATATATATCTTTAGCATAGTAATTCCAATCTTCATAACTAGATACTATATCCTTCAATCTTTCATTTGTATCTATAGAAGCAAATGAATCTATAATCCATGCAATACCTTCTAAAAGGTCTGAAAATTTATCCCAGGATTGCTCAGTTGGAGTTTTGTAGAATTCATTCGAAAGAATATTTAACTCTGGAATAGCCCTATTAAAATAATCTATTGTCGTAATCATTATATTTTCTGCTAATTCCTTCAGTGTACTAGATACTACATTAACTTCTCTTATGCTTCTAATGTTATCTAAAAAATAATCATGATAATCTTCGTATATTTCTAAGTCATCTATTACTAAATGACTAAAATAATAGTCTGATTTTTCTAATATACTATCTATTTTTTGAAATAAGCCATCTATAATGCTCTTATCATTGCTATATTCTAATACCTTATCTAATATGTAAACCTTCATCTTCTACCTCCAAATTTATTGTCTTTTAGACAATCTTCTTAAGTATTATCGACAAATAGTAGAAAAATCTTAAATCTTTGCATGCAAAAAGAGCTAGGAAATTTTTCCCTAACTCTTTTATGCTTATCTTTATTTAAGCTTAAGACCCTTCTTCACTTCGTTCATCAGGGTAAGCGATTCACTCAATTTTAGAAAAGCACTAAAATTGGTTCACTGCTTATCTTAATAATTGAAGTACTCCTTGCGGAGCTTGGTTTGCCTGCGCTAGCATGGCCTGAGCTGCTTGTTGTAGAATGTTTTGTTTAGTGAATTCTACCATTTCTTTAGCCATGTCTGTATCTCTAATTCTTGCTTCTGCTGATTGTAGGTTTTCAGCAGCATTGTCTAAATTCTTGATAGTGTATTCAAGTCTGTTTTGGTTAGCACCTAATCTAGAACGTAAACTAGAAACTTGACCTATAGCATCATCCACCATTTTAAGCTCAGCATCAATAGACCCTGAAGCTGTTAAAGATGTAACATCAAGACCACTTACTCCTAAATCACTAGCTGATACCCCTTTGCCTCCTGATGTTTGTATAGCTAATTTCATTGTTTGTCCGCTGTTAGCACCTATTTGAAAAACTCCAATGCCACTATTAAAATCTCCATTTAGTAGTTGCTTACCATTGAATTGAGTACGGTCTGCTATACCAGTTAATTCTTTATTTAATTCTTTTATTTCGTCTTGAATTGCACTAATATCTTCGTCTTGTAATGTTCCTGCATTACCAGCTTTAACTACTAGTTCTCTCATTCTCTTAAGAATGTTATGGGTTTCAGTTAATGCACCTTCAGCTGTTTGAATTAATGATATAGCATCTTGTGAGTTAGCTGATGCTTGATTTAATCCTCTGATTTGGTTTCTCATCTTTTCAGAGATTGATAGACCAGCTGCGTCATCTCCAGCTCTGTTAATTTTTAATCCTGATGATAATTTTTCCATTGATTTTGCTTGGTATCCAGTTGTGATACCCAATTGTCTGTGAGTATTAACTGCCATTAAGTTGTTATTAATTCTCATTTAATATTCCTCCTTGAATTATGTTTTTGATTTGGCATCCCTGCCATGTTCAGTAAGATCCTTCGACTTCGTCTCAGGATGACATTTTTGTGTTAACTCTGGCCAGAGTTATAAACTTTTAATTTTGTCTTCACATTATTTATCGGACAAACAGTTTAAAAACTTTAGCGTTTTTACAAATTATTTTTTTCTGATTTGATTTATTTATCTCCAGTGAAATAGTTAATATGAATTGTGAATGTTTGCTAAAATTTAGACTTTTTCAGCAAATCTTCTAGTACTGATAAGTCTATTGATTTAGGCTGTGCAGCATACTTATTTTCAGCCTTGATGTTTTCATATATCTCTTTTCTATGTATATCTATATTCTTTGGTGCATTTATACCCAATTTTACTTTGCCATCCTCTATTCCCACTACAATTATTTCTATATTGTTATTTATGACTATACTCTCATTAGTTTTTCTGGTAAGTATTAGCATGTGCTATTCCTCCTTACCTTTAGCTTTTGCATTTTCTAAAATATAATGCTTAGTTGTGTATCTATTGTCATCTAATACTATTTGCTTTCCTAGCTTTTCTCTTGTATTTATGATAATAGGGCCTGCCAGATTTGCTGTCATCTTGGTAATATCTTCTGGTATAACTACTACAGAATAAACTAAAACATCTTTTTCATCTTTTATATTTAGTTTTTCTAGAATATGCTCTGGTATGTTGAACTCATAGTCTTCTTTAAATAAAAACGGGTTTGTAATTATAAATGCCAGCTCTGGTTGTTCTACTGATTGGAGCCACTTGAATGGTATATCCATATCTGGATTAGCTATTATGATAAATCTTTCAAGATCGTCAAAGCCTGGAATACCATCTTTGAAGTTGATTATGTTTTTTTCGTCTATTTCTATTTCGTTGAAGTCTCTTGTTAATAGCTTCATTGTTTAACCTCCTCATTTTGGGATTCTTCGCTAGCGCTCAGAATGACATTATTGTTATGATATTCTTTGCTATTGTTTAGAATAGCATACTCATCTTTAAAGCAATTTGGGAATGGCTATTAGCCATTCCCTATGCTTTATTATCTATGTATCTAATTTCTGTTTTTGGATATTGCTTCATATATATGTCCACTTTGCCTGGTCTATAGTCTGCCTCTGGTCTTCTCGGTGTATAGCTATGCTCTACTCCACCCAGCTGCCATTGTATATTTAAATATCCTGTTACATCTATTTTAGGCCTGCTAGTTGGTATGAGAGCAAAGTCAAATTCATGCTGCTTTGGCATAGAATTTTTGAAGGCTATTTCGGGTATAGCTTCAGGCATTTTTCTTTGTATCATAGCCATTCTGTTACCATCATCTACTATTCTAGCTATGCCTTCTAAGGCTTGCTGTCTACCTAGCTGTGCATATTCAGCAGCTACCTGAGACCAAGGCTTTCTTCCTGCTTCTGCAAAAGGTTGAGACTGATCTATAAGTACTTTAGGCAATTTCCTGTCTATTATCATCTGTGGCTTTATTTGCCTTATAGATTGTTCTCCCTTAGGCTGTCTCATGTCTAAATATGCATTTGTGGTTTCGATGCCTATTTGGCCTTTTACTGTTGTTATGCTTAGTGGCATTTTATCACCTCGAGATTCTTCACTATCGTTCAGAATGACAATATAAGATTCTTCGCTAACGTTCAGAATGACAACATAAGATTCTTTGCTAATGCTCAGAATGACTTGTGTTATTGATAAGCAATGGCCTTCCTACTATCTTAAGAAATCTACTAGACTAGGCTGGATAATTCTTGCTCCTGCTGACATAGATGCTAGATATACGCTTTCTGCCATTTTAAAGTTCATAATTACCTCTGCTAAGTCTGCATCCTCATTTTCTGATAGCAGTCTTTTAAAGTTTACGGCATCTGAGTCTAGTCTTTTTTGAGTCATTTCCAGTCTATTAGTCTTAGCTCCTATTTCGGCTTTTACTTCAAGTGTATTGCTAATTGAAGCATCTATAGTGCCTAAGCTATTACTTAATGCAGTAAAATCTTCATCTTCCAAATATTGCTCTATTTCTTCAAACATTTTTACAAGATAAGAATCATCTCCAGTACTCGCAGAAGCTGCACCATAGTCAGGAGTAGTTCCTACACCGAAAACTCTCATTCCTACTACATTTACATCAATATTTTCAGAAACTCCAACATTATAAGAAGATATTTCATTATTTTTCAATGTTTGATTTGGTTCTGAAGGGTCATTTTTAAGATAATATTTACCATTTTCATCTAGTAAAGGTCTATCTGTCTTAAACCCTGTAAATATTGATCTACCTGCATGTGTTGTGTTAGCAACTTGAACCACTTGATTTTTTAGTTCTGTTATTTCTTTTTTTATCATTTCCAGGTCTTCTTTATTTTTTGTACCATTTGCTGCATCTTCTGCAAGATATCTTGTTCTATTGAGCACTTCTCCAAGATGGGTTAGTGCATCCTCTGTAGTATACATCCAAGCAACAGCATCTCTCAGATTATTCTTATACTGTTCTATTTTTGATTGATCTGTATATAGCTTTAAGCTCTTTGATACTCCTATAGGATTATCTGAAGGAACTTGAAATAATTTACCTGATTGATATTGAGTTTGAAGCTTTTCCATTCTTCTTAAGTTTTTATTTAAGTTACCCATCATGTTTCTTACAAGCATACTGTTTGTTATTCTCAATTTATTCACCTCTTTTTATGGACGCCTGAGGCGCTCCTACTGTACTACTATAAATGCGAGATTCTTCGCTGACGCTCAGAATGACAACTTTAATTAATTCTCAATCCTCAATTCTCTTCTATCTTCCCACTAATCCCAATCTGTTTACAGTTATGTCATATAGTGCATCTAATGTACTTATCATCTTTGCTGATGCTGTATATGTTTTCATAAACCTAACCATATCTGCCATTTCTTCATCTGGGTCTACTGAAGATACTGAATCTATTCTTGTTTCAACACTTCCTACTATAAGTGCTTGGTTATCCTTCATTCTTATTGCGTATTGGCTAGATACCCCTAGGGTAGATATTATAGATGTTGCATAGTCCTCAGGTGTTCCTTGGGAATATGTGCTTCCACTAAAGAAAGTCTTACTTTCTCTTAGTTTTATGAGCTCTAATATGTTTTTATTGTTCTCAATGCCATTAGGATCAGTTGGTAAAGAAGGATCATCTGGGTTTCGACCTGCCGCTATGTTATCTAAGCTATCTTTTATCGACTGTGCTATAGATATGTTATCAGCCCTAATGTCTCCACCGCCTAGTGCTTCAAAGAAGTCTCCTCCTGCAACACCATTAGCATTGTAACCTTCTTTATGTACCTTATTTATTTGTTCAGCGAATATTTTAGCAAACTCATCAAGTCTCTTTACATAATATGGTATGCCACCATATTCACCATTTACTCCAGTCCCATCTCTTACATCTAGTAATCCTTTAAGCTCTCCACTTTTCAAAGCTACCTTATTTCCATTTTCCCATTCAACTTGTGCCAGTTCTTCACCTGTTATTTCGCTAACCTCTGTTCTTGGTGGATGTTTTAGCTTACTAAGGTTTGAATGCTCTACTAGAGAGGCTCCTCCTATAGATACCTTGTACTTTCCGTCTTGTTCGCTTACCTGCACATTTACTATCTTGGATAGTTCACTTACTAGTAAATCTCTCTGGTCCCTTAAATCATTAGCCTTGTTTCCATCTAGCTCAAGCCTGTATATTTGCTCATTTAAGTTTTTTATTTGAGAGCCTATATCATTTACCTTCTTGATTTGAGCACCTATCTGATAATTCGTATCCTTTTCAAGATTATATAGCTTAGTAGCAGTTTCATTAAGATGGTTTGTCATAGCTACAGCCTTTTCTCTAACTGCTACTCTATAGGAATCATCACCAGGATTTTTACTTAAGTCTTCTAAGGCGCCAAAGAATTGGTCCACATATTTGCTTAAGCCTTCTTCCCCATTTTCCTTTAAGATATGCTCTATATCCACTAAAGTGTTTCGCTTTATTTCCCATTCGCCTAAAGGTGCATTTTCTGTCCTAAACTTATAATCTAGATATGAATCCCGCACTCTTTCTACTGATGTTATATTAGTACCTGTCCCCACAAAGCCAATACCTGGCAAGCGATGTGGTGATGTAGCGTTTTGTGTAGCTACCTGTCTTGAGTAGCCTTCTGCATTTGCATTTGCTATATTGTGATTTGTAACATATAATCTTCTTTGACTAGCAAGTAGTCCTGAAACTGCTGTATTAAAACCTAACCAACTCATTTAGTCACCTCATTCGATTCATAATTCTTTTAAATACTAGATCCTTCGCTAGCGCTCAGGATGACAACTCTCCGTTTTCTATTCTCAGTTTCAAATTGTTATTCCTATCTTCCCACTATCCCCATCTTGTTTACTATTTGTTCAATCATCTCATCTATGGCATTTATTAACCTTGCATTTGCATTGTATGCATGTTGGAATTTAATCATTTCAGTCATTTCTTCGTCTAAGGAAACCCCTGACAATGAACTCCTTCTATCGTCAATTTGGTTTACTACCATTTCATGTGCATTGCTCATAGTTATAGCTTCATTGCCAGCTATACCAAAGTCAGTAATTATATCTCTATAGAAATTATCAGGATTTGTTTTACCGTCATTGAATATTCCGGTATATCTCAATTTTGCTATAGCTTCTGCTATTTTACCATCTCCAATATCTCCTGACTCTGAAGCTGCTATTTCATCTAATGAATCTAAGACATCATTTAACTTTATATTTCCTGCCCAATGTTCATTACTTGGATCTTGTTTAACAAAAAAGTCTATTCCTGTGTTTCCAGTAAGTGTCTTTCCTGTACTGTGTATTTCATTAATGGCCTCTGATAACCCTTTGACATACTCATCCAGCTGTTTTTTCATAGTAGGTATTATATATTTATATTCAGTTGTATCTGTTATTTCAGACTCCTGACCATAGTATCCTCTAGCATATAATAAACCTATCAATTCTCCGCTTTTTAAATCTCTTTCTGGTAAAAGCTCTTCGCCTGTATCCTTCCAAAATACATCTACAAAAGGACTTCCATTATTTTTAGCCTCAATTTCTCTATGTATGCCATCTGACACAATATGTGCGCCGCCAACGGCTACATTAATGGCTCCATTGTTGCTTGTATAGTAATCAACCTTTACTATCTGAGATAATCTATCTAAATAACCGTTTCTAGTGTCTCTATAGTCATTTGCAGTAACTCCCATGGCTTCCGCAGACATTATTTTAGTATTTAATTCAGCTATGCCATTTGTCAGATAGTTAACTTCATCTACTATATTTTTTATATTATTATCTAGATTAAACTGTAAGGATTCTAGCTGTGTGTACATATGATTTACTGAGCCTACAAACTCTATGGCTCTTTCTCTCAAAAGTCCTCTAGCAGTTTGACTACCAGGAGTTTTATACACTTCCTCCCATGAGCCCCAAAACTTATCCATCAAGCCTTGCATTGCATCTTCCGAAAGCTCTCGAACTATACCTTCTACTTGATCGAAAACATTGGACCTTGAAACCCAGTACCCAAGCTCTGAAGCTTCTTTCCTGACCTTTGTATCTAAAAATTCATCTCTTATCTGTCTAATCTGCTGAACATCTACCCCTGTTCCAATATAATTAGTTAAACTAATTCTAGAGTACCTTGAATCGGCGTGTAACGCCTGCTGTCTTACATACAAAGGGTTGTCTGAGTTTGCTATATTATGTGAAATTGTATCTAGGGATCTTTTATTTGCATATAATCCCGATATTCCAATGGATAATCCTCTAAAAGAAGACATTTAATCTCCTGCCTTTCTATGCTTTAGTATCAAATAAGCTGATTTTTTGTGAAGTCTGCTCCTTCTGAACCTTATTATTATATATTCCTCGATCTGATGTATTTGTCAAAAGGTTAATATTCACTTCTATATACTCTAGAGTGTCTTTAATGAGCAAACTATTTAAATCATTTTTTTCTTTTAAGGAATTAAGCACCTTAGAAAACTTTTTAGTAATGCTCTCTATTTCCTGCTTTATTCCATCAGAATTGTCAATATGATTTAATAAATCCGTTACAGTCGAATCTTCTTTGATGCCTAAATGTTTGTGAATATTATTAATTACCTTTTCTCTTCTTTCTTCAAGCTGTCCTAGTTTTAATATAAGGCTGTTCTCCACTTGTGTAATATTATCTAAATCATTAATTCTTCCACTCGTAATAATCTCTGTTTTTTTTACTGTCAATTCATGCATTTCTTCATATACCTTTAATTCATCTAATAAAACATCCTTTAGTTCTTCCGTGAGGACTTTCATCAAATCACCGCCTGTCCTATGCTTTTTTATCGAAGCTTACATTTTCTAATATTTTTTCAGCAATCTTACCTGCATCTATTACATATGTTCCTGTTCGAATCTGCTCTTTAATAGCTTCTACCTTTTCTTTTCTTATATCTGGAACATTTTTTATTGCATTCATAGCAATCTGATAATCTTTGGCAGTATCCGATAAACTAAGCTGGTCGTTTTTACTTACTTTATTAGCCTTAGAAGATTCTTTGCTAATTTCCTGCTTTCTATAAGCCTGCATTATTTTATTTATGTTATTGTTATTGAAAATTTTCATAAAAACACCCCATTCATATCCGTCATCTAAATATATTATCGGTAGGAATGGGGTATAACTTTAATTTTTTATTATTTTTTGCGTCTTTCAGCAATATACATCCTATCGCTACTCTTTCCTAGGTCTTTTCTAGATCCAGGAATATTGCCTGATACTGCACCTCTAAACTCTCTCTCCATTTCAGAAATGCATTTGTTGCAGAATTTTCCCGTTTTAATAGGTGCCCCACATCTTTCACAGTCTAATATTAAATTCGGGCTGCTATCTGTTATTTCCAGCTTACCTTCTCTTAAAAATTTCAATATTTTCTTTGTATCTACACCAGTTACCTCTGATACCGTCTGAATATCGGCACCTGGATTATCGTAAAGGAAATCTTTAACTGCTTTAAATTCTTCTACATCACTATTTCTGCATATTGGGCACAAATCAAAACTATCGTTCGCAAAAATTCTATTACATTTTTTACAGTTTTTTATATTCATATGTTTCACCCCCGAACAACAAATAAATTCTCTGCTACGTCTTTAAGAATAGTTTTCGATACTTTATGATAAAATCCTTCTTTTTCTTACCTAATTTTTAGGATTGATAATTTAGTCCTATAAATGTCTTCCTGTAGCAATGGTAAGCACTATTATTTCCGCCGCACCACTTTCTATGAGAGTTCTCGAACATTCATTTACTGTAGCGCCTGTAGTGAATATATCGTCAACTAAAAGAATCCTTTTTTCTTTAAATACCCTGTTATTCTTGGTTTTAAAAGCCCCTTTTATATTTTGCTGTCTTTCATATCTATCTAGCTTGTTTTGTATTTTAGTGGCTCTTATTCTTATGAGATTGTTATTGTCTAGTGGTACATCTAGCTTTGATGAGATGTATCTAGCTAAAAGCTCGGATTGGTTGTAGCCTCTTTCTGCTTTCCTAGATCTGTGAAGAGGCACTGGAACTATAAGGTCGATATGGCCTATATTTTCTTTTTCTAACTCATATAGCATTAGCTCACCAAAGGATTTGTACATATATGGCTTTGATTCATATTTGAACCTGTAGATAGCCTTTCTTAAAATCCCTGAAAACTCCAAGGGAGAAATGGCTCTTGTAAAATAAAACGTCTTATTTGCACAATAGCTGCATCTGTCTGAGATATTTCCCTCATAGGTAGGCTTGCCGCAGGTAGAGCATTTATCCTCGTTAATGAAGGAAAGCTTGTCCCTGCAATCACTGCATAGATGATCTTCCTTTACGTCCTCATCATAATGGTCGCAGTAAAAGCATACTCCTTCTTCTGGAAACAAGAGATCTAATGCAGAATTGTATAATTTCTTTAGTAGGTTTTCTTTGTTAGACATGACAACCTCCATAAACTTAAATCCATCGCTAGTAGATCCTTCGTGAGTAAGGTTTATACTGTCAGTCTCAGGATGACAAAATACTTGTCGGCTTATATGGTCCATCTCAGGATGACAATTCTCAATTATAAAACAGCCAATAGCCGTTTTACTCCCTCATCATCATGTCGAAGACTTTCAAAAGTCTTTTATCAAGACCTGAGTACCTTTTTAATATTCTATTATTATTTATCATCATATGCATATATTTTTCCATGCCTACTAATACTACTAACTCTTTTGCTCTTGTAATAGCTGTATATAGCAGATTTCTTGTAAGAAGCATAGGAGGCCCCCAGCATACTGGCATGATCACTACAGGAAATTCACTTCCTTGGCTTTTATGGATTGTTGTAGCATAGGCAAGTCTTAGCTCATCAAGCTGATTAAAGCTATATATTACTTCCTTATTATCGTCAAATAGTACTGTAAGCTCGCTTTCCTCTTCATCAATAGCAGTTATAAATCCAAAATCTCCATTAAAAACTCCTTCACCTTCAGTAATGCTTCCATCCTTTTCCTCAAGAATCCATTTAGTCTTATAATTGTTCTTTATCTGCATTACCTTATCCCCTACTCTAAACAGCATGTCTCCAGATTTCTTTTCTGCTTTTAGGTGATGCTTAGGATTTAATGCTTGCTGGAGCTTTTCATTTAATGCATTTACACCTGCATCTCCTTTTTTCATAGATGTAAGTATCTGAATATCTCTAGCTGGATCGTATCCGTTAAATTTAGGCAGTCTCTCTTGGCTTAGTTCAATTATTGTATCTACTATGCTTTCAGAGCTTAATCTAGTCATAAAGAAGAAATCCTTATCCTTTACATTTAGGTATGGAGCTTCCCCTTTATTGATTCTATGTGCATTTACTACTATCATACTTTCTCTTGCCTGTCTAAAAATCTCGTCTAGCTTTACTACTTTAACAATTTTACTATTTATAATATCCCTAAGAACATTTCCTGCCCCTACTGATGGCAGCTGATCTGTATCACCTACTAATATTAGTCTGGTTCCCGGCAGTATTGCCTTTGTAAGATTGTTCATTAGAAGTATATCTACCATTGACATCTCGTCTATAATGACAACATCAGCTTCTATTGGAGTTCCTTCATCTTTTGCAAAGTCCATTCCAAGCTCATCATCTACAAAGCCATATTCCAGAAGTCTATGGATGGTCTTGGCTTCTTTTCCCGATGCTTCACTCATTCTTTTAGCTGCTCTTCCAGTTGGTGCAGCCAATGTAACTGTAAGGCCCTTCTTTTCAAAAAGCTTTATAATGCTATTAATAGTAGTAGTCTTTCCGGTACCTGGCCCCCCTGTAACTACTAATAGTCCATTTTCTATGGCCTGTCTTATGGCTTCCTTCTGCTTTTCTGCAAATTTTATATTATCCTCTTCTTCAATATCTTCTATGACTCTATTTAAATCTATATCAAGGCTCTTTACCTCTGATCTCGATAGCTCAATTATTTTTTTACATACATTAGTCTCCGCAAAATAAAATGGCATATAGTATACGCATATTTCATCTCCATCTAGTCTTTCTAGCTGTATTTCCTGCTTTATGGCTAGACTTTTTATTCCATCAGCTACTAGTTCCCTTTCAACATTTAGCAGCTCTGATGTCAGCCTTATTAAGAGCTCCTGCGGTGCATAGGTATGGCCTTCTGCCGAAAACTCCATTAGCCTAAATTTAATTCCAGCATTTATTCTATATGGTGATCTAAAATCTACTCCCATGCTTTGAGCTATTTTATCTGCCATTTTAAAGCCTATACCAACTATATCCTCTGATAATCTGTAAGGATTTTCTTTTATTTTTATTATGGCTTCATTTCCATATTTTTTATATATTCTTATACCATAATTAGGTCCTATGCCGTAGTTTTGAAGGAATATCATTATATCTCTCAGTTCTCTTTGTTCAATAAATGCCTCTGCAATCTTTTCAATCTTTTTTTCTCCTAAGCCTGGGATTTCTTTTAGTCTATCCGGATTGTATTGCAGAATATCTAATGAATCTAAACCAAATTTTTCAGCTATTTTTTCTGCTGTCTTAGGTCCTATGCCTGGAATGAGGCCAGAAGAGAGATATTTGACTATACCATTTAATGTGGCAGGTACTACTGTAGAATATGTATCTACCTTTAGCTGTTGACCATAATTGACATGATACGTCCACTCTCCCTGCACATTAAGAGTTTCTCCTAAGCTAATAATAGGTATATATCCTACAATAGTGACTACATCATCGTCAGTTTCTAGTATTGCGATGGTGTAGCCATTAGATTCATTATGAAATATGATTTCTTCGATAGTTCCTTGAAGAGTTACCATTGCAAGTACCCCCAGTAAGTTTAATTAAAAATGGATCACGTTCTCCATCAAAATCTTATTATAATAAGCTCATGT
The DNA here is from genome assembly GCF_030263895.1 of Proteiniborus sp. MB09-C3. NCBI lineage: Bacteria > Bacillati > Bacillota > Clostridia > Eubacteriales > Proteiniborus > Proteiniborus sp. MB09-C3. The sequence goes on from NZ_CP127161.1 coordinate 3,782,417, forward strand.
AGATTTGCTAAAAATGCATAGTAATAATTTTACTATCACTTAGCTATCGTATAGATATCTCTACATTAATTATACACTAGAATGAGAAGACTTCAACAAGTTAATCTTGATATCCATCAATTCATTCCTGAGTGCAGCAATATCTCCTTTTGTTGCAGGCTTACTTAATTCGCTATAAAATCCTTGACCTTCCATAATAGTCACCCCAGTTCTTTTACAATAAGCATCCTTCACAATATGTGCATTTCTTATATTTCTTCTTGCAGACTCCATTCCTTGTAGTACTTCTATGTAAAGCTCTTTATCTAGAGAAATATATATCCTGTTATTTTTCTTAATAATATCTTTTATAAAACCTATATTGAAATATCCAAGAGAGCCGTCATTTTTGGATATGGGCTTTCTGACCTTTAGCGGTACAAATATATTATCCTTATTAAAGGGTAAAGGAACTATGTTTGCTGAACCAATAAGCTTTCCATAGTATTGCCTTGTAGAGCTAAGGTCAATCATAAAATGTTTTGCTAGTAATGTTATAAATGTTTTGATGCTTTTATTTATGTATTTTTCATCTTGATTTTTGGTGATTACCTTTGTGGAATTGCCTTCCATATCTATATACAATGGTAAAATAGCTATAATCTCGTTTGAAACTAGTTCTTCTACACTTATCATTTTCTTCAACTCCTTTCTTACATAGCAGGTTGACTTGAAAGTCAGCCTCAGTTTCTGTTCGTAGGACAATATTGAAAGTGTTCTGTGAACCAACCTATTTTTATATTATTATATCCGAACGTACGTTCTGTGTCAATAGATGGAATAAATTTGTGGTTAAGTAAAAGATTAAATTCCAGTTGGTAAGACTAAGGCTTTGGCTGGCATGGAAGCCAGCCTCTACTTCTTAGCAGCTATAACCTTTGAAAGCTCTGTTATACTTTCAGTTAGCTTGTTCAGCTTTCCTTCTATCCGTACAAGCAAATATACTGATACGGCAATTGGAAAACCTAAATTGGCTATTTGAGAGTAAACCTCTTCCATGATAATGCCTCCTTTCGCAAAATAAATAATAATTGTCATACTGAGTGCAGTCGAAGTATCTCTCATAATTTGGTGATAGTTTAATTGCTGCTTAACCATTGTGTATAAGCTTCTTCGTTTTACTCAAGATGACAAGAAAACTTCATGATAATACTAAGTCGGGAACAATCCTTAGTTTGCCCCCGACTTAGTTTGCTGGTTTCTAATTATAGTACTATCTCTTCTACATCTGTGCTTACTATTCTTGCTGACACTACTGAAACTAAATCACCATCTGCTGTTTCAAATATATTCGCCGCTACTATATTTTCCATAGCAGTCTTGATATCTGCCTCAGCAACATCTTCTTTTGGATTGTCTAGAGATAATTTGCTTGTTTTATCTTTTTGGTTTTTGAAAACCATCTCAAGTCTTTTCTTAGCCATGAATTTCACCTCCTTTTTCTATTGATTTAGATGTGTCTCCAGTTAAGGAGACACGTCTACTACTCTTGTTGAAGATCAATTTCGTCTACTCTTTTTATACCTATAAGAGGCATTTCTTGTAGACCTGCTAGTGATTCTGCTACTGAGAAAAGATTATCGTTAACAGCGTCAGTTTTTACCTTAGAAAAGGTTTTAGACTTTACTACTGGGTTTCCTTTCTCATTAAGACCACCATCAAGTTGAAGCTTTAATTTTGTTTCCTTGATAACAGCGTTAACTGCCATGTTTCCACCTCCTTTCTTTTTGGAGTCATGGAATGTAGCTTCATGTCCCCAATCAATGTCATTTTGAGAAGCTCTTCTCTGTGTTCTACCGGTAATCTAATAATAACTGATATATTAAAAAGCTTTAAATCGGGAGTTAGGGTAAAGTCATTGATTAATTGAGAATGGAAAATGAAAAATAGATTAAAAATAATAAGGAGAAGTCAAAAGTCCTTTGATGACTTTTGTACTTCTCCTTAAGTTTAAAAATTATTTTATTTTCCTAAGCCTTCTTTTCTAAGTATATCAACTTTATCTGTTTTCTCCCATGGAAGATCTAAATCAGTTCTTCCAAAGTGGCCATATGCTGCTACTTGCCTATATAGTGGTCTCCTTAAATCTAAGTTTTTAATAATGGCCGCTGGTCTTAAATCAAAATGTTTACTGATAAGTTCTTCAATTTTGCTCTCTTCAATCTTATTTGTTCCAAATGTATCTACTAGTATAGAAATAGGCTTTGCAACGCCTATTGCATAGGCAAGCTGAACTTCACATTTATCTGCAAGTCCAGCTGCTACCACATTCTTAGCAACATATCTTGCAGCATAAGCAGCAGAACGATCTACCTTTGTTGGATCTTTTCCTGAAAATGCTCCACCGCCATGTCTAGCATATCCTCCATAGGTGTCTACTATTATTTTTCTGCCTGTAAGTCCTGCATCTCCCTGAGGTCCACCTACAACAAATCTGCCTGTAGGATTTATATAGTATTTGGTGTTCTCATCTATTAGGCTTGAAGGAACTATTTTTGATATTATATGCTCCTTAATATCTTTTTCTATAGTTTTCAGTTCAACTTCTGGACTATGCTGTGTAGATATTACTATGGCAGCTACTCTGGCCGGTTTATTATCGTGGTACTCTATAGTAACCTGAGTTTTCCCATCTGGTCTCAAGTAATCAAGAGTTCCATTTTTTCTAACCTCAGATAATCTTATTGCCAGCTTATGAGCTAATGATATTGGAAGTGGCATCAGCTCAGGAGTTTCATTACAAGCAAACCCAAACATTATACCCTGATCTCCAGCTCCAGTGACGTCAAGCTCGTCTGTTTTTTGACCTCTATGCTCGAAAGCCTCGTTTACTCCCATTGCAATATCTGGTGACTGCTCATCTATTGATGTCAATACTGCGCATGTGTCGCAGTCAAAACCGTATTTCGCCCTTGTATAGCCTATATCCTCAATAGTCTTTCTAACTACTTTTGGTATATCTACATAGCAATTAGTTGTTATTTCTCCAGCTACAAGAACAAGGCCTGTTGTAACCGATGTCTCACAAGCAACTCTTGCATCAGGATCTCTTTCCAGTATAGCATCCAATATAGAATCTGATATTTGATCACATATTTTATCTGGATGCCCTTCTGTAACAGATTCTGAAGTAAAAAACCATTTTTTCATCCTAAGCCCTCCATATATTTTAATAATTTTATTATTTACATTCCATAATAAAAAAACCTCTTCGAAAAGAAGAGGAAGTATTCTTAAAACCTCATCTTTCAGAACTTACATTCTGTAGGATTTAGCACCTGATAACAAATGTTACTGGTTGCTGGGCTTCAACGGGCCTATTCCCTCCACCACTCTTAATAAGGCAAACTATATTCAATTTTTTTCATCAAAGAAATATTATCACATGTAGTTTTTTATGTCAATAATTCTTTTACCCATAATAGTAGAGACATAAACTATCTTTTACATTACTTATCTCTAATATACAGATAATATTAAGCTACACATTGAGATATTAAGATTATGTAACCTTATTGTCAAATAAAGCTTATAATAAACCTATAAGGCACAAATATAGTATTGCGTTTATATGATTCATAGTCTATAATAAAAAGGTAACATTTTTGCGGGGTGTAGCGCAGTTTGGTAGCGCACGTGGTTTGGGACCATGGGGCCGGGGGTTCGAGTCCCTCCACCCCGACCAAAAATAATGGCAATTATAGATGTCATGGGCTTTCTCGCCCATGACATTCGTCTTTTTTAGGGTCTTTAACCCTAAAAAATCTCATCAGAAAAAAGCTCAATTTCGTGGATATCATTCCCACTTCATGATTACACCCTATGTAGTGGTGTAATCAAAATTTATATCAATTCAAATATCATATCAAGGAGTTGCATCTAACTTTCGCCTAACCATTTTAGACAACTATTGTATAATTGGAAAATATTTGTTAAAATTATCATTAATGGCGATATTCACAGTTAATATCAGCAAAAATCTATTGTTTTATGACATTGTGATGCTGTAACTACTTTGTTGATTAGGACTTCCAAAGCTTTATTTCAACATAATTTACCAGTAGTGAGCTAAAAACACAATAGTTACAGATTGTTAACTCTGAGATAATCGTAATCCAGTCTTAGCTCAGAGAAGAATATATATTTGATTCTAATTTACAATGAGGAGAGGAATAAGAAACATGAGCAATTACTATGGCGAAAAGTTAAATTCTCAAAAGCTGTTTCAGGTGTATGAAACCCAAATTCCACGTATTAAGCAGTACTTACAAGCGGAGATAGATTTTGCCAAGAAAAACCTATCAAAAACACAAAGAGTTTTGGAGCTTGGAGCCGGATATGGTCGGATTGTTAGGGAATTGGCTCCCCACTGCGGCTCTATAGTCGGGATGGATATCTCGGAGAAAAGCGTTGAGTTAGGCAAGGCATATCTCAAAGACTATCCCAACGCGAGCATGGTTGTGATGGATGTTCACAATATGGAATTTTCTAAGCCCTTTGATATCATTTTTTGTCTGCAAAACGGGTTGTCTGCCATGCGTGCTGATTCCACCGTCATTCACAAAATTCTTGAGACATTGGTACCAGGAGGAACGGCCTATTTCAGCAGCTACAGTGCTAAATTTTGGGATTTCCGCCTTAAATGGTTTGAAGAACAGGCCGCTAAAGGGCTTTTGGGGGAAATTGACTATGCCAAAACCCAAAATGGCGTGATTATTTGCAAGGATGGCTTCAGGGCGATTATCCATTCACCCGCGGATTTTCAAAAAATCGGTGAGGAGTCGGGCTACCCCTATCAGGTGCAAGAGGTAGATGAGTCCAGCGTGTTTCTTATTATCCATAAAAACTAATCAAGCAGAAAGAGAAGTCGATCGATGTTACAGTTGGCTTCTTTTTTTAATGAGTAAATATTACAGGGTGCATATAAAACATATGCACCCTGTATTGTTATTTATGACATTCAGAATTTGACGAACATCCGCTGCAGCAGGAACTGCATTTTTTCCTATGTTTGTAGGTATAATAGCTGACACCTACAAATGCTGCTCCTATTAAAATACCAATAATAGCTGTTGCCATAATTCAATCCTCCTTTTACAATAAAACCTCATGACCTAAATACTCTATAGTCTTTAATATAATCGATCTATTTGTTTAAAATATAAAGCTTATTCTAAAAATATCTTTATGCTTTCACTGCTTTTTTAAAAGTTTTTGATGTAGAATCAGTATCCCTATAGGGCCTAAATAGCAGATACAGCATTAATGCAACCATCATAAAGGCAACCACTGTACCTATATTAAATCCATTTCCAGTAAAGAACATTCCTAGCTGATATACCATTAAAGAAACTGCATAAGCAAATCCAGTTTGATAACCAACTGCAATAAGTGTCCACTTTGCATTTCCCATCTCACGTCTAATAGCACCAATTGCTGCAAAGCATGGAGCACATAGTAAATTAAATATTAAAAATGAGAAAGCAGACAGTTGTGTAAATGCCTGCTGTAGCAATGGCCAAATTTCAACACCATCTTCTGCTACTTCAGCAAATCCAAAAAGAATACCAAAAGTACCCACAACATTTTCCTTTGCAACAAGTCCTGTAAATGTAGCTACTGTTGAGCGCCAATCTCCAAATCCTAAAGGTGCAAATATAGGAGCAATGACTCTTCCAATGGAAGCTAAGATTGACTCTGATGTATCAACCATCTCAATTGACCAGCTAAATGAGCTTAAGAACCAAATAACTACACTTGAAAGAAATATAATAGTTCCAGCTTTTTTAATAAAGGATTTTCCCCTGTCCCACATATGAATCAACACTCCCTTGATTCCAGGAACATGATATGAAGGCAGCTCCATTACAAATGGAGCAGGATCTCCTGCAAATCCTTTTGTTTTCTTTAAAATAATACCTGAAATAATTATTGCAGCAACACCAATAAAGTAAGCTGATGGTCCAACCCAGACCGCCCCTGGCATCAATGCCCCTGCGATTAAAGCAATAATTGGAAGCTTTGCAGAGCATGGAATAAAAGTTGTGGTTATAATAGTCATCTTTCTATCACGTTCATTTTCAATTGTCCTTGAAGCCATAATGCCTGGAACACCACAACCTGTACCAATTAGCATAGGAATAAAGGATTTACCCGAAAGACCAAACTTTCTGAAAATCCTATCCATTATAAAGGCAATACGTGCCATGTATCCACAGTCTTCAAGAATTGCAAGGAACAAGAATAAAACAAGTATCTGAGGTACAAAGCCTAGTACGGCACCAACTCCAGCAATAATACCATCAAGTATTAAAGAATTAAGCCATTCTGCAGTGCCTATGGATGCTAAAAAGTTTTCAACAGCAGAAGGAACTATTTCTCCGAATAACATTTCATTTGTCCAGTCAGTCATCCAGGTTCCCACAGTAGATACTGAAACATAGTATACTAAAAACATAACTGCAGCAAATATAGGAAGCGCCAAAAATCGGTTAGTAACTACTCTATCAATTTTATCAGAGGTAGTCATATTAGTACTTCTCTTCTTCTTTACACATTCTTTAACAATGCCACTTATATAGGTATACCGTTCATTTGTTATAATGCTTTCGCTGTCATCATCAAGCTCTGTTTCACACTGTACTATGATTTTCTCAATAGAATTCATAGCAGAGTCTAAAAGATTAATCTGCTCTATTGCCTTTTCATCACGTTCAAAAAGCTTTATGGCATACCAGTTAAGATTGCTGTTGTCTACTTTTTCTGAAAAAATATCCTTAATTGAACTAAGCGCTTGTTCTACATCCTTAGAAAATGAATGCTTTGGTACTGGTTTATTCTTAGACTTTGCTAAAGCTATAGCTTTTTCAGCCACTTCTATACAGCCTTCGCCTTTCAATGCTGATGTTTGAACTATCTCGCAGCCAAGCTGTTTTGAAAGCTTTTTAATATCAATCTCATCACCATTCTTACGCAAAACATCCATCATATTCAGTGCAACTATGACAGGAATACCAATCTCTAAAAGTTGAGTAGTCAAGTACAGGTTTCGTTCAATATTAGTACTATCAACAATATTAATAATAGCATCTGGAGCATCGTTTAATAAATAGTTTCTAGAAACTACTTCTTCAAGAGTATAGGGTGAAAGAGAGTATATACCAGGTAAATCAATGATTTCCACATCTTTATTTCCTTTCAATCTCCCTCCCTTTTTTTCAACGGTTACACCAGGCCAATTGCCCACATATTGTGAGCTTCCTGTAAGAGTATTAAACATCGTAGTCTTGCCACTGTTTGGATTCCCCGCAAGAGCTATTCTTAAATTCATATACTATTCCTCCTTTAACAAGTTAGTTACGACTAACTTCATGTTCTAAAATATGCAGTCCCTAGGACTGCTTAAATTTATTGTACTTCAATCATTTCTGCATCGGCTTTACGCAGACTAAGCTCGTAGCCACGAACATTTACTTCAATGGGGTCTCCTAAAGGTGCATACTTACGAACCATAATCTTAACACCTTTTGTGATTCCCATATCCATAATCCTACGTTTTACAGCTCCTTCTCCATGGAGCTTTACAACAGTAACAGTTTCTCCACATTTAACTGAATTCAATGTGTTCATGTCTTTGTCCTCCTTATACCATAATTCTATTAGCCATGACTTTATCAAGCGCCACACGAGTATTTTTGACATTTAAAATCACGTTCCCTGCAAGCTCAGAAACAATAGTAACATCTGCGCCCTCCACAAATCCGAGGCTAGCCAGGAATTTACGTACATCATCTTTTCCTACAATTTTCTTAATAAAGTTAGTTTCTCCTATTGCAGCCATAGTAAGTGGCATCATAATTCCTCCTATTAGTTAGCCTAGACTAACCTTTAATTTAAATTTAGTCTATCACCCTGTTTATAATTTGTCAATAGAGTTTTTCGCTTTTTTGTTGATTTAATTAAAGTTTTCTGTTAACATGAACGTAGGATTTGGAGGTGTGATTTTATTGAAAATTCAAGAATCTGCTGAAAACTACCTTGAGACAATTTTGATGCTCAAAAATAGAATTGGTCAGGTCCGTTCTATAGATATAGTTAATGAGCTAAACTTTTCTAAACCTAGTGTGAGCAACGCAATGAAACAGTTTCGTGAAAATGGATATGTTACTATTGATAAAAAGGGATTTATTACTTTAACAGAATCTGGTCTAGAAATTGCTGAGCGGATATACGAACGCCACAGCCTGCTGACAGAATGGCTTGTAGCACTTGGTGTCAGCAAGGAAACTGCTCTAGAGGATGCATGTAGGATTGAACATCATATTAGTCAAGAGAGCTTTGAAAAAATCAAAGTACATTGTGAAAAATGCATTTTATCTAATAATTGCAAGAAAAATGATAATTGATTACTTGATCGCTTCCACCATATAATTTCAACACTGCTGGGTACCCCCAGCAGTTCTTTTCTATATTCTCATCCTTTCATATCTAATATTTTATATTTAATATTAATGGAACATGCTTTTATCTATTCTTTTACTTTTCGGGCACATATGGTTTAAATGTATAAAATTACTAGGTTACATAATTGTAATTATATTGTAATCAAATTATAATCTAATCTCAGCTTTAATGCTATATAATTATAGATGACGACGGAAGAAATATAGGAAATATGGAACTTTTTCGTCGAAATTACTGTCAAACCTATTAGTTTTCCTCACAAAAATCGAGATGTAAAAACAAAAAACAAAAGAGAGGTGTATACACAATATGAACAGATACATAAGAAATTTCGTAGTAGGGGTTTCCTCTGCCGCCATAATTTTTTGCAGTTTTACTCCAAGCTTTGCAAGTAAGCCCTTCATAATACATGAAGAAAAGATGTCAGAAAACATATCAAGTGGTGTAATACACGAGACAATTAAGCAGTTCAATGCTAATGGCTGGTGGAACATAAATGTGCTTAGAATAAATCTTGATGACCAATACACAGATATTAAGACATTATTCAGTAAGGATGGTATTTCTAAAAGAGATACTATCACAAATATGATGAAATCATCTAATGTAGTAGGGGCTATAAATGGAGATTACTTTTCCACAGTACATAATTCATACCCAGAGGGTGTAGTTATTGATGGTGGAATAATGGTGTCATCTCCTTATGATACATGGAATCAAGGACTTCCTGTATTTGCAGTGGATAATTATAAGAACCCTTCCATATCCTTCTGGGATTGGAGCATAAAAGTAATAGCTCAAAACGGAGCGGCTTTAAATGTAAAAGCAATGAACAAAGAAAGTAAATTACACGAGGATATCATAATATACGATAAAAATTGGAATAGTCAATCCTTAGGGAACAAGGTATTCAATGATCTTATAGAAGTAGTAGTAGTTAACGATTATGTGTCTGAAATAAGAGTAGGTCAACCTCCTATTTCTTTCCCTCAGGATGGATATATTATAACTGGAAGAGGAAGTGTTGCAAATCAGCTATCAAATAACTTTCATGTTGGAGAAAGAGTATCTTTAGAATATCATACATCACCTGATTATAACAGCATAGTTGCTGCAATTGGTGGTGGAAGTCCTCTGTTAAAGGATGGGGCCAGAACTCCTTTTAAGATAAATATTCAAGGGGATCATCCTAGAACAGCCATTGGAATAACTAGAGATAAAAGAGAGATTATAATGGCTACAATTGACGGTAGAGATACATCATACAAGGGAGTTAGTCAGGAAACAATGGCAGATATAATGCTGACTCTAGGTGCCTATGATGCAATTAATCTTGACGGAGGCGGCTCTACAACTATGGCTATTAAGCCTGCTGGTACTGATGATCCTGTAATTGTAAACCGTCCTTCTGAAGGAAGTCAGAGAAAAGTGACAAATGGAATCGGCGTAACTAGTACTGCTCCTCAAGGTGACCTAAGCTATATTAAGGTCTATACTGATGACAGTAAAATGTTTGTTAATACTACCAGAAAGTTTTATATAAAGGGCTTCGATGAATTTCATAATCCAGTAGATGTAGATGATGAAAGTGTTCAATTCTTTATAGATGGGATAAATGGCAAATTTAATGGAAATGTTCTTACAGCAAATAGCTCGGGTGAAGGAACAGTAAAAGCCTTTTATAACAATACACATGCAGAAATGAAAATCAAGGTATTAGGCGATGTAAAAGAGCTTCAATTAGAAACAGATAAGTTTGGTATAGATGCATCTAGTCAGAAAAGCCTTGGAAAAATATATGGAAAGAACAGCCAAGGACATGTAGCACTTATAGAGTCAAATGATATAGCTTGGGAATCAATAGGTAACGTAGGCTATGTGCAGGATGGTATATTCTACAGTGCAGATAAGCCAGCTGCTGGTGCGCTTGTAGCTAGATTAGGAAGTGCAGTAGAAAGCACATTGGTTTCCGTAGGATTTGAGGAAATCATGATAAATGATTTCGAAGGTCTAGGTGGTATTAGCTTCTTGTCATATCCAAATGTGGTTACAGGCAGTATTGAGCAAAGCTCTGACAGCAAGGTTGGACTTGGCTCTGTAAAACTTAGATATGATTTTACAGGCTCTGATGAAACTAGAGCAGCGTATATAGCTTTTGGTGAAAAAGGGGTACAGCTTAGCAAAAACCCAGAAAAAATAGGCATGTGGGTATATGGCAATGAAAATAACAGCTGGATAAGAGGACAAATGTCTGATGCCAATGGAAAAGCTATTAAGCTTGATTTTGCTACTAATGTGGATTGGAAGGGCTGGAAGTTCGTCACTGCTAATATTCCTTCTGATGCCGCATATCCAGTAACATTAGAGAGAATTTATGTAACAGAAATAAATCCTATGAATAAATACTCAGGCGAGTTGCTTTTTGATGGTTTAAAAGCAATGTATCCGAAAAACTTTGATGTAGTTAATCTTCCTTCCTCTACATCAGTAAAGGATGAAAAACAGAAAACTGTTGATACAGTAGAAAGTGGATTTAAGTTTATAATGGGCTTTGGAATAGATAAATTAGATAATCTATATAAACAGCAGATTGCAAAGCAAATTACTAATCGCTTATCTAATAGTAAATATGGATTTTTTATGGGACAAATTGATGAAAGTCTGAAAAAAGGAACTAATGCAAAAATAGTAGAGGTCTCAACTGGGTATTTACCAATTAGAGATGGTGATATATTATTCATCAGAGCTGATAGCTCAAAGGGTGGCTTGAGAGCATCAAATCCTGAGCAATGGATAGGGTTAAAAAATGATCTGTCTATAGCTACTCAAAATAATATAATAATCGCTATGTCAAAACCTGTATTTGGCAGCAATGGATTTACAGATAAGCTTGAGGCAAAGCTGCTTCATGATACATTAGTGCAATATGCAGAAAAAGGCAAGAATATATGGGTAGTATCTAACGGAGGTAAAAACGAAGTAGACTTAAGAGATGGTGTTAGATATATAGAATTGTCCAAGCCAAATCTAAATACCACAAGTACTACATTTGATTTAAGACTATTAGAATTTTCATATAATAATGGCGAGTTAACATATGACTTTGTGCCAGTATTCAAAAAGTAGGGGATAATCTCCCCTACTTTGCTTTCTCCACATCTTATGTTTGTATCTAATTTGTCGTAAATATCTATATTGCTTTCATTTATCCTCATACTAGTAATTAATCCTACAGTTACAATTGTAAGTATGACAATTAATCCCATATATAACATCCTTTTCTTTGCCATCAATCATCTCTCCTTTTAGTAGTTATTATTCGTCTTTTTATGCTGTTTATTCATGAAAATATATACAAGCTTTTTAGAATAATTTAGCCATCTTCTAAATATATATTTATATCCACTAAAGCATAAGGAGGGCGGCAAATGAAAAATTTAAGAGTATTAACTACTCATGTTGAAGAGAAATATAAAGCTGCAAGGGAAATCAGCAATTATTTAAGTACATATTTTGAAGCTTACCCAAGACATGATGACATAATAATTGTAGGTATTGGAACGGACAAGTGTATAGGTGATTGCTTGGGTCCCCTTGTGGGAACTATTTTAAAGAAAAGAGATTTCATTTCCCCAGTATATGGAACCTTGAAAAGGCCATTGCACGCTCTTAATTTAAAGGATAGGGTATTGAGTATAAAGTCCAGACATCCTGATGCTTTTATAATTGCAATAGATGCATGCTTAGGAGAAGATGATAGTGTAGGAACTATACAGATAAGAAGTGGTCCCATAGATCCAGGTAAGGGTGTAGGAAAAAATCTTCCATCAGTAGGTGATTTATCAATAATAGGAATAGTTGAAAAGCTAGGCAATGATAATAATTCTTCACTTCATAACATAAGGCTTTCATTTATATTTGAAATGGCAGAGATAATTGCAGAAGGGATTATGATGGGTCTGTGATAATTGAGATTTGAGAATTAATTATGAATAAAAATTGTCATCCTGAGCGTAGCGAATGGTCTTAAATATAGATTCTTCACTACGTTCAGAATGACAACACCTATAGTTTTCTTCTATTCTAATATATTTAACAAATCAAATATTAGCTTACACGCTTCTCCTCTAGTTAAGCAATCCTTTGGTCTAAATTTACCATTTGAGCCATTCATTATTCCCATTATTTGAAGGTTTTTTATGGCATTAAGTGCTTCATCAGAGATTTCGCTAATATCTGAATAGTCTAACTGAAAATCTAGATTATCATCATAGCCTATGGCTCTGCTAATAATAATTGCTGCCTCTTCCCTTGCTATGTATTCATCAGGTTTAAATTCGTTGGTTTCTTCATATCCTGTTATAATATTTGCCTCCGTTATTGCTATTACATGCTCAACTGCCCAGTTGTCTATATCGCAAGCATCTGCATACTCTAAGTCATTATCCTCTGGCTTAAGCTGCAAGGCACGGGATAGCATTACTGATATTTCCTGTCTGGTTATTTTATCATTTGGGTTAAAATTGCTTCCATCTCCACTGACTATATTCATATCATGAAGACTTATAATATAACTTTTTGACCAAGTCCTAGATATGTCTAAGAAAGGATATATACTTCCAGTTTTAGATATCCAATTTCCAACAAGCCAGCCCTCTTTATTTATTTCCTTAGCCTTAACCTTATACCAAAAATAACCGTTATTTAGTACTGGTCCTTCTAATACCTGAAACTCCATTAAATTAGTTACTTCCACAATATCTGAACCATTAGGCGTTTCCTTTAGGTTCATAATATGTCTGCCATCAAGCCTTACAATATCTCCTTCAGTATAAGTCAATATATCGCCATAGTGAAGGTCCTTTGGTGTATCAAATTTAGAGCTTTTACTTGGAAGTCCCTGCTTAGGCAGTAGTTTATTATCTATTGGAGTTATTTTTTGTCCATATTCCTTTTCTGCTATGGAATATATCAAATTCTGATAGGTCTGTTTTTTCAATCCCGTGTTTGGATTATTAGATTTACTCCAGCCATTGTATGCCCATATGGCAAAATACCAATTTTCTAATACATTTGGGTTCATGTCCCCTATTTGCGGAAGCTTCTCTAAAGCAGTATCCCATTTTCTAAGAAGCACATCTGCTCCTGCTTCTATATTGTAGTCAATATCGTACTTTAATTTCTCATTATCAAACCAGCCATATTTATTATGTACTTGCATGAGTCCTACGCTGCCTCCTCTACTTACAAAGGCAGAGCCATCATTGTTAAATTGCTTAAACACGCTTTCAACTCTGGCTATGGACTTTAGTATGACTGAAGGTATGCCTCTTTTTCTAGCTACCTCTTCAATCTTTTTTTCTAGTTCTGCCCTAGGTGGATTTGAAGGCTTTGTGCTTGCGCCTACACTTTTATAAGAAAACATAAGCAGTATTATCGTACACAGGACAGAAATAAAAATCCTTCTTAACATAACTACACCCCATTCTCATTATTCAAAGGCCAAGAATATAGATTAGTAATTTTTGCTAGTAAAGTTTTTTAATATTCATATTATATACTATAAAAATTTTTTTGTAAAATGTAACAGTTGGGACATGTTTTTTGTTATTATAAAGAGAAGTATTCTACATTTAACTTCAAGGATAAAAATAACTCCAGCAGATTTTTTAACTAGTCTACTGGAGTTTTTCTCTAATATATTCTATTTACTTTTTCCTTTACTTCCTTTTCTATGGCTTTAAGCTTATTATATGCAGCATCATAGCTTTTTCCATTAGCTGACATGTAGACCTTTAGCTTTGGCTCTGTGCCAGAAGGTCTTAAGGCATACCATGAATTGTCTTCAAATATAAACTTGATTACATTTTCTTTAGGAAGACCTAATATAGATTCTTCACTGCGTTCAGAATGACAAACATGTGTAGAAGGTGAATTATCACATAGTTTACTGCTTCCAGCCATATAATCATTTACTCTCCAGATTTTTAAATCTGCTATTTCTTTAGGAAAGTCTTTTCTAAAGCCATCCATTATAGAATCAATTTTTCTTTTTCCTTCTATCCCTTCAAGATTTATTGAGAACAATTCTTCTATATAGTATCCAAATCTTTCATATAGCTGGAGCAATGCCTGATGTAAATTAAGTTCCTTTGTTTTATAATAGGCAGCCATTTCACATATTAGCATCGAAGCAATTACTGCGTCTTTTTCTCTTACAAAAGTGCCTGTCAAATATCCAAAGCTTTCCTCGTATCCAAACTGAAAGCTGTATTCTCCCGATTGTTCAAATTTTTTTATCTTTTCTCCTATATACTTAAATCCCGTAAGAGTATCTATGGTTTCCACTCCATAATGATTAGCTATGACTCTTCCCAGTTCACTTGTTACTATAGTCTTTATAATAACTGAATTTAAAGGAATGTCTTTTCTGCTAGACAGTATATAGTCTAGAAGCAATGCACCTGTTTGGTTTCCATTTAAGACAATGTATTCTCCTTTGTCATCCTTTACAACTACTCCTACCCTATCACAGTCAGGGTCTGTCCCTAATATAATGTCACCCTTTACCTTTTCTCCTAGTTCTATTGCCAGCTTAAATGCCTTAGGATCTTCAGGATTAGGATAGCTTACTGTGGAAAAATTTGAATCTGGCAGCTCCTGCTCCTTTACAACATAGACATTTTTATACCCAAGCTCCTCCAATACTCTTCTAACAGGAATGTTTCCCGTTCCATGAAGTGGAGTATATACAATATTTATATTTTTATCAATATCATCTCTTAGGCTAAGAGTCTTCACATTCTCTATATAAATATCATCTATTTCTTTTCCAATAATAGCTATAAGCTCTTTATTAAAGGCTTCTTGCTCATTCATAGTCTTTACATCTGAGAAATCCTTTATGTCTTTTACTCTTGCTATGACTTTGTCAGCTACATCAGGTACCATTTGGCCTCCATCAGCACCATATGCCTTGTATCCATTGTATTCAGCAGGATTGTGACTAGCTGTGATAACTATCCCAGCATTGGCCTGTAGATGTCTAACTGCAAAGGAAAGCTCAGGAGTTGGTCTTAGGCTTTCAAAAAGATATGCTTTTATTCCATTTGCAGCTAATACTAATGCAGAGGTCTTAGCAAACTCTCTAGATTTGTGCCTAGAATCATAGGCTATAACACAGCTTTTGTCATCCTGAGCATCGCGAAGGGTCTTAAAATTTTTCACTTCGTTCAGAATGACATCATCGTTGCCTTTAACTAAATCTCCATTGCCTAGAATAAACTCAGCTAGTCCTTGTGTAGCCTTAGATACTGTGTATTTGTTCATTCTATTCGTTCCTGCACCTATTTTACCTCTTAAACCGCCTGTTCCAAATTCTAAATCCTTGTAAAATCTATCTTCAATTTCTGCAATATTATCTTTAATCCCTAGCAACTCTTTTTTAGCTTCACCATCAATATCCGGGCTCTTTAGCCATAAATTATATTTATCCATGAAATCCATAGTAGCTTCTCCTTTTTCTCATGTTATCTGTAGTATATTATACTATATTAAGAAAAAAAAGGCTACCAAGTATGACAGGCAAGCCCTATTGTATTACATATTTCTGTATAATTGCAGCTTAAGCGTTTTGGGTTTTATGTATTTTTTCATTTATACTCTCATAGCCAGGGCTCCCCCTCTAAAAATGTTCATTTATAATGCTTTCCATGTGTGCCCTATCAATGTCTAAATAATATATTCCATTTATTTTTATTCCTTTTCCCTTCAATGTAAAAGTCTCAATGGTATCTGAATCTAAGGCTTTGAGCAATAAAGCAAGGGCTCCTATTTGATCAAGCTTAAGGTCAGTAAATATTTTGTCCTTCATTTTCAAATATAGAGGAATCACATCAGACAGCTTACCATTTTCTTTAATCTGATTAAACAGTGCCATCATAAACTTATGCTGCTGACTTATTCTAGCAAAATCTCCTGCAGGCACATCTCTATTTCTTATATAGATGAGAGCCTGATCCCCATTTAGCTTCTGCTCTCCCTTCTTTAAGACCTCTTCTCCAAGGTCCATGTCTCTTTCTACATCTATAGTTACTCCTCCTATTGTGTCTACAATGCTTTTCACAGAATCCATATCAACAGTAATATAATAATGAACATCGATCCCTAGTAAGCCCTCTACTGCTTCTACTGCATACTGATTCCCTTTTTTCTTAGGACCTCCGCCAAAGGCCATAGCATGATTTATTTTGTCCTTGTTTTTATTACCTGGAATGTCTGTATAGCTATCTCTCGGAATAGATAACATCTTTACTTTTGTTGTATCAATGTTTACCGAGACTACAATAATTGAATCGCTGCGATATCCTTTTTTTCTTGATTCACGTTCTTCACTGCTATCTACTCCTAGGAGAAGTAGATTGATTACATTTTTGTTAAAGGAAAGTTCCTCTAGCTTTTCCTTCTGTTGTTCTTCTCCTTGTTCTTTTTGTTCTTCCAGCTCAATTTGCCTTTGAGCATATTTTCGCTCATGATTATACAGGTCTTCCGGCTTCTTCAAATCCTTCTCAAAGGCTTTATGAGGATTGGTCAAATTACTAATTTTTTGGAATCCTATAATACCTGCTATTAATAAGATACTAGCTGTACAAATCATAATTATGCATAGTGTTTTTTTCTTATTCATTGCTTAACACCCTCAGAATGTATACATTTTAAATATTCTTATTCTATACTTTGACCAGCTTAATTTTTTTCTGAATCTAATCTTAAAAGTTTGCCTTTTTATTTTCTATTTTAAGCTTTTCCTTAAAACGGTTTACTATAATATTCATTTCTTCAATCCTCATAAAGCAAATAATAGTAAAGTATAGGACAGCCCCTATGCCAACGGAGCTTATTAGTGCCAAATTAGCACTAAGAGATTTAAGTAGAACAATATAGATTACTTTAGCTATAGCCCCCATAATCAAGGAAGCTAATATGGTTTTTAAAAAAGAAGCAGCAATACTTTTCAAGCCAAATGCTCCTAGCTTCTTTCTAAAGCTTATAAACAATAACACTGTACAGAATATAGCTGATATACTAGTAGCCAATGCAAGCCCAGCTATTCCCATAAACCTCGAAAGAATAATATTTAGAAATATGTTCATAGTCATGGCAACTGTAGCATTGATCATAGGTGTTTTGGTATCCTGCATAGAATAAAATGCTCTTGAAAGAATATCTCTAAAACCAATGCCTATAATACCAATTGAGTAAAAAAATAAGGCGCTTGATGTCATGTGTATGGCCTTTAAATCAAAAGCTCCTCTGCCAAATAGAAGTCCAACCACTGGCTCTGCAAATATCATAGAGCCAACTGTAGCAGGTATTACTAATAATCCTATTATATTTATGGCTTCAGATATTGTTCTTTTTAGTTCCTTAGTATTATTTTCAACAGCCATTTTTGATATCATAGGATACATAGCAATAGATATTGAGGTTACAAATATACCCTGAATAAACTCAACAAGCCTATTGGAATAATTTAAGGCTGAAATTCCCCCTACTGCTATACTTGATGCAATAGTTCTGTCTACCAGCACATTGATTTGATCTACAGAACCCCCTATTATGACAGGAAATATTAAATATATCATTTGAATAACATGTTTATCTTTCATATTTGTTATCAGCTTATATCTATAACCTTTCTTATAGACAAAGGGAAGTAAAAATAATAATTGAGAAGCATTCGCTACTACTACACCTATGGGCAATACCATAATACTTATATTGAAGCTTAAAAAAATTGATATGATAATAGCTAAGTTCAGTGGAAACCCAACCAATGCTGGTATTATGTAATTTCCCTTTAGCTGAAGAAATCCATTGAAAATATATATAAGGCTGGTAAAATATATGCCAAATAAACTTATTCTTGTAAACCGCACTGCCAAGGCTAAAGTTTCCCCCTTAAATCCCGAGGCAAATAAACGGACTATTTCCTTTGTAAATAATAACCCAAAGACAACTATTACTGTACATATAATAATTAGAATATTGACAATATTATTTGTATACCTATTTCCTTCCTCTTCTCCGTACTCCTGTTCTATTCTACAATACATGGGTATATATCCTGTAGATACGGCTATACCAATAAATGCAAATATGACCATAGGTATGGATAGTGATATTAAGTAGGCATCGCTAATATTTGAAGCGCCATAAATATAAGACAAAATAATATCTCTAGTAAAACCAAATATTTTTGATAATATTGTAATTAACATTAAAAGAATGGCTGTTTTTTTCATTTTATTTTCCTATAAATAACTAACAATATTTATTTTTGATGTAAAGGCTTTAATATCCTCTATTAAAGACTGGAGCTTTTCTCCAGTACTCAAGTCAAGTAAATTACCATCTTTATCAAATGCAGGATGCACCATTATCTCTATGCTATATAATTCTGGTTTGCTAATTGTCATCACATCCTCTGCCGAACCAAAATACCTTATATCTGAAAGTCTATTTGCACGTAAAACTGAATTGTAAATAATCTTATAAAGCTTTTTTAGCCCTTTAATCCCATTGCCACAATTTCTAGTCAATCGAACTGAGCTAATTTCATTTTTATGAGCAATTCTTATGGTTTCCCTAAAGATAGCCCATTCTGTATGGTAATGATGATGTGAATCAATATGGGTAGGAATAACTCCTCTAGACATTAGCTTGTCAATTTGTGCTTGAAATTCTTCATAAACTGCGCCTCGTTCTTCTCTATTCAAGTAAAAAATAGTCTTTCTTTCTCCATTGAACATCCCATTATCATCACAAAATTTGTGGCATTGTGTCATTCTTTCTGTAAGAGGATAGCCATCAACTAGATTTAGATGAATTCCTATTTTTCCATTAAGATTATATTCATTTATCAATTCACAGGCATTTTCAAATCCAGGCATATTTGTCATTATTGTAGCACTTGATGCCAAGTTTTCTTCAAAGGCTTGCGCTATGGCCTTGTTAATGATTTCTGAAATTCCAAAATCATCAGCATTGACTATTAATTTCATATTCTTCCCCCAACTTATATTTATATGGCATCTGATTACAATTTTAGCCACAGTCACGTCAGACTGTGTGAAAATTCACATTCTATACGTTTTTGTCATTCTGAACGCAGTGAAGAATCTGTATTTGAAGCTATTAAAGACCCATTCGCTCTACTCAGGGTAACAGTTTACACAGTCTGGCGTCTCCATATTAGATTCTACTTCTTTTAAATATAAGAATAGGATTAAAAGCAAAATCCAATATCCAGAAGCTAAATATCCGCCTTTTTGAAAATTCAATATAATGAATAACATGCCTATTTTAAAATTCTCAAACAATATTAAAAGGCTCATTAAACAAAATATTGTAAAGCTCACCAGCCCTAGATCAGATAGTATGTATGCATAAACATTATAGATTTCTGGAGTATTCCCTATTCCATTACCCATAAGAATATTGCCCTTGTTTATATAATCCCAGCTTCCAAAAACTCGTGCTTTAGCCGACCCATCTCCTCCGCTTAAAGCCTCTGTGGTTCTTTCAATTAAGGTTTTTTCAATAGTTCCCCAAAAGGCAAATATCAATATTGCTAGAATTAAGATTCCCACTATATATTTCTGGCCTACTATTAGCTTACTTACTCTCTCAATATTCCAGTAGTACATGATTTTCATTAAAAGCAATACTAATACTGAGCTATATGAAAATGTCAGTAGCACAGTGACAGTAATTAAAATATTTGATATTTTATTTATTTCATGCTTAGATTTGTTAAAATAATTTATTCCCAAAATAAAGTTCAGATAGAATCCTAGATGAGCCGGCTCAGAAAAAATACTTCTGGCTCTGACTGAGCTCATTTCATATCCTTTATAAATATAACTAGAAACATCCATTCTTGTGAACTTCCAAAAAAATTCATAAGGCAGAATCCCAGATGAATAAATAGCTAGTGATATATATATTCCAATAATGCACATTAGAGCAGCAGTGATATTTAATACCTTAATAAACTCTAGCTCTAATTTTTTGCTTCTTATGTAATTGTATAAACTAATAATGATTATTAAATAATATGAAACTTTTAGTATACTTATTAACCCTTCATCTATTAAAAATACAGGATTAAAAAACAAATTAGCAATTACATTTATAAAGACTATGGATAATGTACAAAAAAAGATGAGAGCTTGTTTTGTTTTTATAGAAAGCTGTCCCCTTATAAGTATTATCATAAAACCTAAAAACAACAGTATGTCTCCAAATGTAAAGGGGCTTATTGTCCAATCAGTTACTGTAAAGGCAAGGCTTACAATAATTAGAGTTAATTTATCAATCAATGGACATTTATTCATGCTTCAATCCTCATTTCTAATAAAAAGCATTGTTATTGAGTTCTATAATGCTTTAATCCTCTCCACATGTATTTCAAAGCCTCTCTAAAAGATAATTCATTTTTATACATAGAGTGCTTCCTTACTGCAAATTGAAGAATTAAAACCCAGGATAATTTTCTAGAAAGAGCTCCAAAGAGAGCACCTCTATCAAAGAAATATTTTTCATTGAAGCCTGTAAACCATGTTGAATCCCTGTTTTGATGTATTTCTGCAATTTTAGATGTATCACCATATATTTTGACCCCATTTTTTAGACAATCAGCAATAAACAAGCTATCCTCTCCACTGCTATATCTTGCTCCTCCTCCAAATAAGAGAGAAAAAAAGATATTTGATTTCAATATCTTTTCTCTTTTGAAAGCAATGTTAATTGTTCCGAATTTAAAATAATTATAAAATCTTATGCGACCTGACTTTTTTACCTTTAATCTATATTTGCTTTTATCAGTGTTTGGAGCATTAAACATTATCATATCTGCTTTTGGATTTTTCTCAAATCCTTTAATAATAAGCTCTTCATAATTACCTACGTAAACAATATCATCATCTGCCATTACACATACATCAGCATCTGACCTCATTAAAGCATTATTTCTGCTTTTTCCTACTCCACGTTCATCAAATGAATACATTCTAATATATCTGTTGTCCTCTTTCCTTTCAATATAGCTGTTAGTATCACACTGATTTATAATAATGGCATTTCCCTTGATGTTCATTTTATCAGCTATTGAGAGATCCCCCTGATGCATAGTGGAAACTAATACTTCAATCTTCATATTGAATCTCTCCTTCACCAAATATTGAGCTAATAATCTTCCAATAATCTAAAGCACTCTGAGCATAAATCCTATATACATCAGAATTATTTATCATTTTATTTATAATACTCTTCTCTATATCAAACATTCTATCTATTGATAAATCAGGATTAAAATAATTTAGCACTAACATGGCAGGAGATCTGTGATAATTAAATTCATATTTACTTAAGTTAATAATGTTATTTAATACTCCTTCCTTACTCACTAAGACTTCATTATCTCCTTTGCCTAAAACTACTATATTAGAGATTGCTGCCTTAGCTAAAACACGCTCTGCACTAAAATACTCCATTATTGATTTAGATTCTGACGAAAAAAGCTGTAGTGCTGGTATTTTATTACTCAGTGCATAAGTCAGTCTATCAAGCTTTGATTCCTTATTATGATTATAATATCTAAATGTACTGGTCCAAGGGGCTCCATAGATATTCTCTCCATCTGTTAATCCAATGTCCTCTGCTATAAATTGTATTCCTTCCATTTCACATAGCTTAATAGCAGTTAAGGTTTTTCCAGCATTGGGAGGAGCAAAGATTACTACGGTTTTACCTTTAATGTTTACAGCTGAACAATGCACCGTACTGTATCCATTTACCAGCAAAAGCCCTGATACTAAATCTGTTAATATGTATCCTAGTGAATGTAAATTCATAAATCTATACTTTATGTACTTAAAATAATTTTTGCTGACTATTACATTCAGTTGATTATTATTTTCTACTTCAATTGAATATCTTAGCTTAGAGCTTAAGAGAAAGCTTCTATCATAATAAATCTTGTTTTCATTTTTCCTAGCAAAGAAATGACTATATTTATCATAATCACTTATATCCATTGCTTTATCAAAAACGTCCTTAGTCTTCCTTATATCTAAAGTCACCTTTATTCTACATCTGTTAAATTCAGCCTCAGTTGACTCAGGAGCTACTTTACCATAAACCCATTTGAATTTGTTTGCATTAGTTTTAACTCCAAGAAGTCCATCTACATACACATAGTAATTCATATCACACCTCACATGATTGATTGTCTTTAGCACTTATTTCTTTAACTAAATCTACTATGGCATTATAGCTTACTTTCCTGTCAAAGCACTTCTCTGCAAGCAATCGTGAATTCCGTGAATATTTTTTCATTGTTTCTTTGCAGCTTATCATCTTTAAAATAGAATCCCTCAATGAATTGATGTCTTCAGGAACATAATTGATACCTATTTCCTTATTATTTATTAAATCTAAAACTTCTTTTTCTTGACATGAATTTAGAATAGGAAGTCCAGATGATACATAATCGCTTAACTTATTTGTTATTGTCTGCTTTGCACTTCCTCTTATAGCATTTAGTGCAATATCAGATTTTTTCAAAATGTGAATCATTTTTTCGTATTTGATAAACCCATAAAAATACACATTTTTGTCATATACACCTAATTCCCTTGCTAATTTGATTAGCCTTATATCATCAGGACCAGTGCCTAAAATATTTAATTTAATATTTTTGCATTTCTTTAGCTGAGCAAAGGCTTTAATAGCAGTATCTATATCATAGCTATGGCTTAATGTCCCTATATAAGTAACCCAAATGTCTTGTTCATTTTTATTAATTTTCTCTTCCTTAGAAAGAACAGCATCAAACTTTTCAAGCTCTGCCCCAATATAGACTGGTATGAATACCTTACACCTAGTTCCTTTTACATTTGCCCTCTCTGCATATGTTTTAGACACACCAATTACGCCATCTGCCATTTTATAAATCCTATTAGCAAGCTTAGTAAAAGGCCACATTAGTAATTTTACTAAAAGCTTTTCCGTATCAATAGCTGATGATATGGATTCTGGCCATGTGTCCTGTATATCTATAATGAAAGGTATTTTGTTTTTTCTGGCATATCTACCCACAGCATGTGCAGCACTCATCGTAGGATATGCTGAGTATATTACATCTGGCTTTGGCATTCTTTTTATAAGCTTTTTTATATTACATGCAAATTCTATATGACTAATGATTCTTTTCATTGAAACATTTTTTTTATATCCAGCTTCATGTATTATTTCTACTCTATAAGGATATTCCTTAGAAACTTGAATATCTATATGCTGTTTTTTCATATGACTAAAATCATTAGTAAAAAGAATAACTTCCATGCCTTCAATATTTAATCTATTAGCTAAATATTGAAATCTGTCCCTCACTCCCACTATGTCTATATCAGCAAATGGTGCTACTATCCATATCCTTTTCATATGGCTAATCTCCTCGCATAACAGTTTTTTTATTGCCTTTTAAAGCTTCAATAACTACTTCAATATCTTCTACCTCAAGATTAGTGCTGCATGGTATATTTATAAGGTTTTCTTCAAAAATAAGAGCTTTTTCTATTCTATAGCTTTCATTATCCAAATAAGGCTTCTGTTTGTGTATCAATCTCCATAAAGGCCTAGTCTGAATATTACTGTCAATTAGCCTTCGTAATAATTCATCCCTATCTATACCATACCTTTCTTTGTCTACCATGACTGAATAAAACCAGTGATTTGCCCTTGTATCTTCTCTAAAATGCAATAATGTCAATCCTTCTATTCCTTCTATCTCTTCCTTATATAAATTGTAATTTCTAATCTTTGTCTCAACAAAGCCCTCTAGTCTATCTATCTGAGCAGACCCATAGGCTGCTTGAATGTTAGTCATACGGTAGTTATAGCCTATGTCATCATGTATGAAATGCAGCGAATCTGTTTTAGCCTGAACACTTAAAAATTCTATTTCATCCAGCAGCTCCTGATGATTGGATACTACCATTCCTCCGCCACCTGTAGTGATTATCTTATTAGCATTAAAGGAATACACCCCAATGTCTCCAATGGTGCCACAATGTTTTCCTGCATATTTCCCCTCTAGATAATAGGAACCTAATGCTTCAGCAGAATCTTCAATTATCCTCAGGTTATATTTTTCTTTAATGGTCATCAACTTTTCCATATCCACTGGGTTGCCAAATACATGAACTAAAATTATAGCCTTTATCTGTTTACCTGTTTTCTTATTGACTACTTTTCCATCTGCATAAGTACACTGATTTTCTAAAAATTCTTCTAGCTTGTTCATATCCATATTCAAGGTATCGTCGCAATCCATAAATATTGGCTCTGCATTTAAGTATTTTACTGGATTTACTGTTGCTATAAATGTAAGAGTAGGCACTATAACTTCATCTCCCTCCCCAATGTCTAATACTCTTAATGCCAGATGAAGGCCTGCAGTGCCACTTTGACAAGATACTGCTCTTTTCACACCAACATATTCTGCAAGCTTTTCTTCAAATTCCTTTATAAATCTCCCACCAGTTGATACCCAACCAGTCTCTATTGTTTCTTTTATATTATCCAATATATCCATCGATAAATTTGGAACTGATAGTGGTATCATTCTAGAATCTCTCATAGGTCACCCCTTTAATTATTTAGAATATAGGCAATCAATAGTTGTTTCAGCTTCATAACCGATAAGCTGCCGTATCTACAGTACTTTAGAACCAGTAAACTCCTCCATAGTATAATCATCATTTTGATTAATATCTTTTCTTATAAAAACCTTATATATAGTTAACCAAAGTATCTTTAAATCCAATATCAAGCTAACGTTATCCACATACCATACATCATATTCAAATTTCTGTTCCCAAGTAAGCTTATTCCTGCCATTTACTTGAGCCCAGCCTGAAATACCCGGCATTACTTCATGCCTTCTCATTTGCCGTGGCGAATAGTATTCCAGATATCCAACTAATAGTGGTCTGGGACCTATGAAGCTCATTTCTCCACGTAAAATATTAAATAGCTGTGGAAGCTCATCTATACTCGTTCTTCTTAAGAATGATCCAACTTTTGTAATTCTCTCTATATCATTGAGTGCTCTGCTATCGTAAGTCTCAGTCCTCATGGTTCTAAATTTATAAATCCTGAATATTCTCCCATGCTTACCTGGTCTCTTTTGGGTAAATAGAATAGGACCATTTGATTCAAGCTTTACTGCCATAGCCGCAATTATCATAATGGGTGATGTAACTATCAACAATATAAGTGCAAAAATAAAATCTAATATTCTTTTAGTAATTATATAAGTCTTCACTGGTATCACCTACCTAATAACTGGTGAACGGTACAAAGGAAAATAACTTCCATTCAATTTACCTAATTGCATATGCTTCTCTACTAACCTGTCATATGTCTTTTGGTTTCGTATTTTTTTCCCTAAATAAAAATCAATCTCTCCATTTTCATTTAAAGTCTTCTTAAATCTAAGCAAGCTATCATCAGGTCCGCTATATCCTCCACCTAAGTGAAACTTCTTATAGCCATTTTTACAGCCCCACCTAGCTACTTCAAAAAATAAAATATTATTAGGTGACATTGAATAGTACTCTGGGTCTGTAGCACCTAAATGGTAGTGAATATATTCATCTCCAATTAGAATTAACATACTGGAAATTGTCTTTCCGTCATAAATCGCATTAAATATTTTAGAAGAATTATTCTCCTCATTTATTAGCTTGTAAAAATATGATTTGTCGAAATAATACATAGAATCAGCTGAATTTTTATCCATTGTTTTATAATATAATTCAATAAATTTAGAAATGCTTTTATCAGATGTGTCTTCTTCTACATTTATATTGTTTTTTTTAGCTTTTCGAATCCTATTTCGAGAGGTTAATTTCATATTGTCCCAAATTGCTTCCTCGCTAGTTAAATCAATATATATTGTCTTTCTATTTAAAGAAATATCATATACACTGTCAAAATAAATATGATTCTTCACCAATGGATGGAATCTAATAAACTCCGAAACTATGTTGTTTTCTTTACAATAATCTTCAAAGTCCTTATTAAAATCTGCAGTCAATTTATCTAAGGATTGTTCTTTGTAATTTATAATAATAGGTCCACCATATCCATAAGGTGTTGTTATATCATATAACTCCTCATTAAAGCTATCAGTACTAATTTCCCTTTTTAAAAACATATACGATATTTCACCGTCTTTTGAACAATATGTGTATTTTTCTAAAACATTTTTGTCCTTTTCCTCGTATAATCTTCCATAACTTTCTTTAAAGTATATGTCTAGCTTGCTCCTCAAAAAAAACTCCCCTTCTTAAATCAACTAGCCAAATATGATATGCCTAAAATACATTAGCTGCTTTTTTATAATACCTACATTTTGTTAACTAGTCTGACTGCTCACTTCACCATTTTTGTAATATTATAAAATAGTAGCTACAGATAATGATAATTGTAATATTTGCCCTTTTTTAAGGGTATTTTGTTCATCACAACACCTAGTATATTTCCATTTACTATTTGAATTAACTTTTTAGTGTCTATTGCTAAATTAATGATAGATTGACCTACAGCGCTAACTATCATGACACCGTCACATTTAGCAGATAGCACGGTAGCATCTGTCACTAATCCCACTGGCGGAGCATCTAATAAGACCATATCATAGTCATCTTTTACACTTTCTAAAAAATCCTTCATTTTTTTTGAGCCTAGAAGCTCTGCAGGATTTGGAGGAATAGGTCCTGAGGCCAGTATGTCTAAACCACCTATCCCTGTAGATATCAAAGCAGCCTTATAATCAAGATTTTCTGAGAGGATATTAGTAATGCCATCAGAATTAGATATTCCAAAAATCTCATGTATTCTTGGCTTCCTAAGGTCTGTATCTATTAAAAGTATTTTTTTATCTGTCTGTGCCACTGTAATAGCTAGATTAGAAATAATTGTACTCTTACCTTCATTAGAGCTAGAACTGGTAATTACTATGCTTTTAATATTTTCATCAACGTTTGAAAATTGAATGTTTGTTCTAAGTGTCCTGTAAGCCTCTGATACAGGAGATTTAGGAGTACTATTTGCAATTAGCTCTTGCTTTGAACTTATGGGTATCATCCCAATAACAGGAAGCTCAAGATATTTTTCAACATCTGCTGCGGTTTTTATGGTGTTATCAATATAATCTAAAAAAGTTACCACCGTTATACTAATGATAAAACCAAGTGCTCCAGCTATTGCCATATTTAAAATAGGTCTAGGCCTTACAGGTTTTATAGGTACTTCTGCTTTGTCTATAATTTGGATATTTTCTATTTTCATAATATTAGCTATATTTTTCTTAAAAACTTCGGCAATTTCATTTACAATTCTTGCAGCAAGCTCAGGACTTTTATCATCTACAACTATTTTTATAATTCCAGTATCTTTAACTAATGAAACATTCGTTTTTTTTCCAAGTTGATCTGTACTAAGGTTTAATCCTAAATTTTCAATGACTTCATTAGATACTAATTTACTTTTCATTATCTCTCCATATGTGGATGCAAGCTTTTGATTTACAAGTAAGTCATCATACTGTATAACCCCATCTGATATAACACCCATATTCTGCTTGCCCAGCATAAGTGTAGTAAAGGTCTCGTATTCAGGAACTAAAACAAAATAGCTAACTAAGCCACTGGCGGCTAAAAACAATATAGTTATAAGTATAATAATCCACAACCTTTTCCAAATAATATAGAAGTATTCTTTTAGCTTGATTTCTTCCATGAACAGTACCTCCACTCTTAATTTCATTAGGTTAAAAAATATAATAAATAACTAATCCATACACTAGTTTATTAGGCTCTGAGAAAAAATATATTTTGTCCAAAAAATAAAAAAATGACAGAGAAGCTATCTCTGTCAATATCAATCAATAAATCTTATTTAAAATATAGCTCTTTCTGACTTTCACTTTTTGCAATAATTCTTCCACCCTTTATTACATACAATCTTGTAGGCTGTAGTCTTATAGCATCATTAGTAGTAAAGGCATCCAGTATAACTATATCTGCATCCTTGCCTTCTTCTAAGCCGTAGCTTTGAAGTCTTAAAATCTTTGCCGCATCATAGGTTATCATATCAAATACTTTTTCAATTTCATGAGGAAGGCTCATTTGAGCAGCATGTGCTGTAATTAAAGCAATTTGAAGCATATCAGCACTGCCAAATGGATAGAAGGTATCCTTTACACAATCTTGACCAAAGCTTACATTTACACCTGCTTCTAATAATTCTTTAACTCTAGTAATTCCACGTCTAATAGGCTGTTTATCATTTCTTCCCTGTAGCATCAAGTTAGTTACTGGATTTGTTATCACATGAATTCCAGCATTTTTTACTTTATCAATTACATATTTTGCATAATGATCATCATAGGCTGCAAGAGCACAAGTATGCCCTGCTGTAACTCTGCCTTGCCATCCCCTTTTAATAGTTTCATCGGCTAGCATTTCTAATGTTCTATAAAATGGGTCATCAGTTTCGTCAACATGCATGTCCACATCAGCATCATACTTTTCTGCTATATCAAAGCATAACTCTATATGCCTTTTGCTATCCTCAGGTGTATTCTCATTGGCAGGCATACCTCCAACAATATCCGCTCCCATCTCCATTGCTTCCCACATAAGCTTGTCACATCCAGGGTCCTTTATAATACCCTCTTGAGGAAAAGCTATTGTCTGTATATCCATTATGTCCTTATACTTGTCTTTCGCAGCTATTACACCTTCCAATGGCTTTAATCCGCCAATTGTATCTATATCTACATGAGTTCTCATACTTGTTGTACCATTTAAAGCTGCTCTCTTTATAACATCTCCAGCTCTATCTACTATATCCTCAATTGTATACTTAGATTTTTTATCCCAAATAATTTCTATAGCTTCCTTCAATGTACCAGTTTTGTTAGGTTTGACTACATCAACTATATTAACCTTATCCAAATGAATATGGGGGTCAATAAATGAAGGCACAGTAAGCTTACCCTCTGCATCTATTTCTTGCTCTGCTTTTTCAGATAAATTGTTAGCTAATGCTTTTATTTTCCCCTTTTCTATACCTATATCCCAAAGACCTTCCTTGCTTCTAAGCTTTGCATTTCTAATTATAAGATCCAATTATAATCTCTCCTTTTTCATATTGTGAAATATATATTTCATATTGTGATATCATTTTTTTCTATATTCTATAAATATGAGTAAAATCCTGCTTTTTAAAAAATATTTTTCAAATAAAAAAGCTCTATTGCAAAAACAATAAAGCTTTTTGTCCTAATAGAATACTTCTCCCATTACCTCTGTAATCTGTTTAGAAGTAAGCATTAGTTCCTTGGATATAGATTTGATTTTTTCTTCATCTACTCTTGTACTAGGAGCAATAGTAGATATGGCACATATAACTCTTCCACTATGATCAAAGACTGGCACTCCTACTGCAGTAATCATTTGCTCATATTCATCATTTTCTATGGTATAACCTCTCTCTCTCGATATAGATAGGTCTTTTAAAAGACTTTCCGGATCCATTAATGTATTGGGAAGATACTGTTTAAACTTTACTTTAGCTATTAGTTTTTTCAATTCCTCTTCTTTGATATAGCTTAAAAATACCTTTCCTGCTGCTGTACATGTAAGTGGAATTCTTCTTCCTATCATAAGAAATGCTCTAAGGGTATGCTGTGATTCGCAGCCTGTAATACATATAGCCTCATTTCCATCTCTAATAAATAGATTAGTTGTTTCACCAGTTCTTTTAACACATTCCTCTAGTATTGGTGTAACTCTATAGAAATATTTTTCTGGCTTTCTTCCACCTAGCCATGAAAAAAATATTTCTGGACCTATATCGTATTTCTTTGTAATTTGATTTTGACTTATAAAGCTTTCTTCCATCAAGGTTCTCAGCAAACGGTGAGCAGTACTGACATTGTATCCTAAATCCTTTTCTATGTCTGTAAGAGATACTTCACTATCTGAATCTATAATATATTTAAGTATTTTCAAGCTTTTTTGCACAGATTTAATCAATCCACTACTAGCATTATCATTTTTTCTCTCCATATAGTTGCACTCCCTTCGTAAATATTAACGTTTTTAATTGCATCTCTATAATCGTATAACATTACTATTATCATAATTCTTTAACAGGAGTCAATCAACATGAAATTTTTTAAACGTTTCACTATAAATTATTACCCTATAAACCTTTTGAGAAGTTTTTTTACACCTTTTTCTGGTTTATATAGCTTTGGTTCGTCAGTTTCTATATCAGTTCCCGTGATTACTGCCTCAGGATTAATCTCAGTAATCTTTAAAGTTTTTTCTCCGCCTATTAAGTCATTTAATATATCTAATACTTCATTAATTCTATAATACCTTTTACTCGGTTTATGAGCATCTGTTCCAACAAAATGAATCATATCATGCTTAAGGAGCACTTCAGCTGTATTCTTTACACTTTCTCCATACATACCTAGTAAACTTGGTAAATTAAGCTGTGCTAGAGCACCTTTTGATATAAGGGTATGCAAAATATTTGGATTCTCAATTATTTTAGTATTTCTTTCAGGATGGGCTATGATAGGAGTTATCCCTTTCAACTTGAGGTTATATATCATTGTCTCTATATAAATAGGTATATCATGCATAGGCAATTCAATTAGCATATAGTTTGAGCTGTTAAGAGTAGCTATTAAACCTTTCTCTAAAAGCTTCAAGGCATCACAAGTGGAGTATACCTCGCAGCCAAGATATATTTTCATATCAATATTTCTTTTTTCAAGCTCAGAGTTTAATTTTTCTAAAGCTTCTCTATTGTAGCTAGAATCCTTATAACCTACTCCTTCAATATAATGAGGTGTAGCAAATATAACCTCTATACCATTCTCTTTTGCCATTATAGCCATATTTATAGCTTCTTCCATGCTATTTGCACCGTCATCAATTTCAGGGAGTATATGACAATGGATATCATACATTCAATCAACCCCTTCCACTAAAATATATTATCACTTATTTTGAAATATTTACTGAGTTGAACATCAATCTGGACTTATTAATTAAAAAGCTCCTTTAAAGAATTAATCCTTTAAAAGAGCCTTTGCTAATTTGTGTTTTTTTCCTTTTCTACTATCTTAAATAAATAATCTAAAAACTCATCTCGTAAATCTTCACGTCTCAAGGCATACTCTATAGTAGCCTCTAAGAAACCCTGCTTATCTCCTACATCATATCTTCTTCCTTCAAAGCTATATGCATACATGGCTTCTCTTTGAGCTAATTCTTTTAAAGCATCAGTTAGCTGAATTTCTCCACCCTTTCCAGGCTCAGTATGCTCTAGTATTTCAAATATGGCAGGATTAATAATATACCTTCCAAGTATGGCCACATTAGAAGGAGCATCTTCTACATCGGGCTTCTCCACTAATCCCTTTACCTTATATACTCTACCCTCTATGTGTTTTCCATTAACTATGCCATACTTGCTTACATCTTCTCTAGCTACTTCCTGTACTCCAAGAATAGTTGTCTTGTACTCATCATAAGCTTCTATCATTTGCTTTAGACAAGGTTTATCCGCATAAACTATATCATCGCCTAACAGAACAGCAAAGGGTTCATTTCCTATAAAGCTTTTAGCACAATGTATTGCATGACCTAACCCCTTTGGTTCCTTTTGTCTTATGTAGTGAATATTCACCATATCGGAAATCTTTCTTACCTCTTCTAATAGCTCATTCTTACCTTTTTTCTCTAACTCAAGCTCTAATTCTACAGATTTATCAAAATGGTCCTCTATACTTTTCTTATTTCTGCCTGTTATAATTAATATTTCTTCAATACCAGATTCTACAGCCTCTTCAATAATATATTGCAGAGTTGGCTTATCTACAATTGGAAGCATCTCCTTCGGCTGTGCCTTAGTCGCAGGTAAAAATCTAGTTCCCAGACCTGCTGCCGGGATGATAGCTTTACGAACTTTCATAGTATTATCTTACCCTTTCTATTTTAATTTATATTATTTAATATAAGTAACATTAGTATTATAAATAATAACTTTATCTAATCTATAATTCAACAAAAACTATTTTTTCCCTTCCATGTATTTCACAAGAAAAAGGGATTCAACTATTTAAGACTAAGTCTTGTAGCTGAACCCTTCAAATTTTTAGTAGTTATTATAATCTATCTAATAAATCTAACATTCTGTATATTATTACTGCCGCTTGAGCTCTTGTAGCCTTTTCTTGTGGCCCAAAAGTTCCATTCCCTAATCCTTTAACTAATTCTTTGCTCGCTGATATTTCAACTGCTTCCTTTGCCCATTCTGATATTTCTCCATAGTCTGTAAAGCTTGGTGCCCCACTTGTATAGCTTTCATTTGGTTTTATATATTTTAGTGCTCTCACTATAATCGCAGCCATCTGTTCTCTAGTTATTTGACCATTTGGATCGAATTTTCCATCATGACCCGTTACTATCCCTAAGCTTGCCGCTGTTTCCACTGACTCTTTGTACCAAGCTCCTGCTTTCACATCGCTAAAACTTACTATTTTGCCTTCGGGTTTTAGTTTCAATCCTTCCACTATAAGTTTTGTAAATGCTGCCCTTGTTATATTATCATTTGGAGCATAGTTTTTATCATCTACACCATTTATTATATGCCTTGCTGCTAGTATCTCTATTTGCTTTTGTGCCCAAACTACATTACTTACATCATTGAAGGTTTTTCTATATTCTATTACTGCAATTTTACCTAATTTATCTATAGCAACTTTTATTTCTCCCTCTTTTACTACTTTACCCCCGATGTATTCCCATACTTTTGCGACTTCATTAAAATAGTATACACCAAGCTTTTGTGGCTCCGTTACCTTGCTTATATCATATTTAATGGTCAGTGTAAGTGGCATATCCAGTCTTTTTGAGGACTTAACGTCGAATATATCTGATAATAGTTGATATTCTGCTGAAGATAAGTAGCTAACTATTTCTTCAGCTTCTTTTTCATCTAATATCTCTACTATTAGAGATGTTTTTAAATCTCCCTCAACTACTATTAATCCAAGCTCTATAGGTGATTTTTCTTTTTTCTCCTCCTTTGGTTTTAATGGTGCAGGATCATCATAATCTGGTGGACTTGACTGCTTTATCACTTTCATTTTAAAAGTAGCTGACAGTTCTCCTACTTTGGCTGTAATTATTACTTCTCCTTTTCCTTTTCCTGTTACAAGTCCGTTACTGTCTACTGCTGCTACCGAAGCATTTGAACTTGACCACTGAACGTCTTCTAAATCCTCCTTAGTAGCATCTGAGCCATCACTCATTTTACCTTTTAAACCTAACTGTATCTTCTCATTTACCTTTATCTCGGTTTTACTTCCTGTTATAGTTATACTTTCTAGAATAATGGTAGAGATTTCTTTTTTTATTTTGAAAGAAGCTATTTTTTCTACACCATAGCTTTTTAGCTTAATATAGTAAGTCCCATTCTCAATAGACTTTACCATCCTAAATCTAACATTAAATTTGCCTTGGCTATCAGTGGTATATTGGTCAACATCATATATAGATTTGCCATCTTCATTTTCGACTGCCATGGTTATCAAAGCGTTAGGAGCTGGGACTCCATTATTATATACAGTACCAGTACCCGCAACATATTCATCTATATTATAGTCAGTTTTATTTAAACTAAAGTCCATAGTATATATGCTTTCCCCAAAGGCTGGTAATCCATTTACTGCAATCAAAGCAATAACTAATAAACAAATTAATATTTTCTTTGACAATTTTTCCTCCTCCTATCTTATTTAAATGGTTTAGTGTTATTAGTGAAAAGGGCAATGCCCTTTTCACTTTACTTTACTGTAAACTCAACAATTCCTACTTCTGATAGAGGAGCTTTGTTAGTAAAGCTATCCCATACATATACCTTGGCAGTATGTTTTCCTTTACTTACACCATTTACATGGAAGCCCATAGATAGAGTCTTTAATCCTCCAACATTAAGCTCGACACCATTCATAAATCCTATAGCATATGTTCTGTCTTCAGAGTCAACTAGTTTGAAAATAACTGTTCCGCTCTTTGACTCCTCTGATTTATTGGTGATAACCGTATTTACCATTACCATATTACCTAGCTCAAACTCTGTTCCTAGATTTCCGTTAACATCTGATGTCTTAACTATTTCAATGCCTATTGGGTAGCTGGTTTCTTCTATTCTTACTATTTCTGTTGTGTTTCTTACCCTAAGTCTAGCCCCTACAGAATCAGTTGAGGCTAGACCTATAGCACTTACAGTATCTCCTACCCTTATAGCTGGGTCCCATATACCTAATTTTTCCCCGTTTTTTGTCCCGTCACCTATATATCCCTCTAGATATACTCTTGCTTCACCTGTACCATCATCTATATATAAGCTATTACCCTCAGCATCTATTCTAGTTACTTTACCTTGTACTCTTACTAACCATCCTTCATTATCTTTTAGCATACTATTTTTTGTACTCATTAGCTTAGGTTCTATTACTTGTATTGCACTATCAAGTACTACTAAATCAGTATTTTCATTCTTAATTTGAAGCTGATAATCTCCCTGATATTGACCAGCAGTGCCTGTGACTCGTACCTTTGCACCTAAGGGCAGCTTTGTTTGAGATACTCCAAATACTGTTATACCTCCTGTTTCATCTTGAACATATATTACTTCGAAGAAAGCATTATTTAATTCATGCTCTTGTGAGTATGCCTCTGACATAGAAGTTATTCTTCCCTCTATAATAAACTTTTCACCAAAATTACCTGGCATTCCATCTCTTACTTCTTTAATGGTCTTTACTTCTGACTCTGGTTTCAGCTCTAGCCAGTCTAATACTTTATCTGCTATTTGAATATTGGAATATCTATTATCTCCTGACATCTCAAAGTCAGAAAAGAATGTAGTGCCAGAAGCTATTATTTTTGCTCCACTTGAAAGCACTTCTGCCGCTAACCCATATACATTTCCTGCTGCTATTTCAATAAATCCTATAGGAGTGTTACCAGCATTTTCATTTTTAGTAGTAGAATGGCCTTTTACTATAAAATCTACATTTTCATCATTACCACCATCTTTTAATAATACTGAACAGCCACTATAGAAGCTATATAAATCTTCCTCATTTAAACCGGAAGTCAATTTGTATTTTGTTGATGTATATGTGTTAAAGTATAGTCTATATTGTTGTCCGCCATTTTGTGTATAGTCCACTACCTGGTCAGAATTAAATATAATATTTGAGCCTATGGCATTTAATAGTTTATTACCTTGGATGGAGTTTTGATAATCGTCTTTTCCATCATTGTAGTTTGCTCTAGAGGTAACTATTAAAGACCCTCCTTTGTCTGTAAATCTTTTTACTGCTTGTATTTCTTCATCACTTAATTTTGATCTCTTTATTTCACCATTATCGCCTCTATCTATTGGCTGTGGAGAAGTAATGATCAATATGTCAATATCATTTAATGCTTCATCAGTTATGGTATCATGATTTTCTACTATAATCATGTTCTTATTCTTTAACATTTCTCTGAAACTTTCTATTTTATTACTATAATCTCCACCACTTACGTAATGGTTCTTATGAGCGTAGTCTATCATTACCTTTGTAGCAGAACCTTTTGGTACAACTTCTATTCTTGTACTAGCTGTGAAGGTCTTATCTGCTCCTTCTATTGTAGCTACTGCATATATATTGTATTCTCCTACATTTTCAGGCTTCCATGTGATTTTAGCTAAAGCTGTTGCTCCTTGTCCAATATTAGTTACTGTACTTGAGCCTATTTTATTTTCTGGATTTATAGAGTCAACATAAAAATCTACTACAGCTTTGTTTAGCATATTTGATTCATTGTTGAATACTGTAGCAGTTATATCTACATTTGAACCTAATTCTAGTAGGGACTGCGAAGCCTCCATATTCGACAATCCAAAAGCGCTTACTTCTCCAACCCAAATAGGTGCTGTTACAGCTATATCCTTGTCTTCTTGAGTAACTCTTACATAATAATAGCTAAATCTAGGATCCAGTTCAAAATCCCAGTCAACTTTATTTGAGCTAAATGTTCTTGAGGCTGATATGGCTCCACCATCTGAAATTAGCTCTACTTTTGCAATATTGTCATTAGCATCTGGATCGAGAATTGATATACTAACGTTTAGCTTATCAGGATCATTTAACTGTGAACCCATGGGCTGATCGTTAACCTTATACATTATTTCTAGATTATTGTCCTCAGTAGAATAAACTCTTAAATCTCTAATTGCATCATATAGACTATCTCTTGTAAGAGCTTCAGCTACTATTACAGTTCTTGCAGTATTGGCAAGTATCCAGTTTCCCTTATGGTTATCTTGATTGTTTGAAGGTGCTAAATGCCATCCCTTATCTAATGCTCTAGTATAATACCCATAGCTTGGGAAATAACCGCTTCCTCTTACAGGGCCTTCTCCATTCCCAACCTCTATTAATTGTACTACCTTATCAACATTAGGTGCGTAAAATCCAAAATCTGCAAAATCTCCAAAGGTTTTACCTGGATGATTCAATTGATTTATTGATTCTGGCCATTGTGCTATTTTATTATAATATGCCTGTAAATTCATAGCAGAATTTGACCTTGAAGCAAACCAAGGAGTATTAAATGTATTTATATGTCCCCATCCACCAGTACTGCCACTCCAAGTCATTTCATAGCCAGGTATACCAACAAATGCTTCTGTAGTAGAGGATAGAGCTGTACTATTTAGCTGTTTCCATTCAGCACTATTGGATTGACTAACATCCGTTATATTTTCATTCATTAAATCTTTTTCATTGTCAAACCAATTTGAGTGGTCTGTTACCGCAAAAAAATCCGCTTTTGCTTCGTCTCTTGCAAATCTAAATGCTTCGTTTACTGTTCCTGTACCGTCTGATAGATTTGTATGGCTGTGTAATTGTCCGAAGTAGAAATTAAAGTTTCTTTTTCCAACATAGAAACCCCATTCTACTATAGATTTCTGTGGTACCGATGCCATGTCTGATACCTCAAGCTTTGCTGTATGATTTCCTATTGAAAGGTCAGTCTTAGGTACATAAGTTATTTTGCTTTCAGTTATGTCTGCTTCCGCTGTTATATCTATGCCATCTAAATAAAGTTTTATTGAACTTACATCTATTCCCGATGTATCGCTATATTCTGCACTTATTTCTGGTCTTAAATTGTCATCTGTAGATGTTCCATTTACAGGTGTTAAATTAATGATAACTGGTGGTACTATGTCTTCATCTGATATTTTTACTTCATATGGTATATTTTTATCTTCTGGTGCTGTTACTGTATTTGTTCCATCAGATGCTTCTATATAGTATTGAAGCTCTCCTAGTACAAGCTGCGATTTAGGGATCTTGACTGAATAATTTTCTCCATCTTTAAGCATTGCAAGATGCTCATATTCATCTTGTCCTTTTATTCTATAATAAAGAGTAACTAACTCAACTTTCCTGTTATCTGTAACTTTCGCAGTTATCTCTAGGTCAATTTCTATATTTCCCTTCGTTACAGGTGTGTGTGCTATAACAGGATTTTCAGTATCTGGCCCTAATATTTTCTGAATATCATCTGCTTTCCTTACCCTAAGTTGATAGCCTGGTGTAGTATTTGGATCTTTAGTGAATCTTGATAGTATTGCTATTAATTCTACTTCATCACCCTCTGATAATTCTGTAGAAGGTATTCTAAAAATATTTATACTTCCAGTTGAATCTGTTAATACTGTATCCCCACCTGTGTTAATTGTACCAATAGTTGCCTTTTCAATTTCTATAAGCTGTGATTCATATGTGTCATTATTTGCTTGTTCTATTGTAATTTTTTTGGGGACTGGAAGTGTGTTATTTTTAGATTCAATTCTAATTGCAGCTGGATTAGGAGTTATTGTAATCAATTCATTAAATGCATTCAAATTACCTGTTACTTGTATAAAATCTCCTTCCTCTACTTCAGGAGCGCCTGTGATTTTATAATAATCTATCACTATTCCAGCTGTATCGTCTTGAATATATTTCTTATCTCCATCCACCCATGTTACTACTCCTCTAACCGTTGCTTCTTGACCTTTAGGTAGGTTTCTAGCTTCTGCTATTGTAATGACTGTAGCTGGTGCTTTTATAGTATAAGAAAATTCTGTTATGTCACTATCTTCTAGCCCTTCCTTAGTTGCATATGTTTTTATTGTCAACGGCTCATCTACCTGTATAGGTTCAGCATATTCCTCAAATACTACATCTTCATTTGAAAATGATTCCTTGTATACTGCATAGAATACTGTTGCGTCTATTGTTGAGGTAGATAAAATGACTTTAGTACCTGCCTCCACTTCTCCCGATGAAGGATTTGCAGTTACTGGCAAAACCTTCGGGTCTCCTCCAGACCCTCCATCGTCATAGTTAGTCCATGTTATGTTGTCAATAGTAATTTGA
Source organism: Proteiniborus sp. MB09-C3 (assembly GCF_030263895.1). Classification (NCBI taxonomy): domain Bacteria; kingdom Bacillati; phylum Bacillota; class Clostridia; order Eubacteriales; genus Proteiniborus; species Proteiniborus sp. MB09-C3. The sequence goes on from NZ_CP127161.1 coordinate 3,821,574, forward strand.
GCATTTGCACTTCCACCAGATAGATGCCTAATTTCAAGAATAAATTTACCTTCAATATTAATACTGTCAACAGAAAAATTCTGGACTTCACTATTGTTTTCTAATGTGTAGGACTCTATAAGTTCATCATTTATAAAAAGTCCAACTTCTCTTACTGTACCAGTTGTGAAAGCCTTCTTTAAGTCAACAGAAAAATTCTTTATTCCTCCATTGATCTCTGCAAATATTTTGGAATTGCCTCCAGATCTTCTAAGCATAAGGCCTTTTCCATCTATAGAGTAGTCGTTTCCTTGGTCTATTAGACCCCCTCTAGCATGTATATAGCTCCATTCAATACCATTTACACCGATGAATTTCCCATCTACATAGCTACTTCCTGTCAGTTCTAAATTATCAAACGTCTCTACGAAGGTCTGTGTATCAGCCTTTACTAATGCAGTTGGCACAAAACTAAACACGCTTGTAAAAGTTAAAACAAACACAAAAAATAAACTTAAGCTTTTTGAAACTTTCTTATTCAAAACTCTATTCCCCCTTTTGTAATTATTTACTTTATTATGAGCGAATAAAACTTTCCCCCTTTCTTGCTTATTTTCAAGACTCTTTTAGCTTTGATATTGCAATCCCCTGTAATACCCAATTTGCAATATTTCATTACAGCATATAGTCGTACATATTTTATAGCTGGACTTTAATAATTCTACATTTATTCAAAAAATCCTTCTTATGTAAAATTTGTTATTAAAATTGATTTTATCTATATAATAGAATATAATCTAGTTAAATACTTTTCTAAGGAGGACCTATGAGAACAAAGATTTTAAAATACTTTCCAATCATAGTAGTAGGTATAATTATTATTTTAATATTTACTTCACCTTTAACTTCAAAAAAGGAACATCATTTTGATTTTGAAAAGGCTGAAGTAATATCTATAAATGAAGAAAACTTAGAAGAAGATGCGGTAATCCCAGACCTTATGCTTGGATATCAGCAGATAAAAATAAAAATATTGACAGGTAAATATATAGGGGAAGAATTTAATATAAAAAACCCTATGAGCAGGACCTATAATGTACATACAAAAATAGGAAGTAAAATAATAGTAAGTATTGAAGAACAAGGGGAACAAGTAAAAAGTATATCAGTTTTTAATTATAAAAAAGAATATGTTTCATATATCTTAGTTGCCCTTTTCTTTTTAGTACTTTTAATATTTGGCGGCATGAAAGGATTAAAGTCATTCATATCATTAGTATTCACAGGAGTACTTATAATATTTTTCATGATACCTCTCTTCTTTAAAGGCTATAGCCCAATATTGCTGACTATAATAACCGTAGCTATAACTACAATTGTAACTATAGTGATGGTAGATGGGTTAAATAAAAAAACTATATCTGCAATAGCCGGGACTATCTTGGGAGTTATCATAGCAGGCATTATATCATATATAGGCAGTAATATGGCTCACTTATCAGGTTTAACAACTAACGAAGCTGAAGAGCTTATGTATGTAGCTGGTATTAAGGATTTGAAAGTTAGAGGACTGATGTTTTCTGCTATATTGATAGCAGCCCTTGGTGCCATAATGGATGTTGCCATGTCAATAGCCTCTTCCACTTTTGAAATACATAAAACGAATCCTAATATTTCATTTAAAAATCTTATGGCATCAGGATTAAATATAGGAAAGGATGTCATGGGAACCATGTCCAATACTTTAATCCTAGCGTTTATTGGAAGCTCATTAAATATAATAATACTTTTAATGGCTTATGAAATGCCTTATACTCAGCTAATGAACCTTGATTTAATAGTTACAGAGGTAGTTCAAAGCATATCAGGAAGCATAGGGATTATTCTTACCGTCCCAATAACTGCTCTAATATCTACTTATTTAGCCCTTAAAGCAAATATCAAAAGAAGTTCTAAGATAGGTGTATAAATTGTAAAAAAACAGACTACAGTTTTCCTTCATAAAACAGTATAAGAACAAAATACATATGAACACTCTTGTGCTTTTTGTTCTCATGAGTTACAATTAAAACCCTCCACTATAACACCAGACTTTTATACGATGATATTATGGTGGAATAGAATGGTGGTGATACAATAAAATGAATACCTACAAGACATCAGAAATTGCACATAGTATTGGAATTCATCCTAACACAGTACGACTTTATGAGGAGCTTGAGCTTATTCCTAAGCCAGAACGAAAGGCAAATGGTTATCGTATTTTTACAGATTTCCATATGGAGCAAATTAAGTTTGCAAGAACTGCGTTAAAGGTTGAGGTTCTGCAAAATGGCTTGAGAAAGCAAGCCATTACTATCATTAAAACCTCGGCTTCTGGAAGTTTTAGCAAGGCGATACTCCTGACTGAACATTATTTGCATCAAATAAAAAACGAGCAAAAAAACGCCGAAGAAGCCATAGAAATTACCAAAGATCTATTATCAGGCAATGATCAAGGAATAGGCACAGCTTTTTTTACCAGAAAAGAAGCGGCTAATTTTCTGCAAATATCAATGGATGCTTTAAGAAATTGGGAAATGAACGGCCTGCTAACTGTAAAGCGAAAACAAAATGGGTATCGAGTTTATACCAATGAAGATATTCTACGGCTAAAAATCATACGTTCCTTGCGCTGTGCTAATTACTCTCTTTCAGCAATTTTACGAATGCTGAATACTTTATCCAACAACCCCGAGGCAGATATACGGCAAGTCATTGATACTCCAAAAGAAAACGACGATATTATTTCTGTATGTGATAAGCTCCTCACATCTTTACATTATGCTGAACAAAATGCGGAGATTATGCTCACACATCTTGAGAAGATGAAAAAACAATTTGCAACAAACCCTACATTTTGACACCAGACTTTGTTCTGGTGTTATTATTTTTATGCAAAGAAAAAAATAGGAGGATTTAATCGCATGGAAATAACCATTAAAGTAGAAAAACTATGTAAGTCTTATGCCCATGTTAAAGCGATAGAGAATATTAATATCTCAGTTTGTCGCGGAGAAGTATTTGGTTTGCTAGGCACAAACGGTGCGGGCAAAAGCACCACAATTGAATGTATTTTAGGAACAAAAAAACAAGATAGCGGAACTGTATCTATTTTAGGTATGAATCCGCAAAAAGATCGAAAAAGACTTTTTGAAAAAGTTGGTGTTCAATTCCAAGAAGCCAACTATCAGGACCAAATAAGAGTGTCTGAACTTTGTGAAGTTACTGCTTCGCTTTATAAAAACTCTTTGGATTACGGTACTATTCTAAAGCAATTTGGGCTTTCGGACAAGTTTAAAAGCCAAGTCAGTGAGCTTTCGGGAGGTCAAAAACAACGACTCTTTATCGTACTGGCGCTAATTCCAAATCCTGAAGTTATGTTTTTAGACGAGCTAACAACCGGATTGGATGCTAAGGCACGGCGGAATGTATGGAAAAGCCTCTCTGAGCTAAAAGCAAAAGGGATTACGGTTCTATTAACCTCACATTTTATGGACGAGGTGGAAGCCCTTTGCGACAAAGTCATGATTCTGAAAAACGGGAAAAGTATTTTCTACGGGACAGTACAAGAAGCAATTGAAGCAAGTCCTTATGAAAAATTTGAAGATGCATATCTTTGGTACACAGACAAGGAGGAAGAAAATGCGAACATTTAAAACATTATTAAAAACAGAAGGCAGGCTGTCCCTTCGTGGAATGGACATGTTTATTTTCGCCATCTGCATGCCTGTCGTTGTCGTTATTATCTTAGGCGTAATTTTTGGAGATAAGCCTGCTTTTGAAGGTGCGGAGTATACCTTTCTGGAACAGTCCTTTGGAGCAATATCTACTATTGCCATCTGTGCTGGAGGTGTGATGGGACTTCCTTTAGTCGTATCCAGTTACCGAAGCAGAAAGATATTAAAGCGGTTCAAGGTAACACCTACCAGTCCTGCCCTTATCTTGACGGTACAGGTTATCATTTACTCACTTTATTCTATTGCTTCGCTTATTCTTGTTTATACAACAGAGACGATTTTTTTCGGCTATCAGCTACACGGCTCGTGGCTTCAATTCTTAGGAGCATACCTGCTGGTTATGCTATCTACATTCAGCATTGGGCTGTTAGTAGGAGGAATAGCACCAAATATGAAAATAGCAAGTGCTATAGCAAGTTTGTTATATTTTCCGATGCTTATTTTTTCAGGTGCTACTCTGCCTTATGAAGTTATGCCCATTGCACTTCAGAAAGTGGCTGACATACTGCCATTGACACAAGGGATTAAGCTTCTGAAAACTGCTTCGCTTGGCTTGCCAATGGATAGTGCTTTCATTCCCATTGTCGTTATGATTGCAATTGCGGTGATATGTATAGGCATTTCTCTTCGGTTTTTCAAATGGGAATAACAGATTATTATGAATCGCCAAGTAGAAGTATGGTCTTCCAGTAGCAATAATGCAATTGAAGGACGAAAAATGGCGTAGATTTACACTACGCCATTCTTTCCAAATCAAATTCAATACTGTTTTACAAAAGACTGCATTATGGTAAACTACTGAAAAGCAACAGAAGATAGCTGCTCCTTCTTGGTTCTGATTCTCTATTCTCAATAAACATACCTAACCCTGCTGCCTTCAACACTTGGCTCTATTTCTATTCTTGAGGTTATTCTTTCCTGCAATTCTTTCACATGTGATATTATCCCTACTAGACGTCCTGAGCTTTGAAGTTCTAAAAGGCAGTTAATAGCATCATCTAAGGAAGCTGAGTCTAGAGAGCCGAAGCCTTCGTCTATAAACATGGTATCTAGCTTAATTCCGCCTGCATATGACTGTACCACATCTGCAAGACCTAAGGCTAGGGAAAGTGAAGCTTTGAAGCTTTCTCCACCTGAAATATTTTTTATAGGCCTGTATTGTCCAGAATTACCGTCCATCACATTTATATCTAATCCTCTGAATGCATTTCCTCTCCCTTCCTCTTTTATCCTGTCCATTTGGAACCTGTTCTTAGTCATTTTTCTAAATCTTAAGTTAGCAGCATCTATAATATCTTCAAAATATGCTGCAAGTACATAGGTTTCAAATGTAACCTTATAATCATTTCTTCCATTTGCTGTACTTGATAATTCACCTACAAGTGAGTATTCCTTTGCTTTTGCAGAGACCTTCTCTTTGATTACCTTTATATTATCAAGTATGACTTTATTTTGATTTAGTCTTGAAAATACCATAGTCCTTTTATCATTTGAAGAATTCTTTTCCTGCTCCTTTAATACTAGCTTATTCTCTAAATCTGATATATCTACAGTCTCCATATCCCTTGCCTCTTTTAATATCTGCTCATATCTATCCTTTACTGATATTAGCTTTTCATTATATTCTTTTATTTGATTATCTATATTTGCTATCTCTTCCTCTGTCAGCTTAGCATTTCTGTACTCTTCTTCGTCTATGAAACCCTGCTTAAAAATTTGTTCTTCAAATTTATCCCTTAAGTCATCGCATTCAGCTTTAGCCTCTATTAAGTTTTTTTCTCTTTCTTGTTTTGTGTTTGTTAATGCAGTGTATCCATCCTTACATTTTTGCTGTTTGTCCTGAGCTTCTTTGATAGCAGCTTCCAAAGAGTCGATTTGTGCTTCTAATTCGGTTATTTTCTTCTTTAATCCATTCTCAGTTCTTACTTCCTCAGGAAGCTCCTTTTCTAGCTCTTGAATTAGATTGCTTTCGCTTTCTACTTTGGCAAATAAATTAGTATAAAATGTGTTTAAATCTTCCTTTTTTCTTTCTGTACTTTCCTTTTTATTTTCTAATTCATTCAGGTCCGATTCTATCTCTTTCCCTTCCTCTATTTCTTCATTTAGCTTAGCTAATTTAGATTTCATTTCATTTATTTGCAGCTGGATTTCCCTTTCTTTTTCTATGGCAAACTGTGATAACTCTTTTCCCTCTAAAGAATCAATGTCTTCATTCAATTCTTCACTAATTTCCTTTTTCTTCTCTGCTATAAGTTGTTTTTTTACATTGCCTTGATTTCCTATTTGACTTACATTATCGCTGCTTGCTTTACATCTTTCGTCTAGCTCATCTAATCTCTGCTCCATAAGCTTTAATTCATCTTCACTGGGCACGCCCTCTATAGGCTTTGCTGGATATGGATGATGAATAGAGCCACAGACTGGACAGGGCTTTTTATTTTCTAACTCCTTGGCTAGTTTTCCAGCATATCCTTCAATAAACTTTCTTCTAGTATCCTCAACATCTATTTTCAGGTCTGTATACTGCTTTTCTAAGAAAAGATGTTTAGATTTTCCATCCTTATATTTCCTTCGTAATTGCTCTAGTTCAGTGATTAGTGGAATAATGCTTTCTATCTTTTTATATATACCTTCTTTTTTCTGTAGCTCTAGCTCTAACTTATTATGATCTTTTTCGCAATTCTTTAAGCTTTCTTTCCTCTCCTTAAGCTCATTAGCTGTATTCTTCATGTGGTCTAGGCTCTTTGTAATGACGTCTAATTCATTCTTAATCTTTTTAAGGGATTTATCTAACTCCTCTTTATCTTTTTTCTTATCCTCATAATTTTTTACTTTTTCAATAAAAGAGCTATAAAGCCCTAAATTCCCTTTTAACTTATCTATTTCCTCACTTCTACTTAGCTGCTTAGTCAATTCATTTTCTGCTAATTCCAGCATTTTCTCTGCCTTAACTAAATTTTCATATGCATCCTGTATCTCTTTTTCCTTTGCCTTTACCTTGACTAGGCTTTTATCATAGCTGTCCTCTAAAATTTTAATAGATAAGGCTTTCTTACCTTTTACCAAGGAAGCCTTCAGCATTTTAATTTCTTCATGTCTACTTTCTAATTGAGCCTTTTCATCTTTTATTTCTCTTTTCCTTTGGAGCTTATCATTTATGTACTTTCCTTCTGTTATTTTCTTCTGAATCTCTTTGGATTCTTCTTCTAGCTTGCTCAGCTTCTTTTCATAGTCTTCGATTTCATTTTTATCAGTTTGAATTTGGCTGATTAGCTCTATCTTAATTTGTTCACTATTTAGATTATCTTTAGCTATGAGAGCTTTCAGATTTTCATTATTCCCAGTACTTATATTTCTAATATTGGTTTTTAAACCTTCCTCTAGCTTTATAATATCTTCACGCAGGCCCTTTGTCATTTTTTCAAGAGCATCCTGAAGCTTTCTATATTCGCTTGTACCAAATATCCTTCTTAGTATTTCTTCCCTTTCTTTGCTTTTCGCTGTTATGAGCTGTCTAAATTCTCCCTGCGGTATCATTATAATCTGCTTAAACTGATCATATTCCAACCCGACCATCTCTACTATCTTATTGTTTACTTCTGAAACACTAGTAAGCACTTCATCATCGCCAATTATATTTAGTTCAGCTGCTGCTGCCTGCTCTGTATATCCATCTCCCCTTACTTTTTTTCTACGCTGAGCAGGGCTTCTCTTTATATAATAGGTTTTTTCCTTTAATTCAAATTCTAGTTCTACATAAGTCAAGATGTCATCATCTGCAATATCGTTTCTTATATAGCCCTGATCCTTGTCAGAGCTGCTGACAAAGCCATATAGTGCATAGCATATTCCATCAAATATAGTAGTCTTTCCTGCTCCTGTAGGTCCTGTTATGAGAAATATATTTTTATCATAAAATCTAGTGAAATCTATGGTTTCAACTTTTGCATAGGAGCCAAAGGCAGACATTGTTAGCTTAATAGGCCTCATTCTATTCACTCCTTCCCGCTTTATTCATTTCATTTATCAGCTTTTCTATAATGCTGGCTCTTTCTGGAGTAAATTCATTGCCTGTCATGCTTTCATAAAAGGCTTTAAATAATTCCAATTTAGTTTTTTGTCTAAATCCTTCTCCTGCTGAAGTTCTGGAATCCTTATTTCGATTAACAGCTTTCCCTCTCTCCATTGACAGGATATTAGAGTAAACCGACCTTAGCTTGCCTATAGGATCCATAAGCTCCCCTTCGTCTGTTAATACTGCATGTATATAATCATCTGTATTAGTTCCTCTATATGTATCTGGTGCCAGCAATTCATCTAGGCTGCCCTCTATGATTCTTAAATCCCTCATTGGTCTTAGTTCCTTAAATCTAATGTTTGCATTTCCAGCACTATCTATATCTATTAGCTTTATACCTTTGCTGTGTTCCGTCTCAGAAAATGAATATTTTAAAGGTGAGCCTGAGTACCTTATTCTTTCATCTCCTGCCTTTTGCTGTCCGTGCAAATGCCCCAATGCAGTATAGTTAAACTGTTTAAAATACTCGTAGCTTACAAAATCCGTCCCGCCAACATATAATATTCTTTCAGATTCACATGTCTCTGGCTCTTCAATGCCTGTAATAAATCCATGAGTTATGGCTATATTTCTTTGGTCAGTATTCATTTCCTGATTAATACCGCTAATTATTGCTTTCATAGCATCATTGTAAGTCCTAATATCTTTATTACCATGTAGTTCTCTTACGTAGGCTGGATCTGCATAGGGTATTACATAAAAATTCACTGGACCGTGATCGTCTTCTATAACTATTTTATTTACTCTTGGCTTTAATCTGCCTTCTATATATAATTTGTTGTTTTTTAAGATGCCGCTAGCAAAGCTTAGCCTGTCTCCGTTGTCATGATTGCCTGCTATGGCTATAATCGGGATATTTAATTCTAATAAAATCCTATTGAAGGCCTTGTCCAACAATTCAACAGCTTCTACTGGTGGTATGGATCTATCGTATATATCTCCAGCTATAACTAAAACATCTGGTCTCTCTTCTTCTATTATCTCGATTATTTTTTTCAATATGTATTCTTGATCCTCTATTAGGCTTGTATTATTTAACTGTTTACCTATGTGCCAGTCCGCTGTATGAAGTATTCTCACCTATTTTCCCCCCATTTTTATTCACACAAAAGGATGATTTTATATCCTTTTGTACCTATAATCTATTACTTTAATATTATCACAATGAGACAGTCAGATACCACTATAAAAGTCTGGCTTTTACTTCCTAAGGTGGCAACAGAACTGTCTCCTATGATTTCCATCTCATTTAAATACTAATCTTAAATCCATGTTTATTCCCTAGTTTTCTTGTTAAAAGAATATTTTCTATAGATATTCCCGAAGCTCCTAGACTTGTGTGCTCATAATGTTTTTCCAATGCTAGCATCATGGTCTCAGCCATACAAGCAAATGCATATCCTTCCTTTAGCCCAACGTTTACACCTAAGGAAGGTCTTCCTGGTATTTCTATGACTCCACCCTCAATTACCAATACATCGGGTCTGAGAAGCTCTACATCTTCGCTTACATTTCTAGGCCTTGACATATCACAAACTATAGCACCTTGCTTTAAGTGCTCCGGTCTAATTATCCTTGCAACTGAACTTGTTGCACTTATGACGATATCAGCCAATAGTAAATCCCTGTGAATATCTGTAGTGATAATTATAGGTGATTCATGCCTATCTAATCTATGTGCAAATTCTGTAAATGATTCTACTGGAGCATCCCAGCTTGGAGGATTGTATTCCTTTATTCTTTCCCATATAACGCTACATTTATGGTAAGTATGTATATGTTCCATAGTGGCTAAATGTTTATATATCTTTCCTGATATTTTATACAATCTTTTTATACTGGACTCTGCATTAGACGGATTGCCTATCAATATCAATTTCGATACCTTTTCTGAAATAAGCAAGGCTGCTCCATAACCAATAGAGCCTGTTGCACCTACGATTGCTGCTATAGAGCTTTCAGCTTTTTTATCTAATCCTTCTAATGCTTTCATCACTGCATCAATGGCTGATACTATTGTGTAGCTATTTCCAGTAGTTATGGAAATGCCTTCATCCTTGACATATAATCCTCCGCCTGAAACAACTGAGGTATATGCCCCTAATCCTACAATCTTTGCTCCTCTGTCCTTAGCCAATTTAATTGCTTTCTTAATCTCCCCTATTGCCTCTCCTTTTGGCAGTGTAGATATTTCCTCTGCTGTTCTAGGTACAACTATGAATTCTCCATAGGCTTTTCCACCGTTTTGAGATGTTATTTTAGTTTCAGATACCACAAAGGGCTCTACCATATCTCCCCACATTCCAGTGAGCTGATTCAATTCATCTTCACTTAATAAGGAAAGTGAGCTATCAAAATCTATATAATTTTTTAATTCCAATGGATGAATTAAAAATCCAAATCTGCCATAATCATTTGTTGGAGGCTCTAATCTAGGTAAGATTGTGTTATTTTCAGCTTCGAACTCTTTGTCAAGAGTTTTGTCTATTAAAAACGATAAAAACTTAGCCGTATTGCCTTTGTTTAGAACATATAGCATATTTTCTATAGCTTCTAATGCTATTTTTATGTCCTTTTCACTGATATTTAAGCTTGGCTCTATACGTATGACCTTGTTTCCATTTAAGGTTGGAGCTACTCTTACCTTCTCTACATTTAGCAAATAACTGGAAATGATAGGAGTTAATAGGTCCTGCTCTGCCATTATACTCAGTAAACTATTAGGAAATGTCTGTCTTTGAATATCAAATTCTATTCCAAGCATTAGTCCTCTTCCTCTAATTGACTTTATTATATTAGGATACTTTTCTTTTAGCAGAATAAGTCTATCTTTGAATAGATTTCCCTTTTCATTTACATCATTTAAAATGCTTTCATCTTCAGTCAATAACTCTAGTACTTTTAAGCCTATTTTACATCCTAATGTATTGTTTGCAAAAGTCGATGAATGATTTAATGCAAATTCTTTATTATATACTTCTTCAGCTGATATGCAGGCACCTATTGGGAATATACCTCCCCCTAGTGCCTTTGATAATAGCAGCACATCTGGCACAACCTCCTCATGCTCTATGGCAAATAGTTTGCCAATACGTCCCAATCCTGTTTGAATTTCATCGACAATTAGCTTTACGCCATATTTTTCACATACTGTTTTTACGGCTTTTAAATATCCTCTCTCAGGCTCTATTATCCCTCCTTCTCCTTGAATAGGTTCAACTATAAAAGCTGCATAATAATCTGGTTTGCTTTGAAGCTCAATGACTAGCTCTTCCAAGCTTCCATATTGGATATGATTAAACCCATCAGCTGGTGCACCAAAAGAACTGTGATATTTTTTATTACCCGTTGCTGAAAGTGCTCCTAATGTCTTACCATGAAAGCTATTTGTAGTTGAAAGTATCCCTAATCTATTTGTAGCAGATCTGCATAGTTTTATTGCCGCTTCTACAGCTTCTGCACCACTATTAGTAAACGTTACATATTTAAGCTCCTTTGGTGTCACTTCAATTAACTTTTCTGCCAAGGCTCCGGCAAAATTTAATGTTGAAGGCTGCATAAAGCTAGGCTCTTTATTAGCATGCACTTCAAGAACTACATCCCATATTTCCTCAGGATTATAGCCAAATGGCAAAGCTCCATAGGCAGCAATTAAATCCAGATACTTATTGCCTTTAGCATCGTATAGATAACTGCCCTCTCCTTTTATATATGTCTTGTCCATTTTTAAATTTTCTAATAATCTCCCTAAGTATGGGTTCATATGTTCTTTAAATAAATTCAAGTCAAGCACCTCTTTTTTAGATTCTATACATTTAGTTATTATTGGAATATTTGATAATATTTATTCATAAAAATATGGAGATATACGCCTAGGATATGGGCCCTAAAAATAAAATTAAAGGATTATTTTAAAGGATTGTGACGATTTATGTAGAAAATATATCATAAACAGAAAAACTGTAGAATCAAGGAGAATCCTTTTATGATATTAGAAAAGAGAAAATTAAATGTTGACCCTAAAGAATATTTGAAGATAATAGCACTTTTTATAGCAAATCTATCATTTTTGAAGATAATAGGAGTTTTCGAAGAGCAGATATATGGAATTATAAATATTCCAGAATTTCTGGCAATGCATATAGTCCTTGAGTTTTTGGGGATACTTATTTTCCTTATGACCTATGTCATCACATATTATACCTTCAACAAAAATAAGAGATTTAGGCTACTAATTTACAGCAGTACATTTTTCATAAGCGGATCTGTAAGCTTCTTTCATACCATGAGCTATAAAGGCATGCCTAGCTTTTTTACAGCAAGCTCTGCACCAAAGGCTACAAATTTTTGGATTATCAGCAGACTTATTATGGCAATAGGACTCTTTGTGGCTGCTATTATACCAGCAAACAAAAAAACTAACTTAAAAAGAGAGTATTTTCAAGCAGGGAGTATTTTTGTCACCATAATAATCTTTTACATAGGTACATTTAAACAGCATTTAATTCCTTCTATGTTCGTTGATGGACAGGGACTGACTCAGCTTAAGATACTATTAGAATACTTTATTATGTCTATCTTATGTATAACTGTATTTATCTACGTAAAGGATTATGTACATACTGGAAATAAAACTTATAAAACATTTTACATAGGCCTGTGTTTCGCAGTTTTTACTGACTGTGCATTTACATTATATAGAAGCGTATATGATACATATAACCTTTTAGGCCACATCTTTAACATAATTTCTGCCTTCTTTATTTTTCGAGCGATTTTTTCTTATAATCTAGATCATCCCTATGATGAGCTTGATAAGGCCAACGAAAGAATCAGCAAATATGCAGATAATCTAGAGGAAACAGTTCAACGTAGAACTGCTGAGATACAAGCTGTTAACAGAAAAATAATGGAGGATTTGGAGTACGCAAAGACAATACAGCAATCCTTACTTCCACCGAAATCATTGAATATTTTTGATACTAAGTTTATTTCAGAATATATTCCATGTGAAAAGTTAAGCGGTGATTTTTATAATATCCATGCTTTAGATGAAGAAAATCTGTCAATGTATATCTCAGATGTTTCAGGCCATGGGGTATCAGCCGCAGTGATAACTGTATTTGCAGATAGAATAATGAAGCCTACAGGCTTATTTAACCCTAAAGAAAATATTATATCTCCCTCACAAAAATTAGCTAACTTTTATGAGGAATTTAACAAATCTGACTTTCCTGATGAAATGCATATAGTAATGTTTGGAGCTGTATACAATATAAGAACAAAAACGCTGTCATATTGTTCAGGTGGCATGAATGTTCTGCCAATCTTAGTCAGAAAAAACGGAGAATCGGAGTTTTTAGATAAGAGCATTGGATTTCCTATATGTAAATTTGGTGAATTCTATAACCCTGAATATAAAAATGGATGTATCCATTTAGATAGCGGAGATAGAATTATATTTTATACTGATGGATTAGCAGAGTTTTTTAAAAATAATTCATTGCTTAAAAAAGAAACTATCATTGGCATTATGAAGGAAAATAGAAATAATGACATAAAACTATTAAATGAAAAGATACTCCTAGTAATTAAAGAAAATACTAGGAGAGGCTATATACATGATGACGATATTACATATTTTATTTTAGAGGTATGATTTTAAACACCTAAATAGTATGCTATATTTGCATCTTCTGTCTTTATGCCTTTTATTTTCGCAGTCTTTGAACTCAAGATAACAGTAATTCCAGGGCCATGACCAGATTTTATACAATCGCTGTGTACAACTACCCCAATTGATACAGAGCCTTTTAGGTATTGACGTCCATTTGTGTTGTCACAGTCTCTCAACAATACTAAATCTCCAAATCTAAGCTTATATATTTCAAACTCCTTATTTGCTTCTTCATCTCCTGTCATTATGTCGTAGTCTCCTAAAAAAGCTGTGGAACTGCCTACTCCTGAGCCCATTAAATATGCAGGAATTTCTGTAACTACTGGCACCTCTAATATTCCGTCTGCATTTTGTTTTATACCTAATTTTTCAAATAGGTTCGGATCTATATTCATACATTTAACATCATCAAAGCCTTCTATCTTTAGCCCTTGTCCATGAGCTTTAACTAGAATCATATCTCCTATAGCCATTTTCTCCATGTCTTCTTCACTGAAGTATATTAGTACATGGTCTATTCCGCCATGCATACCAGTTACATAGCCTTTGGCACCTTTAGCATCTCCCGAAACAACTCTGGCCTCATTGCCTATGCATGATAAAAGCATAAGAGCATTGTTTTCATTAGCATTGTCATTTTTAATGCTAACTCCTGGCTCTATATGGTCTCCTACTAAATCCATACATGAATCCCCTATTTTAAAATTGTATGTAATCCCTCCAGTAGCTGGAAGTATTTCAGCTATACCGTCTCTATTTATTCTATAAGGATTTAGTGAAACTATAGGGCTATGGATTTCGCCTTGAACAGATTGCATTACTATCTTTTCCCTATTTGTCTTTAACATAATGTTGCCTCCCTCTATAAAAATATCTCCTGCTCCTATTTTATCAAAAGATACTGAAGTTCTCAAGAAGCTAAGCAACTTGCCATTATCCTTTGAATAAACTTATTTTTAATTGCCTATAATAACAATAAACTGTATGAGGAGGAATGATTGTGGAAAAGAAAAACAATCTTGATCAAGTGGCTTTAGGTAATGTAAATGATAATGAATTAAATCAAATACAACAACTAGAAAAGCAGTTAGGCGAGAAATATTATCTAATAGCCTTCGAAAAGGCTGGTAAATAGGTACTTATAACAAAAAACTGAAGAGAGTATTCCCTTGAATACTCTCTTTGTCTATCTACTTGCAGAGACCTCCACATACGCTCCATTAGAACTTACATTAGTATCTCCTGTATTATTTTTATTATATGTAGGTACTATTTGCTGAACGTAATCTCTGAGAGCTGAGCCATCGCAGCTATCTATTATTTCTTTCAGAGTATCTATAGACTTTAACATCAGCTTATAGTCAGCAAATATTGGTTTTCCAATAAATATTTTTTCATGAGCAGTTGACTGTATACCTTCTTCATCAAGCAATAATTCTTCAAAAAGCTTTTCGCCCTGCCTGAGTCCAGTAAATACTATAGGGATATCTGCATCAGGTTCAAAACCAGAAAGTTTTATTAAATCCCTTGCTAAATCTATAATTTTCACTGGTTCTCCCATATCAAGAACGAATATCTCCCCACCCTTTGCCATTGCTCCAGCTTGTATAACTAACTGGGCTGCTTCGGGTATAGTCATAAAGTATCTAATAATTTCTGGATGAGTTACTGTAACAGGCCCGCCCTCCATTATCTGCTTTTTAAATAGAGGAATAACACTCCCATTGCTTCCTAGTACATTTCCGAATCTGACAGCTACAAACTCAGTTTCGCTTTTCTTATCTATGGACTGTATTATCATCTCACAAATTCTCTTAGAGGCTCCCATAATATTAGTTGGATTTACGGCCTTGTCTGTAGATATCATGACAAATCGCTTTACTCCATATGTATCTGCTGCTTGTGCTAAGTTAAGAGTACCGAAAACATTATTCTTGATAGCTTCTTTAGGATTATCTTCCATTAAAGGTACATGTTTATGTGCTGCAGCATGAAATATAACATCCGGCCTTATGTCTTTCATAATTTCATCAATACGCTTCTTGTCACGTATAGAAGCAATAAAAACTCTGAGATTCAAATCCTCATATTTTCTTTTTAACTCATTCTGTAAATCATAAGCATTGTTTTCATATATATCGAGAATACAGAGTTCATTGGGATTAAATTTTGCAATCTGCCTGCAAAGCTCTGAGCCAATAGAGCCTCCGCCACCAGTGACTAGAACTCTTTTTCCTTTTAAGTACCCGCTTATCTCATCAATGTCGAGATTGATCTCATCTCTTCCCAAAAGATCCTCTATCTGCACTTCCCTAATCTCTTTTATACTGACCTTGCCATCTATAAGCTCGTACATTCCAGGCAATATTTTTAGTTTACATTTTGTTTTTTTGCATTCATTTACAATACTTCTTATCTCACTTTTACTAGCAGAAGGTATAGCAATTATTATTTCATCAATGTTCATTTTATCTGCTATGGTAGCTATATCCACTCTTCTCCCCATAACAGGAACCCCATTTATTCTTTGGCCCTCTTTAAGAAAATCATCATCTATTATTGCCACAGGCCTGCTGTTAAGCTGAGTATGGTTTTTAAGCTCCCTAATGACCATTGCTCCTGCATCTCCAGCTCCTATTATCATAATATGCTTATAACCATTTCCATTGCTAAGTATGCCTCCATTAACTCTCCTTAGTGCCCTATAGCTGAATCTGACTCCACCTATTAATAGCATATCCAGCATAATAGTAATAGCGTAAACCCCTCTAGGCAAATGGGTCTGTAGTGCAAATAGATAGCTAATTACTCCAGCATTGGCTACTATAGAGGCTACCACTACATTTAATAGCTCGTCTATACTAGCATACCGCCATAGGCTTTTGTAAAGCTTGAAATAATGAAATACTATTATCTTTAATAATGTGATAATAAGTGCATTGTTTATGTACACCTTAAGGTAATTAGCCTCAATATTTCCGTCAAATCTTAGATATAGTGCTATGTAATAAGAAAGGTTAATTAAAAAAGCATCTAAAAGGATTAGGAAAATAACTCTAGCTTTTTTTTGCATAGTAAAGACTCCTTCTAAAAAAATATATACTTTATTAACATGCTATGATTATTTTACCAAAATATTAACTATTATGCTAGTGATAAGAAGAAAAGTTATATACAATACCTCCAATAGTCATAGCTTTACTCATGAATCTCTTATATCCTTAAGACCAGTTATATTAAAGGGACAAAGCATTTCAGCTTTGTCCCTGCTCGACCATATATTCAAAATAATTTAAATGTCTAGCTTCTTAGTTCCACTGCTTTATTCCTTTGACATACACATCTTTTAGATTCC
This sequence comes from Proteiniborus sp. MB09-C3, assembly GCF_030263895.1. Taxonomy (NCBI): domain Bacteria; kingdom Bacillati; phylum Bacillota; class Clostridia; order Eubacteriales; genus Proteiniborus; species Proteiniborus sp. MB09-C3. The sequence continues at coordinate 3,838,442 of NZ_CP127161.1, forward strand.
ACAAGCCATCTATAATGAGTAAATCGGCATCCTTGCCTTCCTCTATTGAGCCTTTTTTATCATAGACTCCAATATATTTTGCTGGATTCTCTGATGCCATCTTGACTATATCTCCTATGGATGCATCTATATTTTTAACTACATTCCGAACTGAGCCTAAATATCCTAGCTCCAAATCCTTTACCTTTTCATAATCATATTTATAGATTCTGTCTTCCCTGCCATCATCATAGATCAGCCTTAAATAATCTCCATCAGGTGAAAAGGTACATTGTCTAATATAATGGTGAAATGGTTTCTTCACATGGGCAAGACCTACAGCATCTGATGTTAAAAATACTTTTTCAGGTCCCTTTATCTTATACATTATTTTAAAAGCTTCGGGTTTGACAGTCATACCTGTTTGCTTTGCAAACTCTGCATACATATCATCAAAATACATAGCAGCTCCAGCCACTCCCAGTCTTCTATGATGGAATCCTCTCATGCCACTGAAGGTATGAGTAAATCCGCCTAATCCATAATCCTTTAATGCCTTTATATCTTCAAACTCAGCAGCACTATGGCCTATAGACAACTGTATACCTTCATTATTGGCATATTTAATAAACTCCAAGGAGCCTTCTAATTCAGGAGCAATTGTAATTAATTTTATATTTTCTTTTCCACCGCTTTCAAAGAATTGCTCAAGTATTTCTATAGAAGGATTTAAGCAATATTCTTCTTTTTGCATGCCTTTAAATTCTTTGTTTATAAAGGGGCCTTCTAAGTGAAAGCCTAATATATCAGCACCTTTTTCAGGACTATAGTTTCCTATAGCTTTCTTCCCTTCCACAAGCTGCCTATTTATTTTCTCCAGTGAGTCAGTTCCTGTAGTTGGTAAATAAGAAGTCACTCCTTCCTTTACCAGCTCCTTTGACATATTTTCTAAGGACTTTTCAGTACCTTCATGGACAAATGATCCTGTAGCCCATCCATGGATATGAACATCTATAAATCCAGGTACAATTATACTATCTCTATAATCCACAAAATCTTCATTAATATCTTCAAGAATTCCTTTAATTTTTCCATCTTCTATTTTCAAATATCCCTCTCTAAAGCCTTGAGGAGTGTATATTCTTTCAGAATACAAATACATAGTATCCACCTCCTACTTTAAATTCCAATAATCCTTATTGACCTCCATTAAATCATCTAATACAGCCCTAGCCTTTTCAGGCTTTGTAACTGCGCGATTTAAAGTAAGAGCTTCTAAGGCTTTTTGATAATTAGATTCTAAACATGCTTCTACAGTTAATTTTTCATAGGCATGCTGGTTCTCCATTAAGCCCTTATAGAAAGTCTTTATTTCTCCATATGGGTATAGCTTTGCTCCATCCTTTGATAATTCTCCAGCCACTTCTACAAAAGCATCCTCTGGCATATTAGGTATTATATCTCTGCCTTTATTTACACCCATTATTACGAATACCTTCTTTAAATCAAAGGCTATAGATTCAGCTACCTCTACCATCATATTGCCATGGACCTCACCTATTAGCAATGGTACACCTTCTAGTGAGCCCTGCTCTCTAGCTTGTTTACAAATATCTAGTACTTGCTTTTCACGGCCTCTCTTTGCTTCTTCAGCTCTAGTGAATTCAGGATTGCTGGCCTTTGCAATATCATCTGCAAAAAAATAATACTGTAAATAAGTATTTGGTAAATATTCAGGAAAGAATTCCATCATTCTATTTACATTTTTATAGGTGTCCAGCCACGACTGATCTCTTTGCTCTGCATTAAATGGTTTAAATTCATGGTCCAATAAATAATTCTTTAGCTTCGGTAAAAGATCTTCACCTGTTTTTGAATTGTATAGCTTAGTGAACCAGCCAAAATGATTAAGTCCAAAGTATCTAGGCTCTATATCATACATATCTACTTCTAATATTTTTGCAAAGGACTTTATCATAGAGTAAGGCTGATCGCACATGTTTAATATCTTATCATCATGTGGAAATACTTTAGATAAAGCTAATCCAACTATGGCTGCCGGGTTAGTATAGTTTAAAATCCAAGCATCTGGGGCAAATTCCCTAATCTTGTTTACCATATGAATCATAGGCTTAATAGATCTCATGCCATAGGCAAAGCCTCCGGGGCCACAGGTTTCTTGTCCCACTAGTCCATATTTTAGAGGTATTTTCTCATCATGGCTTCTCATCTCAAAGCCGCCAACTCTCATCTGCACAAATGCATAATCCATTCCTATATATGCCTTATCCTCATCATCTGTAAATATCAGCTCTACATCTGGACAATATTTTTGCATTGTAAGTCTGATGTAGTCTTCCTGTACATCTATTCTGCTTTTATCTATATCAAATAAAATTAATTTCTTAAGAGGAAATCTTTCTCTATAATTAACTAGACTACCAATGAGGGCTGGTGTTCTAGTACTTCCAGCACCTACAATAGTAACTGTTAATGGCCTGCGTTCCACTATAATCACTCCTTGTCTGTCATCTCAATGTAGGATATCAATATTTGCACTAAAGTGTGCAATCCGATTCTAGAAATCAAATCATTGTACTTTGTCTGAGTATCATCAGCAAAGCAAAACATATTATAATTTGCAATTTTCTGCAATGAGTTATTTGTAAAAGAGGTAAGGGCCACTACATCTACTCCCCTTGCTCTTGCAGTCTTGGCTATGGTCAAAATCTTTTCTGTCTCCCCAGATAAGGACATGACTATTATGGCCTCATCTAGGGAGAGAGAATCACCTAATACATCAATTATATTTGGGTCTGAAATCAGTATTGCCTTCACATTAAGCAGAGCAAGCCTAGAGCACAATAAATCCGCCATTGGCTTAGAAGCTCCTCTCCCTATTACATATACTATTCTTGAGCCCAGTATTTTCTTTACTATCTCTCTAATATTGTCCTTGCTTTGAAGAGATAAAGTCTTAGCCACTTCTGTATTGATGCCGTCTAATATCTCTTCAAAGGACAAATTAGGACTGTTCTTTTCTCTATCTTTTAGATAATCCTTTACATAGTACCTAAGCTCGCTATATCCCTCAAAACCAAGCTTTTTAGACAGATTGATAATAGAGGTTTTGGATACATAAAGAGCATCTGCTACTTCACTTGCAGAGGATCTCTGTATATTCCTCGGATTATTCATTATATATTCGACTATTTTCTTTTCAAGATCAGTTAACTCATCGTATCTCTCTGTCAATTTGCTCAGCTTCAATTCTATGCCAGCTCCCCTCTTAATTCCTTATCTACAGCATTCTTTACAAATTCCACATTTGGACCAAATACTATGTGGATATGATTCTTAGCTGGGAAGAATATTCCCGAAGTACCAGATTCCTTAAGTTTTTCCTTATTCACAATATGCATATCATTTAAATCTATTCTAAGTCTAGTAACGCAGTTTTCTACATTTACTATGTTTTGTCTTCCGCCTATGGCTTCTATTACTATCCGTGCAACCTCATCATATCTCTTTTCCTTTAATAGAGTATTATATTCTACTTCATCCTCTTCACGTCCAGGTGTAGGTATATGCCACTTCTTGATTGCCCAACTAAATGAGAAATACGTAATTATAGCTAATGGAATACCTACTATAAATAGATTATACCATGAAGTATTTTCATACATGAGACCAAATATTGCGAAGTCAAAAATAGTTCCTCTAATGTAGCCTACTCCCGTTTTTAAAGCTGCCAATGCTACTGCACCAGAGGCTGCTAAAACCACATACCAAACATAAAGTAATGGAGCAATAAATAAAAATGAAAACTCCATTGGCTCAGTAATATTACCTAAGAATGGTGTTAACACCATAGTCAAAATAATACCTTTTACGAATTTCTTATTTTTATGAAAAGAAGTTTTATACATTGCAAGACCTATGGCAGGAATCATAAATAGTGTAACCAGCATTTGGTTTTGAGCCATAAATCTAGTCAAGTTTGGTACCATTCCCCATGCCTCATGGGATGGTCCTAAATCAAATAGTATCTTATTAAGTGCAGGCAATACTCCTACAAATTCTTCACCTGCAATCATATATATTCCACCAGCTGGTGTAAATCTAAGCATTGCACTCCATACATGGTGTAGTCCAAAAGGTATTAAAAGCCTTACCATTACAATATTTAAAAATACTCCTATATATCCATTTAGAATAAGCGAAGACATGGATATAAGCCCTTTGGTTATAAACTGCCAGAAAAATGGGATTACAAGTCCAGCAACAATAGTAACTCCAATAGTAACTATAGGTACAAATTTCTTTCCGCTAAAGAAGGCGAAAGCTATTGGCAGCTCCTTCTCATGATATCTGTCAGTCAGCCATGCAGCTATAAGTCCACTTATAATACCACCTAATACATCAAGTCTAAGGGTCTGAATACCTAAAACCATTCCTTGACCAACTTGTGCCATTTGATCTGATGATGCCAAGTTACCTGTTGTCTTTAGCCATACATTGATAGTTGCATTTAAGATTAAATAAGAAATAATTGATGAAAATACAGAAATGCCTTTTTCCTTTTTAGATACTCCATAGGCAACACCCATGGCAAAAAGTATTGGAATATTAGTAAAGATTACATCTGCAATACTTCTTAAGCCAACTAAAACTGCTTGAAGAGCTGGATTCCCTAAAAAAGGCACCCTTTCAATCATGTACCCTTGCACCAAAGCCCCTGTCAGCCCTAATGCCATTCCTACCGGTGCCATTACAGCAATAGGCAATAGTAAAGAACGACCAAACCTTTGAATATTTTCACTAAGTCTCCCCTTCTTTGTCAACTTCCCCGCTCCTTTTCAGAATATTTTGAAAGCGCTTTCATAATAAGATTAATATATATATACTCAGAAAACAACATTTTATTTGTATTTGTGTCTTTGACCGTGTAGTTTTGCTTTGGTCAGTTTTTGTGACTAAAGTAAAAGCCCATATATTCTAAGGAATATTCATAGAATATATGGGTTTTCATTGTAATTTTTTCTTTGTTTTATTCAATACTAAGTATACCAATTTTACTACACTAATTCAAACTCATCTATTTTTAATGTATTTAAATACATTAAACAATTATCAAAACTTACCTCGAGCAATACTAAATTACTTTTCACCTTTGTTTTTGGTGCATAAGCTAATTTTATAGTATCACTATAGTCAAGCTTGGTATATCCTGATGTTCTTTCTAAAAATTCGAAATCATTTCCTAACCAATCAACATTAACATTAAATTCAATGTCTTCTCCATTAGCGGCAACATAATTATATCTATTGCTATTATCATTCAAATAAAAACAGAATCTACCTTCTTCATATTTTACATTTTTTATAAATATTCCATTGTTGAAAAAAAGGTCTGTCTCTGGCTTGTACATTATAATATTTTTATATTTGTTATATTTTTTGATTGAAGTCTTTTTTAATAAATATAATAATGTCTGTTTTTCTGCAATGCTCCTACAAGCTATCCCCCTAATGATATCTGAGATAGGGATTCCATTTTCTCGAACTACTTCTGTATGACGATATTGTTTTATATCACTTCCCTGTGAAAAAGGTCCATCATGAAATATTTTTTGAAAGTTTAAATATGCAAAATTTTCCGCTCCATCAAGTAAGTTTTCATTGTTATAAGCTCGCCCTGCTAGCCCCTTTTCTATAAACTTAACTCCATCCATTGATAAAGTTTTTTCCGCATCAAGTAGGAAGAAAACCGGAACAGGACAATTAGCATTTAAGTTGGTTTCTCTAATATGGGGTGGCTTATATCCTTCATTGTGATACTGCGTTGGCGTTTTAGGCCTCATGTATAACCTTGCGTATTTTGAAACTTCCTCATTTGTAATCTCAATTACTTGAGAACTCGCATTATCGGTAATCATAAGTTTTTCCTCATTAGCTTGTTTTCTTCCTAATATATATTCTCTATCAATAATACTTACTGCATTATGCACATCAGTAAAATGATATAAATATAATGGCCACCAGTTAATATTTTTATTTAATCTTTCCCTCTGCTCGTTTATAATTTCATTATAGGTCGTCATAAAAGCTCACCTACCTATTCACTAACGTATTGATATCCATTACTTTTCAGTAAGTTCTTATCACTATTGTTTACAATAATTATTGGTTGAACATATTCTAAACGTCTTAAAATATCTAACATAATCAAGCCATAATCTTCAAATCTATTCGGTAGCCTCTCAATATCTATAACCCCTACATCACGAATATAATTCCAAAAATCACACATGTCTTCTTCTGTTATCAATATCTCACTTCCATTAATCAGGTGAATCCCATCATCTTCCCACGATATATGTTTTAGCTCACCCTCTTCTACAAAAAGTTCATTATTAGTATTTATAACTTTTTTTATCTCTTCTTTTATAAAAGAAAATCCAAGGGATTTAACATTACTTCTTAACCAATTCTCCATTTCTAATGGCTGTTTATGTTCTGGATTTTCTTCTTTATAATTATCTAAATATATATATACTTGAATTGGAAGGTTTTTAAGATATTTTTCCATCATTGGTCCTACAACATCCCAATCTAAGCCCCCATTCCCACATCCTAGCTTTGGAAATGCAATCGATTCGACTCCAAGTTTCTCATAAGACTGTACAAATTTTTCTAGCCCCTTTTCTATATATTCTATTTTAGATGGTGAACGCCAGTGTCTTTTTGTCGGAAAGAGTAAAATCCACCTTTTATCTTTTTTCCATAACATAAGTTTTCCAATTTCTAAGTTATTATCATCGCATATTTCTTGATAGACTTTAAACATTTCAGGGTATCTATTCTTAAATTCCAAGGCTATACCTTTTCCCATAACACCTACTGTGTTAACCGTATTAACTAATACCTGTGCTGGGCTACTAAATATATCTCCTTTTATATATGTAAGCATATATAACCTCCTTCACGAAAAAAATCTAATCATAAAATTCATTAATTAATATTTTATCCATTATACTTTACAATAAATTACACTACTATTAATTAAGTATACATTCTTTGTTTTATTATATCATTCAAGCTCAATTAGAACAAGAGTTCGGAAAGATATCAAATGACACTCTGCGTAGTTTTTTAAGTAAGTAATTGAATTTTCAAAAATGTTCTAACCCAGTTATTTTTTTGTTTTCTTGGCTAAAAGTTAACATATAAGATTAAAAACATTTACATTAATATGAAATATTCTTAGGATACTACAACATTTTATATTATATCTTTTTTTGCATACTACCTATTCATCCTGGAGCCTTTTATGAATTTTTTGCCAATGTCTTTTAGTCTGATCATTTATTCTATTCTCCAAATAATTACTCTCCTGAAAGACTTTTTCAGACTTTCTTGCATATGTTATGAAGTTTCCATATCCTTTGTTAGATTTCTTGTCACCTAAATGAGTATATAATCTATACAATGACTTTTTAACAGCATTTCCTTCTTTTTCATCCTTGTATTTCTTAACAACTTTAACTTTTTTATAAGCTCTAGAATAATACTTGAATAGAGTCTTATCTCTTATCTTAACAACTTGTCCGTCAAAGCTAAATCCTAAATAGTTAATCACATCTTTATTGGAATTTAAATTAACTAATTTTCTGTCTGAATTTTTATTATAAAAAAAGTGTTCAGTTTTATCCATATTTAAGTTTAGCCTAGGTATAGTTCCTTTTACTTTATCAATCATTTCTATATGATGAATATGTATATCTTTATTTATATCTATTTCTTTCATAGGAATGACTATAATTAAATCATCACAATATCTTCTATATAAGCCTTTTCTACTTGTAACATAATCATTCATCTGTTTATCAAAGTCAATCATATAGACATTTGAATAAACAGAACTAATTGATGAACCTTGAGGTATTCCATAAGAGTTTTCATTTTTTTTCAAATATTCTTTTTTAAATTGTCTCAATTCTTGCGTATTAAAATATTTGAGGTCTCTTCTCATCTCCCTACTTTTTTTACCTTTTATTTTCTCTATATCTTCAAGCTCTATGTATGTATAATTAGTTATGTTTTTTAAAACTGAAAAATGATCATGTGGCAATCTATCTACCTTTAATATTTGTTTTAATTTCTCTTTTAGATATTCATGATCCAAATTATCAAAAAAACCTGTAAAATCACCAATAAATATAAAAGCGCTTTCATATTTTACTATAAATTCCAATGCTTCTCTTGCAAAATGAATATTGCATTTACCAGGTAACGTATTTCTATATGCCGTAGCTACTTTGTTTATTCCTTTATCTATTGCTATTCTATTATAGTAATCATTTGTAATCTGTCCATAATACTGATAAATAAATCTATCTATATGCGAAGAATAGAAAATATCTCTCTCTTTTATTTTTTCTTCTTTTGTTTTAGTATCTTTATTATAAACGTATTTATTAAATTTAATAATATAATGAATAAATGGATAAAACCCATGCGACTTTATCCATTCAGGACTTTCAATTAACTTTTTATATTTTTGATGGTTTTTCTTTATATCTAAATGAGTATACCGTTTGCTTTTAAAAACAGTTTTTTTCTTCATGTATTTCCTCCAAAAGAGCTTGTTAGCTATACGACCGGTAGATATCTAAAGCTAACAAGCATTTTAGTTACTGAACAATATTAAGTATTGATCTAAATCATACTAAATATTGTCCTCTACCATCCTCCAAAATACGATTTGGTATATGATTACATTATCAATAGTTATAATGAAATTGAACCATTAATAGGAGGTCATGGAATGTACAATATAACTCTTATACAATTCACATTATTATTCATAGTCAGATTCTTACTTGACTACGGATACAATTATCCCTTATGACAATAGTAAATATGATTTCATAAGGCATCTTCATTATATACTAAATAATCTATTTCTTCAATGTTTTAGCAATTTTATTTCCAATTATACAAACTATTTAGGGATTAACATAAATAACAAAGTGTTAAGATCATTTTAATTCATTTTTTACTAGATACTGAATAAACTATAATTCCAAAAATAGCTCCAACAGTATCAATAAGTACATCTTTAAACTGCCCACTTCTGCCAGAAATAAATAACTGGTGAATTTCATCACTTATAGCATAAAAAACGCATATTGTTAAAGCTAAGACTATTTTTCTATATCCATGCACATTTCCATATCTCTGAGTATTTATCACTAAAATCCCCAGTATCAAATAAGCAAAAAAATGTGCATTCTTTCTTGTGATATGATTAAAGTTCCCTAAATCAAGCTCTAAATCTGGGGCGACCCTTTCCACCGTTCTTATGATCTTCTCTGTTATCCCTGTACTTAAATCATTAGACTTCGTTGCTGACTGATGTGATAAATAAAAAATTAAAGCCATCCAAATAATAACTGCTATCCAAGAAAGTTTTTTTCTTAAGTTTATTCCATTACATTCTGTCATAATCCGTCTCTACCCAACAATCACCTTAAACACTTCGTAGCTGACTCCCATGATAATAATTCCAGCAATTAAGTTCCCTACAAATATAGCAGGAAATGCCCATTTGAATCTCATATCAAGAAGTGCTGCAGCTAGACTACCACTCCATACTCCAGTCCCTGGAAGAGGAATAGCCACAAATACAAGTAAACCCCATGCACCATACTTCTGGATTTTTCCGCTTTTATTGAAGGATTTAACTGTAATTTTATGTACTAGTTTTTTAAATGCTCTAGTCTTTTTCAAATGATTAAATATAGGGCGAATGGTGAACAAAATAAAAGGTACAGGTATCATACTTCCTATAAAACTTAATATAGTGGAATGAAGAGGAGACAACCCTAATGAAATACCCACTGGAATAGCTCCTCTAAGTTCTATAATAGGTAGTGCTGCTGTTAGCATTACTGTGAATTCTACTGATAAGAAACTAAATATCTCATTTAAAAATGATCCCATATACCATTCTCCTTACATGACTTAAACAAGTCCCTTAAAATCGTCTTTGAAAATAGACCCCAGCTATTTAGGAATAATCCCTTATATGCTGAGGTCTTTATAATTAAAAACTATTTTTTAAACATAATCACTTCTTCTAAGTCAATATAGCCGTCATCATTTCCGTTATGCTGAAATCCTAAATATTGAGTACCTGGCTCAATGTCTGAATCTGTCTTAAAGTCTAATTCGTACACAGTCCAATTTTCACCAAGTGCTAAATATCCTAAATCTCCTTGTGTCTTCTTTTCAGCATTATTATCATATACAAAAAATCTAAATGTATCTTCTTTTACATTACCTCTAGCTTTAAATAAGACCCTATATTCTGTATCAGGTTCTAATTTTAGATCATATGGAAATACTAAACCATACTTACTTCCATCATTAGTTACTCTAATGAAGCTACCATCTTGCTCCTCTTTCAGCTTATATTTGATGTTTCCACCTCTAGAATTATATGTAACTAACTTATCAATCTTTCCATCATCATTTATGTCTAAGTTAAAGTAGTAGGCAAAGTCAAGTGCATAGTTTTCGTCTATAATATATTCTTGGTTATTTAGATTCTCATAATTAAATTGTAAAAATCCTATTTTATATAATAGGTCTTCGTTATATGTAAGAGGTCTCAACGCTATAGAATTGATATTTTTTATCTGTTGTTTTACTCCATAGCCCTTTCCTAAAACATCTTTAGCTACATCTATATTACCTTGATCTACATAATGATAAAACGCAGTTAAATATGCATCACATTTTTGAGTATAGTTTTCTACTCTCATTGGTTGAAGATCTATTGACTTTTCTACTAGTTCTAAAGCTTTATCAACCTGTCCTATGCTCATAAAGAATGAACTTCCTACTGCATTCAATCTTGAATTATAACTTGCTAAACTTAGTCCCTTATCTACCGAATCTATTGCTTTATCTAGATAATCACGACTACCTGTTCCCTGATACATTGCCCTATAAAATGCACCTAAGTCCATCTTGTATTCAGCCATAAATGGATCAAGCTTTGATGCTTTTTCAAAATATTTAAGAGCTTCATTGATATTTTGTCTTTCATTTGCAGCCAATCCTTTTTCTTTGTAAGAATCACTTAATGCAAGTGATGATGAACCTATTATCACCAATATTAAAAAAGCAGAAAATATAATATCCATATAACCATACTTGGATTTAAGATTTTTGTCTTTTGGTCTATTAGGTATTACCTCTTTTCCTGGTATAATCAAAGCACTACCAGATAATATGCCAATAAATGCCCACAGTATATTTGTTAAAGAAACTAATGATAAATCAAAATCCATAAATGCATGTATAAGTATGCCAACTACTGCTGTAAAGATTGCAGAGACAACTATCTTATTATTTTCTAATTCTGCAATTCTATATAATTTAAAAAGTTTATATACTAAAATCAAAATTAAAACTATAAATAGCGCTAGTCCAACTATACCAACTTCTATCCACATCTGTAAAAAGTAATTGTGGGCTTGGGTAGTCCAATATGAGTATGATTGGTACATTTGATATAGTGTTAGCCAACCACCGCCACCAGTTCCTAATATAGGATAATCTTGTATTACCTTGAATGCATCTTTATAAAAAGCTATTCTGGCTTGAGAGCTATTTTCTCTTAAACTAATATTTTGAAATCTATTATAGATGTTTTCTGGTATATATTTGTACCTTAGAGGTACTTCTTTAATTAGTATACCATTTTTATCAAAAAGTGAAGCCTCAATATAAGTAATACCTGTACCTACATAGTAGTTATCAAAATTAATCCTAAGACTTTCTGTATTGTCTAATGTAATCAGTGGGATATTTAACTCTCCTTGGGGCTCCTTTATTTCAATCAAACTTACATTATCTACCTTTTCCTTATCATCGTCCAAGCCCACAAAATTTATTCTTACTCTACCAATATGCGACTTGTCTTTTGTATTAGTCCCTGTATATTTTATCTTTAGTTCATACTCTTGATTTGGAAGTATACCGCCTATACTTCTTGTAATAATAGTCCAATTATCCTTATCTGTATTGTTACTTAATGTAAGCTCTGTAGTAGTATTAAGTGCAATAACAGCTCCTATTCCCAGAAATATTAATATAGACATAACAAAAGTAAAAAGTAGCTTCATAGACACCTGCTGAAGCTTATGAGATATTAGTGACACTACATAGGTAAGTAATGCTGAAACTATTATTAGGCCAATAACTATCATCCAAAGCCCTGTACTTTTTCCATTCGCTAGCAACGCTGTAAACAAAAAAGCTAAAGGAACTGCTACTACTACATTAGTAGCTGTATATACAATAAGTTCTAGCTTTCTTTTGTTTGGAATAATGAAGAATAAGAGTATAAATAATATAGGTAAAATCAGCCACATTCCTCTTGAATATGTAAGTATAAAAGTAAATAGCATTAAAGAAGAACTTATCCCATATAATGCCTTGGTTTTTTTATTATCTTCTATAATAATTAAACCTATTATCAATACAAATACTGCTGCTAAATATGAAGCTAAAGTATTTGGGTATTGAAAGGTAGAACTTATCCTACCACTTATAACAGCACCATTGTACTCCCATGTTCCAATAGCAGAACCTATACCTACTAAAGTTATGCCTACAGCACTTAGGATTATAGTATTAAGTAAATATCTTTGATGCTTTTCATCGGATATTAAATCTCTAGCTAATATATATATAGCAAAATAATTTCCATACTTTAAAGCCTCTATAATAGCAAATCTTGTATTTACACCATATATTATAGAAACAAAGTACATTAGAGTTAAACATAAAACTAATATGTCTATACTAGATTTTATGAGCTTATAGTTTTTATCTTTATATTTATATGCTATCCATATCAAAGCTAATAAAAAAGAAAATATTTGTGCAGGTAGTAGTTCTGTTTCAAAAAACAGACCTCTAAAATATGGACCTAAAAAAAGTAATAAACATAGTCCCCAAAATACTAAATATTCAGTTGTAGAATTTGACTTTCTATTTATAGAAGCAGATTTTGCTACCATAGAGTTACCTCCATATATTACTAAAATTTCGTATTAATTTGTCTAAAACTATAATTGAACAGCTGATTTTTGCCAGTATTCTTTGAAAAATGCAACAAATATTCCTACCATCACACCTAATATTCCCGCAATAGCTACATTAAGCATTTTCCTAGGAGCCACTGGTCTTATAGGTACAAGTGCATGTGAAACTATGTTTATGGTGGATTCTCCCATTTCAGTTGCTTCTACAACCCTAGTTTCTTCATATTTTTTTAGAAAAGCATCATAGGTTGCTTGTGCTATATCTACATTTCTTTGCACAAGATTAAGCTGATGTTTCTTTTCTGCTAAGTCTGATTGAATCGCTTCTATTTCTTTCTGTGTTTCATCTATTTTTGCCTTCATCATTTCTAATTCTTCAGAAACTTCTGATACCATCATTTTATATTCCGCTACTTTTGTTGATAGTTCAAAGTAATTTATATTTATTTCTTCGTTTTTCATTGTAATACTAGCTGTTTCAATAGCTGATTTATTTTTCTCTTCTGATATTATACTACTTAGTAGCTGATCCTCCGATACAGATTTGTTTGTTACAAGTATCTTAGGAGTGTCTTTAAGTTCTTCTTCTGCTGCTGTTAGTCCTGCTTTTAATTTGCTTAATTCAACTTCCTTTTCTACTACTCCAACCTTGTATTCACTTAATAATATAAGCTTGGCTTCTTGCTCACTTACCAATTCATCTACTCCTCTTGGCTGCGCCATTAGTTTCTTAAGCTCTAGGGAAGCCTCGTCTAGCTTTTGCTTCTCCGATTCAATTTGTGTTTTAAGAAATTTAGATGATTTAGATGCCTGTTCTCTAGATATATCTGTAACAAATTCTGTGAACCTTTTTGCTACTGCATTAGCTATATCAGCAGCTAACTTTGGATCATTATGTGTTACCTTTATCTCAATAAGATTAGTATCTTTTATGGCTTCAAGACTTATCATATCTCTTAGCCCTACTCTTGTTATCTCTTTTTCAGTAAGACTTAATTCCTCTATTACTTGCTGTAGCACCTTAGGACTTTTTATTTGCTCTTTATATGTTTGTATAGTCAACACGGGGTATGTAGATATAGTACTTAGGATAGCTTCCACACTTTCTCCATTTTTGCTTATATTAGCTAGCTTGTCCGTTGCAAGAGATGCCATAAGTACTGATTTTGCTTCGTATGTAGGTTTTATTATAAGGAAGCTAAACACTCCAGACATTAGTACACATATAGCAGTTATGATAGCTATTAGCTTCCAACCTTTTAATAGGATTTCTATGAGCTCTCTTAGTGATATTTCTTCGTAATCATATTGTTGTATTAGTTCTTGTTGCTGCATATGCTAACCTCACTTTCTATATTTCATATCATTCATTATAGCATATGTTTAATTTATTTTGTAAATTATTAATTCATTTTTACTTTTTCTTCAAAACTCTAAAGTCAAAAATATAGCTATAAGTATTATTTTAGACGTAAACTATGCTACATAGATTCCAGTAAAAATATCTAATAACCGCAGAATAATGAGTACAGCACCCACTCTCTTCATCTAATATATTCGCACATAATATCCATTTTAATTCTAAGTTCAAGTATCTCCTATCTATCATAATTATCTATATCATTGGCAAGCACATTTACTCCCTCTCTTAATTGATCTATAATCTTTTTAATTTTGCTCATATGTAAACCATCAACTTTCTTATAAAATTTACTTATAAAACAGACTAAGCGATTGAGCTTGTTCCATAATCAAGTTTATAAATGAACCATTTAAGAAACTTCTTATAACCAACTAATATGATATAGCCAATTAAATGATAGAAACTTAGCAGACGACAGTGCTCATGGAGCGGCGACACGATACTATGCCAAAACAACTCAAACAGACCTCTTGACCCGTATTGATAGAAGAATTGAGCTTGAAAAACTATAATTTCCAAAATAGTGATAAAATCAGAATCAATTAGAGCAGTTCTTTAATTAATTCTAACTTTTTCAATGAAGGATTGCACTTTTCTAATTTTTTCAATCCTATACCTCTAAATTTGCTATTTTATTCTTATTTGATAACAAAAAAATTTCAACCATTAAACCTATACTTGGTACTAAAAAATCACTTCATAATGACTCTTTTCTTTATGCTTCAAAAACTCCTATAGCTTCAAAATGTAAAAAGGACTTCTTCTGAAGCAAACTCAGTTGTTCCTCAAATTCATCGCTATTTATAATTAATTTAGAAATGAAGCAATCACCATGGATATAGTTTAATTCCTTATTATCGATATTATAAAGTATTTCCATCATCTCTTCATTTCACATATATAAATCTTTAAACATTATCCTCATAAATTGAGTCCTATATACGAATAAGTGAAGTAATATAATCAGCTATTTTATCTATTGAATTGCTCTTTTTATTATTCCGTGTATACCTGTTATAATTATTCTATGAATTCTCCCAATTTACTTCACTTATACATCATTACATAGCAACTTGCCCTTAGTAAGAGATAATCTCAGAATATTATAAGTTGTTAATTTAAGTTATCAACACTCCTTTATTTTTAAAGAAAATTACTCTCTACAGAACTCACTTTAACATTTTTTTACTGCTCAGTTTCCTATGTTATTCTGCTGCTTACTTTGTTAAATAAACTAAACTATTAAAGAGATTGTATTGATATTTATGTATTACTCCATAACTTGCGATATATGTACCTATCCTACTCAGCACTCAACCTCACACATTCCACTATACCCTATCATTCTTGGTAAATAAGCGAATTAAAGGGTCTTATTGGTACCTTGATTTATCATTCTATCAATTTTTTTCTTCATAGCTCCAACTATTACGTCAACATCTTTGAACTTCATAAAACAGATAATTACAAAGTATGATACCGCTCCAAATCCAATAGCTATAATAAGCGAAAAATTATGTGACAAAATGGTTATTAGATAATTAAAACTAAGTTTAGCTAGCAAGCCCATAACCAATGAGGCAAATAGGATTTTTAAAAATGAAATGAATATTTGTTTCATTCCAAATGGTCCTATCTTCTTGCGAAGGCTTATGAATAATAAAAATGTAGTGAACGTTGCTGATATTGATGTAGCTAATGCCAATCCATTGATTCCAATGTAACGTGAAAGAATAATATTTAAGGTAATATTCATTACCATTCCTAATGAGGCATTAATTACAGGTGTTTTTGTATCTTGCATTGCATAAAATACTCTAGATAGTATCTCTCGTAACCCAACCCCAACAATTCCTAATGAATAAAAAAATAATGCAGACGAAGTGAGCTTGATTGCTTGCGAATTAAATGCTCCTCTTCCAAATAACATTTCAATAATAGGCTTAGATAATATCATCAAGCCTATAGCTGATGGAATAATTAATAAAACCATTCCTATTATAGATTCCTGAATTGATTTTTTAAAGCCAACTTTCTCATTTTGAGCAAGCATTTTAGAAATCCTGGGATAAAAAACTGTAGCTATTGATGTCACAAATAAACCCTGTACAAAATAAATTAGTCTATTAGAATAATTTAAAGCTGCAATACCCCCAATTATTAGATTAGAAGCAATTGTTCTATCAATCAAAACATTTATTTGGTCCACAGAAACACCTAAGCTTGCTGGTAATGCTAGCTTAATCATTTGTTTTAAATGATTGCTTTTAGGATTAAATCTCATTCTATATTTATAACCATTTTTGTTTAACGATGGAGTAAGGAACAAAACTTGGGCAAATACAGCTAATACACTCCCTATAGCAAGTAAGCGAGTACCAAATGCACCACTTAAACTAATGGATGCAATTACAATAAGATTGGAAGGAATTCCTATTAATCCAGGAATCACAAAATTATTTTTTATTTGCAAATAACTTTTAAAAACAAATACTAATCCTGTAAAATATATGCCAAATACACTTATCCTCGTTAAAGAAACAGTTAAATCTAAAACTTCATTATTAAACCCAGAAGCAAATAATTTAATAACTGGAACTGTGAATAACAATACTATAATAACAATAATAGAACATAAAACTAAAATAAAATTCACAACATCATTTGTAAATTTTTCTGCTTCACTTACCCCAAAATCATTTTCTATGCTATTATATAAAGGAATATAGGTTGTAGCTATTCCTACACCTACAAAGGCAAATATAGTAAGTGGTAATGTTGTAGATATTAAGTATGCATCTGCAACAAAAGAGATTCCATAATAATATGACAATACAATATCACGTACAAAACCTATTATTTTAGATGAAATTGATATAATTATTAAAATTAATACTGTTTTCTTCAATAACTTTCTCACCACTTTTCACTATTCTAACTTGTTTATTTAGCTATTCTATAAATTCTCGACTAATTCATTAATAAAGTCTCTAATGCTTTCAGCTTGCTTTTCCCATGTGAAGTTATTAATTATGTACTCTCTTCCTTTCTTAGCTTTAATTAAGTAATCTTGATACACGCTTTCATCGCTAGTGATAGAAATGACTTTACTTAATATTGATTCAGGAGTATTATTATCTATAAAATTAATGTACCGATGTAACTCATTTGGTATAGATGAAATCTTCGTTGAAATAATTGGTGTTCCACTTGCCAGGTATTCAATAATCTTTGAAGGTAATCCATATTTATTTAATTCCTCATTAGTTCTAATAAGAAGCAATAATGAAGCATTTGTTTGTGCTTCAATAGCTTTATCATTTGCTACTAATCCATGAAAAATAATTCGTTTATTTTTTTTGCTCTTTTCATCTATGTAGTCAACTAATGACCCCTTACCATATAGATTAAGATAATAATTTGAGGGAAGACTTTCTATCAGATCAACCATTTCTTTAACTCCATAGTATTCTTCTAAAGCCCCAGTAAAAACTATATTAACTTTATTATTTAGTTTCTTCTCTATAGATGGAATACTTTCAATTTTTTCCAAAGAATAATTTATTAATTTATATGGCACTAAAGGTGCAAAGTCTAAAACTGTTCTTTCAACTAAAGTTACCATCCCATCATATTTCTTAAAAGTTCTTAAAGATATAAAATTATCGATACCTTTAGCAATCATGAAATATAATTTTCTTTTTTTTTGAAAAGTTATTGGTATATCAACAACAAGACATATTTTGCAAAACTTTGCAAACATTGACGTAAAATATACAGGTAAAGATAAGATAGAAGCTGAATTGTATGTCATAACTATAGTTTTTTCTCGTTTACTACAATTTTTTTTCATTATAATTTTATTCATGAGTATTGATAGAATAGAAATCATAATAGACAATTGTTTTATAAATGGGATATTAATATATCCAACTGAATGAAGTAACAATCCATTTTCTAACATTAAGTTTCGTCTTTTATTTACTATCATTTTACTTCTTGGAAAACTTGCTCTTGGAGTTACACTTATAACAAATAAATCATTTCCATATATTCTATATAGATTTTTTAATAATGCTTTTTCCATGTTATTTCCTGCAACCGACACTGCTCTTGATTCTTTTACAATATTATCTGGTACAATATATCCAAGATATATAATATTCATATTTATCACCACTTAATCCTTATTCTACGAACACTCATAACCCACACTGTTATCCAAAATATATTTCCTACTAAACCTTCAAAAAATTGAAACAGCTGATTATTTGCTGGTAAATAAAAAATCATAATCATCAGTTGAGTAAACACAATTACAGAAATATAGTCTCTGTAATTAATTAGCCTATTCCATGATCTAGCAAGTATATATCCTAAAATTGATATAATTATTAATACTCCAAAAAAAGAAACATCTGATGCTACCCAAACATAAAAGGATGACCACTTACCATGCCAGTCCCAACCATTTTCAATATAATTTCTATATACATAAGTTCTTTCAAAAATCTTATTAGTATCAAATAAGTTAGATACATTTATCAACACAGCCATTGAACTTCCAATTCCGAAAGTAGGCATAAATTCTTTTTGCATGGCCAAACCAAGTGCATAGTAACCCTGGGTAAAATAACTAATTAGCGAACCAAGTGCTAATCTTACATCATTAGAACTAAATAAACTAAGTAATTTGTGATTAACATCTATCATATATTCATTATTAGGCCCATATATATTTACACCATACCTTTTGGGAGCAGTATTAGAAAAATAATATATAAATCCAATGAATCCTAATATTGAAATGAAGATTGTTGCAAATATTCTTTTGAGAAACAATAAATTTCTATTCTGCAATTTATATTGTATAATACTTTTTCTTGGTATTCTAGCTTTATATATTGAATTAATTAGTAATATAACCAAAAGAACTATCAAAAAATCTGCTATAGATTTATTTGTACCTCTAAAAAAATCTAAACCTAATCCACCCAATAATCCTAGAACATAGATAGTTCTTCTTTTGTTTGTCAATTTACTCCAATAAAATAAACCTAGTGGAACATATGCCAATAGAAACGGTGATAATATTATTCTTAAATACGAGATTACTGTAGCTATACTTCGACCTTGTCTTATTGTATAAGAATCCTTATAAGCTTGTCCTAAGTCAAATACTGCGTTAAGGTTAAAAATAAACGAACCAGTATTTAAATAATTTGTAAAAGGGATCAAAATTATATAAATGACCATTGCCTTTCTAAAGACTTTTAGACCTCTCCCTTCATTCATAACAACCAACTCTTTTTTATTAATCCCAATCATATAACCTAATGTTAACATTAAATTAACCATTACTAAAAAGGAATAGAAGTATAATTTATTCTCAACAGGATAATTTATCGGTCCAAAAGCAAATAATAATACAGTTAAGCTTAAATATAATACAGCAATAACTAGGGGGATATATTTTTGTAATTTTCCTTTTTCAAAATTAGTTTTATTCACAGTTGCCAATGGAAACCTCCTGCTAAATAATTTAGATACAACTCGTAGCTAATTAATTCTATATGCAAAAAATTATATAGTTATATAACTGTTAACGATAATAATTTTATGAATTACATTATCATTTATAAGTTTATTAAAATCTTTACTCTACTAATTTCCTCTGTCGTGTAATTTGAAAATTATTAGATTATATAATCTTTCATTAAACTATAAAGCTGGTCACTGTTAAAAGGATTAAAGAATCTAACCTTATCATAATCATCTAGTATTTCATGAGAAAAAGCACAGTCTGAAGCTAGTATAGGACTATTATGCATCTTAGCTTCAAGCAATGGTAGCCCAAATGTTTCTATATATGAAGGAAAAATTAAAACTGATTTGCTATAGTATTCATATACTTCTTCTATGCTTATATATCCAATAAAATCAATTGGAATATCATGCTTTTTTATATCTCTATATAAGTCTCTAATGTTTTTATTCTCATCACCTTTTAACGTAAATATTATTCTGAAATTTAATATTCCCTCCCTAGTCATTTTATGAGCTGCTTCCACAATTACTCTATGATTCTTATATATTAATGCACTTGAGGGGAAAAAAAATAGTCTAAAATTATCTTTATCTTGTTTATAGAAATTTTCAACTTTAATGTTCATCTCTGGTTGAACTAATTCAAATTTATTTGGGTCAGTATTTACCTTCTTTAAGCAAGCCTCTTTTAGCCAGTTTGTTTGTATTATTACCTTATCGGCTTTTTTAACTGAGTTATATATCATTCTGCTAATTATATTTTGATAAATCCAGAACTTATAGTTTTCAACAAGCCCATATTTTTTTTCTATAAATGGTAATGGTTGATGCAAGTATAAAGTCTGCTTAACCTTTACATCTTTGATAACTACATTCTGTAAAGATATAATTTCATCTATATCACTTGTTTTAGCTAATCTTTTTGCTACCATCTTATCAAAATATAGCCTATGAATCCAACTCTTTTTGACCCATGGATAACGTAAGATTTTTACATTATCTGTACCTTTAAGCTCTGGGGTGCTAATCACAAATATCCACTCGTTACCTCTATCATTAATGGCTTTTTCATAGTATTGTTTCAATATTGTTAAAGCTCCTCCATTTTCGGCTGGAACATCAAAGACCATTATCCTCATAATTTTCTCCACACCATTTTATTCACTATACCTGTATAACTTTGAATAATTTTTACTACCTTTACACTAACATTTTCATCAATATAATTAAGTACATCAACACCTAAGTCACCATTAGAGTTCATCTCTACAGCCATGTCAACAGCCTGCAATACCTGCTCTTTTGTAATACCACCAATTATAAAATTACCTTTATCTAAAGCTTCTGGACGTTCTGTACTTGTTCTTATGGATATAGCTGGGAATTTGAAATAAGAAGCTTCTTCAGCAATGGTACCGCTATCTGATACTACACATAGAGCGTTACGTTGCAGACTGTTATAATCAAAAAATCCAAATGGCTGTAGACTTCTCACATTGGAGTGGAACTTAAACTCACGTTGCTCGATAAATTTCTTACTCCTTGGATGTGTACTATATATAACAGGAATACCATATATTTCTGCCATAGCATTTACTGCATTCATAAGTGAAAAAAAGTTCTCTTCATTATCTATATTTTCTTCTCTATGTGCTGATAATAAGATATATTTACCTTTTTCAAGTCCAAGAGTTTCCAATACTTTACTACTATTAATCTTATCCGCATTAAAACTTAAAACTTCTGCCATAGGTGATCCTATAACATAAGTTCTTTCCATTGGTATCCCTTCTGCGTTCAAATATCTCCTTGCATGCTCTGTGTAGCAAAGATTAACATCACTAGTATGATCCACAATTCTTCTATTAATTTCTTCTGGCAGGTTTTCATCAAAACATCTATTTCCAGCTTCCATGTGGAATATTGGAATTTTAAGTCTCTTTGCAGATATAACACTTAAACAAGAGTTTGTATCTCCTAATACTAGAACAGCATCTGGTTTTTGTTCAACCATAATTTCATAAGATTTAGCTAAAACATTTCCCATAGTTTGCCCTAAATTATCTCCTACAACATCTAGATAAAAATCAGGTGCTCTTAATCCTAATTCTTCAAAGAACATTTCATTGAGTGTATAATCATAGTTCTGTCCTGTATGAATCAATATATGTTCAAAATGCTTATCACACTTTTTGATTATCTCTGATAGTTTAATGATTTCTGGACGTGTACCTACTATTGTCATTAATTTTAATTTATTCACCTGTTTCCCTCCTCATATTAAAAATAATGTGGATAAATCTCTTTGTGATTTTCTATCCACTCTTTCATTTCAACAATCATATGTTCATAACTTGGTACAGTAAATATAAAATCATTTCTATTGTTAATTAAAGATTTATCAAGTACAACTACATCACTTGGTAAAATCATAATCCTATTATCTTTCATGTGCTTGTTAAAGAGTCTTAATAAGTCAAACTTGCTAATTTTCTCATTATTAACTAAGTTATATAAACCAGTCAAGTTTTCTTCTAAAGCCTTATCCATTGCTTTCGCTAATGTTAAAGTTGTAACACCAGTCCATATAGATCTTGTAAATCCATTGATTTGCCCCTCTTGCTTCATAAACCAGTTAAAAAGTCCTATACCGTTTTTATTTAAATCAGGCCCAATAATTGAGTTTCTGAAAGTTAAATCTTTATCATTTTCTAGTTCCCCTAATGCTTTAGATCTATCATAAAAAGTCTCGCCGTCTCTAAAAGATGTCTCAGTATAACTACCTTTTTTTCCTGAAAAAACACAGTCTGTACTCATATGAATAATTTTAGTTTTCATATTCCTAGTAATATTGCTTAAAAAATGTGGTAGATAGCTATTTAATAAAACCGCAAGTGATTTATGATCTTCTGCATTTTTATTTAGAATACCGATAGCGTTAATAATTGCATCGTATTTTCCTTCTTTAATAACATTTTTTACAAAATCGAAATCCGTGATATCACCAATAATAGTATCACAATATTTAAATTCACGTCTACTAAAAGCAATTACATCATGTCCCGCCTCCATAAAGTAAATTGCTATTGTGTGACCTGCCATACCAGTTGCACCAAGTACAAGTATTTTCATTATAAAAAAATCACCTCTCTTAGCCTATATCTGTGCTCTCTTTGGCAACAGCGGCTTCATTTGTCTGGAACTTATATAATTCTTCCTTAATGTAGTCAAGTTGAAGTAATTTTTCTTTTATCTGGTCGATATTGAGGATCTGAGTATTGTGAGAATTATATTCTCTCTCAGTAGATAACTTTTTATCGCCCTGAATAAAGTATTTATCATAATTAAGACCTCTTTTATCAGCTGATACTCTGAAAAATCCACCCATATCTTCTGCTGTTAGGTATTCTTCTTTTGTCAAAAGAGTTTCATATAGCTTTTCTCCATGACGTGTACCAATTATTTTTATTTCATTATCTGCATTGAATAATTCCTTAATTGCCTGTGCTAAATCTCCTATAGTTGACGATGGTGCCTTTTGCACCATAATATCTCCAGCTTCAGCATTTTCAAATGCAAAAACAACTAATTCAACTGCCTCTTCTAAGCTCATAAGAAATCTCGTCATATTAGGATCTGTCACTGTTAATGGCTGTCTGTTTTTAACTTGTTCTACAAAAAGTGGTATAACAGATCCTCTTGAAGCCATTACATTTCCATAGCGTGTCCCACAAATAAGAGTTCTTTCTGGATTCACAGTTTTTGACTTAGCCACAAATACTTTTTCCATCATGGCCTTTGAGATTCCCATAGCATTAATAGGATATGCAGCTTTATCTGTTGAAAGGCAAATTACCTTTTTTACTCCATATTCAATGCTAGCAGTTAGAACATTATCTGTCCCTAATACATTTGTCTTTACTGCCTCAAGTGGAAAGAACTCACAGGATGGAACTTGTTTTAGCGCCGCAGCATGAAACACATAATCTACACTATGCATAGCATTCTTAACACTTGAAAGATCACGCACATCCCCGATATAAAATTTGAGTTTATCATTTTTATACAGTTTTCGCATGTCATCTTGCTTTTTTTCATCTCTTGAAAAAATTCTTATCTCTTTTATATCAGTATCTAAAAACCTCTTCATGACTGCATTACCAAAGGAACCCGTTCCACCTGTAATTAATAAAGTTTTATTTTTAAACATTTTTTACTCTCCTATCTTCAATATGCTTAATTAGCGTCATGTAATTTTTATCTATTGTATAGTTATTTTCTAAATACATTCGACCATTTATACCTAGGTTATTTCTTAGTTTTTTATTCTTAATTAGCAAATCAACATAATTAAAATAACTATCAATATCTCCTGATTCAACCCAGTAACCACACTTTGCTTTTGTTAAAATGTCTTTAACATCAGTAGTCTTATCAGTAGCTGCTAATATAGGAAGTGCCGATTCCATATAGTATGTAAGTCGTGCAGGCGTATTAGGAACTGTAAATCGTCCATCAAGAAATATCAGACCTACATCACAAGAAGTTAAAAATTCCCAGTATTCTTCTTGTGGTATAGCATTCAATATATTTACATTCTTGAAATTGGAATCTGAAATAAATTTCGAAAGTTTTGAAAAGTCAGTCCCAGAACCTAAAATCATAATGAATAAGTCTTTATATTCATTAGCCTTTTTTAGAACTTCTTTTATAAATTCTATTCCTTGAGGTTTTCCAATGTTTCCACCATATACAAATACGATTGCATCTTTGGGTATATTATATTTTTCTCGCATTTCTTTGCCCTCAAAAACTCTATTTTCAATCTTTCTAGGCCTAATGCTATTTGGAAAAAGCTCAACCTTTGAAGGACTTACTTCAGGATTGTGGTTTATAATATAATTTATATTTCCTTTTGAGGTACAGCCAATAAAATCTGATATAGCATAAAGTTTTTTTTCTTTTAAACGGAAAAATCGAAATATAAAACTGTTTCTTTTCATTATCTCTAAGTCAACAGCATTCTGAGGAAATATATCTTTCAAAATAAGATAAGATAAACAATTATCACGATTTTTTATATACTTTATTACTTTCTCAAAGGTTACAGGAGGTGTTGTATATAAAACAATATCAAATTTAACATTATTAAAATAGGTTTTTATAGCTTTAATAAATTGAGATTCAATAAGTATTGTTGAAATTCCCTTTTCAATAAAATTCGTTTTAGTAATATTGCCTGTACGAACTCTAAGAACACTAACTTTTTCTCTCTTTTCATTTACTGTACGCTTTCCATTTCTTTTCTCATTAGGACATACAATATAAACATTATTTTCTCTGTCTTTAAGTTCATTAATTAAATCAATGTATAACCCATTTCCATCTAAATTATTCATTGATGATATAGTTAGAAATAATATGTTCAAAACATCACCTGCTTATTTTAAGTATTCTGTATAGTTATAATTTAACAGCTAGATATAATATATAATCTATTTACTATCAGACTTTCCTCTGCTTTCTATAGTTCCTTATTGAATCAACAATTCTTTTGGTTTAATATATACTCAACTTCCTTAATATTCTCTTTTGCATAATCAACCACTTTATCAGAACTAATCAATTTATTATTTTCATCTACTATTTTTACTCCGCCTTTTACAGGTTTTGTTTTCCAATACTTTGCGTATTTAAACTCTTCAACTTCACCCCATAAGTATGGTACTGGTAAGAAACCAGCTGCAAAAATCTTGTAAAATCCCTCAGCTGTATATGGATTGTCAATATGTGTTTCAATTCCAGAAATAATAGTCTTAGCAGAATCAATAAGTTCAAACATCCGTTCTTGAACATCTAAATTCTTACTCATATCCTCTACATTCCCAATTCGTCTTAACTCCCGATATTTTTGTAATGAATACTGAGTGATTTTTATGCTTTCATTGATGATATTAGGTGTTGCTAAATGTGAAGCCTCTGAATAACTAACTACATGAATAATAGGTGGACTTGTTTCATTATGGGGATCTATATCATCCATCAGTGCGGCTACAGCCGCTAATTGTATTTTAGCTTCTTCTAAATCTGGTCTAAAATAATCCAGTCCAGCTCTAGGTTGTAGGAGAACTTTGAAATTAGAATTCTCAAGTTCTTTTATCAGTGTAAGCATTGCCCTAGACTTAGCTAAATCCTGAATTCCCCATGTAAATCTAGGCGTGTTTAACATATTCTGTAATATAAAAGTCTTCACACCTAACTTTCTAGCAAGCTTAGCCGATAAATAGGCAGAAACAATGTATGTTACATCATCTGCCCCTCTAAACGCAAAATGATGAGATACATTAGCTTCAAATGGTTTATCTGTTTTGGTAATATATTTTAATGTTTCAATATGTTGTTTTAAATTCGTATATAAATCATAAGGACCCCTTTCATCTAGCTTGTTAAACCACCATAGAGATAAAGCATGCCAACAAGTATTCAAAGTTTTCTCATACATTTCTGCTAACTCCGGTATATTTTTTGTTCCAGCATAAGTTCTCACTAATAGCGGCCTAGAAACTTCCCAGATCATCCTATATTCTTCTGGTGAATTAACAGGAACTCCTCCGCCATTAGGTTTGTCTTTCCAATCTTCTCCAAAATTAGATTGTGTTAATTGCGAACTTCCTATAGATAGGATATCTAAATACTTAGTTTTTGCAAGATATTTAGCCCAATCCATAAACTCTTTTAACAAATCCAGTCTATCAACAGCAGAAGAGTAAGGCCCTACATGCGCACGCATTAATGGTATAAAAGACCTTTTCATATTGTAATTGAGTCTTTTCACAAGAGTATCATCCGAAGTTCCGTATTCTTTATACATGCATCGTTCTACTGGTTTAAAACTATCGTAGTTATGAGCATTTATAGTATCTTTACCAAATTCTAAACGGAAGTCATCGTATAAACTACCATTTAAGATATCTTTTGGAATTCGCTCATCTGGAACATCCATTTTCATTAAAGATTCACAAACAGATTCTCCACCTTTAAAAGTTTTAACGAACCCTTTATGTTCTTTTTCTATAATCTCACATGCCTTGGGAAGTCCTCCAAAAAAAATAGATTTGATTGGTCCCCCTCGATAAGATAAAAGATTGCTACTCTCAAGTGCATTCATAAAGTATCCCATCATTTTAACTGCTTCATCTTGATCCAATCTATAACTAAGTCCAATTCGACTAATCTTATTCTTACAAATCCAATCCAATATTATCTTCTGGTTTGCTTCATATTTTATATCATTTATTGCCTTTGCAATTATTTCATCCCCAAAGATTACACGATAACCGCAATCCCTTAAAAGTTCTGCTGCTGAATTTACTCCCAAAGTATGTGCATCTAAAGATGGTTTTACAAATGCAAATATATCTGAATCTACTGCAAACATCATCTATTCCCCCTACTAAACAAATTCTTAAAGTCACTTTTTGAATTTGAATCATGGAAATAATCTAAATTTCTACCAACCTTTCTAAAATCAACATCCATTAAACTAGATGCTAAGTCTATAATTACGCTAGTATTTTTCATGTTTAAGCCTAACTTTTTTCCAATCGTTTCTAATGGTACTAGCCCACAAGGAACATCTTCAAATATATACCTGTGCCTTAATGAACAAGGTGCATCAATTGTTTTGTAAGCTTCATTATTTTGAATACATTCATATAAAGTGTTACCATTAATATTATATGTCCTCTTAAGCCATTCTTTAGTTGTTTCAACTTCTAGCCCTAACTCTCTAGATACAGCTACTCTTTCTTCATCTATCCTTTCTACTAATCTTCCCACAGTTGGAGTTATACCATCATAGTAATATTTATATATAGTGCTTTCACTTTCAGTCCAGCCTGTATTTAATAAAAGTGGGGCACAATGAAGAATCATACCTACATTACCAATAGAAGTTTCAATCATAGATCTTGCAGGAATAAAATACTTTTGAATACATTCTGGCAATTTCATAATGATATTTTTATTCTCAGATGAATTAAAAGTTGATATTAAAACACCAGATTTTAAAGATATTATATTTACTGAGTCTTCACCTGTTTTTCTGCAAGTATATATAATTGTTTGTGTTTCTGCAATTGTTTGTGTAACTTCTTGATTATGCTTTCTGTAAGTTGCATCAAACTCTAATGCCCCAAAAGTTCTCCCTGGATTTAGAACAATTAGTGTTTCTTTTTTTATAACCTTAGCAATTTGTTCGGCGAGCTCTTTATGAGAATTAGCTGGAGTTGTAATCAAAATAACATCGGGGTTTTCAACAGCTTTTTCAATGTCATCTGTAACCAAGTCTATTTTAATTTGATCATTTATAATTCCCTCACAATAAATTGTCTGAGTCTCTATTAATTTAGAAATAGTCGATTTGGAACGATTCCACAAAATTACATTGTTTCTTTCTTTGCTTAAATGTGCAGCCATTGCCAGTCCAGAATTTCCTGCACCTATTACAGTGATATTCATCTATTTCCCTCCCAGCCATTGTGTTTAAAACATATACTCTTTTTTATATATGACTTTACTCTATTATTTTTTTTATTATTTGGGATTCTAAAACTTTTTGAGTAGTAAACTGTTTGAGCATAATCACATCATCTTCAAAATTATCTATAGTTTCGAATCTAATTGGCTCATTTTTAATTAAATTAAATATTTTTCCTGGAAAGTCCGCTCCAGCATAATGAGAAAGCGAATAGCACCCACTAATCCGAGGATTAAATTCCAAAACTACATACTCACCGTTATCTCTCTGGTGTACATCTGCACTTAAAGGTCCTAGATGTTTGAGCTTTTCACCTATTGATATTCCAAGCTGAATTAAAGAATTATCTCTATAAGTTTTTATATGAAATGTTTCCCCAAAATGTTTGAATAAGTTAACCATTCCCACAACGCTTACTGGTTTTAAACATGCATCATTAAAAACATGAATAGAGTATTGTTCACTATTTATGTACTCTTGAAACATAAGTTTTTCATCTTCAGGGATATCCATTGACTCCATTTCTTCAACGTCATATGTTAATTGCTTCATGTTGTATAATAGATGTATACCAACACTTCTACTGCCTTTTCTTGGCTTTGCTATTATAGGGAATTTAATCAAACTTAATTCTATGTCCTGTTTAAGCTTTTCTTTCTCAGTATATAAATATGTCCTAGGAACCGGGATTTCATTTTTTGTACAAAATTCATAGGTCCTATATTTATCAAAACATATGTCAATTATCTTAGGGTCAGATATAATTGCCATAATATTATTTTCAGCAAGTTGGTCTTTATATTTGGCTAAAATAGGCAATTCTATATCATTAATTGATAGGATTCCCTTTATGTCGTTATTTTTACATATTTCTAAAAGTTTTGAATAATATTGAGAATCTTTAGCCATAGGTATCACAAAGGCTTTATCTGCATTTTGTAATGCCGGGGCATATCTTGTTGCATCTGCAGCATATATACCAAATTCACCATTGGCGCTTTCTCTAAAGTGATCTATCAAGTAACCTCTTTGCCCAATACTTGTTATCAATATATTCATATATCTCTTCCATTCCTTTCATCTCTTGCACTGTCTCTTACCAAGCTCTCATAAATACTTTTATTTTGCGTAAACTCGATTCCTTCTTTAATAAATACTTTTTTTATTGTCTTGAAAATTATCATCATATCAAGACTTAGAGTTATGTTGTCTACGTACTCAACATCTAAATTAAATTTATCTTCCCAACTAATAGCATTCCGACCATGGACTTGTGCCCAACCAGTTAGACCAGGTCTTACTTCGTGACGACGCTTTTGGTGTTCATTATATAAAGATAGATATTGTACTAGTAAAGGTCTTGGCCCTATAATACTCATATCACCTTTAAGTATATTAAGTAGCTCTGGAAGTTCATCTAATGATGTTGATCTTAAGAACTTACCAAACTTAGTAAGCCTTACGCTATCTGGTAGCAACTTACCAAACTCATTTCTCTCATCTGTCATAGTTCTAAACTTATATAGAGTAAATATCTTCTCGTTTAATCCCGGTCTTTCTTGTTTGAAAATTACTGGACTACCAAGTTTTATTCTAACCATTACGGCCACGACCAACAAAACAGGGCTAAGTACTGTAATTGCTATCAAAGATAATATGAAATCCATTGGTCTTTTAAAACATCTTCTATATAAACCACTATTCTGTGGTGACGGTTTTATATTAGATTTAGCTTCAGTTTCCATTCTACTTCCACAACTCCTTAATCACATTACATATTCTGCTTAAATCCTCATCCGTCATCTTTGTATCACTTGGCAAACAAACACCACTTTCAAATATCTTATCAGAAACTCCTTCGCCAATGAAATCATATCCTTCAAATACAGGCTGCATATGCATAGGTTTCCAAATAGGTCTTGACTCAATATTTTCTTTCTCCAAAGTTTCCATTACATCTAGTGGTTTAACTTGTCCACTTAACATTACACAACTTAACCAACAATTTGATTCATTCCATTTATTAATTGGCATAAACCGAATTCCATCAAGTTGTTCCAATTCTCTTTTATAAAAATCAAATATGTATTTCTTCTTAGTTACTCTTTGATCCAATACCCTAAGCTGTCCTCTTCCAATACCAGCAACTATGTTACTCATTCTATAATTATAACCTATTTCACTATGTTGATAATGCCTTGCCTGATCTCTGGACTGTGTAGACCAGAAACGAACCTTAGCAATCCTTTCTTCATTATCAGAAACTAACATTCCGCCACCAGAAGTGGTGATGATCTTGTTTCCATTAAATGAAAATATCCCATAATCTCCAAAAGTTCCTGTATATTTACCTTTATATGTAGTTCCCAAACTCTCAGCAGCATCTTCAATCAGAATTGCATTATGTTTCTTACAAATCTCAACAATCTTATCCATATCTACAGCAAGTCCATATAAATGAACAACTAAAACAGCTTTAGCATTAGGGTACTTTTCGAAAGCTTTCTCTAATGCTATCGGACTCATATTCCAAGTTTTGTAATCACTATCTATAAACACCGGTATTGCATTCTGATAAATAATCGGATTAGCTGTAGCTGAGAAAGTAAGACTTTGACAAAACACAACGTCTCCTTCACCAACTCCTGCGGCTTTAAGAGCCATATGTATAGCCGCTGTTCCGGAACTTAGTGCTGCAGCATGTCCACTACCAACCTTTGCTGCTAGTTCCTTTTCAAATTCGTTCACATTCTTGCCAAGAGGTGCTATCCAATTTGTATCAAATGCTTCCTTTATGTACTCTTGCTCATATCCTTCATCGCTCATGTGTGGGGATGATAGATATATTCTACTATTAGTTGTTTTTTGTGTTGTCATAACCTATTGCTTCCTTTCGTCAAGTAGTTTGATAGTTAAACAGTTATTAGCTTCCTCTACCAAAAAAACCTAACCACCCTACCACCATCATACCCAACTTCCCCAAGCCTTCTTCTTATATCATCCTCATAGGTATAGCTGGTAATCACTATAGCATCATGGTTATATTTTTCTATATCGTCTCTTGATATTATCTTATATCCTAACAGTTTCTTGTTTTTCTTAGCCTCATCATCGTCTATTATTCCTGCTATATTTAGCCTAGATGCACCCCTGTCTCTTATTACACTAAGAATAGTCTCTGCTACTTCTCCTGCTCCGTATAGTAATATGTTTCTATAGCCTTTATCTTCTAATT
Source organism: Proteiniborus sp. MB09-C3 (assembly GCF_030263895.1). NCBI lineage: Bacteria > Bacillati > Bacillota > Clostridia > Eubacteriales > Proteiniborus > Proteiniborus sp. MB09-C3. The sequence goes on from NZ_CP127161.1 coordinate 3,870,289, forward strand.
TTTCTAAAAACCCTTCTATGTTCTCTTTCGCTAATCTATATAGTTTTAGTAGCTCATGCAGGTAAGTTATCAATAGATAATTTTTCCTTCTCACTCCTGCTGATGTTATTTTATATTTCACTGTTTTCGTTGATATGTATTCTCTTATTATATATCCTTTTTCTTCATAATCATTGATATATACATTGATCATAGAAGGTGCTGCATTTACTAGTTCTGCTAGTTCTTTTTGAGTTGTATCTTCACTATTTTCTATATGCTGAAGTATTGTAAGTTCTTTTAACTCTGCTGTTGGTGTAAAAAATTTAATATTTTTTATAAAGTCCAAACAAATCACTTTCCTTTTCAATCATTCGTTGAATGAACAATTATAATTATACTATTAGTTCTCGTTTTTTTCAATGAATTTGTCGAATGATTATAAGAATATCATTTTTTTCATATTTCTACACTATCCGATTTTTCTTTTTTTATTAGTTTATCATATTTATAATATAAAAACCATCTTAAAATATATGTGAGCATATACTTTTAAACGGTCTTAGATCCTTCACTTGCGTTCAGGATGACAATAAAGTACTATTTATCTATTATCCCAAACATCAAAGTTCCTTTACAAGCCACTTCTCCATCTACATATGCTACTGCTTCTGCTTTGCCTATTCCTCTTCTCATGGATATAAGCTCTACTTCCATCTTTAGTGTGTCTCCGGGTCTTACTTGTTTTTTAAATCTTACATCATCTATGCCTGCAAATACTGCTAGTTTGTCTTTGTTTTCCTCTAGAGTCATGACTGCCACTGCTCCTACTTGTGCCATAGCTTCTACTATTAGTACTCCTGGCATTAATGGATTATTTGGAAAATGTCCTTGAAAGAAAGGCTCATTTATAGTTACATTTTTTATTCCGATTGCTTTTTTCCCTTCTTCTAGTTCTATTATCTTGTCTACTAGAAGGAAAGGGTATCTGTGGGGGATTATGTTTTGTATTTCTATGTTGTTTAGCATTTAGTTTCCTCCTTGGATTTTTAAAATAGAGATCCTTCGCTGGCGCTCAGGATGACATATTCGTTCATTATAATGTTAGTAAATAAATTATCAATGGTGCTGTTAGCATATTTAGCAGTGTTGTAATAAATACTCCTTGGGATGCTAATTTTGAATCAGAATTGTATTTGGTTGCGAATATAGCTGTGTTTACTGCTGATGGCATACCTGTTAATGTTACTAGTACCCCTTTCACTATATCTGGCACTTTGAATACGGAAAATATTAGTATCATTGATATAGGGGCTATGAGGAGTCTTATAACTGCTAGTATATAAAGCTTTTTATTGCTCAGTACTTCTGATATTTTTATATCTGCTAGCATTGCTCCTGCTACAAGCATTGCAAGGGGTGTAGTTGTATCTCCTAATAGCTTTAATGGACTGTAGATTATATTCGGCAGCTTTACTGGAGATATGAAAACTAGCAGTCCTATAAATACTGAGATAATTCCAGGATTTATGAAGTTTTTCAATCCTGAATTGGTTTTATCTTCAATTGCATTATGAGCAGTCATATATTTTACTCCTAGTGTCCATGTCAACAGATTGAATAGAAGATTGTATATTGCTCCATAAAATATTCCTATGTCTCCGAACATGGCTTTTAATATGGGAAATCCCATAAAACCAGTGTTAGGGAATACTATTAAAAAGCTATACACACCTTTTTGAGGCTCATCAGGTTTAAATACTTTATTGAATATAATTGCAATTATTATGACTATACCGTATGAAATAGCTCCATATATGAAGGTTAGCACAGAGTTATTAAGCATTTCTAATGAAAAGCTGTAGTTCATAGCTGTTATCATCATAAATGGAAGTGTTACGTTTAATATTAGTCCAGATAAATCTTTTATCATCTGGTCTGATATTACATTTTTCTTTTTAATTATGAAGCCTATTAATATTAAAATAAATAAAATCATTGTCTGGGTAAGTACTGTCATTAATAACCTCCGATTTTAATAATAAACATTAGTGCTCAAAGTCCATCTATAGAAAAGTACAATAATAAAAGAAGGCTTAAGCCTTCTTTCATTTATAATAACATTTTTGATATTATCGCCATATTTATTTAGGTTAAGGAATAAATTATGAAAGTACTGCTATCCTCTATTCTTTCTTCACTTTTATATATTCATATATAACCTTGTCCATTTCTTGGCTAATACCAAGCAATTCTTCTGCATTGCAGCCATCCATATCATCAGTAAGCCTATTTAGCTGTTCTCTCAGCCCTTCCATCCGTTTTTCTACTTCATACATGCGTATATCCCCCAATTCTTTGATTATGGAGCAAATCATAATATTATGCTTGCTCCATAAATATCCTAATCTATTATTTGATTAACTCAAAAACTGGGTTAATAATTTGCTGCATTACATCAATAAAACCGTAATCAGTTACTGCATATTCAGGTATAGCAGCTAGACATATAAAGGAAAGAAACATAAACGGAATGCTTATAGTACAGCCTAGTTCGTGGATTTTAGAATTCAATATTTTTTTCTGTGAAGCTAGTTCCCATGCATCTAAATCTGATAGCAGACCTAAAATAGGATACTCCACTTCGCAAATAACCTCACCATTGTTAACTAGGACCTGACCTCCTTGGATATCTGCTATACGATTTACAGCAAGAGCCATGTCTTCAAAATTGGTTCCTAAAACTATTATATTGTGATTATCATGACCTACTGATGATGCAATCGCACCAGATTTTAAATTAAACCCCCCCATAAAGGCCTTGCCAATATTTCCATTTTTCCCATGACGTTCTACCTGTGCTATGTATAAAATATCCTGTTCTAAATCGCATTCAACAACTCCATCTTTAACAGGTAGTATAGCTTCCTGCCCAAATGTAATAGGTATCCAATCTAAAGTACGCATTACTTTTACTTTTGCTTCCTTAGCCTCTTTGTCCACCTTGATCATAAGGTCCTCAGCTGTAATTTTTTTAGACAATTTAATAGTGTTGAGAAGACAAGCTTTATGCTCTACCTTATCATAGCACTTGATTAGCTTGCTGTCTTCAACTACTAAATTTCCGCCTGATATTACAGACAATACCTTGAAGTCTTCTGGACCCTCTGAAATAATAATATCTGCACGTCTTCCAGGAGCCAAAGCTCCTATCTCTCTATCTAAATTAAATGCTCTTGCTGCATTTACAGTTACCATCTGTACAGCAGTAACAAAATCAATGCCATTTTTCAAAGCAGTACGTACAGCATCATCCAAATGTCCTCTTTCTACTGCATCAACAGTATGTAAATCATCCGTTACAATACTGCACATAGTTGAATCTAGCTTATGCTCTGTAATAGCCTTTAAACATTCTGTCATATTTCTCGCTGCTGAGCCCTCACGCATCATCAAATGACAACCTGCACGTAGTCTTTCAATTGCATCCTCTGTGCTAAGAGATTCATGATCAGTACTGACGCCCGCTGACATACAGGCATTCATAGCTGGTCCCTTCATCCTCCGGAAGATGTCCTTGAAGTGATTTTCCCATAGACGAGGCTATTTCCATTGCTTTAATTAGTTCTGCATTTCCCTGCAGGAGATACGGTGCAACAATTTCAGATAGTCCCACTGCATCCCTATGACTAAGTGCCTTTTTTATGATTTCACTATTAAAGAAGCCTCCACTTGTTTCTAGTCCAGGAGCAAATGGTACATGAGAAGGCACTACAAAATAAATTTTAAGATCAGTTGCTTGTGCTTCATCTAGAACTGCTTCTATGGCTTCCAGTCCTCCAACAACACCAACCTCATGCATATCAGCCATTACTGCTGTAGTACCATGTGTCAGAACTATTTCAGCAAAACTCCTAATGCTCAAATTTGTGCTTTCAGGATGGATATGTCCATCAATAAAGCCTGGAAGAAGGTACTTACCTTTTGCATCAATAATCTTAGTATCTTCGCCAATACAATATTTAATATCTCCTACTGCAGCTATTTTTCCGTTAGAAACCGCAACTCCACCATCATACACTTCTTTCGAATAAACATTAACAATTTTCCCGTTTACAACAGCTAAATCAGCTTTTTTCATTCCCATAGAAACAGTCACTAATTGTTTGTCCATTCTTAACCCTCCATTTTAATTAATTTGTATTTTAATCTATAATACTATCCTTATATATATGGAAACCTATGAGGCAGCTGTATTCCAGCACGCTTATAAATCGCCGCTGCTCTTTTCTTAGCTTCATTTAAAATTGCACTTTCATCCACTGTCAATATTTTGCGCTCTCTCATAATCCACTTTCCATCGCATATGGTACTTTCAACATTAGATGAATGCATAGAAGTAACTAGATTTGCAATATTATCGTGAAGAGGAAGCATCCCCGGAGAATCAGGATTTATGATTATCATATCGGCCTTTTTACCAACCTCAATAGAGCCAATACTATTTTCTTCAAGAATAGCCTTGGCGCCATTTACGGTAACCATCCTAATAATTTCCTCAGCCTTCATAATAGTAGGATCTAACCTCCAGCCCTTATGAATAAGAGAAGTAAGCCACATTTCATCAATTAGATCCATACGATTGCTAGATGGAGCTCCATCAGTTCCAAGAGTTACACAGATGCCCTCTTTAAGCATTCTTGGTATCTTAGCAAATCCAAGTACTCTCATTGCAGCAGCTGGATTGTGTGAAACCTTGACCTGCTTATCTCTAAAGATATCCACTTCCTCATCAGTAAGCCAAACTGTATGAACTGCAAGAAAGTTTTTGTCAAGAACACCTAAGTTATCTAGATGTTTTACAATAGTAGCCCCTCTCGTTTCTAGTGCAAATTCAACTTCCTCCTTTACTTCTGCCACATGCATATGTACACCTACACCATATTTATCTGCAAGCTCCTTAGTTTGAATAATCAAATCATCAGAGTTATTAAAAATAGTACGCAATCCAAACCAGACTTGAACACGGCCATCAGCGGTATTGTGAAACTTACGTAAATCCTCCTCCTGTTTTTCAAGCTCTTCTCGTGTTGTTTTCTGCCAACGTGCAGGTAAGCCTTCTCCACAATCCATGACTGATTTTGCAAGCTTGGCACGAATTCCAATCTCACCAACAGCCTTTGCCATACTGCTTACAAATTGTCCTCCTGGCTCTGCAAATGATGTAACCCCTGCTCTAATTTGCTCAAGACAGCAAAGTAATGTAGATATATATGAGTCTTCCTCAGTTAAATTGCTTTCATATGGGAAAATGCGTTCATGTAACCAAGTCAAAAGGTTCACATCATCCCCAAGGCCTCTACCCAATTGCTGAGATGTGTGCACATGTGTATTGATTAGACCCGGCATTATAATCTTTCCTTTAACATCAACAATCTCTGCATCAGAAGCTATCAAAGACTGTTCTACATCCCCTACTGCCTTTATCCTATCATTCTCAATTAAAATACTTCCTTGGGTATATACCTGCTCTTTTTTGTTCATAGAAACTACAAAACCATTTTTTAACAATATCTGTCTCATTCCATCTCCTCCTTAGCCTTAGTTTGATTAAAAATCTTCCAGAGCTTTATCTTAAATAAAACACCTCCTTGAACTTAATTCTGTTGTACGCTACAATAAAAAATGTTCACTATTTTTAACATTCGCTATTTTTCGAAAATTTCCTCTAAATTTTTCAAATTTTATTTTATATGTTATTATTCTTGTATATGGTAATAATCAAAGGAGCTTTTAGAAAGGAGAGCAAAATTGGACATAGGAAGCATAATAAAAAATAAGCGTTTAGAAAGAAAAATGTCACTTCGTGAGCTAGCTACTAAGACAGGGTTATCTGCAAGTGCCATAAGTCAAATAGAAAATAATAAATCTATACCTAATATACTTACTGCTAAACAGCTAGCTGATGTTTTAGGTTTTTCGATTATTTCTTTTTTTCTTGATGATATAGATAGTAAAATTTCACTTGTACGAAAAGAGGAACGGAAAAAAATAATTCGCAACAAAAGCAAACATGGTAAATTAACAGAGGAACTGCTCACTAAGGAAAAGAATGAAATTTTAGGCGGTTTAATTACTATCCCTCCTTTAGCTGATTCGGGTAATGAAGTAAGCCATAGTGGCGAAGAAATAGTATATGTACTTGAAGGCGAAGTAATGTATACTCTAGTAGGAGTTAATAGTTATACGCTTAGAGCAGGAGACACCCTGACATATCCTTGCTCTATTCCTCACAAATGGTGTAACACCCACGACTCAAAGGAAGCAAAGATTTTGATGGTTGCTACATCAAAGGATTTTTAAATAAAAATGACTCCCCTTAAGATAAATAAAAGCCTAATATCTTAAGGGGAGAATACTTTTACCGCTGCTTCCTAAAAAATTAGTTCTTCCTTTCAGCTTTGATATTTTGTTTTTGGCCTTTGTTGTGTATCAATATATTTATCAGTATAGTCAGAATAATAGTTAGAAAAGTCTTCAAATATCCTGGAAGGAAATTTAGGTTTATTATGAGGAAAGAAACTGTAATAGCTATTATTCCAGATTTATAGTTTATAAGAGCAAATTGAGCAAATATGGCGCCAAATAAAGCTGGAACAATATAGCTAAGCAGTTCTATAAAACTGCTGGGCAGAACTTTAAGTGCACTTACTCCCCCTATGACTAATATAGCTAAAAATAAAGTATTAACCAGAGTTGATGATATAGCTCCTATAGTTGATATAATATCTTCCTTTGGTGTTCCTTGTTCTGCGCTTACAGCAGCTTTAGCAGCTAATACGCTAGGTAATCTCATGTTTTTGATATTGCCAGTAAGTGAAGACATATATGTTGCTGCTGGTCCCATAAGCAAAATGTAAGTCATTAAATCAGCTAAATTTACCCAGGTATGTCCAACCATTGCAGCCACTCCTAGAAATCCAGTAAAAATCCGATCCCATCCTGGATGATATCCTTTAAAAAAGCTCAAATATACAGCATATACAAAGCTAAAAACTATACCTAAACCTAATGTCAATTGACCCCAAAAATGTACTTTCTTATAATAATCCTTTGCAGAGCTTTCCATAACCTGTTCTCCCCCTCTAAGGAATCATAGCAACAACAATTACTGAAATAATAATAGAAAATGCAAGTGACCATTCCTTAACCCATAGAATTTTAAACTTCTCTCCAAGCTTTGTAACAACTAACACTGTTAAGAATGCAACTGCCACAGCAACTAAGTTCTTGTTACCTTTTTTTGCATAATCTAAAGAAAAATAGCCAAAGGATGCTAAGGAAGCACTAATTCCAATAATTTTTGCTAGATTCCTTTTATTAATTACTTTTTTACTTATATTCGATAATGATTTAGTAAATATAAGGGGCATAATGAGCATACAGCTACCTCCTAAACTCATTACCCAAACAGAGCATGTATAAGCAATAAGACTATAGTCTGGTGAGTTTATGCTAGTGCCAAGTGCAGCTGCGCCAAGCTCAGCAGCTGAAGCTTCAAATGTCGCATTGCCTATTACGCTTAACCGTGCCAGAGTTAGAGGGCCACCTATCTGCGCTACTAATCCTAATCCAACTATAAATATTGAAAGTGCAGGACCAACTGTAGTTATAATTCCTGATTTGAATGCTTTTTTTATTTCACTTGAAGAAATACCAAACTCTTTTCTATAATTTAAACTAATTTTAGAAAATACAAAAGTCTGAAAAAATACAAGCACTACTATGAGTAAGCAAAATATCCATGCAGCAGCACTATTGGCAACTTGCATCACTTGATCATGCAGAGTCATCACATCACCTCTTTATATGCCATAATTATATTGCAGTCTTTATATATGAATATTTGATATCATAAAGCTTTTATATGATTAGTCGTTTATATGGTTTACTGTGAGTTTAAGAAATAATCTATATTGTCTATAAAATACTCTTATTCTTGACCTGGTTTAATATTTTTAGGAAGCGGACATGTATATGGATATAAATTTAACTGTTCATTGTACTCTTTTTTCGCTCTCTCCAGAAGGTCTGAATCGGTCAATATATCTAATGCCATCATTGCTATAGCTTGTCCTGCACATAACATGCCTTTATGTCCTATGCTCATTCCAGAAGATACTACCTGCTGCCATGAATGATTAGCAGTACCAATAGGCTGAGCTGCTATAAAGAATTGGCACATAGGAGCTTGCCAGCTTACATCACCTGAATTCGTTGAATAAGGAGAAATTATACCCTCTGTCATATTTGATGAAATCTCATCATGAAGAGTTTTCTCAGCAACCTTGCTGTCAGATATACCGTAAGGAATCAACGATTTGACTTTGTCTGCAACAGTTATTCCTTTGCTTAGCTTTTCTGCAAAAACCTTATCTTCCTCTGTAAACTTAGGAGGACCTACTTTATTAAGATTTATCAAGGCTCTTTCAGAAAGTACCTTATTAGGCAAAGTATCAGATGAAGCACTGATAAGTCTTATATCTACTGTAGTCTCAGTAGCCATTGCCATTCCTTCTGCAATTTTATTCATTCGACTATATATTTACTTCACTTCACCTCTTTTTTGGAGCACGGATATAGTACCAAATCTCAGCTAATTCTGGGACAATATTAGGAGCTACTCCGCCCTTTGTTATAATTGAATGCATTCTAACATCTGGAGTAACATGTTCTCTTAAATAATTGACACCTACATCCATCAACACAGCCGCATCTAAAGCGCTTCTTCCTAAGTGAGGGTTGGTGCCTGCATGAGATGTCTTTCCATGAAATACATACTTAACTGAATACATAGATAACGCAGGAGATAGACTTACATAGGATACATTTACAGGATGCCATCTGACAATAGCATCTATTCCATCAAATACATTATCACGTACCATAAATTACTTTTGCTGCTCCTCCTTCTTCAGCTGGACAATCCAAAGTACTTTATCCTGCCTTTAATATCTAGTTTTTCCATAACTTTTTTAGAAGCAATAGCTGCAGCCATGCTTCCTACACCTAGCAGATTATGTCCGCATCCATGGCCTGAACCACTCGTAGGTTCTTTTGTAGTAGATATTTTATGTCCCATGTTTGGGAGAGCATCATATTCTCCTATCATAGCTATAACTGGTCCCTGTCCATTAGCCCATTCCGCAGTAAATGCAGTCTCGATTTCTAAGCTACCCTTTAGCAATTTTAAATCCTTCCTTCTCAAATTTCATTAATTAAAGTCTCACTAGACTCAACTTCTTGAAATTTAGTCTCGGCAATACTCCAAATTCTATCACTTATATCAGTAACTTTTTTTTCGTTATCACAAAACCATTGTTTTATGAGAGCTTATCAACATTATCCATTATTAAGCTTATTCATACAACAATAATACACTCCTTTTATAATACATATTTTATGTGCTTTGGCCCATCAGAAGCTATAATCCTCATAAAAAAGTCCTGCAATAACTGCGCATATAATTCCAATTGCACAGTTAATTAAATATTTGTTGCTGGGTACATCTGCAACAGCCAAAACTCTACCAATAAACTGAACCTGGCTTCCTATGCATAAAATCATCGGTAGTATAATAGTTGCCTGTTTTTGCATCAATGAGAATACCATTAGCTGCGAGAGAAGCAGCAGCCGCACAACCTCCAGATAGAGCCATAAAAAGAAGTTAACAGAGCCATCATTGAACTTCCCCTGGAAGTCCAAATACTGCCATGATAGGTGTAAATAATTTTCCTACTATATCAAGAATGCCTGTAACCTTTAATACTTCAATTGCAGAATACCCTAAAACAACGCCAGGCAACAAAGCATTTAAACCACAGATTGAATGCCTTTCCTAGCACCAATCAAAAATATGTCTATAAACCCAACCTTTTTCTCACTTACATTACTCATTTCATAACACTCCTTGTCTATTATTGATTTTATATAGGCCATATTGCTTTCTTTGTACTCATCATGGCATATTGTTATTTATGCTTCTGCGGGAGCTTTCTTAGTCTTGCCTTCAAGCATATTTACATATAGTCTCATGATATTGCCTGCTAAAAATTTTAGAACCATTATAAGAAACAGAATTACTCCAGCTGCAACAGTTAAATATGGGAACTAACAAAGCACCAGAATTTACTATACAACATCCTATTATTTGTGCAGCCCCAACGAATTCATAACTTAAGCAATATGTCTCTTTCTTTTTCTGATATAACACCTTTATCTAGTAAATCTCTTGCAACAGCGGCACCAGTATCAGAGCTTTGCCAATTTGATACAATAGCTAATGTGGCCGATCCCCGGAACACCTAAAATAGGCTTTGATATTGGAGTTAACAATTTTTTGAGCTGCTGCAAGTCCTTTGTAGTGTTCAATAATTGTAACAAATGTTACTGCCATAAATACACCTGGAGCAATGGTTAAGGATTGAAAAAATCCTCCTCTTACACCATAGCCTCCTGCTCCCATTATCCCAGGTCTAGCCCCTTCAGCTATGGTTCCAAATTCTCCAATTAAAGTCTGAAGATCTAGTACTCTTAATGGACTTTCCATTTTGCCAAATATACCTGAGAAAAATAATACTTGCAATCAATAATGATATATATCCACCTATGCCATTACCTTATACTTTCTTGTTTTCTTCCACTGTATGACCTCCTCTGTAATTTATTTTTTCTTAGTAATCACTTTTCACCAAGCTTATAAACCCTCTTGTTCTCACAGTCCAATTAATTACCATCTATCTCTGACTTCTCATAATATTTTAAATTTTTTTGCAAAAAATAGTTCTTACTATATATAATCCTGTTGTGTAAATGTAGAAGATTTGGTAAAATATTATCATAAAAGATTTGTTGCCTGCAAGCTTTATGATAATTTGCTGAATTTTTGATGCTATTTTTTTGATGTTTCAATATTTGAAACAGTATTTTGAATTGCTCATCCTTAGTGTGCAATCCTTTTGTTCTCACACACCTTTTTAAAATATTTTTTCGCTAATCGCGTACTTTAATTTTATGATATATCGCCATTAGCG